>JAWXTY010000006.1:0-58165 GCA_044433115.1 Opitutales bacterium
AAGAGGAGTGCCGACAGCTTCGATTTTTCGCTTAATAGATTGCTCTATTTCTGACAATATACACCAGCTACTTGAGTCGAATTCCATGGGGGTTGCATTCTGTCTAAAATAATCGCTCATATTTATTGAACGGTCTGCAAGCTTACAAGACATCGTGTTCTTTTCATAAGGAGATTTTTCTATAATCAAAATATTTGTATCAACTGTCGCGTTCTCAAAAACATTAGGGCCTAAATCTATTAAAACAATAGGGTTGTTTTCATTGTTTGTAAAGAAATCTCTAAGTTCTTCCCCATAACCAGCTCTCATCCACTTATTAGATGTAATATAAGTCAATATGCCACCTTTTGCCAATAAAGCCATTCCTTTTTCATAAAATAAGCAATAGATATCACCATTTGAATTATGTACTTTAAAACCTAAATCTTTGTAAATTTTCTGGATAGGATTCCCCTTGAATTTCTGCAATTGAACATAAGGCGGGTTGCCAATTACTATATCAAATCCATCTTTTATTCCATACATCCATTCTGAATCAAAAAAATTGGCTGATGAATTTTGATCGTAAGGATTCCAAGATGATACTTGCGTGGCAACTTCATCGTCCCAACCATCATTTAATAATAATTGTGCGATTTCTTCTCTTAAAACTTCGTCTTTTTCTCTATATTTCTTCTTTGTTTCAGGGTTTCTTGCTCCAAAGTGTTTATCCCTGACTACCTCAAGTTCTTTTTCTTTTTTATCAATTTCTGGATTTCTTAATAAAAGTTGTTCTGGTTTGTTTAATTTTATCAATGTATTGGCACAAACAAACTTGGTTTCTAAGTTAGGCAATGGACGTATTCCTCTGTTCTCTAACTTGTCATCAACTTTTTGTTCACATATTAAAGATATAAAAAATCTCAATTTGCTTATTTGGCAAGCAATAGACTGTATATCAACTCCGTGTATACAATTTTCAATTAAATATAATTTTCTTCCATAATCATTATTATCCGAATATTTAGTAAAGGTATCTGCTATTGCTTGTAATGCATTTTCCCTAGATACAGTATCTTCAATAGATTCTACTTTTTCTTCTTGTCTATTTCTCCATTTTTTATTTTCTGGATCTAATTTATGTAGAATATAAACAAGCTTATGCAATATCCCCATAGGGTATGCACCAGATCCACATGCAGGGTCTAGTATCTTTAAATTGTCAATAGCTGCAATAAGGGCACTGACTTCTTCATTATTAAATAGATGTTCCTTTTCTGTATATGCAAAGAGTATGTCTAATCCTTCAATGGCATCTTCTTCTGGCATTCCATAGTTGACTAAACTTTTCTTCAGATGAAGCTTTATAGATTCATCAACCATATAGTCAACTACTACTCTAGGGGTATAAAACGAGCCAGAATCCTTCCTCGCTGAAGTCTTTGTCTCTGGATTATATGATGCAAGTAAATTTTCAAAAACTTTACCTAAAAGTTCAGGGTCTAATGCAATTTCCTCTTCTATAGGTGTATTTTCTGCTATCGTAAATTTATACGAAGAAAGTATATTTAAGAGACCTCTTACCTTGCTCTTTTTTGCTGTTTTCTCTTTGCCGTAATCTTCGCTTAAGTCAACCTCTTTGGTTTCATCAAAAAACAAATAATTAGGTACCTTTAATTGATTATCGGCTCTATCTGAAAATCCATCAATACGAGTGTATGATCTAGTGCCATCTTTACGTTCATACATCTTAGTTGTATCATCTAAACACTCAAAGAGACCACCATTAAGAAAAGGAACATTCTTAAATAATTCCAACGCTAATTTGGGGTCAGAAAACAATTTTTCATATCTATATACATTATGTATTCCAAAATTGCCATCTAAACCTTTCTCATTTTTTGATCGAAATCTTCTAGGGCGTTTTTTATCTCCCATTTCAGAATTCAATGTAGCAAAAAAGAGATTTTGCAATATAGCTTTATAATAAGCACTCTCATCTGTAATTTCCCAGTTTAATTGATGGGCAAATAGATTTTCTTTTAAATATTTAGGATTGAAAATTTCTTCAGGGATTAAACCTTTTTCTTTTATAAACCATACAAATATTATACGAGTAAGCATTCTTATCGTAGATGTAGGATTTAGCTCTGTTTTACTTATATCATTTTGAAGAGGAAATTGTAGATGTTTTAACGCCCAAAAATACCAATTTGATATTTCTTTAAAGAAACGCTTGTTAAGAGTGTTTACATCTAATATTTTACTCCATGCAGAATGTAATTCGTCGAAATTAGAGCAAGCGTAATCAGTAGATATTTCTGATATAGATAAATCTTTTAAAATCTCGAGATGACCTCTATGTGGAGACAATATTGAAATATCTTTTATTAAGGTAACCTTTTCTAGGACATCCTTATCTTTATCTCTTTTATTTTCTCTTCTATTTATTATTGCAATGCTTAATTTGTTTGAGTATCTAAATAAAATCAAGACAGGCATCGCAAATACTTTATTTATTTGCCTTGTAATGTCCGATAATTTACCTCTAGGAAGAGTTTCCGATTCCGCGATATCTAAATCTATAGCAAAAAACAGATAGCTCTTTAGGTTTGAATGACTAATATCATTATCTTTAAATAGAGTTTGGTTGAAACTTAATTCATCATCCGTTATTTGAAATAAAACATTAATGCTTTTCCACTTTTCGAACAAAGCCTTTTCTTTTATAAATTTATTGGGGTTTATTGAATTTACCCAGTCGTAAAATTCAAGAGGACTATTCATATCAATCGTTCTGTCGCTTGAATACCCCAATTCCTTAAAAAATTTTATAGATTGATTTTTTAACGGGTTATTTTTAAAAAGATTTATATTTTCTTTTATTTTTTGCTTAATATTTGACATAAATTTATTTTGATTTTGATATTACTAACCAAGATACAAGCTCAAAAGTATCGGTTGCTGTAGTTGGCTTGTTTTTTAACAGTTCTAGTTTTGAATCCTTGTTATTGGAAATAAGATTAAAGTTTTTTTTCTCGAAAGTAGATTTTATGTTTTCTAATGATTTTAAAAGCAAGTCATTGTATTTAGACATATCTTCTCCATTCTTTGTTTTCTCGTCAAAAAGATTGCATAAGTTATAATCTACGCCTTTCCCTTTACAAAGATTTTTAAACATCAATAAAATATTCTTTGAGTTTATAAAATTAAAGCGAACAGTTCCATCTTCTCGTATATATACGAGAAAATATGGATGCAATGGATTTATCTTATCTTTAGGTTTTTCATTTTTTATATGTTTTAAGCAAAATATAATTCCACTTTTAGCTATGTCATAAAAAGGGTCGTCAAACTCTTTTATAGTCAATTGCTTTGAATTATCTTTTATAGGCTCATTTACAATTGAATATAAACCTAATGGAGATTTCTCTAGCAATTCTCGATTTTTTTCTATGTAACTAATTAAATCCGATCTAAATTCATCTAAAGTAAAATCGCTTAGAGTAATAGAATCTGTCATTTCTTCTAAATCTAAAATTTCATCTTTCAGTTTTAGCAATTGCTTATCTCTATAGGTAAAATCTTCATTGTCTAATATATTTTCTAGATCAGAATTGTTGTTTAATAACAAATTATCGTCGGCAGTAGCTGTTAAGTCAGTTAATGCCATTCGAGTTTCTACTCGTTCTTTTAGTTTTATATATTTATTTAAATCAGCTGTAGGCCAGAAATTTATAAGTTGAATATATTTATTTTCAGATTTTAATCTATCTACACGCCCAAACCTTTGAATTATTTTTATTGGATTCCAATGTATATCATAATTAATTACAGTGTCACAGTCTTGCAAGTTTTGTCCTTCAGATATGCAGTCTGTTGCAATAAGAATATCTATTTCGTTATCTTGAGGCATCCCATTCATTTTTATCCTATTTTTAGATTTAGGCGAAAAATTAGCAAGAATAGAGTCGAACTTTGTTTGATGTTTAAACCTAGGGTCATTAAATGAAGTTTTGTTGCTATCCATACCTCCCGATACGCAAGCAATATGTAGCTTTAATTTCACTGAAGCCCAAGCATTCAAATTGTCATATAAATACTTTGCCGTATCTGAGAATGCAGTAAATATTAGCACTTTTTTATTCTTTGGATTTATAGGAGTTAAAACTTTATCTTCGATTAATTTCATCAAAGAGAATAATTTTCCGTCATCTTCTGGAGAAATTGCATTTGCATTATTTAGAAGAGTACGCAAAGCATCTCTATCCTTTAGTATGTCTTGTTTCCATTCCGCTAAATTCAAATGGGCAAGTTTAAATTTCAATTTGCCACCAATCTCCATATCGGAAATGAGTTCTTTTTCTGATTCCTCTAAAAAATCAGGATCTATATAATCTTTATCTATGTTGATTTCGATATCATCTATGGAATTATTATTATAGAGAAATTTGTCTATTTTATCTAGAGTGTATTTTAGTGTTTTATTTATATTTGATAATGTTATTCTGTAGGAATCTATAGAACTTTCAAGCCTCTTTAGGAGATTCATTCTCATCATGTGGATTAAGAAAAACTCTCTTGTTTTTTGCTCGTCAAACTTATCCTTCTTTAATCCTTTTTTTATTCCATATGTATTATTCCATTCTTTTTTTACATATCTAGATGGATTATAAATAGATAAATTCAATTTTTTCATCTCTTCATACATCGCATCGTAAGAAGGGAACTTGTCGTTTAAATCTAGCTTTGGAGATATCGATTTAGCGGGTAATCTTTCAGGAAAACTCCCTATGTCTGAAGAATTGTAATTGTCTGAAATATGCTTCCTAGACCTAGCAATTGTTATTTCGTCTAGTAGCTTAAAAAAATTAGAATCTAAATTGTTTAGTAATTCAGAAACAGGAATGTTTTTGTCTAGTCTATTTTTTGCCCAGTTCGCAAATTGAGCCTGTGCGTTTTTTAACGTAGTAGATATGTTATGTATACCCTCTGATTCGAGAGACAGCAAAGAATTTTCTTTTTTTGTTATTAAATATATTTGATTACGTAGGTCTTTTAATGAAGTGTTTACTGGAGTAGCAGATAGCAATAGGACTTTTGTATCAATCCCTTTTAAAAGAACATCCTGCATTAATTTCCCATATCTAGTAAAAGAAGGATCCTCGCCGTTCTTTTTCCCTAATATTTTTTCGCTATTATTTTTAAAATTATGAGATTCATCAATGACAACTAACGAATAATTTCCCCAATTAATAGAGGATAAATCTACTCCATTCGAATTTCCTGAGTTTCTGGTAAGATCGCTATGATAAAGGACTTCGTAGTTAAACCTATCTTCAATAAGAGTATTTCTATTGTCGGGATTTTTCCATAGCATCCAGTTATCGCCGAGTCTCTTAGGACATAAGACTAAAACTCTACCTCTATTCGTTATTTCAAAATACTTAATTACAGCTAATGCTTCAAATGTTTTACCCAGACCAACACTGTCCGCAATTATACAACCTCCATGTTTTTGAATTTTATTTATAGCCCCCTTTACGCCATCTTTTTGAAAAGAATATAAGCTATTCCATATTTTGGTTTCAAAGAACCCTGTTTTTTCTTCAATTAGGTTAAACCCATCGTTTTCTTTGATTGTGTTTTCAAATACCTTAAATAGAGTTAAGTAATAGATAAATTCGGGAGATGTGTCCGCGTGTAGCTTTGATAAATAATCTAAAACTTCTTTTTTTGCATCCCTAGAAAGAAAGTTGTCGTTCCAAATATCTTCAAACCAATTTAATACATCTGCAATGTCTCGTCGGTCATTTAACTCCAAATTCAATTCTATATTGGAATTCTTTGCATACCCCAGTCCGCTTGCAGTCATATTGGAACTACCTATCATTGCCGTAGATTCTATATTAGGATTATCAATATGGTACATTTTACCATGTATGAGTTTTTCGTTGGTTATAGATTTAATTTCTACCTTATTGTTAATCCATTCTGCACATTCTTTTGCTATTTTTTTTTGCTCTAATCTATTGTTTAAAAATAGAGATGATTCTGTTAATGAAAAATTTTTGGCAGATGATTTGTTTGGATCTAAAATAAAGTTTGGTTCTCCAAATAAAAATCTCAAAGAACTAATTGATTCTAATTTGTCTTTTAAAAATTTATACGCATAAATAGTGAAATATGCAGACACAAAAGACAACGTAGAGCTTTCCTTTATGTTTTTTTCAAGAAAGGCTCCTACTGAAGTTTCTTTTGTTTTATTATCTCTTATATTTGAAGCATTCATTTTGTTAAGTTTTTGAATGATATAGAAAAATGCATCTTATACGCAAGAATAAAATTATATACAAGGATATATTAAATAGTCAAGGAATCTATTAGGCTCATTTGTTATGGCAGGGGTGAGTGGCAGGGTGGGAAAGTGGAACGAGGGGTGTTTTGGGAAAGTTCCACATAAAAGTGTAGTTTGCTTGGTGCGATGTTAGGTTTTGTCTGGGGTTGTGCGTGTTTTTTGTTATATGGTTTTAGTGGAATGTAGGTGGGCAAAACCACATAGAAACCACATAGAAACCACATAGATTACAGGTGGAGTGTTGAGGGTTGATTTAGATTTTAAGAATGTTCTTAGATGGGCTTGTGAGGCGTTTTGGGAGGTGGTTGTATATCTACTATCTCGGAGTTTTCTAGGCTTTGTTTGAGAGCCAGTGGAGGTAGAGTTTTGCGTTGGAAGGGGATTGGATTTGTTCTAGCTTTTTGGCTTTTGTTTTTATGGAAATGTGCATTGAAGATAGGTATTTGTATGCTTACGCAATTGGAGTGTAGATACATTTTGTTAAAAAGGTTTCTTTGTATCTACTTTTTCATATTACTTTAGATACTTTAGCCCATTAGACGGCTAGCTAAAATGGGGGATTTAAAAGTCGTAGGGTTGTTTATGTTGACTCTTAGGGGCGACTGTTTGCGTATTTTTATTTATAGGATATTGCAAGGTAGTTTTTGTAAATTTTGGCTTTAATCTAGGGATTTTAGTTTAATGAATTTGTTGAGGGTGACTCGGCAGACTTTGAGTTTTCGCATTATTTCGATTTTTTGGTAGCCGTTTTTTAGCATTTTGGATATGACTTCTTCTTTGTCTCTAAGTTTTAGATATTTGTTGAGGGCTGGGGGTCTGCCAAGTTTGACTCCTTCGGCTTTTTTGCGAGCTAAGGCTTCTTTTGTTCGTTGCGAGTGGCAGTGCCACTTCCATAGAAGGGTTAAAGCCCTTACGCAAATTCGCATAGCTCATATTGCTATCCCAGATAAAAAAGACGCTCTATTTCTGCCGAAAGGGCAAAGGCGAAGGCTAGAACTTTTGAGTTGATATTGTCGACTAGCTCGTATTTTTCTGGGTGACTTATTGAAATTGGCAATTAGTTATTTTTTAGATTATTTTTGGCGTAATTTCTTTGTTTTTTAAGGAGGATAGTTGACCTCTCTGACGTAAGAACAAGGGAATTTAAGTAAAAATAGGCAAAAAAGAACTTTTGTTAGCGAAGCCCAATTTCAATAAGTTGCCCTAATTGCGATGACTTTGACATCTCGTTGCATACAAAAATTTAGCACACCCATTACCTCTAATAAACTTCTGCCCAGACGTGAAATTTCTGACACAATTAGCACGTCAGATTTCTTCATCGCCTTCAATAGTTTTGAAAGTTTTCGCTTGTCAAGCTTTACCCTAGAACTGACTTGTTCTTCTATGTGCTGATTTTTGTGTAAGCTAAAAATTTAGATTAATAATCAATTTACTATATAAAGAAATTTATATTTAAATCTGCAATCATTCAGAGTTTAATTATTGCATATTGAGCAAAATATCATTTTTGTTCTTTTATGGAAAATAAAAAATATTGGCTACACAGAATTTCACACTACGCAAACATATCAAGACCACTTTTAGAAAATGGTTATTTGTCTATAGGGTTTTCTGATTTTAGTGAAAACGAAAATATAACAATAAAAGAAGGAAAGAATATTGAATTACTTTCCGATTTATTTGAAGAACAATGGGGGAAACGCAAGGATAGAAGGCGTTTTCACTTATACCGTTTTTTATATGGAATGAAAAAAGGAGATATCGTACTTGTTCCTGACTATAAAAAATTTTCACTCTATGAAATTATAGATGAAGAAGCTATTTCTATTACTAATACCAAATTTGATTATGAATTAAAAGATTGGAATAATGATGATATCACAAGGACAACAGAAAAATATTTATTTTGGAATAAACACGTTGTTGATTTAGGTTTTGTAAGAAAAGTTCGTCCCATAAAACTTGATTTAGAAAAAAATTCTTATGCAGATTCATTATTAAGTTCCAGAATGAAAGCTCGAGATACCAATTTAGATATTTCAGATTTAGAAGAAAGTATTCTTAAGGCAAAAAATGCTGAAAAACCTATTTGTATTTACAATGAAATCCAAGAATTGGTTGTAGGGAAAATATTAAATGTAGTAAAATCTCAATTAACACCAGATAAATTAGAAGTATTGGTAAAATGGTATTTTGGGAAGTTAGGAGCTTCCTTTTCATACATTCCAGCAAAGAACGAAACTGGAAAAGAGGGATATGCTGATTTAGTTGCAATATTTGAACCTTTGAAAACTATATTCTATGTACAAGTAAAAAAATATGATGGCGAAACAAATCAATGGGCTGTTGAGCAAATAAGTAGTTATAAAGGGAAAAAGGAAGAAATAGAAGATGATTATTCAAAAATTGCTTGGGTAATATCAACAGCAGACAGTTATTCTTTAGAGGCAATTAATTTAGCAAAAGAGTCTAATGTAAAATTAATAAATGGATTGGATTTAGCAAAAATGTTAATGGATATAGGCATTAGCGATTTAGATTTATAACCCCCAAGCAGTTCATCGGATAAATCGCAGTCCTAAGTTGTTTACAATCAAGGGAAGCGTATGTTTGCTTGTTTGCAGGTCAAAAAAATAACGCAAATTAGGTGTCTTGATTATGAATGACTTAGGGAGAGCAGGCTTGCAGAATATAGGCACAAAAAAACGAAGAGAAAATCTTCGTTAGTCGTCTTTTTGGTTTTCTAAGTTTTTGGTGTTTAATAAAATAAAATCACGCCCCCACAGGGAATCGAACCCCGATTTAACGTTTAGGAAACGCTCGTTCTATCCGTTGAACTACAGGGGCATGACTTTGGGTAGTTCTGAAAATTAGTTTTTCAAATAAACAGTTATTCTTTTCGTTTTATTTTTGTTCAATTTTTTCTGTTTTCTCGTCAAATAACGCTGTTATTATCCTCAAAAACATAAAAAATTACCCTAAAAATAAATTCAAAAATAATTAACTGCTAATTTTTAGAACTACCCATTTCTTATTAAAAAACTTATAGTGTAGTATTAGCTATTTTTTGTCAATGATTTTTTAGATTTTGGCTTTAGTTTTCCCATTAAAGCTAGGGTTTTGGCTCTATGGAGAAGTAAGCGATTGACTCTTTTTCTCGGGTTAAGCCGTTATAGTGTTTCTTTAAGACATCTATGCTATGTCCCATTTGTTCGGCAGTGAGATAGGCGTTTTTAGTCAAGGCTAGGTAGTAGGTGGCAGCTGAGTGTCTTAGGGCATTATCTTTCCATTTGATTTTATGTAGCTCTCTAAATTGCGTAAAGCGTGCGATAAATCCTTTGTCTAGGACTTTCTCTTTCGTACTGAGTTTGTCGGAGTGTGGGGCTAGGAACTTCGCCAAGTTCTCAGTGATTTTCACGACTCGCCTTGCGGAGATGCAGGGCTTTTTTTGTGGGAGTGTGGTGTTCTTGATGGGCTGTGGAATTTATTTATAGTATACTTTTTTATTTGACTTGGGGTTGTATTATTATTTATACTAAAAATTGATTTTCTTTTTTTTACTCATTTTGCTGAGTTTGACTAAGGCTTTTTAAAATTGATTTTTATATAAATATGAATAACAGCGAAATAGAAGATATTATAAACTTCATTGAGGACTCATCTCCTGAAAAGATTGGGGGCTTAATTGAATTGATATATTTTAAAAATAAAGGGGGTTTCCCTGCAAAAGCTTTTGCTCTTATTTTTGAAAAATTTCATTATAAACCAAGTGTGATTAGAAAATTTATTATAGAAAATTTTGATGAAAATTTTAAAATAGAAGTAGGGATTTTAATAAATGAACTCGATAAAACTGTAGACAATTTAGAGCTTGTATTAGATGCAATATATGCAGAAAAGGCTGGCTTTAATATAGAAGATTTTGACATATTATCTTATGTCTTTGGCTTGTCTGCGTACCAAATATATATAATGATAAAAAGGGCAATTGCTCCAGATTTCGAGATTAGTTTTTATAAAGAGCATAGCAATCTGGGTTTAGAAGCGATGAAGTTTTTACAAAGAGATGCCCTTTTTGAGTGGTTTATAAACCCAACTAAAGTCGAAACAAAGTTTAATACAAATTTAACCCAAGACTTTATAAGGCTTATTCAAAGAATAGAGCCAATTAGTGAGCAAATCGATTTTTATAAGCTATATTCCTTTAATTTAGCTAAGGCTAAAGATAGGCAAGCTCATCAAAATTTTCAGAAAATGTTATCTGCTAAAATGTTGAAATTAAAGTCTATTGAAAGTTTTTCTAAAGATGTTTCAGTTGTAGTAAATGAAGCTATAGGCTTGGCACAAAACAAAAAGATAGTATCTTATATTCTAAAGGTGAGTTCTAAAAATTAGTTTTTGAAAAGTAAAGAAAAGGGCAATTATTCTTTTTTGCCTATTTTTGCTTGAATTTCCTTCTTTTTACGTCAAATAATTGCATTATTATCCTTAAAAAACAAGAAAATTACGCTAAAAATATTTCAAAAAATAACTAATTGCTAATTTTTAGAACTCACCTAAAGATAATCTCTAGTAAAAATGCTAGAGATTTTGAGCCTCTCATTGAGCAACTTGGCTATACTAGCATAAATAAATTTAATGTAATTAGCCTTGGCGATAATAACTTTAAAGTTGCTCAAGAGCTAAGTGCAATTATTGGCACAGATATGGAAGTTGCCTTTTTGGAGTTGGAGGAAGTTTAGTTATTTATGTTTTTGGAGATTGCCTATGTTGATGACTTCAGGGTCTTTGGGGGCTTTTGCGTTTTCGTTGGCTGTTTTTATTAGTATTGCAAGTTGTATAGATACGGCTTGGCTGAGTTTTTTAGACTCGATTGCTTTGTATAGATATTTTAAAAATAGCTGATTTTCTGTACTTAAAGTTATGCGTTTTAGGGTGTTAAGGTAAGTCATACCAACTGCAAAGTCTGCTTTCTCTTGGGGGCTTTGAGGGCTTTTCTTCTCTCTAACTAATTTTTCAGTGTACGCTCCTTCTTTAGTATATTCCAATGTAGAAATTATTTTAAGGAAAGTCTTGTAGCTTGAAGTAGCGTAAAACTCGCCCCAAAGCATATCTAGTTGAGCTGGAGCAAAGCCACCTTCTAGTTCCTTATAGGGATTAGGTATAATATTTTGCGACAAATAAGTATATATTTGAGCGTCATCTTCGCCTATAAATACAGGATTAAAGCCTTTGTTGGCATAGGCAAAGAGTATCAATATTTTCTTCTTTAGATTTTCGCTAGCAGTGGGGTAAATTTGCAATAATTTATCGTAGAGAAAGTCTTGGGCATCGAAAGCGTATTTATAAAAGTTTAGGAAAAAGTAGTCTAGTCCCTTGGGAGCTCCCTTTTTCAATAGGGGAGTATTCTCTGATATAAATAGGGCAAATAGCTCGTTTGGATTAGCTAATTGATTGTAGTTAAATATAAAAGAAGTAGCCTCCTTTGAGTTATCTATAGCTTTGGGAAGTTCCCACTCAATTAGCTCTATACTCTTTACAAAGTCAAAGACTTCCTTTTCGAATATGACACGCAACAATATGTCATATTTGCCAAGAGGGGCGTCTTTAGAGAATTTATAGTTCACAGGCTTGCCAAGGGGCATTATAGAATTTATCTGGCTTGGCTCGAAGCTAAACTTAGTTCGCTCTCTGGCAATATCCTCCATTTTGTCTTTGCCTATTACAAAAAATTCATATTCAAAGCTACACTCTTTTATCTCTTCAAAGAATTTAAAAAAGAGGTGAAAGTTCAAATTTTCCTCTCTATAACAAGTCTTGAGGTCTTGAACAAAGGGGGTAGCATTTTCTGGTATAAAATACCACCAGTCCATCGCAGTGTCTTGGACTGACATCGTTATATCGCAATTAAAGTTTCTTTTCGCAAATAAGCTAATAGAGCTAAGTAAAAGTAGGCAAAGTAGGATAAGTTTTTTCATTTTAAATAGTAGAGGTGAGTTCTAAAAATTAGTTTTTGAAAAGTTAAGAAAAGGGCAATTGTTCTTTTTTGCCTATTTTTGCTTGAATTTCCTTGTTTTTACGTTAAATAATTGCATTATTCGCCTTAAAAAACAAGAAAATTACGCTAAAAATAATTTAAAAAATAACTAATTGCTAATTTTTAGAACTCACCTAGAGGTGAATCTCTAAACTAAGAATAGCGACCCTATACCTAAAAATATTAAGAAGCCTCCAGAGTCTGTTAGAGCTGTAGTGAATATTGATGAGCCTGTTGCAGGGTCGAGTTTAAATCGTTTTAGGGTAAAAGGTATTATACAACCCAAGAAGCCTCCCATAGTCATATTCAATAGCATTGCCACCCAAACTACTATAGCAAAGTCCCATCTAAAAGTTAGTATCAAAACTAAGAGTGCTCCAAAAAATCCAACGCAAATTCCATTTAGCATAGCCTTGATAGTTTCTCTAAGGCAGATTTTCGACTCATCGAAAAGCTCCACTTCGCCAAGAGCAATAGAGCGAACAGTAATCGCCAATACCTGAGCTCCAGTGTTGCCTCCAACTCCTGCGATTATAGGCATAAACACAGCAAGTAGAGCAAGTTTAGATATGTCGTCTTGGAATACGCCTACTACTGAGCTTGCCAAAAATGCTGTAATTAAATTTACAAACAACCAAGGCATTCTGCTCTTTAAGCTATCTGGTATAGAGTCAAAGAGGGTTTCGTCTGCCCCTGCACCTGCCATTTTTTGTATATCTTCTGTGCCTTCTTGTACTAATACGTCTAAAACGTCGTCGTGCGTAACTATACCTAGAGGCACGCCAGCTTCGTCTATTACAGGCAATGTAGGGAAATTCGTATCTGCCATTATTTGAGCTACCAACTCCTTATCCATATTAGGGCTTAGCAAGCCTATCAAATTGGCATTCATTATCTTTTCTAAAGTAGTGCTTTTAGGTGCTAGAACTAAGTCTCGCATAGCAACAACCCCAACAAGAACACCTTGGCTATTAACTACGTATAGATATTGCAAATTATTATAAGAGTCCTTTGTAGTTCTAATTAGCTCTATAGCCTCGTCTATAGATAGACTTGCTTGGGCTACCAAAAACTCAGGGTTCATTATACCACCTGCACTATCAGGGTCGTATTCTAAAAGCTCCCTAACTGTTTCGGCGGTCTCTGGCTGAGTCTTTTCAAGGCAGTCTAAAATTCTGTCCCTATCTTCCTCGTCAAGCTCTGCAACAAGGTCTGCAGCGTCGTCGAGTTCCATCTCGTTCAATAGAGAAGCTGCTCGGCTCTCTCTCATCTCCGAAAGCAATTCGGCAGAGTCTTCTGGAGTCATTTCAGCGACTACTTCTGAGGCTCTCTCTTCAGGGAGTTTCCTCAAAATCATACGCTGGGTATCAACGTCTATTCTCTCAAGGAAGCCAGCAAGAGCATAAGGGGAAGTCTCTAAGAGCATTTCCTCGTCTAAACTATCTAAGGCATTGCTCTCGTGTAGCTGGATAAATTCGTAGAGAGTATATCCTTTTTCCTTTAAATGTTCATCGTTATTAGCTGACTGCATAGCTGGTAAAATTTTCTAAGTTATATTCTTTTAGCTAAAATAAAATATTTTTTTCTCGATTTTTACAAGTTTTTTTTAGAGCTTTGTGCATAAAATAAAAAAGCACTTGCTCTTTTTTTTGCTCTTGTTGATAATGTGGGGTTATGATGAATACGAAAAAGACTTATAAAATATATTTCGCAGGGGCTCTTTTTGCTAAGAGCGACATTTTTGCTAACACATTTTTAGCTACAGAAATTACAAGGCTCTCAGAGGGTAGATATGAATTTGTATTGCCCCAAGACTTAGAGCAAAGGGAGGTTACGCCAAAATATATTAGAGATCAAGACTTAAAACAAGTTCTAGCTTGCGATGGGGCTTTATTTAATTACGATGGCACAGAACTCGACTCTGGCACACTAGTAGAATATATCTTTGCAAAATTCGCCGACAAACCTTCTGTAATTATGCGTACTGACATACGTCTAGCAGGCGACCAAACTAAGGAAGATGGACACCCTTGGAATTTGATGACTTCCTTTTTCCCTCGCACAAACTATCTAATTTTAGACTCTTTGGGTATGTATAAAGAGGCGTTGGCAGAAACTAAAGATAGCCTTAAAGCGAGTAAACTTACAAATCACAAAATGGCTCAGCGTTGTATAGAAGAATTAGACAAAGTTTTTGCAACTGAGCCACTCATTGCCCCAGAAGATTTAAATACTATAGAGTCTTGGATACACAAATCTGCAGATTTTTAGTATATAAAGAGCTGTTTTGCTTCAAAAAGAATAAAAAAATCTAAAAATCTTATAAAAAACTTGTTTTTCTTGTCAGAAAGTGATGAGATAGATATATTAAGGTGCTATTTAAAACTTATAAAGTATAAAAACTGTAAAAAGTGTAGTTAGGTATCGCCTTAAAAGTATCAAAGAAACATAACCTAAAAAACCTAAAGAATGGCAAATGCTAATTTTTTAGAACCCAACTAAGCTATATGAGATATTTCAGACCGAAGTTAGCAGACTCTATTAAAGGCTACAATTTTTCAACATTTCTCTCCGATTTAGGAGCAGGCATAAGTGTTGGTATTATAGCATTACCTTTGGCGATGGCTTTTGCTATTGCCAGTGGCGTTTCGCCAGAACAGGGGATTATTACTGCAGTTATTGCAGGCTTTTTAATCTCGGCATTCGGGGGGTCGAAAGTACAAATAGGTGGACCTACTGGTGCATTTATTATGATAGTCTTGGGCATTGTTGCTGAATATGGACTTGCAGGCTTGATGGTTTCTACCTTTATGGCAGGGGTTATTTTGCTGATAATGGGTTTTGCCAAGATGGGTAGTGTAATTAAATACATACCTAGACCTGTAACTATAGGCTTTACAAATGGTATAGCTCTCGCAATTATGGCAACTCAGATAAAGGACTTCTTTGGCTTTACTTATGCGACTTCGCCTAGTGGATTTGTAGATACCTTAACTACTTCTGCAAGTAGCTTATCCACTATATCTTGGACAGCTACAGCAATTTCTGTATTCTCTGTTTTATTCTTGATTTTTTACCCTAAAAAGTGGGCATCTAAAGTGCCAGCTTCTATAGTAGTTATAATATTGGCGACTTTGGCTTGCTTGATATTTGGCTTAAATGCAGAAACTATAGGCGATAAATTCGGCGAAATTAAGTCGGCTCTTCCTACATTTTCTATGCTAGACTTTGGGGCAGTAGATATTAAAGAATTAATTATGCCTGCATTTACTATAGCAATATTGGCTGCTATCGAGTCTTTGCTCTCTGCAGTTGTTGCAGATGGCTTAACTGAAGAAAAGCACGACTCTAACCAAGAATTGGTAGGGCAGGGCATAGCTAATGTCATCGTTCCTTTCTTTGGAGGTATCCCAGCAACTGGTGCGATTGCAAGAACTGCAGCAAATATCAAAAATGGAGGCAAAACGCCTATAGCTGGTATAATACACGCAGTTGTTTTGCTTTTGATACTTTTAGTAGTTGGTCCTTATGTGAAGTTTATTCCACTTCCTGCTTTGGCTGCAATATTGTTTGTAGTTGCTTATAATATGGGGCAGTGGAGCGAGTTTTCTATGATACCTCGCCTACCAAGAAGCGATACAGTTGTATTTTTAGCAACTTTCCTTTTGACTTTGATTTTTGGCTTAACTGTTGCTGTAGAAGTAGGTATGGTATTAGCTGCTATGCTCTTTATACGTAGAATATCCGAAACTACAGAGGTCTCTATATTAAATACCGATGTAGAACACGAAAGTTTTGTAGACAATCTTGAAGGCAAAGATGTCCCTCAAGAAGTTATGATATTTAGAGTCTTTGGCGTATTGATGTTTGGAGCTGCAGATAAGCTTGAAAATATCATAGGCAGACTAGCCCAACGCCCTAAGATTATTATAATTAGAATGCGTACAGTGCTTGCTATGGACGCTACAGCCCTCGACGTGCTAGATAGAATTAGAGTAAAGCTCAACGCCCAAGGCATAGAATTAGTTATAAGTGGGGCACACGACCAACCTTATGAGATGATGAAAAAGTCTAAGTTCCTAGATAAAATTGGACACGACCACGTGTTTAGGAGCATAGATTTAGCCCTAGATAGAGCTAGAGAAATTTTAAACAAGCAAGGCTAAGTTTTAGAAAAAATTTTCAAAAGCAAAGAAAAAGGCAACTATTCTTTGCTTTTTTTATAATCTTTAAGCTTGGGTTAAAGGTGCTTGTAAGGAATAGCTAATTGTCAATTTTTAGAAGAGTCCTAAAGAGTAAATTTAGGCTAGGTGAAAATTTTTCAAAAAAAAGCTTGCAATATAAAAAATATTAGTCATATTAGATAACTTAAACAATGGTTAATGTCCCTATCGTCTAGCCCGGTTAGGACACTAGATTTTCATTCTAGCGACCGGGGTTCGAATCCCCGTGGGGATACTTTTTCCTTTAGTTTAAATTACGCCCTTCGGGGCGTTTTTTTGTGCCTGTATCTTTGCCTTATTCTCAAATATATAGCTTGTCGGGGGCTTTAGGGGATTATGTAGGGCAAATAAAAAAGCTAGAGCGTTTTTTAGCACTCTAGCTTTTTGTTTAAATGATTGTTCGAAGCTTTTTTAGAAGTTTTTAGCTTGGAGCTTGAAGTGAGCTTTTGCGTGGTCGCAAACTGGGCAGATTTCTGGAGCATCTTTGCCTACAAATATGTAGCCACAGTTGTTACATTCCCAAGTTGACTCTTCTTCTTTCTTAAATACTGTGTCTGTCTTTAGGTTAGACAATAGTTTTAAGTAGCGTTCTTCGTGTTCTTTTTCGATTTTAGCAACTTCTTCAAATAGGAAAGCGATGTGGTCGAAACCTTCTTCTTTAGCTTCCTTTGCGAAAGTAGCATACATATCAGTCCATTCGTAGTTTTCGCCATTTGCAGCGTCTGCTAAGTTGTCCATAGTAGAAGGAACAGTGCCACCGTGTAGTAATTTGAACCAAATTTTAGCGTGTTCTTTTTCGTTATTTGCAGTGTCTTCGAATAGAGAAGCTATTTGAACAAAGCCATCTTTTTTTGCCTTAGAAGCGTAGTATGTATATTTGTTTCTAGCTTGAGATTCGCCTGCGAAAGCAGATTGCAAATTAGCTTCAGTTTTAGAGCCTTTAAGTTCCATATTATAATCCTTTTTAGTTATGTATTGTTTGCCGATATATAAGACTTTATCTTATATATGATATAGTATTGAGTTATATGCTATAAAAGTCAAGGTATAGTTTAGAAGAATTAGCCTAATTTATTGAACGACAATTTTGTATCTACACGCACAAAGAATGTTGCAAGCTCGAAAGCCTACACTCTGTTTGAAAATTTTGCATCTCATTACGCACAAAGAAAGAGTGCAAGCTCGAAAGCCTGCACTCTGTTTATCTTAATCTAATTTAAAACTCTGTTTTAAAATTCTTTTAATCAACTATTGGTTAGAGAAGATTTGGAAACCGCTGTATGCTTCCATACCGTGTTCGCTCAAGTCTAAGCCGATTAGTTCTTCTGATTTGTGAACTCTTAGTCCTATAGTCTTCTTTAGTACGAAGAAGACAGCCATTGCAGCTGAGAATGATGCAGCACCTGTAGCGATTACGCCGATTAATTGAGTCATAAAGCTGTATTGGTCAGCAGCAGGACCGAAAGTTGTAGCGTCGATAGTAGGGAATAGACCTACTGCCAATGTACCCCAGATACCACATACTAAGTGTACAGATAAAGCACCAACTGGGTCGTCAACTTTGATTTTGTCGAAGAAGAATACTGAGAATACTACTAGTACGCCAGCGATTGCACCGATGATAGCTGCACTCATTATGCTTACGCAGTCTGCACCAGCTGTAATACCAACTAGACCAGCTAAGCAACCATTTAATGCCATAGACAAGTCTGGCTTCTTTTGTACGAACCAAGATGTGAACATTGCACATAATAGACCAGTAGATGCTGCCATTGCTGTTGTTACGAAGATTAATGATACAGGGTCAGCTTCTGCTGAGAACCAAGAACCACCATTGAAACCGAACCAGCCGAAGAACAATAAGAATACACCTAAAGTAGCTGCTCCCATATTATGACCAGGGATAGCTTGAGCCTTGCCACCAATGTATTTACCAATACGTGGACCAACCATTATAGCACCTGCTAATGCTGCCCAACCGCCAACTGCGTGTACGAATGTTGAACCTGCTAAGTCGTGGAAGCCTAGGTCTGATAACCAGCCACCGCCCCAGCCCCAAGAGCCGATAGTAGTGTAAACTAAAGATACGAATATTGCAGAGAATGCCAAGAATGATGATAGTTTAATTCTTTCAGCAACTGCACCAGATACGATTGTAGCAGAAGTAGCACAGAACATAGCTTGGAACATAAAGTCTGTTAGATATGTCCAGCAACCACCGTAATACTCAATTGCAACGTAATCTGCAGGGTGAGATATACCAAAACCAGCGAAGCCAAGTACGCCACCAATGATGTCAAAATCGCCAGGGTACATCAAGTTGAAGCCCATAATAGCGTAAGTTACAACACCGATTGCTACGATTGATACGTTCTTTGTTAAAATGTTAACTGTGTTTTTAGCCCTTGTTAAGCCGATTTCAACCATCGCAAAACCTGGGTGCATTATGAATACTAATGCAGCTGAAATAAGTATCCAGATGTTGTTTATAGTAAACATCTCTTGGCTTATTGTTGCTTCTGCTGCCTCAGCTACTGCTTCTGTTGCAGCTACTGCTTCTTCAGCGGCTGCTGTTTGAGCAAATATTGCCATACTTGCTACTATAAAACCGAATATTAATGATAATTTCTTCATTGTCTTATTTCTTTCTTTTTTAGCCTATAGCTTCATCGCCAGATTCTTCTGTTCTGATACGAATGCAATCTAACATTTCCATAATGAAGATTTTGCCATCGCCAAACTTACCTAATTTTGCACCCTTGATGATTGACTTAACTGTCAAATCTAAGAATTCTTCAGTAACTGCTATTTCTAGACGTACTTTCTTTAGAAGATTAACTTCTATTTCAGTACCTCTATAGTTTTCGGTGTAACCCTTTTGACGTCCACAACCAAGTGCGTTAGTAACAGACATCCTATGGACGTTGTTCTTGAATAACTCTTGCTTGACTGAAGTCAATTGCTCGGGCTTGATATATGCTATTATTAGTTTCATAATTTTTTACCTGTCTTTCTGGGGCTTCTAAATTTAGTTTTTTATCAGCACCCCATATTTTAATGTTTAAGACTGCCTTTTTATTAAGCAATTAGCGTGCCAGTTTTTTTAATAAAAAATCCCTTCTAATATTTAAGCCATCGAAAAGGCATATTTTCTGTTTTTGCCTATATATAAAAAAAATCCCCCTCCCAAAACCCTCAATAAACTACACAAATTTGTGCAAAATCTCCCAAAAACAACAATATTGTCGCTTTTATCCCCCAAAGTGCCACCCCCCCCCTAAAAGCTCCAATATAACAAACACTGCCAATTATTCCAACAGTTCAAACGGTGATTTTACAGATTTTTAGTTTTAGGGTGCTTCTGAAAATTAGCAGTTGATTATTTTTGAATTTATTTTTAGGGCGTTTTTTTGTGTTTTTAAGGATAATAACAGAGTTATTTGACGAAAAAACACAGAAAAACGAACAAAAAGAAAACAAAAAGAACGACTGTTTATTTGAAAAACTAATTTTTAGAAGTGCCCTTTAGTATATAATTATTACTTTACATAGAAATTCTAAAGCGATTTTTAGAAATTCTCAAATTAATAACCAACAATGAAAGGTATACAAAATGCACATAAACCCCTTAATTAATATCGTAATAGAAAGACATATCAACGTAAAAGGAAAATTCTTTAAGTATAAACTCGTCGGCAGAGCTTATGGCGACGAAAGCTATATCGTAAACGAAAGCCTAAAAGAAGCGTTTTGCTTAGTTTTAGATTCTTATATGTCTTTGAAAAATAAGGATGAAAATTCACTTAGAATTGCAACTGAAATCTCAGGGTCTTCCAATTATCAAACTCTCTTAAGCTCATTAGAAAGAGTTGGGCTTAAGATTTTAGACAATGTATTAGTAATACTTAGAGAGAACTATCTCGACACAGAAAACGACAACGTACTTGCTAGCATTAATAAAGACGACAAGAAAACCTTTACAGTTTACGACAACTTTTTTGACAAAGTGTGCTTTAAAGAAAATCGTGCAGGCATTTTTATTCACGAAATTGCTCACCTCTGCGATTTTGACGAAGAAGACGAGATGAAAGAACTCGACTCAGCAGAATGTATAAAAAAATATCAATAACCGCAGCAGATGAAACCGACACTCTCGGCAGAGATGGATTTAATATTCATGGAGGAGATGATCCTGGTTCTGCAGGCTGTATTGATTTAACAAAATATAACGATACTTTTATGCAAATTTTTAGAGCAACTAAAAAAGATTTGAAGTTAAAGGTTCAGTATTGATTTTTACGAGTTAACCCACTTGATAAAATCGTGGATGAAAGGAAATGTTATTGGGATAATACATAAGCTAATTAGAGCAAAAATCTTATTTTTAAATATTAATGATACGAAACTCGATGATATTATGCTGCAAAGTATTGCTCGGCAAGATCTTCCTTCTAGCTTGCCTTCTCCATAGATGAGTATTTTAAATGTGCTATCTATTAAAAGATGCTTAAAAATAAAAAACATAAACAAGGCAAACAAAGCCCAATATAAGACTTCGCAAGTTTTGTAGGCAATTTTTTTGTAATTTATTTCCATAGAGGTGAGTTCTAAAAATTGGTTTTTATTAGCAAGCAAAAACTTTGTTTTTGCACTAAGATAAGCTACAATTGCTCTTTTTAGCCTATTTTTGCTTAAATTTCCTTGTTTTTACCTTAAATAATTGCATTATTGAACTCGCATCTAAAGATGTCTCGCCTTTCAGGTATTTGCTAACGCAAATATTCTACCCCTGAAGGTGTTCGCCTTAAAAAACAAGGAAATTACGCTAAAAATATTGACTCAAGGCTTATAAAGCCCTTTTCGCCCATTCGCTATCGCTCAGGGTCATTGCTAAAGCAATGCTCCTACGCCCTTGCGGTTGTAGCCTTAAAAATAGCTAATTGCCAATTTTTAGAACTCACCTAGAATAACAACTAAAGTATAAAATTTCTTAGTCAAACAAAAAAAAGAGACAGGCGTTTTTGCTTGTCTCTTTTGGGTTAAATTTGTTTTGGCTCTAGGCTTTGTATAGGTCGGCGTTGATGTTGAGCTTTTTCATCTTATATAAGATTATCCTTGGGGTAGTCTTTAGGTAAGATGCGGCTGCTGTCGCTTTGCCTTTATTTGCCTTTAGGGCTTCGATTATCAATTCCTTTTCGAAGTTGCCTACAAGAGTTTCATAATTAGAGTCGCCTTTAGTTTCGTCTACTATAAATGTACTTGTAGATTGTGCTGTTTGTAAGGATACTGGCAAATTGTAGTTATTAATCACTGAGTCTGATGTATTCAACACAGCGTATTCTATACAATTTTCCAATTCTCTAACATTACCAGGCCAATAATACGAATTAAGCATATTTATTGCAGGTGTAGAAATCCTTGTAACATTCTTTCCGTGAAAAGAATTATATTTTTCTAAGAAGTATTGAGCGAGTAAAATTATGTCAGTCTTTCTGTTGCGAAGGGCAGGCATATAGATAGGAAATACGCTAAACCTGTAGTATAAGTCCTCTCTAAACTTTTCAGTCTTAATCATATCTTCCAAGTTTCTACTTGTAGCTGTGATAATTCTTACGTCAGCTTTATACTCTGTGCCTCCACCAACTCTATAATAAGTTTTTTCTTGTAAAAAACGCAATAGCTTAAGTTGCATAAACATACTTAAATCACCAATTTCGTCTAAGAATAAAGTACCAGTATTAGCCAATTCAACCAAGCCAACTTTCCTATTTACTGCTCCAGTAAAAGCTCCCTTTTCGTGTCCAAAAAGTTCACTCTCTATAAGCCCCTCAGGAATAGCTGCACAGTTTATCGCCACAAAAGGTTTGTCCTTGCGAGTACTCGCCGATTGTATAGCCTTTGCCACCAACTCCTTACCAGTGCCAGATTCGCCCCTAATCAAAACAGTAGCCTGCGAAGAGGCAACCTTATTTATCATAGAGTAAACAGTCTTCATAGAGTTACAATTGCCTATGATATTATTAGGACGCAACTTGTTTTCCAACTCAGATTGCAATCTCTTATTTTCGGCAATTAACTTTTCTTTTTCGTTAATTTCTGTTAGTGCAGAATAAACAGCTTCGGCAGTGATATTAGAAATTAGTTCAAGCAAGTGCAAGTCGTCTCTAAGATTTACCCCATCGCCAAGCTTTCTATCCATACTAAGCGTGCCTATAACCTCTTCTTTATATATGATAGGTACACATATAAAAGCTAGGTTTTTCTCTCCTACACGAGCTTTAGTTCTATGTAGAAATTCACGCTCTAAAGATATATCTTCAATAACTCTAGCTTTGCCCTCTTGAGCAACTTTGCCAGTTATACCTTCGCCTATTCTATACATACCTCTTTCGATTTCGCTAGGATTTAAACCTTGCGAAGCTTCAATGACAAGCATATCGCCTTCTCTCAAGGTTAAAGTTCCCCTATCTAAACCCATTTCTACGTGTAGAATTTGCAATAGCTCCTTTAGCATTTGAGACACTGATGTCCTACGTGCTATAAGGTGGCTAATTTTATTTAAGATAGCTATGTTTAGGTCTAAGCTCATATTATGAATTTCTTAAGAAAGTGTCGATTTCCTTTACGGTATCCTTTGCCATTGCTATAGCTCTTACAACTAGAGAAGCTCCACTAGCACAGTCGCCACAGCTAAATACTTTAGCGTTTTGGCTGCCTGCAATAGCACCTCTTTGGCTTAGGTTTACGCTTAATTCTTCTATTAATTTTGGAGAAGCTACTGATACAAAGCCCATACTCAATAGGACTAAATCTGCCTCTATTTCAAATTCAGAGTTTGCAACTTCTTCAAACTTAGATGGCATAGATGTTTCGTTTACGCCCCAATCAACTTTGCTTGCAACTAATTTAGCAACATTGCCATCTTTGTCTGCAACAAATTTCTTAGAAGAAACGTCCCACATTCTAGTGCCACCTTCTTTATGAGAAGATGATGTACGCTTCTTGTATTCCCATTGAGGCCAAGGTGTAGCGGTATGTCTTTCAACAGGAGGTTCAGGCATAATCTCTATTTGTACAACTTCAGTTGCACCTTGCCTTAGGGCTGTACCCATACAGTCAGAGCCAGTGTCGCCGCCGCCAATTACTAGAACCTTTTTGCCTTTAGCATCAATTTCCAAAGTCTTATTCTCTCCAGAATTGAACTTCAACTGCGACCTCAAATAATCGAGTGCAAAGTGAATATTTTTAAAATCTCTGCCTTCTATCTTCAAGTCTCTAGGAACTTCGCAACCTATGCACAAGCAAATTGCATCGAACTTCTTGTTGATATAATTAGCAGAAATATCCTTGCCAATTTCAACACTAAATTCAAATACCACACCAGCTTGTCTCATTAGGTCTATACGACGTTCAACGATGTGCTTTTCTAGCTTAAAGTCAGGTATACCATATCTCAACAAGCCACCTGCACTAAGAGCCTTTTCAAAGACTACCACATTATAGCCCATTCCATTTAAGTAGTGAGCTGCAGCTAAGCCTGAGGGACCCGCTCCAATGACTGCAACTGTTTTAGAGCTGCGAGTCTTAGGAGTCAATGGCTTAACCAAGCCAGCCTTAAATGCTTCTTCAATAACCAAATATTCTAGTTGCTTTACGTTAACTGGTTTAGATGGCAAGTTTGCACAACAAGCTGACTCGCAAAGAGCAGGGCATATCCTTGACGTAAATTCAGGGAAAGGCGACTCTTGGCTTAGCAAATTGTAGGCATATTCCATTGCATCTACAGTAACTGCTCTATTTATTTCTGGTATATAATTGCCAAGTGGGCAACCTGCACTATGACAAAATGGTATTCCACATTCCATACAGCGTAGGGCTTGATTTAGCATTTCTTCTTTATCAGCACGTACTTCAACGTCTTTAAAGTCCTTAAGTCTATTGTCTCTGTATTGAGCTTCTCTTCTATCTATAGTTAAAAATTCTTTAGCCATTTTCTTATATATTAAGTTTTATTAGTGATTATGCTTCTTCGCTTGCCAATCTTGCCAAAGCTTTTCTGTATTCAACTGGGAATACCTTGACAAACTTAGGTAGAGCATTTGACCAATCGTCTAAAATTTCCTTAGCGATTTCACTAGAAGTTAAGTTATAATGAGCTTCGATTGCTTGCTTTAACTCAGCTTCGTCCTCAGAACCAGCTATAACTGTGTCTAAGTCGACGCTTTGTAGATTACAACGCATATCAAAGTCGCTAGTAGCATCGTATACATAAGCTAAGCCACCTGTCATACCAGCTGCAAAGTTGAAACCAGTTTCGCCAAGTACAAACACTCGTCCACCAGTCATATACTCACAGCAGTGGTCGCCAACGCCTTCAGTTACGATATAAGCACCACTATTTCTAATAGCAAATCTTTCGCCTGCTAGACCATTGATGAATATACTGCCACCTGTAGCACCATAGGCAATAACGTTACCTGCAATACTATTTTCGCTTGCTTTAAATGTCGCTTGTTTAGGTGCTTTAATTACAATCTTACCACCAGATAACGACTTTCCTATAAAGTCATTAGTCTCACCTTCAATATTAAATGTAATACCCTTAGATAAGAATGAGCCAAAGCTTTGACCTGCAGTACCTTTGAAGTTCACTGTAATAGTGTCTTCAGGTAAGCCTTCACTGCCGTATTTTTTCGCAATAACACCACTTAGCATTGTGCCAACGCTTCTGTCGTAGTTATGTAGGTCTAAGTCTACAGTCTTCTTTGTCTTGTTTTCTATAGAGTCTGCAAATATTTCTATTAGCTTGTTATCGAATGCTTCAGGTATTTCTCTTGGAGCTAAACCACTGCTATGAACAGCGTAATTAGTGCCTTCTACTCTTTCGAATATCTTAGAAAAATCTAAGTTCTTTGACTTCCAGAAATCTAGGGCAACGTTCTTTTCTAATAAATCACTTCTGCCTACTGCTTCGTCTAAAGATTTTAAACCTAAGCTCGCTAGAATTTCTCTAACTTCTTCAGATAAGTACGTTAAGAAATTAATCACGTGTTGAGGCTCACCCTTAAAGCATTTACGCAATTGTGGGTCTTGAGTTGCAACACCAACTGGGCAAGAATTCTTATGACATACTCTCATCATCACGCAACCTAAAGTTACCAATAATGTAGTTGCAAAACCAAATTCTTCAGCCCCTAATAAAGCACCTATAATAACGTCTCTACCAGTCTTAATTTGTCCATCAACTTGTACTTTAATCTTGCTTCTTAAGTTATTCAAGCAAAGTGTTTGATGTGTTTCAGCCAAGCCCAATTCCCAAGGAGCACCTGCGTGCTTGATACTTGTTAATGGAGATGCCCCTGTGCCACCATCGTGTCCACTAATTAGAACTAAGTCAGCCTTACCCTTTGCAACACCTGCTGCAACTGTACCTACACCAACTTCAGATACCAACTTTACAGATACTCTCGCATCTAAATTAGAATTTCTCAAGTCGTAGATTAATTGTGCTAAGTCCTCAATAGAGTAAATGTCGTGGTGAGGAGGAGGCGAAATCAAAGTAACGCCTGGCATAGAGTGCCTTATTCTTGCAACTACCTTGTCAATCTTGTGTCCAGGGAGCTGACCACCTTCACCAGGTTTTGCACCTTGGGCTACCTTAATTTGCAATTCCTTTGCATTTGCCAAGTATTCAGCTGTAACGCCAAATCTACCACTTGCAATTTGCTTGATTGCAGAAGATTTTTCTGTATCAAATCTTGCAGGGTCTTCGCCGCCTTCGCCACTATTGCTCATACCACCAATTCTGTTCATTGCGATAGCGATAGTTTCGTGAGCTTCAGGGCTAATAGAGCCAAAACTCATTGCTCCAGATACAAATCTCTTTAAGATATTTTCAACTGGCTCAACTTCTTCTAAAGCGATAGGAGTTGTTTCCTTGAACTTAAATAGACCTCTAATAGTGCAGAGCTTTTCAGATTGGTCGTTAATATGCTGAGCATATTGCTTGTATAAATCTGGGTTAGAAGTACGTACAGAGCGTTGCAACAAGCTAATAGTTTGAGGAGTCCACAAGTGGTTTTCGCCCTTCTTATTAAACTTATATTTACCCTTGTTTTCTAGCAAGTTTTCTTCGCCAAAAATAGGGTAATGTGCTTGCTTGTAACGCATTAAAGCTTCTTGAGTAACTTCTTCAATGCCAATGCCACCTATGCGAGATGCAGTGCCTTTAAAGTATGCTTGAACAAATTCGTCCTTTAAACCTATAGCTTCAAATACTTGAGCTTGTCTATAACTTCTCAAAGTAGAAATACCCATCTTAGACATAACCTTTAATAAGCCCTTACAAGATGCTTTTACGTAATTTTCTACAGCTCTTGCAGGATCTATTTCAAGATTTTCCCTCTCGATTAAATCTACAACACTCTCTAGTGCTAAATATGGGTTAATTGCAGTAGCACCATAGCCCAATAACAATGCAAAGTGCATAATTTCTCTAGCTTCGCCTGTTTCTGCAACGATACCAGCGTGTGTACGCATACTGTGCTTTGACAAATAAGCATTTACTGCAGATACTGCCAATAACATAGGTATAGGAGCGTATCCATAATCTAAATTCTTATCGCTAATGATGATTACGCTCTTGTTGTCCTTAACAGCTGCCAATGCTTCTTCGCAAAGTTTTTCTAGTGCCTTATCCATACCAACATTGCCTGCTTGTGCAGAGAATTGTGCAGTGATTACTGCAGATTGGAATGTAGGAATTTTAGAGTTCTTCAAGCAAGATATATCGCTATTAGTCAATATAGGGTGAGGTAGCTTCAACAAGTGAGCAAGCTTTGGATTTTCATCTAAAGAATTACCTTGATTGCCTATATAAGTCATCAAAGACATAACCAACTCTTCTCTAATAGGGTCAATTGGTGGATTTGTAACTTGGGCAAATAATTGCTTAAAATAGTCGTATAAAAGCTGAGACTTATCTGAAAGTACGCTCAATGCAGCGTCATTACCCATTGAACCTGTTGGTTCATAAGCAGTAGTTGCCATAGGCTTTAAGATTATATCTATATCTTCTCTTGAGTAGCCAAATAGCTTTTGACGAGACAACAAGTGCTTATCTACTGTAGGGCTTTGTGCTGTTTCGAATATACCTGGGAGCGTAATTCTGTTTTCTGCTACCCAACGTCTATAAGGCTTTTGACGAGCAATAATAGTTTTAATTTCATTATCGAAAAGTATTCTGCCTTTAACAGTGTCGATATAAATCATTTCGCCAGGGCGTAGTCTACCTTTTTGCTCGATTTCTTCTGGAGCAAATTCTACTACACCTGTTTCAGAAGCCAATACAAATGTACCTTCCTTAGTAATAGTGTATCTTGCAGGACGCAAGCCATTTCTATCTAGCAATGCACCCACTTGTAAACCATTTGTAAAGCCAAGAGCAGCAGGACCGTCCCAAGGTTCAGATACACCAGAGTGGTATTCAAAGAAGCCCATTATATCTTTGCTTACATAGAAGTTCTTACCCCAAGCTTGAGGAACTAACATCAACATTGTGTGAGCTAGAGAACGACCTGTGTTAGAATAAAATTCTACAGCATTATCCAAGCAAGCAGAGTCGCTTTGATTTTCATTAATGATAGGCAATAATGTCTTTATCTTATCGCCTAATAAAGCAGACTCAAAGTGTTCTTGCTTCATTCTCATTTGATTTACATTACCCTTAAGCGTGTTAATTTCGCCATTGTGAGCTAAGTATCTAAATGGTTGAGCTAAAGGCCAAGTAGGGAATGTGTTTGTACTATATCTTTGGTGTACCAATGCAATGGCTGTGATGAAATCTTCGTCTTGCAAGTCCTTAAAGAAGTTTTCCAACTGAGGTGCATTTAATAGACCCTTATAAATTACTGTTCTTGCAGACAATGAAGATACATAGAACATATCGCCCAACTGCAAATTGCTCTCTACAGCCTTTTCTAAAGCTCTACGCAATACGTATAAATCACGTTCCAAAGCGTCGCCTTCAATGCTTTCGTCCTTAGGAGCAATAAAGAATTGCAACAAGTTAGGGCAAGTGTCAAGGGCAATACCACCTATGGCAGTCTTGTCGCAAGGGAGGTCTCTCCAAGTGATTAAATTGTAGCTATTTTCTTCAAATATGCCTTCACAAATTCTCTTGATTTTTTCTATGATGCTTTCATCTGTAGGAGTAAATAGCATTGCAACAGCATATTTGCCTACCTCAGGTAAGTTAGCAACTTTTTTACGATAGAAAGCGTCAGGTATTTGAGTGAGTATGCCAGCACCATCGCCAGTCATTGAGTCAGCACCAACAGCACCTCTGTGCATAAGCCTTTTGAGGATACCCATACCATCTTTTAAAATCTTATGTGTAGCTTTACCCTTAATATCAGCAATTAAGCCAACGCCACAAGCGTCGTGTTCATTTGAAGGGTTATATAGCCCTTGTTCTTCTGGATAATACGATAATCTTTTCATTAATCTAATTGTTATATGCTACATAATTGTTCATATTTAGATTTGCATTGCAAGCTTTTTTTTGAAAAAATATATTTATCTTCTTTAAGTTATTGCTAATTAGTAAAATAAGACAAGAGACAAATTTGTCGTTTTTGAGAACTACTTTTAATTGTATTATCTTTTAAGTGGAATTTTTATAGTAATTTTCTTCCTTTTTGGCTTGACTGAGGCTAATTTGCCTTATACCGTTTATTTATGAATATTAAAAAATTACTTGGTAGTGTGGCTTTGTTGAGTATGGCTTGTTTGGCTGTATCTAATACTTTTGCAGAGGAAGCAAAGAGAAAGCCTAATGTGATTTTAATGCTCGCTGATGACTTAGGTTATGGCGACACTGGCTTTAATGGAAATACGCTTATTAAAACCCCTAATTTAGATGCTCTTGCAGGCGATGGTTCTGTTTTAAAGCACTTCTATTCTGTAGGTCCTGTTTGCTCGCCAACTAGAGGCTCATATCTAACAGGTAGGCACTATTATAGATTTGGTGTATTCCACGCAAATCAAGGACACTTGCCAGCTCAAGAATACACTATAGCTAGAATGCTCAAAGAAGCTGGCTATACCACAGGACATTTTGGCAAATGGCACTTAGGCACTCTAAGCAAAACTTACTCAGGCAAGGCAGGGCGTAAACCAGAATTAAATTATGCTCCACCTTGGGAGAGAGACTACGATGAGTCTTTTGTTACAGAATTTGCAGTTGCAACTTGGGAGCCTGCAAAGCATAAGGATTATAAGAAAAACCAATATTATCACAATGGCGAAATCGAAACAGAAAACTTAGATGGCTGTGATTCTCGTGTAATAATGGATAGGGTAATTCCATTTATAGAAAAGGCTGTTAAGGAAGAAAAGCCATTCTTGTCTGTAATTTGGTTTCACGCTCCGCATTCGCCAGTAGTAGCAGGCGAAGAATTTTTGGCTATGTATCCTAATACAGGCGAAGCTGCACATTTCTATGGTTGTATAACAGCTCTTGATGTTCAAGTTGGTAGGCTTCGTGCGAAACTCAAAGAATTGGGGCAAGAGGATAATACTTTCATATTCTTTACTTCTGACAATGGTCCAGCAGGTGGAGGCGTAAAAGAAGTTAATGCAGAAACAACAAGCACTCACGTAGGAACTACTGGAGGCTTTAGTGGCAGAAAGCGTAGTGTAAAAGATGGAGGTGTTAGAGTGCCTACATTAGTGTACTATCCAGCTTCAGTTAAGGCAGGCGAAACTTGCAACGTACCTATGTCTACTTTAGACTTACTTCCTACTGTAGCAAAAATTACAGGAGCTAAGATAAACTCCGACTTAATCTTAGATGGTCAAGACTTTATGCCTATAGTTACTGGCGAAGAAAATAAGCATAGAAGATCTATACCATTTAGATTTGAAGAATACGCTTGTTTAGTTAAAGGTAAATATAAGTTGATTATCAAGTCTATGGACGATATGCACGACGACGTTTTGTATAACTTAGAAGAAGATATTGCCGAAGAAACAAATGTAATAGAATTTCACCCAGAAATGGCAGAAGAAATGCGTGAGGAAATCTTAGAATTTTTAGAGTCTGCTGAAAAGAGCCACGCTGGCGAAGAATACGACAGTGATTATACTCCTACAAATGAGTGGAAAGTTCTAGGCGAAACAAAAGAGGCTAAGGAAACTAAAGCTAAGGCTGAGTAATTAATAAAGAAGCTAGGGATTTGAAATTTCTAGCTTTTTTGTTGACCAAAAAATGTACATTCGATACTAATTAAAACTTATGAATATTAAAAAATTGATTGGGAAAGTGGCTTTGTTAGGTCTAGCTTGTTTGGCTGTATCTAATACTTTCGCCGAAGAAGCAAAGAGAAAGCCTAATGTGATTTTAATGCTCGCTGACGACTTAGGTTATGGCGACACTGGCTTTAATGGCAATACGCTTATTAAAACGCCTAATTTAGATGCTCTTGCTGGCGATGGTTCTGTTTTGAGACACTTCTATTCTATAGGTCCTGTTTGCTCGCCAACTAGAGGTGCGTATTTAACAGGTAGACACTATTATAGATTTGGCGTGTTCTATGCAAATCAAGGACACTTGCCAGCTCAAGAATATACTATAGCTAAGATGCTTAAAGAGGCTGGTTATACTACTGGACACTTTGGCAAATGGCACTTAGGTACAGTAAATGCTGAACACTCTTCTAAGGGTGCAGGTCGTAAACCTAAGGAAAACTTCTCGCCACCTTGGCTGAGAGATTACGATGAGTCTTTTGTAACAGAGTCTGCTGTATCTACTTGGGACCCTGCTAAGAATATGGCTCGTTATAAGTTAAATGAGTATTACCACAATGGCGTAATAGAAACAGAAAATTTAGATGGTTGCGACTCACGTGTTATAATGGATAGAGTAATTCCATTTATAGAAAAGGCAGTTGCAGAGAAAAAGCCATTCTTGTCTGTAATTTGGTTCCACGCTTCTCACGCACCTACAGTTGCAGGTCCTCAATATTTGGCTATGTATCCTGACACAGGGGCAGCTGGACATTTCTATGGCTGTATAACTGCTATGGACGACCAAGTTGGTAGACTTCGTGAAAAGCTCAAGGAATTGGGTCAAGACGACAATACTTTCATATTCTTCACTTCAGACAATGGTCCAGAAGGTGCGAATACTCCAGAGGTAGCTAATGCAAAGACAAAGAGTGCTTTAGCTGGTACTACAGGTGGGTTCACTGGCAGAAAGCGTAGTATAAACGATGGTGGCGTTAGAGTGCCTACATTTGTATATTACCCAGCTTCTATTAAAGGTGGCGAAATCAACAATGTGCCTATGTCTACTTTAGACTTATTGCCTACAGTTGCAAAGGTTACTGGAGCAAAAATCAACTCTAAGTTAATCTTAGATGGTCAAGATTTTATGCCTATCGTTACTGGCAAAGAAACTACACATAGCAGATCTATACCATTTAGGTCAGACTCTTATGCTTGCTTAGTTAAGGGTAAATATAAGTTGATTATTAAGTCTATGGACGACACTTCTGAGGACAAGTTGCATAACTTAGATGAAGATAAGACAGAAGAAGTTAACGTTATATCTCAACACCCAGAAATGGCTGCAGAAATGCGTAAGGAAATTATGGACTTCTTAGCTTCTGCCGAAAAGAGCCACGCAGGTGAAGAATACGACACTCCTTATACTCCAACAAACAACTGGCAAGTTCTAGGTGCTAAAAAAGTTATGGGTGATGTAAAGCAAACAAAGGCTAAAAAGACAACTGCTAAAAAGAAAAAAGCAGAATAATAAAGCTAAACAAAAAAGCTGTTCCTTTTAGGGACAGCTTTTTTAGTGGACAGCTTTTTCAGTGTCCACTAAAAAAGCTGTCCACTGAAAAAAGCTGTCCACTAAAAAAGCGTACCCGCTTTTTTTAAGTCGAGTACGCTTTTGTTTTAGAATTGTTTATTAGAATTACTTAGCAAGCTTTGCAGCTTCGTCTGCTTCGATTATAACTCTGAAGCCTACGTTGTATACACCTTGCCACTTTTCGTAAGGACGTCTTAGTGTAACTTTGCCATAAGAAGGTCTATCTCTCCAAGAACCACCACGAGCTACAGCCTTATCTATGCTTTCGCCGCCTAATGGCTTAGAGTAATTGCCCTCTACCCATTCTGCTACGTTACCTGCTATGTCGTGTAAGCCAAATGGATTAGCCTTGTATTTACCAACCTTTGCTGCAATCAATTCGCCATCATCGCTGTTTCTATCAGCAGGAATGAATGTGTAGAATGCGTTAGGGTTTTTCATAGGTTGTGGGTTAACGCCACTAACTGCAAACTTTGTAGCTTGAGCGTCAGAGAAGTTTTCTAACTTAGAGAAGTCTGTGCCAACTTCGCCGAACCAGAATGCTTGGTCTGAACCACCACGAGCAGCCCATTCCCATTGAGTTTCAGTAGGCAAACTTACCTTTACGCCCAACTTCTTGCTCAACCACGCACAAAACTCTTGAGCTTGATTGTAGCATAGTCTAATTGCAGGTTGTTGAGGGTCGTTTGATGGGTAACCTTGGTTTACGTGGTCTTTCCATTGTCTATCTTGGAAGCCAGAGTCGTAATCCTTGTTGAATTGTCTATACAAGTCGTTTGTAAGCTCGAATTTAGCCATATAGAAAGGCTTTTCAACTTCAGCTAACTTTGCAGGACCTTCGTCGTAGAAAGAGTCGTTAGAACCTTGTACAAACTTACCAGCTGGGATTAATACCATATCCATTTTCTTGCCATCGCCTAAGTCTAATGCAAGAGTTTTTGGAGCTTTTGTGTCAGCTACCATCTTTGCAGCAGTATCTGCGTCAAATGGGAAGCCTTCTGCCTTAGGAGTCTTTTCAGCTTTATGGGTTAAAGGCTTACGCTTTTCTGTATTGTAAGTAATGTGTTCTGCTTGAACATACTTAGGGTCTTCAGTTTCAAAAGTATCAACTCTGTTTGCATACTTCTTTAAGAAATAAGCACGCTTTTCTTCTTGACCACCAGGAATGCCAACTACGTCAGATCTAACCAATTCCTTAGTCTTTCTGTTCGTGCGATACCTAACTGCAGTGTAAGCTTCTCTCAAAGTGCCGTGATAAGGTACATTTAAGTCTATCCAAGAATATAGAACAGCTAAAGAGTCCTTATCCATATTTACGCCTTTGTGTCCCTTCTCGAGGATTTGAATTAATTCAGAAGTACTTGCGTGGAATTCCATTGGGTGCAAGATATTTTGGTTACTTTCAGGACCTGAACGTCTTACATAAGGGTGCAACGCCAAGTATGAATTAGAGAAATTAATGCCCTTCCAAGGTTGGTCTACCTTCTTGAAATTAGGCAACATCTTTTTGTCAGGGTTATGACACTCTACGCAATATGCGTCTAAAATAGGCTGGATTTCTCTATCAAAAGATAAGCCTCTAGGAGTTCCTAAGAATTGCTTGATAGTTTGAGGAGCTTTTCTACTAGCGAGGGCTGTACCACCAACAGGTGCAGTATTAGAAGGTTCGTGGCAACCAACACAGCTTTGAGTTTCGCCAGGGCGAATAGTAACCCAGCTTCTAAATAACGCCATTGCTCTGCCATCTTTATCTAAAGGTTGCAATGAATAAGGTCTGTTTGCAGGAATTTTGAACATAGCAGAACCATCTTCTTCTACGTCTACTGTGCCGTGAATTTTCTTAACTTCCCAGCCAGATTCTAAGCCCATAGTTTCGTGAGTATTGCCTGCGTCTCTATAAGTATAGTTATATTCAAAAATTCTCAACTTCTTTACAGAACCTTTTTCTACACCCTTTAAACCAGGGCCCTCATAGATATTATTTAAGAATACATAACCAAATTCTTGGTCTTCATCAACTTTTTGAGCTAGGATTGGAGGCTTTTCTCTTGCAGCTAAAGGCATAGCTTCAAATAAGTCGTAACCATCAGCAGTTTGCAATAGAGTAGCATTGTCGAATTTGTCAACTAAGTATAGAGAAAACACCTTTTCCTCTTTGCTTAAGTCCATCATAGAAACAACGATATAGTTTTCTGAAAGAGGGTAGGGGTGAATTAATTGAACCTTAACGTCTCTTACTAGTTTGTCTAAGATTCTAGCTTCGTATTTTTTGCCCATTCCCATATATTGGTGAACTCTACCTTCGTCTTCAATAACACCCTTAGAAATGTCAAATAGGTGCATTTCGCCACTTCTTCTAGTGCCGTGGTGCCCACTTATTATAGATACAAACTTGTTAGGGTCGCCAGGGATTTGTCTGCAATAGAACAAAGAGTTAGGCCAGTAGCTAGTAGATCCATAGTGAGACATTTGACCAGAACCATCTGGATTCATTCTCATCAAAATTCTTGAGAAATAGTGAGAGTTATCTGTGTATTCCCATCTTGTATACATAACTCTGCCATCGTGCATTACTGTAGGAGACCATGATGTTTCTTGGTCGAAACTCAACTGACGTATAGAGTCTTCTAGATCGTCTGCAGTTTTCTTTGTAGGGTCTAGTTTGTATATATTAGAAATATAGTCAGCGCCAGATACGCAAGGAACGCCTGCATAACACGCTGTACTAGTATAAATCACATTTCCGTCAGGTAAATATACGCTATCAAAATTGTCTACACCAGTATATTTTTCTGGAGTGAGTATTCTAGTTTCCTTAGTATTAAGGTCTAGCTCATAAACTTGCCAAGTGTTGTTTTTTTTGGAAATAGAAGAGTACATCAACTTGCTTGCGTCCCAATCTATGTCAATATCAGTAACGCCAGCAGAGTTTGTAGGCTTAAATAATGGAGTTGCTTCAATTGGATTTGTAATGTCGAAGGCAATAATTTCGTCATCAACTTGATTTGCAAAATTCTTGTTTCTATTATTTAAAGAAGAATTGTTTTGCCAGTTTGCAGGCAATCCTTTTGAAGGAGTCTTAGTGCTTCTCTTGATGTAAATCCAATTTTTATTCTCTTGTAGGAGTGGATTTTTCAAAAGAGCTTCTCTTGCAAATGCGTCAAATTCAGCTTGGTCAGCTTGAGACAATTTGCCTTTAGCTTTAAAAGCCTCTAGTTTTTGGGCATATTCCTTAGGATAGCTTGGGTCTTTCGACATATCAGCTATAGCCTTAGAAACATTATCAATATTATAGTTTTGTGCCATTGCTACCCCTGCAAAAAGCAACATCGCTATTCCTGTTACTATTCTCTTATTCATAATATATAATAATTCTATAATTTTATTAACGCTTTTTGTTCATAGCGTTTTTTTTCTCAATCCTTTATTCAAAGACACTTTAATAACCTTGTAAAGCTTTTTTTATCAATAGACAAAATATTTTCACAAATGGCTTTTTGAGATTAAAAAAATATTATAAAAATGTTATAAAAAGTTGACTTTGACTTAAGAGAGCATATATTACTAAGTAATATTTAAAATTTATGTTGCAAAAAATAGATCATATTGGAATTGCGGTAAAGTCTCTTGAAGAGTCTATCCCGTATTACGAAAACGCACTATGCTTAAAATGCGAAGGCATTGAAGAAGTAGCTAGTCAAAAAGTGAAAACAGCTTTTTTCACAGTTGGAGATGTTCACCTAGAACTATTAGAGCCAACATCGGAAGATAGCCCTATTGCTAAGTTCTTAGAAAAGAACCCAGCAGGTGGCGTTCACCACGTAGCTTTTGCTACAGATAGCGTACCTAATGCTCTAGCTCACGTTTTAGAACAAGGCGTTAGATTAATCGACACTAAACCAAGGGCAGGTGCTCATGGTAAAGAAATTGCATTTTTACACCCAAAATCAACTATGGGAGTCTTGACTGAGTTTTGTCAAGATGCTCAAAATGGCTGTTCTTGCGGACACTAATAATATATAAAACAAAGGCGATTTCTAAAAATTAGTTTTAAAAAGTACGATAAATATTTTTACTAGTTTTTAGAATTGAACTAAATAAACAAGGAAAATTATGGCTATAGACAAAAGTTTAATGGACGAACTAAAAAAGCGTCAAGAAGCAATATTTGCAGCAGGTGGTGCAGATAAAATAGAAAAGAGACATCAGAAAGGTTTGATGTCTGCTAGAGAAAGAATAGAGTTCTTTTTTGACGAAGGCACTTTTCAAGAATTTTTTATGCACGTTGGTGCTAAACCAAACGCATTTCAATCAAAACCTAAGCCAAGCCCAGCTGATGGTGTTATAACAGGTATAGGTTATGTAGCTGGTAGACCAGTTGCGGCGTTTAGCCAAGACTTCACTGTAACAGGTGGTTCACTAGGTTCTAATCACGCTAAGAAGATTGTTGATTTAATGAAGTTTGCAGCTGCAAATGGTATGCCTATAATGGGTGTAAACGACAGTGGTGGTGCTAGAATACAAGAAGCTGTTGAAGCACTTTCAGGTTATGGACAAATTTTCTTTGAAAACGTTAGAGCTTCTGGTGTAGTACCTCAAATTTCTATAATAGCAGGTCCTTGTGCAGGTGGTGCAGCTTACAGCCCAGCTTTGATGGACTTTATTATTATGACTAAGACAAACTCTAATTTGTTTATCTGTGGTCCTCAAGTTATTACGGCAGCTACAGGCGAAAAGGCAGACTTGAATATGTTTGCTACAGCAGACGCACACGCTGCAGTTTCTGGTAACATTCACTTAGTTGCTAACGACGACAAGCACGCTTTAGAATTGGCGAAAGAATTATTATCTTACTTGCCATCTAACAATATGCAAGACCCTCCACACGACTTGTCTAAGCCTATCACAACTTCTTATGACGAAGGTATGTTAGAGCTTATTCCAGAAAATTCTAAAATGCCTTTAGATGTTTATAAGGTAATTAATAGAATAGTAGACAATGGTGTATTCTTTGAAATCCAAGCTGCATTTGCTAAGAATGTAGTAGTTGGTTTTGCAAGGATAGAAGGTGTAGTTGTTGGTATTATCGCAAATCAGCCTAATTTCAAGGCAGGTTGCTTGGATATTGACGCTTCAGATAAGGCAGCTCGTTTCATTAGAACTTGTAATGTTTATAATGTACCTATCGTTAATTTAGTTGACGTTCCTGGATTTATGCCTGGTTTAGCTCAAGAACGTGGTGGTATTATTCGTCATGGTGCTAAGATGTTATTTGCTTATGCAGCTTGTACTTGCCCAGTAATTACTATGATTTTAAGAAAATCTTATGGTGGTGCTTACTTGGCTATGTGCTCTATAGATATGGGTGCAGATATGGTATTTGCTTGGCCTACAGCTGAAATTGCTGTTATGGGTGCAGAAGGTGCTGTTAAGGTTCTATTTAAAAAGGAAATCGACGCTGCTGAAGACCCTGCTAAGAGAGAAGCTGAACTTAAGGCTGAATATTCTAAGAACTTTGCTAACCCTTACCAAGCTGCAAGCACTGGTATGGTTACAGACGTTATCGACCCTGCAACTACTCGCCACACTTTGGCTCTTGCATTGCGTCAAACTTTGAATACTCGCAAGCCTCGTTTAGCTAAAAAACACGGCAATATCCCTCTATAATAAAGAAAAGGAAAAATTATGATGTTCACATTGGCAAATGCAACAGGAGAACCAGAAGGTTTAGGGCTTATGCTCGTAGGCTTTTTCGTGGTATGTTTCATATTGTTATCTTTAGCAGGCGTTACAGCTTTAATAGGCTTTGCGTTTAAGATTAAAGATAAGTTAATGATGAAGAGTGATACACCAGTGGTAATTACTCCTCAAGAAAGCAAAGTGCAAGCTTTTGTAGCTCCTGAGATTATGGCAGTTATTTCTGCTGCAGTTTTCGTGGCTATGCAAGGCAATGAATACAAAATCGTATCTATAGAGGCAGCGGCAAAAGATTTATCTTGGGCAAAGGCTTCTAGGAATGACTTATTCAAATCACACAAATTGAGATAATAAAATTAAGATAACAAAATTTAAAAATAATAGAAAAACAGAAAGATTTATAAAATGACAAAGCAATTAAAAATTACAGTTGAAGGTAAAACATATAACGTTGAAGTTGAAATGCTAGGAGGTGCAGTATCTGCTCCAGCTCCAGTTATGGCAACTCCAGTAGCAGCAGCTCCAGTGGCAGCAGCAGTAGCAGCTCCAGTTGCAGCTCCAGTGGCTGCCCCAGTTGCAGCTCCAGTGGCGGCAGCAGGTGCAGGCGACGTAGTTAGCCCATTGGCTGCAGTTGTAGTTTCTGTAGACGTTACTGCAGGGCAACAAGTTAAAGAAGGCGATAAGCTAATCACTTTGGAAGCTATGAAGATGAATACATTTGTATTTGCTCCAAAAGCTGGTACAGTAGGTGCTGCAAAAGTATCTGCAGGACAAAGTGTTGCTGAAGGGCAAGCTTTGATTTCTATTTCATAATAGCCTTTAATTAAAGAAACAATAAGATTATGTTTCAATCATTTATTGACCTATTAACACAATCAGGCTTTTTCTATTTGGATTGGCGTATGATTGTGATGTGGGCTGTAGTTGGTGTACTGTTTTACTTGGCTGTAAAGCACCAATTTGAGCCTTTACTTTTAATTCCAATAGCATTTGGTGCATTGTTGGCTAACTTGCCTACAAGTGGGGTAATCAATAAGCCAGCTGGCGAAATTGTTGCCCAAGAAAGTGGTGTACTAGTAGAAGTATTTGTTCAAAAAGAGCAAAAAATTTCTATGCCAAGAGTTATTAAAGACCAACCAGACGCTTTTTGGCGTTTGATTGACGAAGACAAAGCAACTGACACAGCTTATATACAAAAGACTTTGCAAGATTACTTAAACGAAGTTGCAGCTGCTACTACAGTAGTAGCAGACGAAAGTGCTTCCGAACAAGTTTCTCGTGATGCAATGGGCATACCTACTTTAGTTGCAATCTTGAACCCAGATGCAGTTTTACAGGAAGAAAAAGACGCTTGGAAAAAGCAAGCTGTTACTGTGGAATTTGCTGGCAATCAAATGGAAGTTAGACTTGACGACAAGCTCATTTGGGCTAACGCAAGTGGTGTAATTACTTCAGTTATGCAAAAGGGTAAAGTTGTTAAGGGCGAAGCTATTATAGACGCATACGACTCTCACTTTGGGGGCTTGTATCACTATATACAAATGGGTATTATCCTTGAAATCTTCCCTCCTTTAATCTTCTTGGGCGTTGGTGCATTGACTGACTTTGGTCCATTAATTGCAAACCCTAAGACTCTATTGTTGGGTGCTGCTGCTCAATTTGGTGTATTTGCTACATTATTTGGTGCAACTTTCTTAGGCTTTAGCCCAGAAGAAGCGGCTTCCATTGGTATTATTGGCGGTGCAGATGGTCCAACTTCCATATTCTTATCGAATAAGTTAGCTCCACACTTGCTAGCCCCTATCGCTGTTGCAGCCTATAGTTATATGGCATTAGTGCCTATCATTCAACCACCTATAATGAGGTTATTGACGACTGTTAAAGAAAGAAAAATCAAAATGCAAAGCTTGAGAAAAGTTTCTCGTTTGGAAAAATTGATTTTCGCAATAGTTGTTACAATATTCTGTATCTTATTAGTACCAGATGCGTCTGCACTAGTGGGTATGTTGATGTTGGGTAACTTTATCAGAGAGTCTGGCGTTTGCGATAGATTGAGCAAGGCTGCACAAAACGAATTGATAAATGTAACTACAATTTTCTTGGGTACTTCAGTTGGTATTACAATGACTGGCGACAAATTCTTGAGAACTGAAACATTGTCTATCTTGTTCTTAGGTGTAATAGCTTTCATTATTGCAACTGGAGCAGGCTTGATTATGGCAAAGACTATGAACTTGTTCTTGAAGAAAAAGATTAACCCTCTCATTGGTTCAGCAGGTGTATCAGCAGTGCCTATGGCAGCGAGAGTTTCTCACGTTGAAGGTCAAAAAGCAGATCCTAGCAACTTCTTGTTAATGCACGCAATGGGACCAAATGTTGCAGGTGTAATAGGTACAGCAGTTGTGGCAGGTTTCTTTATATCAACACTAGCACACTAAAACTTAAAATGGGGTTCGATTTATATCAACCCCATATTCTTTTAAACATAACACAAAATTTTTTAACTAAATAAAATATATGAATTACAATATTATGACAGCAGATGAAGCTGCATCTATGATCAACCACGGTGATCAAGTTTGCATAAGTGGCTTCACTCCAGCAGGTGCAATCAAGGCAATTCCTACAGCTATCGCAAAAAAAGCAGAAGCTGAGCAAGCAGCAGGAAGACCTTTTAAACTAAATATCTATAGTGGAGCATCTACTGGTGCCTCTTGCGATAGCGTATTGGCAAAGGCAAATGCAGTTAACTTTAGAACTCCTTATCAATCTAGTGCAGAGCTAAGAAATTTGGCTAACGCTAATTTGGTAAACTATGTGGATATGAACTTATCTGTCTTGGCTCAAGAAATGAACTATGGCTTTTATGGCGAGTACGACTGGGCAGTAGTTGAAGCTTGTGATTTAACTGACACAGGCGAAATCATTTTGACAACTTCTGTAGGTATCGCTCCAACAGCTTTGAAATTGGCTAAGAAGATTATCATTGAGTTAAATGAATATCACCCAGCAGCTTTGAGAGGTATGCACGATATATACGAAGTTGCAAATCCTCCTTTTAGAAAGGAAATTCCTATCTGTTCTGTATCAGACAGAGCTGGCGTAGATTACGTTAAGGTAGACCCATCTAAGATTGTTGCAGTGGTTAAGACTAATGCAGCTGACGAAGTTGGTGGCTTTAAACCTTGTGATCCTACTACTCAAAAGATTGGCGAAAATGTTGCAAACTTCTTGGCTAATGAAATTAAGACAGGTAGAGTTCCTGCATCTTTCTTGCCATTGCAAAGTGGTGTAGGCAATATTGCAAACGCTGTTATGTCTGCTTTAGGCGACCACCCAGACATTCCTAATTTCTCTATGTATTCTGAAGTTGCTCAAGACTCAGTTTTAGATTTAATTGAAGCTGGAAGAATAGACTTTGTTTCTGCAACATCTTTGACAGTTACTTCTGAAAAGCTACAAAAGCTTTACGCAGACTTAGAAGAGTACAAGAAGAAGATTATCCTTCGTCCTCAAGAAATTTCTAATAACCCTGAAGTTTCAAGAAGAATTGGTGTGATTTCTATCAACACAGCAATCGAAGCAGACATATTTGGCAACATCAACTCTACTCACATTATGGGTCAAAAGATGATGAATGGCATAGGCGGTTCTGCAGACTTCACAAGTTCAGCATACATATCTATATTTACAACTCCTGCAAGTGCAAAGGGTGGTATGATTAGCTCTATCGTTCCATTGTGCTCACACATCGACCACACTGAACACACAGTCAAGGTTATCGTATCTGAATATGGCGTTGCAGACTTAAGAGGCAAGACTCCTCAAGAGCGTGTTGACATTATGATTGATAATGTTGCAGCTCCTGAATATAGAGACCACCTAAGAAAGTTTATGGCGAGCGTACCTCAAGGACATACTCCTCAAACTTTATCTAAGGCATACGCTATGCACGAAGCTTTCGTAAACGAAGGCGATATGCGTAAGGCTCAATTTTAAGAATACCTTAGTATGCAAAAGGAAACCTCACTTATTCAAGTGGGGTTTTTGCATAAAAGCACCTTTAAACAAAAACTATAATTAAAATGATAAATAGAATACTTGGCTTTTTTGATAGGCTATTTTCGCTTAAGAAAAATAACACAACTTTTGCTAGAGAAGTTATTGCAGGAATTACAACATTTTCAGCAATGGCGTATATATTAGCAGTAAACCCAGCTATACTTGCAAACGCTGGAATGGATAAACTTGTATTGATAAGTGTTACAGCTATTGCAGCTGCTCTTGGCTGTGTGTTGATTGCCTTTATCGCAAATTCGCCTATAGCGATTGCACCTACAATGGGTTCGAATGCTTTTTTTGCCTTTGTGATTTGTGTGGGAATGGGCTTGCAGTGGCAAGAGGCTTTGTCTTTGGTTTTCTATAATGGTATATTCTTTCTAATTATTTCTGTTACAGGAATTAGAGAAAAACTTATGCAGGCAGTTCCTCCCACTTTGCACATAGGCTTGCAAGCTGGTATTGGGCTTTTTATCGCATTTTTAGGGCTACAAACTGCAGGGCTTGCTATTGCCAGCGAGTCGACTTTGGTGGCTTTCCCAGAAATAAATAAACCTGAAATACTTTTTGCCTTAGCTGGAATTGCCCTAATGAGTGTATTATTTATAAGGAATGTTTTTGGGGGGATTTTATTGTCAGTTTTGATTATGACTGGCGTTGGGCTTTTTATAACAGGCTCAAATGGAGAGGCTATTTCTTGCTTAGCAAGCGAGTGTTTTTCAATGCCTACAGGTATATCTTCTACATTTTTTCAGCTGGATTTTGCTTATCCATTTAAGAACTTTTCAGTTGCATTGCCTATAATATTTACGCTTTTAATTGTAGATATATTTGACACTTTAGGCAGTGCTATCGCTATGGCAAAGGTCGCAGGCTTTGCAGATAAAAATGGCAAGATAAAGGGGGTAAATAAGATATTTTTGGCAGACTCTATCTCTACTATAACAGGCTCGCTTTTGGGAGCATCTACAACTGGAGCTTATGTTGAGTCGGCAACTGGCATAGAAAGTGGAGGACGCACTGGCTTAACTTCTCTAGTCGTTGGCATACTCTTTTTGCTCGCATTATTCGTATCGCCAATAATCAATATGATACCTCCTCAGGCAGTTGCCCCATCTTTAATTATAGTGGGGCTACTTATGCTAAAGTCTTTCAAGGATATTAATTATTCAGACTTTGCAGAATTTATGCCAGCTGTGCTTTGTATGTTGGTAATTACCCTAAGTTGCAAAATCACAGAGGGCTTCGCCTTTGGCTTAATCGCTTACGTTATACTTATGATTGCCACAAAGCGAGCAAAGCAAATAAATTTAGCGACTTGGGTTCTTTTTGCTATAATGCTTGTGTATTTAATTTAGCCTTCTTCATTATAATTTGAGTGGGCTTTCCCTTAGATTTTTTGCCGAGTCTTTTGAGTATTTCAAAGTTTTGGAAATGCTCAAGGCTAAATTCAAAGGGAGCTTCTAGCATTATTATAGTATTAGCGTCGCTTAGGCTCTCTATGAGTTGGGCAATTTCCTTAGACTTTTCTAGCAAAAGGGGGTAGGGAGGATCTATGAATATTAGGTCGAAAATTGTGTCGCTCTTGAATTTAAAGCAGTCAATGGGGTAAACTTTTGTATCCACATTTTTAAGGTACTTTTTTATCCCCAAAATATTTTCTCTTATACACATTAAGGCAGACTTGTCTTTTTCTACAAAGACTGCAGAGCTTGCCCCATTGCTTAGGGCTTCAAGGGAGTAGGAGGCTGTCCCTGCAAAAAGGTCTAAGACTTTTGCCCCTTCGACTAAGTCGCCCAAAGAGGAAAATATAGCCAGCCTCGACGCTTCTGTCGCTGGACGTGTATTATTTGACTTTGGACTCTTTAAAGAAAAGCCCCTTGCTATACCTGAACTTATTCGCACTTTTTTCCTTTTCGTATTAAACGCTTGCCATTGAGTATCTATTTTGCTCTAATTTCAGGTGAGTTCTAAAAATTGGTTTTTTCAAGAAAGCAAAAACTTTGTTTTTGCACTCAGATAAGCTACAATTGCTCTTTTTAGTCTATTTTTGCTTAAACTTCCCAGCTTATCTCGTCAGATAACGTTGTTATCCTCCTCAAACGCAAGAAAATTACGTTAAAAATAATCTTAAAAATAGCTAATTGCCAATTTTTAGAACTCACCTTTATTAAAAATAACAGCTAAAATGAAATTCCTAAAATATTTAATAATTAGTTTATTCTTATTTACGCAAATATCTACATTTGCCACAGAAAATCAATATAAAAATGTATTTTCTTTAGATTGGCAAAACGATATAGGCTTTTCTGATAGATATTATACTGACGCAATCAAGCTTTCTTATACAAATAAGGATAAGGATTGGTATGCAACTTATTTGCAATTTGAGTTCTTGGACTTGTTTTTAGACTTTGATAATAAGACTTTCTTTCAAAGTGTATCTATAGGGCAAGATATGTATGTGGGCTACGATATAGAAAATGCAACCCCTCCTTTAGATGATAGACCTTACTCTGGCTTTTTATATACAACTTTTACAGCTCACGCAATGGGCGAAAACACCCTAGACTCCTTTTCTATAACTTTGGGGCTAACTGGAAAGTATTCCCTTGCAGAAGACGCTCAAAAGTTTGTGCATAGTATCATAGATAGCCCCGAACCTATGGGCTGGGATAATCAAGTTGGCACGCACTTTGGCTTTGTATTGACATATCAACACGCAAGGCGTTTGTATACTTATAAGCTAAGCGAGAACTTTTCGATGGATTTAACTGGAATGGGGCAGGTTAATTTGGGTAATGTGCTTATAGATGGCTCGCTTAAGGCTATGTTTCGCTTTGGTTTCAATTTGCCAAATAGCTACGACTTTGTAAATATAGATTATGCGAATGCTAAAGACGTTGGCATAGCTGAAAATGGTGATGATTGGCACGCTTACATATTTGTAGGGGCAAAGGCAAGTGCTGTAGCCTATGATATTAGCCTCGATGGCAGTACTTATAATGTCGACTACGACATAGAAAAGGAATACATTACTGGCAGTGCCTACTTTGGATTTAGCACACGCTACGATTGTTTTCAAATAGACTATTCTTTTATTATAGCCAGCGACACTTTCAAAACACAAAAAGGTGGCTTGGATTATATGTCTATAATTAGTTTTAAATATTTGCGGTAAAATGAGAAAGTTTTTTTTATACCTAGTTTTTGCTTTGCCTGTTTTTTCTAGTGGCGAAGTTGAGTCTTTACGTGCTATTTTAGAGGAAGACTTGAAAGTACATATACAAATTAATGAGCTTAAAAAAGAGCAAAAAATACTCAATGTGGAAATGTCATTAGCTATGCAAAATGCGAGGGCTTTGATAAGTGCATACGAGCAAAAAACAGAAGAATTAATTTCTAAAAATAAAGAAGAAAATTTCAAAATAAACACAATTTTATCAAAGATAAATTCTTTAGAAGAAAATATACTAAAACTTGAGCAAAATACTAAAAAAGTATATGATGAATTTAAGGGAAAATTATCAAAAATTCCTCCTGCATTGCAAAGTCTTTATAGGGAGGAAATGCTTGAAATTGAAAATATTTCATACCCTAATTCTAGCGAAGAAGCCTTGGCAAAACTAAAGTTCTTAAACAAAGTTGCCCTCGATACAAATGGCTATAGGTTTTTAGATGAAAACACTGTAGCTTTTGGCTTGAATGCTGAGTTTGGTAGGGTGGGGGCAAAGGGCGACCTTGCAAAGCTCTTTAAGATTTTAGATGGCGAAAGTGGCTATGAAGTTCTCAATCTTGAAATAGACAAAGGTGCAAAATGAGATATTTAATTTTATTTTTGTTTTTAGCTACATCTATTTTAAATGCAAGCGAAGTTCAAGAGGCAAAATCTATCTTAGAAAACTCTAAGAAAATATACTCTCAAGAACTCGAAAAAGCGAATTTAGAGCGTGAAAAACTTTTGCTCGAATATCAAAAAATACAAGATAAGCTTGCAAGTGCAGAAAGTGAGTATAAAAAACACCAGCAAAAAACTTTGTCTGTAGAAAATTTAGAGGCAAAGCTAGAGTTTTTAGAGCATAATTATGCAAATTTAAAGGGCGAAGCTTCTTCTGTGGATAAAGAAATTTTCAACTTAACTTTAGGCGAAATAAATGAAGAAAATCTCTTAGCTTTTCCAAAAAAATACGTGCCATATTTAAATATGCCAGAGGAAGTTGAAAGCTTTTACTCTTCAGTGAGCCAAGTTTTGCCAGTGGACTTAAGCGAGGGCAAAGTATTCCAAGCAAAGGCAAAAAGCTTTGTGGAAAAGTTTAAGTTGGGGGGCGTTTGGATTTACCCAATTAGCTTCTTTGCTATAATTTCTGTCTTGATAATTATATTTAAATTTGTAGAAATTTTCAGCATAAGGACTCTTTCAACTAATGATATAGACAGATTTTCTGAGTTGATGAAGCAGGGGGAATTTTCAAAGGCAAAAAGCTTTTTAAAGAAGTTTCCTAAGGCTTATAAGGCTATGTTAGGTGAACTTTTTGCAGATTTAAATTTATCTAAAAATTTGCTAGAAGAAGTCTCTTATGAAAATATGTTAAAAGTTGGCGATAAACTACATAGGGGCTTGGGCTTCATATCTGTAACAGCGTCTATCGCTCCTCTTTTGGGCTTGTTGGGAACAGTTACTGGCATAATTAAAACATTTTCTGACTTGGCTATTTACGGCAACGCAGACCCAAATTTGCTAAGCTCTGGGATAAGCCAAGCATTAATTACAACTGAATATGGCTTGAGCTTGGCAATTCCAGCCTTTGTTTTTTACGCATATTTGTCGAGGAGGGCAAAGAGGATTTTGAGCGATATGGAAAAGTTGGCAAGCGTATTTATTTCATCTACAAAGGTTTAAGGTGGAGTATTTGAAGTGTATATCTGATTTTTTTGCTATAGGGGGCGTAGTTATGTGGGCTATAGCCTTGCTTGGCTTGCTCAGTTATTACTTGTCTTTTTATACATTATTTGCTCTTTGTGGCTATTGGAAAACTTTTGCAAAAGACGAGAGTTTTTATAAGGAATATTTCACTGCATTTTCGCAAAGCGATGATGTAGATGTAATTAAGGAAAACTTTACAAAGCTTAGGGCTAAGATTTTTGACAGGGTAGACAGTCGCTTGAAATACGCCCTTGCTCTTTGTGCAGTTACACCTCTTTTGGGCTTGCTTGGCACTATAAGTGGTTTATCTGTGAGTTTAGGGGGGATTTTGGATAACACAAGTGCAGTCTCTGGAGGTATTTCAAAGGCTCTTTATACCACCCAAGCAGGCTTGAGCGTTGCTTTACCTGTCTTTATTATAGTATTAGTTGCGAGGCGATTTAAGCAAAAAATTCTAATAAATATTTCTAAATACGAGATATTGGAGTTGAGAAAGGCGAGCCTAAAATGCCTATAAAACGTCCTAAATACCAAGAAGATAGTGCAGAAAGTGCAATAAATATATCGCCTTTGATAGATGTGTTGTTCATCTTGCTGATATTTTTTATTGTAACTATGGTTTTCTCGAATAGAAACGCCTTGGATATAGACAGCCCAAAGGCGAATAATGCAAGCGTGGCAAAGGATAATTCCATTTTGCTATCTATAACAAAGGAGGGGGCTTATTATTATAATGGCAAGCAGTGTAGCTTGGGTGAGTTCGAGAGAGAGTGCTTGGAGTTGATGTCTAAAAAGGACTTAGTTTTAATGTTGGAAGCAGACGCAAGTGCTTCTGTGCAAAGCGTTTTGTCTTTGATAAATATGGCAAAGGGCATAGGGCTTGATGAGGTTTATGTAATTAGCGACAAAAAATAATGGATAAGCTCGAAAAAGCCTTCAAAAGTCCAAGAAAAGCATTTAAAGCGATGTTTTTTGCTCTTTTGTGCTTGCTAAGTATTTTCCTTTTAATTAGCATTAACTTAAATAAAACTGAGAAAAGCGTTGAGAAAATCTCTATTTTTAACGAATTATATAAAGTAGAGGAAAAAGAAAGGAATAAAACTGAAAAAATTTTAAACAATTTAGAGTTTAGCCCATTATATATAAATGAGGTGTCTAAAACTTTAGATAAAATGGAATTTGACGCAAATTCGCTAATACCTCAAATAGCTGAAATGAATTATCAAGGAGATAGTGCCTTAGGGGCTTCCTTAGGCTCTGGCTTGATGGATTTTGAGGAGGCTTCTTTACAGATATTTGAAGTATTAGACTTAGACCAACTGCCAAGGCGACTAAAGAACGCAAGCATAAGATACCCCAAGAAAATGCTACAAAAGGGCATAGAGGGCGAAGTTCGATTGCTTGTTTTGATAGACGAAAATGGCAACTTAATCTTAGAGAAAGTTTTATCAGCTACAAATGCAGACTTTGAAAAGGAAGCAATTTTGGCTTTGAAAGAATTTAAATACGAAGTCCCACTTAAAATGGGCAAAGCAGTAAGGGCTAGATTTATCTTGCCTATACCATTTAAAATAGAAGAAATAAAATAAAAATCACATAAAATAAAAAAAATATAGAAAATGCTCTATATTATAAAATGAAAGGCGAAAAAATTATGAAAAGGACTATATTATACGCATTATTAATCTCATTAACTTCAGTTGGCTTTGCTCAACATAGAGCTTATGAAGACCCAAAGAAGCAACCTGCACAACCAGCACCTGCAGTAAAAGCACCAGCACCTGCAGTAAAAGCACCAGCACCTGCAGTAAAAGCACCAGCACCTGCAGTAAAAGCACCTGCAAAGCCAGTGGTAGTTGCTCAACCAAAGCCAGTGGTAAAAGTACCTGCAAAGCCAGTGGTAGTTGCTCAACCAAAGCCTGTGCCAGCTCCTTCTAAAGCTCCTGTAAGATTTGAAGTTAAAAAGAAGAAGCCTACAGTAGGAATTTTAGGTGCTATATTCGGCGTAAGGAAAGCTCCTCCTCCATCAAGAGCTGTAGTTATAGTAACATCAACTCCAACAACTCCAGTTTTTGAAATGTCAGATTTAGATAGAGAACCTCAATTAATCGAGTCTCCATCTATAGAATATCCTGAAAGTATGCTAAATGCAGGTCGCTCTGGCGAAGTAGTTATGGACGTTCAAATTGACCAAAATGGCTATGTTGGCTTAGAAAGAGTTGTATCTTCAACTAACGCAGATTTTGAAAAAGAAGCAGTTGCATCGCTAAGTACTTTTAAATATGAACAACCTTTAAAGAATGGATACCCAGTAAATGTTAGATTTGCTCTAACTATACCTTTCCAAATATCAGAATAATCAAAGAAGGGAATACAAATGAAAAAAATAATTATATGTGCATTGTTTGCATCGCTAGGTGTATCCTTTGCACAGGCTCAGCAGGTTGTATATGTGCAATCGCAGCCTCAAACACAAAAGGTAGTCTATGTGCAACAGCCTCAACCTCAACAAGTTGTGATTGTTAAGGACGCACCTCCTCCACCTAAGCCTAAGCCATTGATTGTGCCTATCTTAAATGCAATCTTTGATGGACACGGAAAAGGTCATAGTACTGGGCATAGGCACAACGACAGACGCAGATAGTACTACGTCTTCTTAATAAAAAATGTAAAGCGTGAAGAAATTTTTAAGCATTATATTAATTACATTATTAAGTGGCATAGCCTTTGCTCAAGATACCCAAGCGAAATTGGATAGAGCAGAGGCTTTAGCTATTTCTAAGGCAGTGGCTTTAAATGACGACTCTAAGGCTTTAGAACTCTTGTTGGACTATGCGAAAAATAAGGAAATTACGCCTGCATTTATGTATAATATAGCTTTGTTGTACGGAAATTTGTCAAAGTACGAGGAGGCTATAAGCTATTATTCTAAGGCAATTTTGGGCTTTAAAGACTTTTATTTAGCACATAAAAATATTGCTTTTTGTTATGCAAATTTAGCTAATTACGAGCTTGCTCTCGAGCATATATCAAAGGCTGCAGCTCTTGGGGGCTTAGACTTGCAGATGTATATGTGTGTTGCAAAGGCAAACTTGAGTTTGAATAATTTTAGTGAAGCTCTTTTTGCTTTGAAAAATGCTCAGATGTTATCGCCTAAAGAAGAGAGTGTTAGGCATAATATACTCTTTTGCTTGGCAAAATTAGAGATGTGGCAAGAGCTAAAAAATCTTAGCGAAAATATTTTAAATGAGGATAAAAAATCCTTAAATGCTTGGCGTTCTCTGCTTTTAGCTCTATTTAATTTAGACGAGCAAGACGAAGTTATAGCTTCTGTCAAGTCTATGCAAATTCTTGGTATTGCAGAAGATAAAGACTTAGAACTCTTGGCAAATAGCTATTTTAATCAAGAGCTTTTTGAGAAAGCTATAGAGATATATTCTTTTATAAAAAATAACATAGAGCCAGAAAAGCTTGCAAGAATTGCAAATGTTTTAGTCGATACAGACGCTTTAGATAAGGCTATAGAGCTTGCTCCAGATAATGCTTTGGGAAACTTGGCAAAGGCTAGAGCTTATAAGATAAAGGCTGATGAAAACTCGCTAAAAAATGCTCAACATTTTGCAAATAAAGCTCTTAGTCAAGACCCACTAAGTGGCAAAACGCTTCTATTTTTGGCTAAATTGCAGATAGATGATGAGCAATATGCAAAGGCAAAACTGAATTTAAATAGGCTAAAAACTAATGCTGAATTTGCTTACGAGTCGGCATATTTGCTAAGTTACATAGCGATAAAGCAGGGCGACTATGAGCTTGCTTTGAGCCTTTTAAGGCAGATACGCAATGGCAAAAACTTTGATTATATAGACTCTTATATAAAGAAAATCGAAAAATTTTTAGATACTTAGTATGCAAAATTTAAATAGAAGAAAACTGATTATTCCAGAAAATACTTGCTTGATAATGGGTATTTTGAATTTTACGCCAGACTCATTTTCTGAAAACGGGGAGTTTTTTGAGCTAGAAAAGGCACTTAGCCACGCTAAGGATATGATTTCGCAAGGGGCTGATATTATAGATTTAGGCTTAGAGTCGACTCGCCCTAATGCTCAAAAAGTTCCTGAAGAAGAAGAGCTTAGGCGACTTAAAGAAATTTTGCCAAGCCTGAGGCAAGAGTGCAAAAACACTCTAATTTCTATAGATACCTACAAGCCTGTAGTTGCTCAATATGCAATGCAAGCAGGAGCTGACATTATAAATTGTGTTTTTGGAGGGGCTTTTGATGTCAGTGTAGAGCAGGTTGAAATGTATAAGACAGTTGTGAAATACGATTGCCCTATAATCATAACTCACAACAAGCCAATTAGTTGCGTCGAAGATGTTTTGAGGGATTTAGAAGCTATGGCAAATTTAGCTATAGAAAATGGAGTGAAAAAAGAGAATATAATTTTAGATTATGGCTTTGGTTTTAATAAGACTTTAGCTCAAAATTTAGATATGCAAAGAGAGATTAAATCTTTTGAAAGCTTGGGCTATCCACTCTTGGTTGCCCTTTCGAGAAAGTCTACTTTGAAGGCTATAACAAGCGAAGCTCGAGAAGATTTAGATGATGCAACTCTTGTGTTTTTAGCTCATAGTATTTGCAATGCTAATATAGGTATTTTTAGGACTCACAATGTTGGAAAAACGAAAATTTGCATAGATTGCTTAAAGGCAATTAGGGGATAATTTTTTATGGACGAAATAATTTTAAATGGAATAATCGCAAGTGGTCATTATGGTTGCTGTGAAAACGAAAAAGAAAATGCACAAGATTTCAATGTGTCGCTACGCCTTTTGGTGGATTTTACCCCTTGTGTTAAAACAGACGATTTATCGCTTGCCTTAGATTATCCTCAAGCTATAGATTTAGTTAAGGAAGTTGTTGCAAAAAACAGCTTTAATTTAATAGAGCCTCTTGCTGAACTTATTGCAAAAGAGCTTTTTATAAAGTTTGCTATATTGAAAGAAGTTTATATAGATATACGCAAACTTGAGTGCGAAAAGAATTTCAAGCTCGAAAAAATCGCCTTTAAAATACATAGAAAGAGGTAGGAAAATGGCTCTTTCTGTTATAGCTTTAGGCTCGAATTTAGGGGATAGATTGGGCTTTATAAATTTTGCAAAAGCTGAGATTTTAAAGAAGTGTAGTATTTTGCATACTTCTAAGAATTATGAAACAGAGCCTGTGGGATATTTATCTCAAGGCAAGTTTTTAAATGCTGTAATTTTGGTAGAAACAATACTTGAGCCTTTGGAATTGTTGGGCTTTTTACAGGAAATAGAAAATGAGGCAAAGCGTGAGCGTCCTTTTAAAAATGCACCACGTACGCTTGATTTAGATATAATTTTTTACGACAATTTGAGCCTTAATAGCGATAGATTAAAGCTTCCTCACCCGCTTTGGCAAGAGCGAAGATTTGTAGTTGAACCTCTCTTGGATTTAGAAAAGAAAGTGCCAAATCTTTTAGCAAATTTTGGGCTTGAAAGTATTAGTCTTTGTGAGATAATGCAAAAAATAAATAAAGAGGATTAAAATATATCGGTGAGTTCTAAAAATTAGTTTTTGAAAAGTAAAAGAAAAATACACTTGCTCTTTTTTGCTTATTTTGGTCTAATTTTCTCTGTTTTGCGTTAGATAATATATTATCCTCCTTAAAAACATAAAAAATTAACCTCAAAATAATCTAAAAAATAGCTAAGTGCTAATTTTTAGAACCCACCATGTCGAAATTAAATTTAGTTGCAACTCCCATCGGGAATATGTCAGATATAAGTATTAGGGCAAAAGAAATACTTTCGAATTGCGATATTGTTGCCTGTGAGGATACTAGGGTTGCCTCAAAGTTGATGAATAACTTGGGGCTGCATAAGGAATTTGTGGTATATTCTGATGTGCGAGAAAAGGACAATGCTACTTATTTATTGGATAAGTTAAGGGCAGGTAAGGAAGTTGCACTAATAAGTGATGCGGGAACTCCTTGTATTAGCGACCCTGGTTTTAGGATAGTTCGTTTGTGTCGCCAAGAGGGTATAGATGTTGTAGTTATACCAGGGGCGTGTGCGATAGTTAGTGCTTTGAGTGCGTCTGCTATGCCTACGAATGCTTTTTTATTTTTGGGATTTTTGCCTCCAAAAACTTCTGCTAGAAAGAATTGCTTTACTAAATATATAGATTTTGAGCATACTCTGATTTTCTACGAGTCTGTGCATAGGATAGAAAAGTTTTTGGCAGATGCTATAGAAATTTTTGGCAAAGATAGATATATCTGTGTTGCAAAAGAGCTTACAAAAATTTACGAGAAGTTTTATATAGGTACTATTTTCCAAGTGCAAGAGGAAGTCAAGAAATCTGCAATCAAGGGCGAATATGTAGTAATAATTGCCCCAAAGGACTTTGTCTTATGAGTTGTTTGCCAGAGGGAGAGCTAGACAAAGTTTTGGCTATAGACATAGGCTCAAATACGATAAAGTCGCTAAGTGGATATTTAGAAGATGGCAAGTTTTACGAGCTTGAGTCTCGTTCTTTGCCTATACGCATTACTAAAGCTGATGGGCTTGTTGACGACGCTGCTGAAAAGATTGCCTATGCTATAGAATATCTTTTACACGAAGAAGAGGGCGACTTCGATTTTAGGGTTGTTGCAACTTCGGCATTGAGAACTTGCCCAAATAGAGAAGAAATTTGCAGGCAAGTCGATGATATGACTGGCGTAGAAATAGATGTAATAAGTGGGCAAAAGGAGGCATTTTTATCTGCAGTTGGAGCAATTTATGATAAATCTATAAAAGTGCCAAGCGACTTTGTCTTTATGGACTTAGGGGGAGGCTCGCTAGAGCTTGCTTTTTGTAGAGAAAAGAAGGTGGAAAAGGTGGATTCCTTTGCTATAGGGGCAGTGCGTTTGACTGAGATGTTTATAGAAAATCCAAGCGAAAAAATCCCTGCTCAGGCTCTTATAGATATGAGTGCTTATTGCAAGGATAAGCTTAAGGATTTTAAGGTAGGTAGCGATAAAAGCCTTGCAGTTGCAACTGGTGGGGCAGTCGCTGCTGCAAAATATATGCTAGAGCATTTGGGGCTAAAGAGCTTTAATGAGAGCTTGCTTTTGAGTGATTTAGAGTATCTTTTAGAGAAAATTTCTAAGGAAAACGTGCAAGAGCGTATAAAAAATTATGCAATACCTGAAAATAGGGCAGATATAATTCCTGCGTCTTTTGTTTGTTTAATTGCTTGTATGCAAGAACTTAACTTAAATGAATTGCTTTATGCAAAGCAGTCTTTACGCCGAGGGATTTGTGTCGAGCATTTTTGCTTGGTTGATTGTGATTTGTAAAAGGTGAGTTCTAAAAGTGGACTTCTAAAAATAATCAATTGCTCTTTTTTAAGCTATCTTGCTTTTATTTATCTCATTTTGCCTTATTTAGTCTTTGACATTTTTGTAAAAATCTAAAGAATAACTTGTTTAATAATTATGTTTATAGACCAAGCACATATAAGAATGAGGGCAGGAGACGGCGGAAATGGCGTTGCTAGCTTTAGAAGAGAAAAATTTATACCCTATGGAGGTCCAGATGGCGGCGATGGTGGTAGTGGAGGCAATGTGTATGCACTTTGCGATGAAAATGTTGGCGATTTAGAGGCGTTTAGATTTACTCCTTTTTACGAAGCTGGAAATGGCAAGCGTGGTGGTGGTAGACAAAAGACTGGTATTAATGGACAGCACAAGTGGGTTAAGTTCCCTCCTGGCACTATCTTTATAAATCCAGAAACAGGGCATATCATTTGTGAGCTACTCAAGCACGGCGAGGAAATTTTAATCCTAAAAGGTGGCAAAGGTGGCTTGGGCAACATTCACTTTAAAAACTCTGTAAACCAAGCTCCAAGACAACACACTCTAGGCGAAGAGGGTGAATATGGCGAGTTCGATTTGATTTTAAAGACTATATCTGACATAGGCTTAGTTGGCTTTCCAAACGCAGGAAAGTCGTCTTTGATTAATTTAATTACGATGGCACGTCCAAAGGTTGCAGATTATCCTTTTACTACTTTACACGTAAACGTGGGTATGATTAAGTATGAGGAAACTTATGACAGTGTAAGCTTAGCTGATATACCAGGGCTAATTGAGGGGGCATCTGAAAACAAGGGCTTAGGGCATAGATTTCTAAGGCACATTGAGAGATGTAAGGCTCTTTTGATGATGATTGATATGGCAGGTGTTGACGAGCGTAAGCCTACAGACGACTATTTAAAACTTCGCAAGGAGTTGGAGTTATACGACAAGAGCCTTTTGGATAAGAAAATTATCCTTGTTGCAAATAAGATGGACGAAGACGAAGCTGTTAAAAACCTTAAAAAGTTCAAAAAGAAGTTCCCTGAAGTACTCATACACGAGCTTTCTTGTTTGTCAGAAGAGGGCATAGCAGAACTTAAGGACTTAATTTATAAGACAGTAAAAGAGAGAATTTAATATATAGTACAATGAAGCAAAGAACATTACAAAGAGAGCAAACTATAAGCGGAAAATCGCTCCACACTGGTCAAGAAGTAAACCTTACTTTGAAGCCAGCACCTGAAAATACTGGATATGTATTCAGACGTAAAGACCTTTATGGCAAGCCTGAAATACGCCCTTGCATAGAGCAAATTAGCACAGATTTAGTGCGTAACACAGGTGTATCTAGTGGCAATGCAAAGCTCTTTACTGTAGAGCATATTTTAGCTGCACTAAATGGTATGGGCATAGATAATGCTGTTATTGAAATGGATTCGGCTGAACCTCCTATCTTAGATGGCTCTGGCAAATTCTTTGTAAATTTAGTTCAAGAGGCAGAACCTGTAGAGCAAGAGGCTGAAAGGGAATACTTTGAATTAAAGACTCCTGTATCAGTTACAGATGGAAATCGCTCTTTGATTGCTTTGCCTTATGATGGCTTTAAGATTACTTGTACTTCTGCAGACGATAGGGGTATACACACTCAGCACTTGTCTGTGGATATTACACCTGAGCAATTCCAGTCGGACATAGCTCCTGCAAGAACTTTTACTGTATATGAAGATATAGAAGAGCTTTTGAAGATGGGTAAAATTCAAGGTGGTAGTTTAGACTCTGCTATAGTAATTAAGGGCGACAAAATTTTATCTAAAGAACCTTTGCGTTTCCAAGATGAATTTGTAAGGCACAAGATTTTAGATATAGTTGGCGACATCGCTCTTCTTGGCAAAAAGCTAAAGGCTCATATTATTGCTGTTCGCCCAGGACACTCTTTAAATGCAAAGCTAACTAAGGCTATATACGACCAAATGAAGGCTGAGGAAAATTCTAATAAACCTGCAAAAAAAGAAACAGCTAAGGTGGTTACTGCCCCTGCAGAAGTTGCTTTAGATGCAAGAAGAGTTTTGGATTTATTGCCACATCGTTACCCTTTTGTAATGATAGATAAGGTTTTGGAAATTAATGAGGAAGAAAAGTCTTTAGTTGCAGTTAAGAATGTAACTATAAATGAATATTATTTCCAAGGGCATTTCCCTGGTAACCCTGTTATGCCAGGGGTATTGCAACTAGAGGCAATGGCTCAAGCTGCTGGTATATTAATGCTAAGGCAAATTGATACTGACAACAAGATAGCATTTTTTATGACTGCTGATAAAGTTAAATTTAAGAAGGCAGTTAAACCAGGCGACCAAGTTCTAATTTACATAAAAATAACTAAGGCAAAGGGATTAAAGATTGCTTGTGCCTCAGCTACTTGTAAGGTAGATGGAGTTACAGTCTCTTCGGCAGACTTGATGTTTACTATCTTAGATGCTTCGACTAACTACTAAAAATCAAACCCACTAAATTTATGAATAAAATTCACCCAACAGCAATAATAGAAGATGGTGCTAAAATTGGCGATAATGTAGAAATTGGTGCTTATAGTTATATAGGTGCAGAAGTTGAAATTGGCGACAACTGCTCTATAGCTCATCACGCAACTGTAGATGGTTATACTATAATGGGCAAGGCTAACCAAATTTTCCCTTATGCTTTTATAGGGGGCAAGACTCACGACTTGAAATTTGTTGGAGGTAGCGTAACAGGCTTGAAAATCGGCGATAACAACGTATTTAGAGAATACTCTACAGCCCATTGTGCAACTAAGAACGAAGAGTTTACTATAGTTGGCAACAATAACAATATCTTAGCTTATAGCCACATTGCTCACGACTGTATTGTTGGTAATAATATAGTTATGAGTTCTCACGCAGCTTTAGGTGGACACGTAATAGTTGAAGATAACGCTGTAATTGGCTGGGGCAGTGGCATACACCAATTCTGTAGAGTTGGGGCTTACGCTATGTTGAGTGCTTCTTCTAAGCAAGTTAAGGACTTAGCTCCATTCTTTTTAGCAGATGGCAACCCTGCTGCAATTTGTGCTGTAAATAAAGTTAATATGCAACGCAATGGCTTTACTGTTCAAGAAATTGACTATGCTTTTAGTGCGTTTAAGTTGCTATATAAAAGACACTTGCCAAGAAATAAAGCTATAGATGAATTAGCTAAAACAGAAATGGCAAGCAACAGAGTTATCAAAGCTATCTTAGACTTTGCCCACAGCTCGTCAGAGCGTGGTTTGATATAAGGGTGCTTATAAAAATTGGTTTTTATATACCAAGCAAAAACTTTGTTTTTGCACTAAGATAGGCTACAATTGCTCTTTTTAGCCTATTTTTGCTTGAATTTCCTTGGCTTATTTCCTTAGATAGCGATGCTATCTGCGTCAAACACAAGAAAATTACGCTAAAAATAATCTTAAAAATAGCTAATTGCCAATTTTTATAAGCCCCCTTGGGTGAAAATTGGTTTTTATATACCAAGCAAAAACTTTGTTTTTGCACTAAGATAGGCTACAATTGCTCTTTTTAGCCTATTTTTGCTTGAATTTCCTTGGCTTATTTCCTTAGATAGCGATGCTATCTGCGTCAAAC
>JAWXTY010000006.1:58175-82381 GCA_044433115.1 Opitutales bacterium
TATATACCAAGCAAAAACTTTGTTTTTGCACTAAGATAGGCTACAATTGCTCTTTTTAGCCTATTTTTGCTTGAATTTCCTTGGCTTATTTCCTTAGATAGCGATGCTATCTGCGTCAAACGCAAAAAAATTACACTAAAAATAATCTTAAAAATAGCTAATTGCCAATTTTTATAAGCCCCCCCTTGGGTGAAAATTGGGGGTTTTAGCAATCCAAGAACTTTGGGTATACGCTCGCTTTTAGAGTCCAAAAACCATATTCCAAGCGAGCATTTGCAGGCATACTTAGCTCTAAACAAGTTAAAGATGCCTTTTTTATTTCTAGGCTTAAGTTGTTCCTTTCGCCAGATATTAGCAGGTTTGCAAGCTCTTCTAGGAAAAAATTGTGGCTTACAATGAGTATATCCTTAGAGCTTTTTGGCATTGAGCCAAGCTCTCTAGCAAGGTTTTTAAAGTCGCTTTCAGGGAGTATATTTTCCTTTATTAGGAATTTTGCCTCTAGTTGCAGTAGCTCGCAAAAATGCTCTTTAGTCTCTATTGCACGCTTAAATGGGCTAGACCAAATTTCGCCTAAGTTATCGAAAATATCAGCGTTTAAGTGCTTTGCCAATTTTTCTATTTGCTTAAAGCCATATTTTGTCAAGGCTCTGTCGCAGTCGGGAAAAGTGTTTTCAGCTTGGGCGTGGCGTAGTAGGAATATCTTCATTTTAGAACTTCGCTTTAGTCGAGTATAGGGTTATTTTTTTGGAGCAACATTCTCTTTTTTACAAAGTATGTTGAGGACTTATTTTTAAACCATTCTAGCTTTACGCCAAATTTTCTGATTTTATAATTTATTATTCTTTGGCTTATATTCAAGTGCTTCGCTGCCATTGAAGCATTACCCTTGTGTAGCTTTAGAGCCTCAGTTATGAGTTCACGCTCAAAGGAATTTACCATCGAAGAAAAGTCTGTTTCATTTTCGCTAGGGACTTTTGCCGAAGAAGTCGATTGCCCAGTTTGTAGCGAAGGGGGCAGGTTATATCCTAAAATAACGCCACTAGTTGCAGTTAGCACAGCTTTTTCTATACAATTTTCAAGCTCCTTAACATTTACAGGCCAGTGATACGCCATAAGCATATTTATCGCAGGCGTAGAAATTCTATCTATCTTTTTGTTCTTTTGTATAGAATACTTTTCCATAAAGAACTCAGATAGCAACATAATATCACTTCTTCGGCTTCTTAGAGGAGGTATTCTAAGCTTAGAATTGTTTAAAAGTATGTATAGCTCTTCAGAAAATAGTGAATTTTTAACTAGCTCTTCAAGCTTGTAGCTAGTTGACATTATAAGCCTAATATTGCTTTGCTTTTTGATATTTGAGCCAAGCGAAGTGTAGGTCTTATCTTGGATTAGCTCGATGAGTTTAAGCTGATTAGCCTTGCTAAGCTGGGCGATTTCGCCAATGAAAATAGTTGCATCTTTAAGTTTATCGAGCAGACCTTTTTTTGCAGAACTTGCCCCTTCAAAAGAGTCCTTTTCGTGTCCGAATAATTCCGAGGCAAAGAGTGTGTCGCTTAGGGTATAGGATTGTATGGGTACAAAAAACTTATTATAACTTTCGCTAGAATTATATATAGCCTTTGCCATCAAGCTCTTACCTGTTCCAGACTCGCCTTCAATTAGAACTGCACAATCTCTTTTTGCAAAATTTGCAATTTGCTTGTATACCTTCTTCATTGCCGAAGAATTGCCTATAATATTATTAGGGCGTTTCTCGTTTAGCTCAAGTTTAAGCTGAGTATTTTCCTCTTGGAGGATTTCCAACTCTTCCTTTTGTGCATATATACGCAAGATAGTTTTCGCAATTAATGATGATAAATTTTCAAGGCACTCTAAGTCGCTCAATAACTCTTGCGTTTCGCCAGAAATTTTATCTACAGCCAAGGTAGCAATAACATAATCTTCGTGCATTATAGGCACGCATATTATAGAGAGATTGTCCTTAGTGTCGCTAATATTCGACTCTAAGATATTTTCTTCAATGATAGATGTTGCAGTTTTTGCAACTCTATTAGAAATTTTCTTGGTAATTTTTGCGATGGCATTTTGTATATTTTTATTATTATTAGAATAAAATGCCTCAAGATTTAGCGAATTATCTTCTTTAATTTGGAAACTTGCATTATTTAAATTAAGCTCTTGGGTGATAGTATTTAGTAGCTCTTGCGAGAATTTATTAATATTTTCAGTCTTTGCAATTACTTCGCTAATTTTATACAAAAGCCCACTAACTAGACATTTTTTATATCTAGGATTTTTTATGTTATCTAGTGTAGAGCTTTTCTCAATGTTCATAATTCTTATAAATAGCTTTGTGTATTTTAAAAAAATAAGCAAGCAAAAAGTTACAATTATGTATACTTTTTTTCTTGGATTGAATATGCTTGACTATATTGAAAAAATGTATTTTTATCCACTTTAACGCTTGGAATAAAAAATAAAAGTTCCGATAAAGATAAGGGGAGTATAAGAAAAAATATGAATAACTATATTAGAAAATTAGTGTTTTTGACATTGTTTTTTTGCACTTTTAGTGCATTTGCAGCAGGGCATAGCGATACTGTTTATCCTATCCCATTGAGTGATTATGAAAGCCTTGAGGCTTCAGCTTCCTTATTCGATATATTGAAGTCGAGGGTTGTTCAAGACCCCTTTAATCTAGTTGCTCTAATTATATTTTCCTGTGCAATTTTGCATACTTTTTGTTATAGATACTTTTCGGATATTGCTCATAAAATAGAACATCATCACAAAGTAAAAATCAAGGCAGACCCATCTTATGCAGATGGCACAAAAGAAAAGCCTGTGAATTTTTGGGGTACAGTTTTCCACTATCTAGGCGAGATTGAAGTTGTATTTGCAATTTGGCTAATTCCTTTATTTATAGCCTTGATTTGTATGAATGGCTTAGACTCTTTGATTGCGTATTTAGATAATATGTCCTTTACGGAAAAGAAGTTTATAGAGCCAGTATTTGTGGTTGTAGTAATGGCTATTGCAGCTACAAGACCTGTAATTCAATTCGCTGAAAATTTGATACGCCTCTTTGCTTCTATGGGCAAAAGCACTCCTGCTGCTTGGTGGGTTAGCATATTAATACTTGGACCTTTGCTAGGTTCTTTTATAACAGAGCCTGCTGCAATAACTATATCTGCATTACTGCTCTACAAAAAGGTATTTTCATTTTCGCCTTCATTGACTTTAAAATATGCAACTTTGGCAATCTTGCTTGTTTGTATATCTACAGGTGGCACTCTAACTCACTTTGCAGCTCCTCCAGTATTAATGGTAGCAAACAAGTGGGGTTGGGATATGAGCTTTATGTTCATTAACTTTGGCTTAAAGGCTATAGTTGGCATATTGATTATAGTTGCCTTAGGCTACGCTTTATTCAGAAAAGAATTTAAAAAATTGGCGGCAAAAAAGATTTCTAATAATGAATTTCATAAAGAAGAAGCGAAAGTTAAGCCTCTCGTAATGCTTGGGAATTTATTCTTCTTGGCATATTCTGTTTTAGTGCTTCACCACATAGTTCTCTTAATTATAGGCTTCTTGTTCTTCATAGCCTACACTCAAGCTACAAGCCACTATCAAGGCAGAATATCGCTTAAAACACCTATATTAGTAGGTCTATTCTTGACTGGATTAGTTATACACGGAGGCTTGCAAGCTTGGTGGATTGAACCTGTTTTAACTAGATTTGGCTCTGCAGAATTATTTGTAGGCTCAATAATCTTAACTGCCTTTAACGACAATGCAGCAATCACTTACTTAGCTTCTCTCGTACCAGATTTTAGCGACACTATGAAGTACTTTGTAGTAGCAGGTGCTGTAACAGGTGGTGGCTTAACAGTTATAGCCAACGCCCCAAACCCAGCAGGTATCGCCATTTTAGGCAAATCATTCAAAGGAGGCATATCCCCAATTAAACTCCTCCTATACGCCCTAATACCTACTATTATTATGGCTCTCTGCTTTTTTTTGGCGTGAAGAATTTGTTAACACCCTCTCAGATGTGACGGAGTTGGAACTTTGTTCATTGGGAGGGGCTGAAACCAAAATTTGGCTAAAATAGACACGTTGTGAAAAATGACTAAAAATGGCAATTTTATGCCTTTTTAGTCATTTTTTTGTGCTAAGACCTTTGTCTAAATTTTGAGCTTTAGCTTGCCTGCAAATGCTGTATTTTACTTGCTTCATAATTGCTTGCATATGAAATTTAGACACTTTTTGTCTCTTTAAGAGATTTCATCTTTAGGATCTTATATTATAAAGCTTGAAAATTTTATCTGCATAGGCGATAATATTTATATGTTTAAAAGACTTCTACTTTGCCTCGCCTTTGCAATTTGCTCGACTTTGTGGGGAGATAGTGTGGCTGTGCAGGGTGAGGATGCGTTTAGTGGCAAGTTAGTGCTTGAAAATGTGCATACAAAGAAAAATACTTTTCTTTTGGAATATCCTCGAAGGGCTCCAAATATGGGTAATTCTAAATATTACGAAAGTCTTTATTATTATATAATTAATGGGTGGACTCAAGTTGATAATATTGATTTATTAGATAGAAAGACTTCCATAGATGTTTTTATAGAAATTGAAGGTGGAGCACCTGTACCTCATAATATTGTTGAAATCGCAAAAAAATCTATTTCAGACAAAGCTATAGTTTGTAATACTGTGGAGTTTTTTGAGTATGCTATGTTTCTTTCGCTTTATTACTTGGGCTTTCCTAAAGAAATAATGGGCAAATTTACAGTAAATCTAGGGTATAGTTCAAATAAGTTTGAAATATTTGACGCTGATGCTTTCCCTGAACGTGGAGATTTGAGAGATTTAGATAAGGCAATATATTATGCAGATAAAGCTGTTGAATTATTGAATAAACCTCTTTTAATGACAGACTATTCGCCTGTAGTTTATTACAGAAAGTCCCTGTTTTTTGAGGGTATTGGCAATAAAGAAGAGGTTGAAAAATATCATAAAGAATTAATAGATTTTTATAAAAGAGTTCCTGTCTATAAAACAGAAAGACGACGAATAGGTTCTTATTTGTCTTATATTATGCTTCATAAAAATATAAATAAAAAAGTTCTAAAAAGAGAATATCAATATAGTGGTGCTTATTTAAGGGCGTATGTTTATTATTATGGGCATAGAGATATTGAAAAAAACTTAGAAAAAGCGAAGTATTACGCTGAGTTAACTCCAATATCTTTTTGGAAGAATTTCTACTTTGGGTTTTGCGTGCCAAAAGATAAAGATTTCGCAAAGTTCCTCCTTCAAACAATAAATACTATAGACGCTCAAAAAATCCTAGCTGACATAGAAGCAGGCGTTTACGAGAAAAAGGCAAAGTAGACTCCTCTACTTTGCCTTTAGAACATTAGTTTTATATATCGTCCAATCCACCATACTCTAATTCGGCTTTTACATCTGTGAAGATATATTCTCCTGTATAGATTTCAAGCACTTCATTTTCTACGTCGTCATTTTCGGTCTTATCATTTATAATTTTTCCTCCTCTAATTTCATTTCCTTCTTCGTCTTTTGCTCCATACTTAGCTCTATTCCCACTTTCAGCACCCCCCATAGATGAATGGTCTTCTATATAGTCTGTTATTTCTTGAGCTTTTCTGCCATATCCATAATTTTCTGTGCTTTGCCATTTATCATTGCAATCTTCTATATCAAAAAGCTCTGTTGCATTTCCTTCGTTTTTGAAAAATTCTCGAGCTTCATCTTTTAAATCTTCAAAAGTTTCGGTATCTAATATTGTATTCCTGTGCATAGCAATAAGAAATTTCTTAGGGCTTCTGCAGAGTTTATTGCTTTTGTTTCTCTATCTGAAGTTAAGCCTACAAGGTGGGCGACTTCGTGTATAAGAATACTGCCCTTATCCTCTAGGGGAGTTTCTTCTGTGTCGAAAAAAGGCTTATAGAATGTTATAATGTCAGGAGTAATATCTCTTGTGCTTGCAAAAACGCTATCTTGAGGATCTTGTTTTTTGTCCCTATATACATTATTATAAGGATAAGTTTTTATGCAAGAATTCAATTTTTCAAAGACCTTTTTGCAGATATCTTGAAGTTTATATATGTATTCTTCTTTCCCATAGATTAAAAAAATTGCATTTTTTGCAATATCTGATTTTCGCCTCAACTCTTCAGATACTTTTTCTAAGTCTAAATAAGCCGACTTAAAAACCTTATCCAAGACTAAAACGTGGTCTAATTTTGTGTATTGAATAATTTCGTATTCAACTGAGTTAAAAGTAGATGTTTTTATTTTTCTAAAACTTTTCATCTCATCATCATACAAAAAACTAAATGAATCGTCAAAACACCATTTGAACTTGCGATGTGAGATTTTTTTGGGGGAAATCGAAAGTGTTTGTAAGTATGTGTCTCTGAAAATCTCATTTTTGTGATGTGAGATGTTTTGTTTCTCAATAGATATAAGTGCTTTCAAGAAGCTGGAAGTGTACTGTATTATTTATAAAAAAATCCTGCTCTTGTGTTTTATAAGGGCAGGATTTTTTGTGTGTTTTTGTATTTAAATTTTTTTCTTTTTTTAAAAGAAAGAGAATGGGTCGTCATTTGTAGGGGCAGGGGCTTCTTCGTGTTTGATTTTGAATACACGCATATCTTCTGCAAAATCCTTTGATTTGCTGTGTTTCTTTACCCCTTGTATCACTATTGCCTTGTGTGGCGTTACTGGACATACGCTTTCACAAGCCCCACAGCCTATACAAACCTCTTCGTGTACGTGAGGTATATATAAACTCTTCTTTGGGTCGCCGTGTGGTATCATCTCTATTGCCTGCACAAGGCAATGTTCCCCGCAGGCTGCACAGTCTGTCTCGTCTGTCTTTACTACGCATAAATTAGGATTAAACTGAGCTGTCCCTATCTTTGTACTCTTCTTTGCAAGCACTGTTATATCTTTTATTGCTCCAACTGGGCAAGCTGTCGCACAAGCTACGCAATCGTCTAAGCAAAAACCACTGCTAAAATCCATATAAGGAACCATCATCTTACTCAAGCCCCATTCATTAAATGATGGCTTCAACACGTGAGCCTTACAAGCATTTACGCATATTTGGCAGGCTGTACAAGTACTTAAATAATGTTCTAAACTCTCTGAACCAGCAGGCGACGTAAATGCCTTATCCTCCCTATTGCCAGAGCATTTATAAGGCGATACATTGCCCCCTTGAACTTTATCTTGGGCGTGCAAATCTTTGCTCAATCCTGCTAAAATTGCTACAGAAAAGCCACTTAATTCTTTGGCAAAAGTTCTTCTATTCTTTTTTGAATTATTCATTATCTTTGCCTTTCTTGTATCTATATTCAAATTTAATAGCATTCTTGTGGCATTGCTTAGCACAATTAAAGCAAAGTACGCACTTCGAATTATCTATATGCTTATTCTTTGCATCTATACATTGAGCCTTACACCCACGTTCGCACATACCACAAAGCTTGCAAGCCTCTTTGTCTATACTTAGCTTAAATAAGGAAAACCTAGATAAAAGCCCCAAGAACGCTCCCACAGGGCATACTGTATTACAATAAATTCTCCCCCTGACAGCAGACGCAATTGCTATAACTATCAATATTGCAAGAGCTATACTAAAGCTAACAATAGACACTCCAGAATATCCCAATGCAGGGTCTACTGAATATACTTCAAAAGAGTATAATGTAGTGCTAACGAAAGTAGTAATCTCTGAGTTTAAAGGGTGAAGTGTTGTAGCAAATATTTTGCCATACAAAGAATAAGGGTCTATAAATCCTAAGAGCGAGCCAAAGCCAAATGCTATAAATAAAATAGCTAACCCCAAGAAAATCCCCCTTGTGATTGTATATGACTTTTCGTATTTTAAAAAGTAAAACTTCTTCTTTACGAATTTGCCCAACTTTGTATTATTCAAAAACTTAGACCTTGCAGGTATTGTAGCTATATATCTAAATATATCCATCAATATCCCAAATGGGCAGATGAACGAACAGTACAATCTGCCTACAAGCAGAGCCAATATTGAAAAAACTATAAATGCTCCCCCCATAATTATAGATGAGTACGCAAGCATAGACATCAAACTTGGCATAAATTGTGTCTGCAACACTCCACTTGAGTAATAACTCTCAGGTAGATAGTTGTAGACATCGAAGAATTGCAAGCTGATTGTAATGAATACAATGCTTGCAACTAATACTCTAAGGAATTTTAGTTTTTTCAAGGTATGGAAATCTAAGTTAAAAGTTTAGCTAATTAAGCTAGTGAAATTTTCTTTACATTTAGCTTGCTTAGGTCTGTTGTGCCAATTCCCAAGTCTTCGCCCTTCTTGATATAGCCAATTTCACCCAAGCCATAAGGTATACCAATTTTGTGTTGATTTACAACAGAAGCAAATATACCAACTGCAGCAGTGTCTGTTGCAACAATGTCAGTAGAAATTACTTGGTACTTAACTACAGGTGCAGACTCTGCAGACCTACCTCTTGGACCAAATTCCAACATAACCCTATAAGCATCTAAGATATTCAAAGCAGGCTTTTGGAAAGTGCAGTAATCTGCTATACATTGAGGTAAATCGCTATTGTGCCAGTCTCGTCTGTTCCAAACTAGACCCATAAAGTTCTTCATCGCCCCAGTGATTTTTGTGCCAGAGTGTTGCTTTAATACTGGTATATTAATGAGTACATCAGGGTTAATTGCCATTTCGTGTACCATAGCTTTCTTTATAGCAACGCCATTAGGAATTTCTTGTTCCTTAAATAAATTTTGAGAATTTGCAGCAATCATCTTGCCACCATTTGCTTCAACTTCTGCTTTAATACCACTAATAGTATAGCAACCATTCCAGTCTTTACTACCACAAGTGTAGTCTAAGCACAATATTTCAGATGCTCCAGCTTGTTTACAATGTTTAACTACAGCACCAACTAATTGAGGGTTAGTAGTTGCACCAAATTCAGGAGTTCTGTTAAAAGAGGCGTTCATTTTAATAACTACCTTTTGCCCCTCTTTTACAAAGCGAGACATACCACCCATTTCAGCGATACCCTTTTCAAACATATCTGCAGCTTCGCCTCCGTGAAGAGCAACTAAATCTACAGGCTTTGAGCTGTCAGCTTCTTTAGTGTCGGCGAATACGCCAGAGTTAAATGCAGGGATTGCAGCAGAAATTGCACCTGCTGTTTTAATAAATGTTCTTCTTTCCATAATTCTTATATTATTTTATATTTTTACGACATTGTAAAGGTAAAAAGTCCTATATATTATAAGACGACTTCTGAAAATTAGTTTTTCAAATAAACGATAGTTCTTTTTGTTTTGTTTTTATCCATTTTTCTCTGTTTTTTCGTTAAATAACGCCGTTATTCGCCTCAAAAACATAAAAAACTGTCCTAAAAACAAATTCAAAAATAATCAATCGCTAATTTTTAGAACTCGCCTTAAGAACAAAAAAAAGAGGATAAAGTTTCCTCTTTTTTTGATTTGAGTGCTATTCTAAAGGAACAAGACCTCGTATATATAAGGCAATGTCTTCTTTATTTTTAGTTAAGAGGAAGTTTGCCATTTTTTCTGTAGCTGAAATTTGAAATTTCCTTGAATACAAAAGAACTTTTGCTGGAGTATTATATAACTTATCCTCCTTTGCAATCTGCAAAATGATTTCTATTATAGAAGTTCTCATATCATCATACTTTGTAAATACCTTAGTAAAAAGAGACCTTAAGTTTTCTTCATAGATTGCATTTTGCCCAAGCTTTCTTGCCAGACGCTTAGATATAGCTTCGAAAATATTCTCAGATTTAATCACAACATCTTCAACTAAATCTTCAATTAGGAGTTCTCTTTCAATAATTTCTTGAGCTTCTTTGTTTATTTTATCCCAAAGCTCTACTATATCTTTGCTAAGTTCTTGCATAATTTTCTTTCTATTTAGAGTGTGTCGTCCTCGATTTTCTTTACTGTATTTATTCCAAGGAACTTCATTATGTCTTCGATTATGATGTATAAACTTGGTACCATCAATAGAGTAATTGCAGTTGCAAATAATATACCATAACCTAAGGAAATTGCCATTGGAATTAAAAATCTCGCTTGCCTTGATGTTTCAAATATCATAGGAGCTAGACCAAAGAATGTAGTTAGAGTTGTAAGTATAACTGGACGTATTCTTTGACTTGCTGCATATTTGATTGCGTGCCTAGCATCATCGCCAAGTTCACGTCGCCTATTGGCTAATTCAATTAGAACCAGTGAGTCGTTTACAACAACGCCAGCAAGGGCAATGATACCAAACATACTCATAAGCGATATAGAATAGCCCATCAACATATGTCCAAATATAGCACCAACTGCTCCAAAAGGTATTACAAACATAATAATCGCAGGTTGCAAGTAGCTCTTAAAAGGAATAGCAATAAGAGCATAAATTGCAAAGAATGCTATCATAAATGTAGATTGCAATGCAGATAAACTTTCTTTCATATCTTCTTGTCTGCCTGAATATGAACAATTTAAACCTTGATATTTCTTTTCTAATTGAGGAATAACTGTGGCATTTAAAGAAGCAATTACTTCGTTTGTTTGGCTTTGAGGAGTTACATTTGCTGTAACATTTATAATTCTTCTGCCATCTTTACGAGATATATTCGTATAAGCTCTGCCACGTTCAACGTCTGCTATATCAGATAGGTAAACTTGGTTTCCTGTGCTAGAAATCACGATGAAATCGTTAATGGTAGTCTCATTTTGACGTTCGTCTTCAGGTAGTCTAACCATAACTTTAACTTCAGCTCTGCCTCTTTGTTGACGTATAGCTTCTGCCCCATAAAAGGCTGCACGCATTTGGCTTGCTATATCACTCGCTGTAAAGCCAAGCAAACGCCCCTTATCGTTTATCTTATAATTCAATTGAGGTTTGCCATCTGCATAGCCATCGTTAATGTCGGAAGTATTTGGATATTGAGCTAAAGCTTCTGCCAATTCTTCGCCAGCTGCCTTTAATACATTAATGTCTTGGTGGCTAAGTTGAACTGTAATAGAACTACCAGAACCAGGACCGTCTGAGTCAGACTCAAAAGTATAGCTTTCAGCCCCTATTATTAGACCTGTTCGCTCACGCCATAGATTTGTAAATTCATCTGTAGAAATAGGGCGTATCTTTGAGTCAGTCAAGTGAAATCTAACTTCAGTGTAGTGGCTACCTATAGTACCTCCACCTGCTGTTTCGCCTATCATACATCTATTGCCTTCTACTAGTTGCTCACCTCCATTTTCAGCAGTAATTTCCAAACCTGCTTTAAGTAATTGCATAGTGTAAAGCTGAGTAGTTTCCTTAGATGTTCCAAAAGGTAAGTATACAACAGCTCTTGCAAAGTCTGCCTCTACCTTAGGGCTAAGCACCATTCCTATACGCCTACTTGCAGGCAATGATAAAGATACCAACAACAAGGCTATACCTATTGCTATAACTATGTATCTAAAGCGAATGATTATCTTTTCGATAAATAATGTACAAGTGTTTTCTACTTTATTCTTAAACCAAAAACTAAATGCTTGTTGGTGGGAATGTACAAATTCGCCTACAAAATTTCTCTTTCCATCTTTAATTGCTGCCAAGTGAGCTGGTAAAATAAATAAACTTTCTATCAATGAAATCGAAAATGCTACTATAACTATAATCGGCACTTGGAAATATATCTTTCCCAATGTACCAGGTATGAAAAATAGTGGGCAAAACGCTACGATATTTGTCAAAATAGAAAAGGTTACAGGAACTGCAACTTCCTTTGCACCCTCTATCGCAGATTTACCCCAAGACATTCCCTTTTCCCTCAGAGCATAGACATTTTCACCAACGATAATCGCATCGTCGACAACTATACCCAGTGAGACAATGAAGGCAAATAGCGTCATCATATTTATAGATGCTCCAGTTATAGGCATTAATAAAATTGTACCCATAAATGAAATTGGTATACCAAGAGCAACCCAAAATGCTAGTCTGTAATCTAAGAATAAAGCAAGCAACAGCACAACTAAGCACCAACCCATAAAGCCATTTTTGAGCAATAGGGATATTCTATCTTTATATGTATCTGTCAAGCAGTGTGATACTGCAATTTCTATGCCAGCAGGTAGTCTGTCTTTTAAGTCGTCCATATAGGCAACAACAGCGTCTGCAACTTGTATAGGAGTTTGATTATCCATAGCAAAGGCACGTATAAATACAGACCTTTTGCCATTCCAAAGAGAAAGAGAGTCCTTGTCTTCAAAGCCATCTATAACAGTGCCAATTTCAGATAGAGTAATAGGCGTTCCTGTTCCTGTGTAGATGATAGGCAAGCTTTCAAATTCTCTACCATAGTCTCGCCTTTCGTCTACCTTTACCATTATTTCGCCACTTTTAGTCTTTAAAGACCCACCAGGCATTTCTAAGCTAGATTTGCCTATTCTGCTTGAAATTTCATTTAGAGTCAAGCCATAGCCACGTACGTTATACATAGGTACTTCTACAGAAATTTCTGGAGTTCTAGTTCCTGTTATATCTACGCTTGTTACGTCTTTTAGTTGCAACATTTCGTCTCTAACAGTGTCTGCAAGATCGTACATTTCGGACTCAGTTATATCCCCATAGAGACAAAATTCTATAACTTGAACCTTACGTGATACTATGGATATAGTTGGATATTCAGCGTCTTCTGGGAAAGATGATATACCATCTACTGCATTTTTAATGTCATTTGCCAGTTGCTGAATATCGCCACCTTCAATCATTTCGATTGCAACGGTACCAACGCCTTCCTTTGCAGTAGAAAGCACTTCCTTTACGTTATCTAAGCCTTGAACTACGTCTTCTACAGCAATGATTATGCCATTTTCAACTTCTTCAGGCGATGCACTTGGATACGCTACAGAAACTGTAATTACGTCCAAGCTAAAGTCGGGAAATATCTCTTGCTTAACCTTTGTTAAAGCAAAGAACCCACCGACTACAAATATCAACATTAGCAAATTGGCGGCAACACTATTCTTTACCATCCATGCTATTTTGGAATTTTCTTGCCTGTTCATATTACTTTAACTCTTTCTTGGCTTCTTCCTTAGCTTCTGGCTTTGCTTGAGCTTTTAGCGTTTCGTCGCCTAAGATATTTAAACTTAGTCCATCTACAGCCAAGCTTAGGTTACTTGTAATAATATCAGCATTTTCAGGAATGCCTTCAGGGTCTATAAATACAGTGTTCTTAGTTCTCCAAATTAACTTAGGAGTCAATCTCTTTAGCTTTTGACCTTCGCCAACTATCCAAATTTCTCTGTCTTCTCTCCAAGCGTTTCTTGGAATTTCATATACATTACTAAGCTTCTTAGCGTGAATTTCCATATCAACTTTGGAGTTTAACAATACCATTTCCTTGCCCTTATTCTCGTCTTTGAGGCAAAGTGGGTCGTCAATTTGTACTATCAAACGTACCATATTGTCGCCATCTTGAAGTCTGCCACGCATACGCTTGATATAGCCTTGTCTTGTGCCAACTATACCATCGCTGCCCTTTATGCGTACTTCAACTGTGCTACCTTTTTCTTCGTTAGTGTTCCAATAAGGTATGTCTAGGTACTTCAAAGTCTCGTATGTAACTGTGGCATCTACCCAGAAAAAGTCTGTGAAATATAAATCACAAAAAGTAGTTGTAGGGCTTGCATACATACCTACTGCAGTTACGTTGCCATCTATGAATGCGTTAAAAGGTGCTTTAACTACAGTGTAGTCTAAGTCGTTCTTTGCAGTATCTAAGTTTGCCTTTGCTATTTCTACATTCGCTTGAGCTATCTTCAACTGAGGCTTTCTCAATGCTAAGTCAGAGTCAGACTCTTCTTCAAATACCAACTTCGAGCCAATCTTACTGTTCTTTAAAATCTCTAACTCTCTAACAGCCACTGCTTGCGAGCCAATTTCTATATCTAAATTTGCCTGAGCTTGCTCTAAGGCAGCGTTGGCTAATTCCTTAGTTGCCATTTGGTCGATGTTCTCTATATATATTAGAGGGTCGCCCTTCTTTACTATATAACCAGAGTCATAATTAGAGCCAAAAGACTTAACTATACCTGTAATCTTTGGCTTTAGAGCTAAGGTATAAGCTGCGATAGTTGTACCCATAGCAGAAATTTTAACTGTGCTATCTTCTAGTTGGAGCTTTTCTGTCTTAACTAGTGCCGATAGTGGGGCAGGCGGTCTCTTTTTGGTAACAGGGGCTGTCGCCATTAGATACCAAGCTGAATATATACCAGCTAGTATTATTATTACCGAAACGATTAGGATTAATACGCTCTTTATCGTTACTTTAACTTTGCTTTTTTCTTCCATTTTTTTTCCTTATCCCCTATCGGGCACTTCTAAAAATTAGTTTTTCAAATAAACAGTCGTTCTTTTTGTTTTCTTTTTGTTCGTTTTTCTGTGTTTTTTCGTCAAATAACTCTGTTATTATCCTTAAAAATAGAAAAAACGTCCTAAAAATAAATTCAAAAATAATCAACTGCTAATTTTTAGAACTCCCTATTATAAATATTGACCTAAAACTTCTGCCTCTATTGGGGCGAAGTTAGAATTTTCGTAAATTTTGTTTTTCTCTTTTTCGACTTTATCAGATATATTTGTTATCCAAGCTCCACCTAAGGTGCTGTATAAGCTTAGTCTATATAAGATTAAATCTCGCTTTGCTGTTATTAAATTTAGCTCTAAGCTTTGTGTAGTTGTTATAGATGAGGCTACGTCGAGATAGTCAGTTAGACCCTTGGCGTATCTGTTTTTAGACTCAGATAACATATCGCCTGCGTTCTCATAAGATTTCAATAGCGATGTTATGTAACGCTTTTGAGTGGACTCGTTTGTAATAGAGTCTTGCACTTCAGCGAGAGCAGAAAGCACTGTGCTTTTATATGAATTAAACGCTTCGAGAGCTAGGGCTTGATTTTGTCTTACAGTCGCATTTCTTAGACCTGCGTCGAAGATTGGTTGAGAAATCATACCTGCAATTTGTATAGTCCAATTTTCAAATAAGCTAGAAATTCTGTCAGATTGGAAACTTAAAACAGGAACTGCCGACGACAATGCTATCTTTGGCAATCTGTCTGCCTTAGCTGAAGCAAGAGTCCACATAGCAGACATCAAAGCATATTTCGAAGCCTTTATGTCAGGTCTGCCTTCAAAGATTTGAGTTGGGATACCACTAGTAGGCAAGTCTCTTGGGTTTGCAATGTCCTTTACTAAATCTATCTTTAACTTAGTGTTTGCAGGCTTGCCTAAAAGTATGCAAAGCTTACTTCTGTAAAGGCACTCAGCTTGCTCAGATAGAGGAATGGCGTTCCTTGTTGTATTTGTAGTTTGGCGTTGTTGCAATACGTCTAAGATATTGTCAGATCTGCCCATACTAAATCTAAAATACATAGATTCAAGCGTTTCGGTATTTACCTTTAATTGGCTTTCAAGCACTTCCCTGTATCTCATTTCAGATTGGATTTGTATCCACGCTATAACTATATTAGAAATAAGAGTGTTCACTGCAGTTTGAGTGTTCATCTTAGCTTGCATTAAATTTGCCTGAGACGATTGTATGCTGGCATTTACCTTTCCCCACAAGTCCAACTCATAAGAAGCTGCAAAGGAAAGCCCATAAGACTCAACTCCATTACTTGCAGAGTCGCCAACTTGGGCTGAAGCTGTTGCATCTAAACTTGGAAATAACTGAGTTTCACTTATGTCAACTTGAGCTTGAGCTGAATTTAATCTTGCATAAATTTCGCCAAGACTAGGGCTGTTTTGCAAAGCTTCTTCTATAAACTCGTTTAGTTGTTCATCGCCAAATTCTTGCCACCACTTTTCATCTACAACTAATTCTTCGTCGCTAGAGTCAATAAATGTCTCTGGTATACTCTTTTCAAAAGACTCGCTTTTCTGCTCGTCTGGTTTATACATCTGGCACGAGCTTAATAGCCCAACAATGGCAATCATACTCACACCTCTCAAAATACTACAATTATTCAGTCTTTTATACCCCATATTCATTTTTATTCAGATATAGACAATATATTTAGCCAAAAAAAAATCAAGTACTTTTTCTATTCCTCTTGATTTTTTTGTGATTTTTTAAGAATTTAATGCTTAATCTTTTTTTGAGATTTATTGAGAACTCAATTAATCTTTTTTATCGTATACCTTTTCGCCCTTTATTATAGCTTCTTTAAATCTTTCCATTTCGGCTTTTCTTTCGTGAAAATTATTTAATTGTAGCTGTATAAGTGGGTCTACAGTATGCATTTCGCTTAGAATGTCGCCACGAGGAGTTTCTTCTAAACGCTGTTTGCCAAGCTTTATTAATTCTAAAACTCTATTGTAGCCTGCTTTGTTATTAGCTAATTTTTCATTTTTTAGAATAGGGCTAAGTTCTGGTCTATCAAAGTAGATTATCGCAGGGTCTTTTCTTGACATTTTGCCAAGTTTTCCCTTTCGACTAAAGTCTAAGTCTGTTAGCTTTGTAATTTCTGCAGTTTCTTTGCTTGTTAAAGGAGATCTGCCTGCATGGTTGTTAAATGAAGTCTCGTAAGTAGGATAATAAGGAGCGTTTATATCCAACCAAGTATATATCATTTCCTTTTCTTCTTTGCTTAGTTTTACTTTCTTGTGATTGCCATCTATGATTTCTGTCAACTTACTTGCGTGAGAACCCCAAGAGTAAGGAAGTTGAATACTAGAAGGACCAGCTCCTACAACCTTTATAATTTTTGCAACATTTAAGTTCACATAAGAAGCGTTAAAATACATATTCTTATCGCTCGAAAGGATTAGCTTGTTGTCGCCAGTAGCGTCGTGGCACTTTACGCAGTGCTTATCCAATATAGGCTGAATATTTTGCATATAAGAAAATGTTTCAGGCTCTTTGCCTAAGAATTGTTTAAGGCTTTGAGGAGCTTTCTTTAACGCCATTGTTTGAGAAGAGTCCATCATAGGAGCCATCAATCTGTCTTCGTGGCAACCTATGCAACCATAAGTTTCATCAGGCATAAGCATAGTTCCACTACGCATAGATTGAATCATCTTCTTATCTTTATCTAAGAGTTGGAAGTACACAAACTTATTTGCAGGGGCGTTGAAGCTAACAGAGCCATCTGCTTCAATTTCGGCTTCGCCTATGATACGCTTATTTTCAAAGCCGTCCCAATTTACGCCAGGAGCTTGAGCCCCTTGAGCTGTCCAAGAGTTTAGTGACCAAGTTCTCTTTTCGGGAGTTTCTATAACCCTTATATACTTTGCGTCGCCACGATTTACCCCCTTCATATGAGTACCTTCGTATACGTCTTGTACGTAGAAAGTGCCAGAGTCCTTTTCGTCATTTCTAATGTCAGGGATAATTTTAGGCAAAGGGCGTGCCTCTATAATAATAGGGTCAAATACATCTTGGTCGGCAGAAATTAATTGTTCTGTTGTGCCATCTGTATTTAGTAAATATATGTCAGCTTTTTTTGTTGGTAAAACTTTTGGAGCTTTGCCTTCAAATTTTTCTCTATAAGCTATAGATACCAAAAAGTTTTCTTTATCTACAGGATATGGGTCTTCAAGCATAAATTCAGTAGCTCTAAATGCGTCGTAGTTAAACACGCCTTTTGGAGCTAGTAATTTCTTTGCACTTTCTGGAACTAGAGCTACAACTGATTGATCGCCATCAATGCCCTTAGTTCTGTCGATTACAGCCAATGCACCCCAAGGTCTGTCGTGGCAACTGCCAAAGATACAAACAACTAAGTCAGTGTTAGGGATTTGCCTTGCGTCTATAACTCCCCCTGGTTGGGCTGTGTTATTGCCATAATAAATAGCGTGGCGAGTGCCATCTGGGTTTACAGTCCACAAACCTTGAGCGTCGCCAAAGTTTCTGTCTACATATTCCCATCTTTCGTATAAAATTCTGCCATCTGCCATCACTGTAGGGTGAGAGTCAAAAAGAGTGTTCACACTAATTTGATATATATTAGAACCATCGCCACCCATTCTAAATAGATTTGCCATTATGTGCCTATTACACATACAAAACTTTGCGTGCCTAGTTGACGCAAAAATAATGTCGCCATTAGGTAGATAAACAGGGTCTATGTCTGAAATATTCTTAGCAAAAGTCAGTTGCTTTAAGCCACTTCCATCTATATTCATCTCGTAGATATGATAGAAGTCATTCTTATCCTTACGCATAGAAAAGATAATCTTTTTTGCGTCATAAGATAATTCAGGGTCTCTAATTATACCTTCTTTACTTTCTAAAATCACAGTGCTTTTGCCACTATCTACATCGTAAATACTCATAGCAGAGCCACCTCTAAACTTAGCTTCGTTTATTTGTCCTAGCTGGAATAGCGTTGCAGTGTTGTGGTGGTCTTTTTCAAATTGAGACCTTTGAGTGTAAAGAATCTTCTTTCCCTTTAGTTTATCTAAATTGGACGCAAAACCTTGAAGCCCAGTAAGTAATATGCTTAGAGACAATAGTGTAGTTAAAAACTTTTTCATAGTATGTACAATTTTTTATAAGTAAGTTCTAATTTATAATTATAAATTACTCGCTTTGCAAGTTTTTTATTTTTTAATCTTTACTTTTTCTTAAAAGATAGTTTAATTTAAATTATGAGGAAGTTTATATATACGCTCTTAGGTGTTTCTTTGTGTTTTTCAGCTTTTGCAGAACAAGCGACTAAGGAAAGCCCAAATATTTTAATCATTATGGCAGACGACGTAGGTCAAGGCGACTTGTCGTGCTATGGGGCAACAGCTATATCAACTCCCAACCTAGACGCTTTTGCTAAAGATGGTGTTAAGTTTAATGCTGGTTATACCAGTGCTGCAACTTGCACGCCTACAAGGTTTTCTATGCTAACTGGGCTTTATGCTTTTAGGCAAAAAGGCACTGGGATTGCCCCTCCTAATGCAGCTGCTATAATTAAAGATGGAACTACAACTTTTCCTCAGCTCTTGCAAAAAGCAGGCTATAAAACTGCAGTTATTGGAAAATGGCACTTAGGTCTTGGCGAGAAAAAACCTGATTGGAATGGCGAATTAAAACCAGGACCTTTAGAGCGTGGCTTTGATTATGCTTTTATTATTCCAAACACAAATGACAGAGTTCCAACTGCCTATGTGGAAAATCATAGACTAAAGAATTTAGACCCAAGCGACCCTATAGAAGTTTTAGATAAGCCAAAGCCTAATTCTGAGTCTGGTATAACATTGAGAGATACTTTGCGTTTAGATTGGAGTTTTGGGCATAACAATACTGTACACAATGGTATAGGGCGTATTGGTTGGTGCTATGGGGGTAAATCTGCTCTAATTAGAGACGAAGATATGACTGTGGACTTTGTGGACGTAGCTAAAAAATGGCTGACTGAAAATAAGGATAATAAGTTCTTTATGTTCTTTGCTGCCATTAATATACACGTGCCAAGAATGCCTAATGAGCGTTTCCAAGGAAAGTCAATGTTGGGCTTGCGTGGCGATGCTATGTTGGAGTTTGACTGGTCTGTGGGCGAGCTTAGAAAAACTTTAGAAGAGCTTGGCTTAGCTGAAAATACCCTAGTTGTAATTTGTAGCGACAATGGGGCTACTCTTGATAATGGTTATAAGGACAATGCAGTTGAATTGGCAAAAAAGCATAATCATAGCCCAAGTGGCAGATTTAGAGGCTTTAAGAGCGACTCTTACGAAGGTGGGGCTAGAACTCCTTTTATATCTTATTGGAAGGGAACTATCACTCCTCAAACTTCAGATTTACCTATATCTACTATAGACTTAGGCAGAACTTTGTGTAAGATTGCAGGCGTAGAAGTCCCTGAAGGCGTTTTGCCTGATAGCTTGGATATGACAGACACACTTTTGGCAAAGGACAATGCAAAGGCTAGAGACTTTATCTTCTTTGAAGGTGCAACTAGATCTTGTTCCTATCAAGATGGTACGTGGAAGCTAATAGCTCCAAGTGTTGCAACCCTAAAGAAAACAGGCAATGCAAAGAAAAAATTTGAACTATATAAAGTCCCTGAAGACGACGTAGAACAAAACAATGTATTTGCAAAAGAACCCGAAGTTGCCGAAACTATGCTAAAGAAACTTGGCGATTTCTTGGAAATGGAAATAAAGAACTAAATTTATGCAAAAAGAAAGCTTCGACATAATTTACTCTTTGGGATTTAATTGCGACTGTGCATTATTTCTAAAGAAATATCACTTGAGGTCTTGTTCTGGACCTTTCGATTGGGTGGGTGTGTCTACTTTTCAAGAGCGAATTAATCTTATTTTAAACGACTTTCAAGACTTTTTAGACTATCATAAACTAGAACGTATTAGCCCAAGTGATGGCTTTAAAGACGCATATCAAAACATAAAGACGAATATGTCCTTTAGGCACGATTTCGACCCTGCAAAGGACTTGTCTAAATCTTTTGCAGGCGTTAAACGTAAATACGAAAAAAGGATAAATAGATTTTACCAAAACATCGCAAAATCTGAAAATATCCTCTTTGTATATATGGCAATGCAAGAATTTCTCGACACAAAGCTACTTAAAGATACACACAAAGCCCTCGAAGAAAAACTTAATAAGAGCATATCCTTTACTGTAATTCAGCAAGATCACTCTATTAATAGAGGCGAAATTTTCTTAGAAGAACTTAGCCCAAAACTAAAAGTCTACCACTTAGACTACTATAACTCTGTTGAAATTATAGATTTAAGTGCCAAGAAACTCCTTAAAGAGATTTTCACAAGTTACGAATGCAAAACCAGTTATAAGGGGGCTTTTAAAAATTGGTTTTTAAATAGGAAAGCAAAAACTTAGTTTTTGCACTAAGATAGGCTACAATTGCTCTTTTTAAAAGCCCCCTTGGGCTTTTTTTCAAGAATTATTAGTCAGCTAAGATAAAGTCTGCTTCTTGGAAATCGGCAACTTCTTTTAGCCACAAATTTTTCACATAAGCTTGATGCTCTGGGTGGTTGTTGTAGAAATCATAGTCTGCTTGCGTATTAAACTGCATATAAAGCTGATAGCTATAAGGGTTCTTTTTGCTAATTTGCTTTCTTAGCGAAAAGTTGTTTACGCCCTTTATCTTTGATAATTCCACGCTCTTTTCCAAGAAATTCTTTTCTTCCTTAGAGCCTTCTGCGTGCTTTAGTTTAAACATAACTGTATGTATAATAGGCTTGTCCTCTTTTGCGAAAGCAGTGTTAAGTGGAAGTGCCAAGCCAAGAGTAGCTAATAATTTCAAATAAAATCGTCTTTTCATATAGAGGATTAAAGCAAATTAGGGAAAAAAGAGCAAGCCTTTTCTCTTGACGCATTGGGTTTAAAATACTTTAATAAGTTTAGGTGAATTCTAAAAATTGGTTTTTACAAGAAAGCAAAAACTTAGTTTTTGCACTAAGATAAGCTACAATTGCTCTTTTTAGCCTGTTTTTGCTTGAATTTCCTTGCTTTTACATTAAATAATTGCATTATTGAACTCGCATCTAAAGATGTCTCGCCTTTCAGGTATTTGCTAACGCAAATATTCTACCCCTGAAGGTGTTCGCCTTAAAAAACAAGAAAATTACGCTAAAAACAATCTTAAAAATAGCTAATTGCCAATTTTTAGAACTCACCTTTATGAAAAGTTTGTTGTATCTATTATCTCTAACATTAACCCTCTTTAATCTAAGCTCATATGCAGGGCAAGCTGGGCTTTCTGATAGATGTTTAGCTTCTCTTAGCAAAGCGACAAATAATGAGGGCAAGTATTTTGGGGCAGAGTATGAATTGAAAAATGGTAAAAAATACCTCCAGCTAATGTCTATAGACGAAAATCTCAAGGAAAATATTGCCTATGACTTGCTAAACAAATTTTCACATAAGGCAACAAAGCTCGATGGCACAAAATATAGATATATTCCAAGCCCCTCTGGCGACTCCTTTGTTGCCGACTTGATAGAAAACGCAATATCCCAAGAAATACCTTTTGATATTTCATCTAAGCAAATTTCTCTCTCAAAACTGGCTATGAATATGAATACAACTTCAAGCAATTATCCATCTTTTTTAAATAATTGCCCTATATCTATAAATATATTCTTTTATCCAAAACAAGAGACAACGCGTGCCTTAGAAAGTGTTAAGTATATATTAACTCCTCACGTTGAAGCAGAACACACTGATACATATAAGTATATAAAAGAAGCCTTAGTTGAGCATAAAGTTGGTAAATTTAGAGAGGATAAAACTTATGTAGGCTTAATTAGAACTAAAGATGGCGAAATTTTGAGCTTAGACTTAATTGCTATAGAAATGGGTATATGCAGAAGCTCTATACTTAGACTCGGCGAAGAACTTGGCGACTTCTTTAGCTTTGATATACGTACAAATTATGCCGAAACTAACTTTGGCGTAACAGGATATATTGCTAGCTCTAATAAAATACATAGCTTTAATTTTACACGTATTGCAGTAAAAGGAAAATATGACCTAAGTGGACTTCGTCTCTTTGGATATTTTAAAGATACTCTAGGCGTATTTAATACAATATTCACCCTTGCCCCACCAGATAAAGCAGAGGATACATTATGAAAGATACATTCAGAGGTGCTTTTGGCATAGGCAACTCAAACTTTATCAAAACACGAGGCTCATATCCCTTAGCAACTCTAAGCCTTGGCGAAAAGCTCATCTTAAAAACTAGCTATATTATATATACAAAGACTTACTCCTTTAATCCAAGCGAAGTCTTGATAAAACTAAAATATAATTGCTTTTATATAATACACAACGAAGCCAATTACCCCTCCTATATATGCTTTACCCCCATAAACGCCATCGCACTTTACAATCTTTTGCGTGAAAACAATGTATATATAGAGGGAAAACCCTCCCTAGTCCTACAATTTTTCATAAAAGCCTTCCATATATTCTTCTTCACCTTCTTCTTTATATTCATACTTGCCTTTATCGCAATAGTTGGTTACTCTATATATAAATCTTAAATTAAATCTTAAAATATATGAAAATCAAAGCACTCATTCTCTTATTTATACTATCTATTATACACTGCTTCGCAAGTAATTTGAAATATGACCCCGATATGGAATGTGTCTTTTTAGATGTCAGAAGCATAGAAGAAGCTTGCGTCGACCACTTGGACACCACTCGTGCAAATCCATCAGTACTTGTCCCCTATGATAGTAACTTTAAAGACAAAGTCGATTTGCTCTCTATATATAAGAAGAGAGAGATAATTATATTCTGTAAGTCAGGGCATAGGGCAGGGCTTGCTAAGGCTATATTAGAAGAAGCTGGCTTTGAACACGTAGAAAATATTAAAACCCTACAAAATGCTAAAGACTTTTATTCAAAACTTAGAGCCAAGAAGCTTGAGCTAAATGAAAGAATGAAAAAAGAATACACGCATCTTATAGAGAACGCAGGCATTGAAGATGACGTTTTTCTTCTAATAGATAACGCTGATGCTGATAGACTAGGCGATGTATTAGATAGAATTAAGAGAAATCCAGATGATTTTGGGGAATTTATTAATCCAATATTTGCATACATATATGCTTCAAGGACTATAAATTCTTATTATATAAACCATCTGCACCCCTTTCATAAAGATATAGACACTGAAGATTTGCCCGAAAACTTAAAAAGTGCCTATGCAGATTTTAAAATTCAACAGAAAAAATCGCTAGAAATGAATGCTGCATTTCTTAGATTAATAATTTTTGCTTCAAGTAAAGGGGACTTAGAGCCATCAGAAAGCTCAAAATAGACAAAAATTATATATTTCAAGGCATATATTTCTATCCGGACGACAAAATTGAGGGCGTTTTGCTTTGTTTTGTCGTTTTTTTTATAAAAACTTAAGCTTTTTATTGGATTTTGCTTAGGGTAAGGGGATAGTTTGTTTATTAGGGACTTAGGTTTTTAGGGCGTGGGGTTTCGTCGAGTGTTATTAAAACTTTATTGAAAAAAGATTAAGAAATTTGTAAAAAAAGCTTGCAAAATATTTTTTTTATGAGAATATCGTAAGTCTTTTCATATGGGAAGCATCGAAAACAACAAGATTGTTTCAAAGCTTCTAAATGAAAACAAAAT
>JAWXTY010000007.1:0-70050 GCA_044433115.1 Opitutales bacterium
CATAGACCCTACAGACCTTAGCATACAAGCCTACAATAACTACACCTTCCGTGGCTTATTCGGCTTCGAGTTCCAAAAGAACAACACAAGAATAGGCTTAGGCTACTCCATCGAAGTATCAGAAAACATAACATCTCATAACTTCAGATTGAATTATAGATACGCCTTCTAAAGCTTGGGGCATAAAAAAATTAAAGACAAAAACATTTCAGAGCGTTCTTCAAAAAAAAGAACGCTCTTTTTGTGTTCTTTATATATCGAAAATTAATATATTTTCATATACAGCTGTATACCTAATACAGTTGTCAATTCTTTTTTTTGAAATGTTTTACCTAAATTACTTGTCTGTAGGCTTCTTTGGTATTGTGTTATTTTGAGGAATACTAAAAAACTCATTATATTTTAATGTTTAGTCTTTTGCTAGTACTAGTAAATAAGCCATTTCCGAGAGACTAAAGTAGAACTGTATTAGGTATACAGTACATTTTTATAAACACTTAAATATCCCTATGTTTTTTTAGCTTAATTTAGACATAAGATAAGAAGTAGGTTATTTATATCTTTTTTGGGTAATCATTTCTTTGGATATTTAAGTGTTCATTTTTACTAACTAAAAAAAATACTAAAAAAATACACTATATATGAAAAAGAATACCTTGCAGGGCTATGCCTTGAAAAAAGTAGGGCTAACTATGCCCATACGAAAATTGCCTATTGCCATATTAACAAGCTTTTCCATCTTTGGACTTGCTATAGCAGACGAAGAAATAACTTATAATGACGCTAGTGAACTTAACGATAGATTGTCTTATCTAAATCAAAGCATTACAGATTTAAGTACTACAGACACTGGGCTAAGCACAGCAATAGACAACTCTGAAACTTCCTATACCTTAGATGGAAATGGTGTAGATTTAAAAATTTATATATATAGCGATTTAGAAATTGATGGCGATAATTATGTTCTAGGAAATACTCAAGAGAGTTATTCTACACCAGTTATAACACTAAAAAGCGGAACTTTAAGTATTGAAAACTTAGGTATAACCCACTCGGCTGTGGAAACGTCAAGTATGGGAATTTCTCTCGAAAGTGGCACTACATTAAGTTCCTTAAAGAATGTATTAATGTATGATATAAATCAAATTGATTGGGGTGGCAATGGTTATGGAATTGGATTGCAAGTATACGGAGCTACAGTAGAGGATATATCCCTACTGTGGTTTTGATAATATCGGAATTACAATGAGTGCATCTGTTAGTCAATATGGTGGGGCAATTGCTACTACTTACTATGGCACTATAAACAAAATAGAGTATACGTACTTTACAGATAACTATATTATATGGACGGCTTCAAGTAGTAATTGCGGCGTTGGAGGTGCTGCTATTGCAAACTGCGTGGGAAGTACTATAAGCACTATAGACACTTGTTATTTTGATGGAAACTACATCAATAGCAATGCGTATGCTTGGGGTGGGGCTATTTGTAATTATTACTACTCTACTATAGATACAATTTCAAATTCTATCTTTAGCAACAACTACGTATATACTAATGCAAGTTACGCTAGTTATGGTGGGGCTATTTGTAATTATGCCTCTACTATAGATACAATTTCAAATTCTACATTCAGTAATAATTACGCATATTCTAGTTCTACCTATGCTCGAGGTGGTGCTATATATAATTATGGAGGTTATATATACACAATAACCAATTGCATATTCTCTGACAACTATACTTCTTCTGCAACTTCTGCTTCTCGAGGTGGTGCTATTTGCAATTATACTGCTTATATAGGTGAAATATCTTATTCTACTTTTAGTGATAACTCAGCCATATCGACAAGCGGAAGTGCTTACGGTGGTGCTATTTACAACTCTGATATAATAAGTGAAATATCTTATTCTGATTTTAGTAATAACTCAGCTATATCCATAGAAGGAAGTGCTTATGGTGGTGCTATTTATAATTCTAGCACTATAAATATAACTGACAGTAGTTTTAATAATAATTCTGCTACTTCTACAGACGTATATGGCTTAGGTGGAGCTATTTATAATTCTACCAATGGAGTTTTAACTTATACAATAACGGAAGAAAGCACTATTATAAACACTGGCAACACTGCAACTGCAGGTGGATTTCTCTTCAATTATGGCAATTTTACTTTTGATGTAGATGGCACGCTTATTATAGGCGAGTATGGCAAAGATGATAATGTTGACTCGGTTTATAACGATGGTACTCTTGTTAAGAATGGCACAGGCACTATTTTAATTCGTTCAAGTTTTGAGAATTTTGGCTCATTTTCTCTAAATGAGGGTACATTAATTGTAGAAGGTTCTGATGAAACTGAGGATTTGAACGATGCGTGGTTTAATTCAGAAATCATTCAAAGCATAGCTAGTAATTACAGTGCTACTTTAATGCTTGGCTCTTACTTATATGTAGGTAATTATATTAGTGTTGGCTCTTTTGATGAGAATTATGAATTTAGCTCAAATTCAGCTAACTTTGCCAGCGACTCTCTTCTTGTTATACACGGAGACTCTACAGGCGGCTCAAGCTCTTATTCTTCAAGTAGTGTAACAGCTGCCCTCATTGGCGATGGATATAGCATTTTAAATGTAGAAAGTGGTGCAGGACTTGTTGTATATATAACATCTGGCGACGATTTACGTATAGCCGAAGACTTCGATGGTGCTTCTTCTAAATATTCAAAGTGGGACTTAGAAGCTGTTGTTTCGGCTAACCCTCTATATTCTGTTGCAACTATAGAATGGAGAGAAGAAGAAAGCGACTCAACAGAAGAAGAAATTACTGTAATGTCATATAGCAATGAAATAGAAAGCTATGATGATACCGTCTTAGACGACACTGTTATTACATCTACAGACGCTGGCACTTCAGTATATCTAACATTCGAACAAAATGAAAGCGGCGTAACTGACACAATGTCTATGATGGATAGCGTAGCTCCTATAATGGGTATATTAACTCACTTAGCTAGAGATACTACTATGGCTCGTTTCTCTGCTGTAAATTCAGGATATAGCGTAGGTAAATCTGCATTTAATCAAAACGACTACTGCAAATGCTCTTATGACGCAGAAAGTAATCAATTCTATTGCAATGGAAATTGCCCTTGCTGTGGCACTAAAGAAGAAGCTACAAATTGGGGCGTTTGGGCTATCCCTATGTATACATATTCTGAAGCTCGTGGATTAAACGCTGGGGCGTACTCTACAGGTTATGATATGTACTTTGCAGGTGGCAATGTTGGTGCAGACTACACATTTGGCGATAACTATCGTATAGGTCTAGCCCTACACGGAGGTGCAGGCGAGTCTAATTCTGTAGGCGATTTCAATGACACTAATAACGATTTCTCTTTCTACAGTTTTACACTATATAATGGCTATAAATCTGGTAATTGGCTGTTCTATGCAGACTTAAACTTTGCTATCACTGACAACGATATAGAAAAATATAACTCTGCTGGCTCAAATTTATATGCAGATATAGACGCTTTTGCCTTCAGTGCAGACCTTAGAGTAGACTATAATATCCAAGTAGATAAGTACACTATAACTCCACACGCAGGCTTCGAATATATCTATATATCCCTAAGCGACTACGATGTAAAGCAATCAGGTAATTCTATATTAAACGTAGATACAAAAGGTCAATCAATATTCTCAATTCCAGTAGGTATCACTTTCACTAGAGAGTTTATACTAGATAATGATTGGTTCTTAAGCCCTATAGTAGACCTATAGTAGACCTAAGCTTAATATACAGAACTGGCGATTTATACTCCGAAAGCACTTCAAGCTTCACAGACATAATCGCAACTTCCCTAAGCATAGAAGCCTACAATACCTTAAATTACAATGCCCTATTCGGCTTTGAATTTAAAAAGAACAACACAAGAATAGGCTTAAGCTATTCAATAGAAGCTTCCGAAAACATAACATCTCATAACTTTAGGGTTAATTATAGATACGCCTTCTAAAGCTTGGGGCGTAAAAAAATTAAAGACAAAAACATTTCAGAGCGTTCTTCAAAAAGAGAACGCTCTTTTTACCCAAAGCCTTAGACTTTTGATGATGATAGAAACACATATTAATACCTAAGAGTCTCAGCAAAAGCCCGAAACGAAGCATATAAAAAACACTTTCGGTTTTGCCCACAAAAAATCTCACATCGTAGAGTGAGATTTTTTGCTTGGGGCGAGAGATTGCAGTTTAGGCAAGGCTTTGGGCTTTTTTTGGGGTTGATGTTATATTAATACGTGAGAGTCTCAAAAATTTTCCAAAACGAAGCATAAACTGTGAGATTTCGCCCCAAAGATTAGAAGTTGGTGGTATAAAGACACGAGTCTACATCGTCGATAAATCGGCTTTGTTCGCACATTATAAAAGAGCCGTGTTTAAGCGTCATTCTGGGGTATGCTAGGTAGAGGCTGTCCATTGCTCTAGTGCATGCCACATAGAATAATCTTTGCTCTTCTTCGAGATTATCTTCTTCTATAGCACGCTCGAGTGGGAACATTCCATCTGCTGTTCCTATTAGAAATATAACCTTAAACTCCAAGCCCTTAGATTGGTGTATAGTCATCATTCGCACGCAATTTGGCTTTTCTTGATTAGATGAATTTTCAGCTTCAGAGATTTCTAAAGATGCACTTTCTAAAAATGTATGCACATCTTGGAATTTAGAAGCGTATTCCTCAAGTGTATCAAAGTCGCCTAAACGCTCTTGCCAATTATCAAAATTCGTCTTTAGATAACTTTCGTACCAATATCCCTTAGTCAGCTCAATAATTTCCAATAAAGAGAGTTTTTTCTCCTCCTCTTTTTCTGCTAGAGCTTCAAATAAATCTATCTGCACCTCCTTCTTCTCTTTTTCTGCTCTAAGAGAATTGTGCATAGTTAAAATATTTTTAGCCATATCTTCATAAAGCTCCTTAGCCAATTTTGGCACAGCACTTAGCACTGTTTTATCCAAGAGAGCTTCGGGGATTGAAATATCTTTATTGAGAGAACAAAGCAAAGCCTTATCGTAAATTTTCGCAACAGTTTTACGCCCCAACTTAGGTAACAACTGTACAAATCTTGCAAAAGAAATAGTATCTTTAGGGTTGGCACAAAATCGAAGTTGGGATATTGCGTCTTTAATATGTGCGTATTCAAAGAACTTCAAGCCACTAGTAATTACAAAAGGCAAAGAGTTACGTTGCATAGCCAATTGCATTTCTAAAGAGTGTTTGTGGGCTCTGTATAAAATTGCCATATCTGAGTATTTTATATCTGAAAGTGGCTTTGCAATTTCCTCGATTTTATCTGCTACCATTATAGCCTGAGAGCGTGCGTCTGTTGCTCTAATAACCCTTGGCAAGGACATATCGTCCCTCACTGGCAAGAGCTTTTTTTCGTATACTTCATATTGAGGCATTGCACGCAATACGCTATTTGCAAAGCTAAGAATTTGAGGGCTACTTCTGTAATTATTTTCAATTTTAAAGATATTTGCATTAGGGTAACGCTCTGTAAAATTCAAAATATTTTCTATGTGAGCTCCTCGCCAAGTATAGATACATTGAGCATCGTCTCCTACAGCACTTATATTTTTACAAGACGACAACTTATCTAAGATAGTAGACTGCAACAAGTTAGTATCTTGATATTCATCTACTAAGATATTTTTAAACTTGTGTTGATACCTCTCTAAAATATCTGGATTTTCATCTAAGAGCCTTAGCCAAAGTTGGAGTAAATCATCAAAATCGCAAAGATTATTCTCACGCTTTTTAGTATTATACGCACTTAAAATTCGGTCTATATCTGAAGAAGAAGTTTCAAGCCAAGAAAATCTATCGAACATAGCCTGCTCTATCGTCATACAAGTATTTATAGAATAGCTAATAATTTCCCTAAGCAATTTCACTTTTGGGTTGTTTTTATTAGAGAAAAATTTAGGTAATTCAGCTTCGACACTTTCCTTTAAGAGCTTGTTTGCGTCTTCTGCGTCCATTATAGAAAAGTTCGACTCCAAGCCAACTTTATCTGCATTTATACGCAAGAAACGAGAGGCTATAGAGTGAAAAGTCCCACCCCAAAAGCTACGAGCCGAAAGCCCTGTTAGCACTTCTGTACGCTGAAGCATTTCCCTTGCTGCCTTATTTGTAAAGGTCAAAAGCAAGAGATTTTCTGGAGCTAAATTAAAACGCTCAATGAGGTATGCAATTCTGTATGTCAAGGTTCTAGTCTTACCAGAACCAGCCCCTGCAAGTACCAAAGATGGCACGTCATAAGGAGCAGAAACAGCTTCGAATTGTCTTGGATTTAATTCAGCTTCAAAGTCTATACAAGAGTAAGACATTTAGTCTAAATTTAAGAAATAATCCAAGGCTGCACAGTATCCATAAGTACCCATACCAGTAATTACAGCTTCGCACTGAGAGGCAGTCAAAGACTTGTGCCTAAACTCTTCACGCTTGTATATATTAGAGATATGCACTTCTACAAACTTGATAGAAGAGCCTGCAATAGCGTCTCTTAGGGCAACGCTAGTGTGAGTGAATGCCCCAGGGTTAATTATGCAATAGTCATAACCTAAGTCAGTTAGGGTTGCAATTTTATCTATAATATCCCCTTCGTGATTGCTTTGAAAGGCAGTAAATTCCACATTTTTAGCTCTTCGCCTTAGAGCTTGATTGATTTCGTCTAAAGTAGTTGAGCCGTATATTTCAGGTTCACGCTTGCCTAGTCTATCTAAATTTACGCCATTAATTATTGCTATTTTTTTCATATTAGTCGCCTTATTTTTTAAATTATATTATTTGTTGTTATAAATTCGCATTCTAAGCCAAATTTTTCTGCTGCTTTTTTTCCTAAATTGTGTATACCAAAGACCTCAGTTGCATAATGCCCACAAGGGTATACATTATAGTTATTGTCTCTAGTTTTTATGAAATATTCCTCTTTGATTTCGCCTGTGATATAAGTATCGCAATCTATGCTTTCAAGTAGGTCTATACAGTCGCCTGCCCCGCCACTACATATAGCAATTTTAGATGGATTTTCAGAACCAAACTCAAGTGCCTTATAGGTATTAGGAAAGAGCTTTTGCAATTTCAAAGCAAGTTCGCTTCTACTACAATTAGCTTTACAAAGTACTCCAATTTTTGTGCCAACAAAGTCGAAACAATTTTCTATAACCTCCAAGCCAAGAGCCCTTGCTATAGATATATTATTGCCAAAATCCATATTTGCATCTACTGGCAAGTGGCAAGAATAAAGGGCTAAATTCCCCTTAAGCATAGAGCTAATCTTTTTGTAATTCAACTTAGTTATAGGCAAAGGAGCTTGCCAAAACATTCCGTGATGGACTAAGAGTATGTCTGCTCCAATTCTTATCGCTTCTTCAATTTCATAGAGACCTGCGTCAACTGCACAAGCAATTTTAGAGACTTTTTTTGTCTCATTTTCGCACTGCAAACCATTATAAGCAGTCTTGTAGTCTGCAATATCCTTTTGCATTGTAACTTCGTCTAAGAAGCTTATAAATTCAGTTAAAGTTGTCATTATATAGATATTATCTTGTATTTTTGAAAAATTTAAGCAAGATTATTCACCTATTTAGTATGAAAAAAATCAATCCAGAAGAAATTAGCGAAAATGCTATAAATTTAATAGGCAAGCAATGGTTGTTAATCACTGCAGGCAATAAAGATAAATTCAATTCAATGACAGCAAGTTGGGGTTGTATAGGTTTTATGTGGAATATGCCTATTGCGACTGCTATGATACGCCCCCAAAGGTTTACTTATCCAATTATGGAAAATAGCGAGATTTGCACCCTTAGCTTCTATGACAAAGAGCATAAAAAAGCCCTAAGTATGTTCGGCACAAAATCTGGCAAAGACACAGATAAAGTTGCCCTAAGTGGTTTTACACCAGCATATACAGAAAATGGAGCAGTTTACTATGAAGAGGCAAAGCTAGTATTAGAATGTAGAAAAGTATATGCGAGTGAACTCCTCGAAAAAGACTTTATAGATAAGCCAATACTCGACAAGTGGTATCCTGAAAAAGACCTACACAAAATGTATTACTTTGAAATTTTAAACGCTTATACAAAATAAACTTGATAAACACTGACTAATACTCTTATATAGTATATATAAGATAATATATAAAATTATGATAGATCTAAAAATTTTAAGAGAACAAACTGAAACTTTACGTGCTAAAATCGCACTAAAAAAATTCGATTGCGACCTAGATAAAATTCTAGCATTCGATACAGAAAGAAGAAATATCTTATCTGAATTTGAAAACGCAAGAGCTAAACAAAATGAGGCAAGCAAAGCCCTCGCTTCTGCAGACAAATCTTCGCCTGCTTTCAAAGAAGAAGTTGTAAAGCTTAAGGAAATTTCAGCCCAAGTTAAGTTGCTAGAACAAAAGGCAAATGAAGCTGAAAAGACTTGGAAGGGCTTATTGCTAACTATCCCTAATATGCCTCACGACTCTGTTCCTGAAGGTAAGACTGAAAAGGATAACCAAGAAACATACACTTGGGGCGACATTTCTGCTATCAAAAATGCAGTTCCTCACTGGGATATTAAATCTTTCGAAAGCTATATAGACTTCGCTAAGGGCGTTAAAGTTACAGGAGCTGGCTTTCCTTTCTACGTTGGCGATATGGCGAAACTAGTTAGGGCGTTGCTCTCTCTATTCTTAGATATGGCAGACAAAAGTGGCTACGAAGAAGTTATGTGTCCTTTGATGGTAAACGCTGCAAGTGCGACTGCTACTGGTCAATTACCTGACAAAGAAGGACAGATGTATCACGACGCTCAAGACGACTTTTATATGGTTCCAACTGCTGAAGTTCCTCTAACAAATTTCTTTAGAGGCGAAACTTTCCAAGAGAGCGACTTACCTGTATATAGATGTGCGTACACTCCTTGCTTTAGGCGTGAAGCTGGTTCTTGGGGCAAAGACGTTCGTGGCTTAAATCGTCTACACCAATTTGACAAAGTTGAATTAGTTAAGTGGGTTCACCCAGACACAAGCTTTGATGAGCTAGAAAAGCTAAGACTCGACTCAGAAAAAATCCTCCAAGCCCTAGAACTTCCTTATAGAGTGCTATCTATATGCACAAAGGACATAGGTTTTCCTCACTCTAAGCAATACGACTTAGAAGTATGGGCTGCAGGGCAACAAAAGTGGCTAGAAGTATCTAGTTGCTCTAACTTCACTGACTTCCAAGCTAGAAGAGCTAATATCAAATTTAGAAACAAAGATACAAATAAACTAGAAATTGTACACACTCTAAATGGCTCTGCTCTTGCAATACCTAGAGTCTTAGCTGCTATACTTGAAAATAACCTAACTGAAGATGGTAAGGTTAAAATCCCTCAAGTATTGAGAAAATACTTCGACAAAGAATATATAGGATAATCAACTTTTAACTTAGATTATAAAAATTATGGCAAAAGAATTTAAATATCAAAAAATGTTTCCTCTTGCAAAAGACGAAACTAAATACAAGCTCCTAACTAAGGATATGGTCTCTACAGAAATGCTCGGAGACCAAGAAATTCTTAAAGTTGAGCCTCAAGCACTAGCATATCTAGCTCGTAAGGCTTTTAGAGATGTGTCTTTCTTGCTTAGACCTGCTCACTTAAAGCAAGTCGCTGCAATTTTAGAAGATCCAGAAGCTTCTGAAAACGACAAGAGCGTTGCTCTAACTCTGTTGAGAAATGCCGAAGTTGCATCTAAGGGTCAGCTACCTTTTTGCCAAGACACAGGAACTGCAACTATAGTAGGTAAAAAAGGACAATACGTTTTTACAGGTTGCGAAGATGAAGAGTTTTTATCTAAGGGTGTATTCGATTGCTACACTCAAGAAAATTTGAGATACTCTCAAAATGCCCCTCTAAATATGTGGGACGAAGTTAACACTGCTTGTAACTTGCCAGCTCAAATAGACTTATATGCAACTAATTCTAATAAATACGAATTTTTATTTGTTGCTAAAGGTGGTGGCTCTGCAAACAAAACTTATTTATACCAAGAAACTAAGGCAACCATCACTAAGGACAAGTTATTGAACTTTATGATTGAAAAGCTTAAGAGCTTGGGTACTGCAGCTTGCCCTCCTTATCACGTTGCATTCGTAATTGGTGGAACTTCTGCTGAAACTTGCTTAAAGACTGTTAAGTTGGCAAGCACTAAGTATCTCGACAAGCTTCCAACTTCAGGTAATGAGCTTGGACACGCATTTAGAGATGTTGAATTTGAAAAGCAAGTTCTCGACGCTGCTTGGAACTTGGGTATAGGGGCTCAATTTGGTGGTAAATATTTTGCTCTCGACGTTAGAGTTATACGTATGCCAAGGCACGGAGCTAGTTGCCCTATAGGCTTGGGTGTATCTTGCTCTGCTGACAGAAATGTTAAGGCTAAAATCGACAAAGATGGTATTTGGCTTGAAGAGCTTGAGGAAAACCCAGAACAATATATCCCTGCTCAATACAAGACTCAAGACACTTCTGAAGGTGCTGTATCTATAGACCTAAATAGACCTATGCCTGAAGTATTGGCTGAATTGGCAAAGTATCCTGTTAAGACTAGATTGAGCCTAAATGGTACAATCATCGTTGCTCGAGACATTGCCCACGCAAAGATTAAAGAGCGTATAGACAATAACTTGGGTGTACCTGAATATTTGAAAAATCACCCTGTATACTATGCAGGTCCTGCTAAGACTCCTGAAGGTATGCCATCTGGCTCTTTTGGACCAACTACTGCAGGTAGAATGGATAGCTACGTAGACTTGTTCCAAAGCAATTCTTCTGCAATGATTATGATTGCAAAGGGAAATCGCTCTCAACAAGTTACAGACTCTTGCCTAAAACACGGAGGTTTCTACCTTGGTTCTATAGGCGGTCCTGCTGCCCTATTAGCTCAAGAAAATATCAAAAAGGTGGAGCTACTCGAATACCCTGAATTAGGTATGGAAGCTGTTTGGAAGATTGAAGTTGTAAACTTCCCTGCCTTCATCTTAGTAGACGACAAAGGTAACGACTTTTTCAAAAACGTATAAGCTAAATAGCTAAAACAAAAATAGCGTCCCCCTAAAAAGGAACGCTATTTTTTTGCGACATAACATAAAACAAATTAACGAAATTGCTTACAGAGCTTACAATATTTTTCTGGGCTTTTACAAGAATGAGCTTGGCAATACTCCCTCCCATAATATATAAATTGCAAGTGAAGCTTATGCCAATGCTCCTTAGCAAAAAGCTTCTTTAAATCAGCTTCAGTTTGCTCTACACTCTTGCCACTACTAAGCTTCCACCTAGTCGCAAGCCTATGTATATGCGTGTCCACAGGAAAGGCTGGCTTATTAAAAGATTGCTGCATCAACACGCTTGCCGTCTTATGCCCTACACCTGCCAAAGACTCCAAATCCTCAAAATTATCAGGAACTATCCCCTCAAATTTATCCACCAAATCCTTACTAAGCTTCTTTATATTCTTTGCCTTTACCCTAAAAAATCCACAAGGTCGAATAATCTCCTCTATACTCTCCAAGGAAAGCCCCATCATCTTTTCAGGACTATCTGCCAAGTCAAACAACTTCGGCGTAACCTCATTAACTCGCTTATCTGTACACTGTGCCGAAAGCAACACTGCTATCAAAAACGTAAAAGTATTCCTACTATCTAATGGAATTTTAGGCTCAGGGTACAACTCATTAAACTCCCTTAATATAATTTCTGCTCTTTCTTTCTTCGTCATAATATAAATAAATAGATATTGGGGCTTTGCCCCAACCCCCACTTAAGGACTTAGTTCCCGTCCTTAAGAAAATTTCTTTGTCTTATTTTTTCCTAAAGCTTTCGATTTATCCACAAAAAATCTCACATCGTTAGGGTGAGATTTTTTGTTAAGAGGTGTTAGATTGCGTCTTAGGCAAGGCTTTGGGTTTTTGATGAGGGTCGAAGCGTATATTAATACGTGAGAGTCTCAGCAAAAGCCCGAAACGAAGCATAAGACGTGATATAACGCCTGTTAGTCTTTGAAGGCTGCGACTAGGTCTGTTATAGTTGCCTTCGCGTCGCCATAAATCATTCTAGTGTTTTGAGCAAAGAATAATTTATTTACCAAGCCAGAGAAACCAGCTCCTTGACCACGCTTTAAGCAAAATACAGTTTTCGCCCTATGGCATTCAATAATAGGCATACCATAAATTGGGCTTGCCTCATCTTCAATAGCAGCAGGGTTTACAACGTCATTTGCACCAATTACGATTGCTACATCTACGTTATCCATTACAGCATTTGCAGTTTCCATATCGCTTAATTGCTCGTAAGGAACATCAGCTTCAGCCAACAATACGTTCATATGTCCTGGCATTCTACCAGCTACAGGGTGAATTGCGTGGCTAACTTCAACGCCTCTATCTTCTAATAGGGCAGATAATTCCTTAACAGCGTGCTGAGCTTGAGCAACAGCCATACCATAACCAGGGATAAAGATAACACTTTGTGCGGCTTCTAGTACGTAGAAAGCGTCTTCGGTAGATATACCTTTCATTTCGCCTTCGATTTCGCCAGCGTCTGCTTGAGCAGTAGAGCCAAAGCCAGAGAACAATACGTTAAATAGCGTTCTGTTCATCGCCTTACACATAATTACAGTTAAGATAACGCCACTAGCACCAACTAAGCAACCTGCAACAATCAATACATTATTCTTGATTACAAAGCCTGCAGCACAAGCAGCCAAGCCACTTAAAGAGTTCAATAGAGAAATTACCACAGGCATATCTCCACCACCTATAGGCATTACAGCAGCTATACCCAAAACGAGGGATAAAACTATAACTAAACCTAAGCATACTGCAGCAACAGAGTAATCGCCTACGCTTGCAAATGCTATAGAAGACAAAATTAACGCTCCTGCAATAGCACCATTAACTAGTTTTTGCCCACCAAATACTTGAGCTGAACCAGAAATTTTACCAGACAACTTAGCCCAAGCATATATAGAGCCTGTGAAAGTTATACCACCAATTAGCACTGCAAGAATTACAGCAGTTCTAGTGAAGCCCAACATAGCATTATCGCCACCAGGAGCAAATTCTGCCCAAGCAACTAATAAAGAAGCCAAGCCACCAAAGCCATTAAATAAGGCTACCAATTCTGGCATAGAAGTCATTTCGACTTTTTTAGCAGCAAATAAACCAATTACGCCACCAAGAGCCACAGCTGAAATAATCAATACCCAAGGCATAACTGCGTGTTCAATAGATGGGTCAAAGAATGTAGCAATAACTGCCACAAACATAGCAACAGAAGAGACTAAATTGCCCTTTCTCGCTGTATCTGCCTTACCTAGCATCTTAATACCAAGTACGAATAAAATTGCAGATACGATATAAACTAAGTTTATTATAATTTTAATGCTATCAGCTTCCATCTTATTTAGATCCCTTCTTTTTGAACATAGCCAACATTCTGTTAGTTACAACATAACCACCTACTACGTTTACTGTAGCGAGCAATAGCCCCAAGAAGCCTAAGATAGAGGCAACAACGCCATTATCTGCTCCTGTTGCAATCAATGCACCAACTATAGTAATACCACTTATGGCATTTGAACCACTCATCAAAGGAGTGTGAAGTTGACTTGGTACTTTACTAATTAGCTCAAAACCTAAAAAGGCAGCTAGAGTAAATATAAACAATAATAATATAATTTCCATAATTAAAAGTCTTTCTTACTTAAATCTTTCGTCTCTAATTTCGCCATCTTTTACAACTATACAAGACTTTGTGATGTCGTCTTCCATATTCAATGTAAACACGCCTTCTTTATCAGAGAAGTGGTTTATAAAGTTGTAGAAATTAGCACTTAACATTTGGCTAGCACTTCCTGCCAACATAGATTCAATCTTAGTTATAGCCAAGATTTTCACGCCATTTTCAGTTGTAACAACTTCGTCAGCAATAGCACCTTCAACGTTACCACCTGCTTCGATAGCCAAGTCTATAACTACGCTACCAGACTTCATCGCTTCTAGCATATCGCTCTTTAAAAGAACAGGAGCTTTTCTGCCAAAAGTCTTTGCAGTAGTAATAATTACATCTGCTTGAGAGCATACTTTAATCATACCCTTTCTTTGCATTTCTAGTTGTTCAGCAGTCAATTCCTTAGCATAACCTTGAGCTGTTTGACCAGTTTCACCTACGTCAATTTTTATAAATTTTGCACCCAAGCTCTTAACTTGTTCTTCAACTACAGGGCGAGTATCATAAGCTTCAACTCTTGCCCCTAAACGCTTAGCAGTTGCAATAGCTTGCAAGCCAGCAACACCTACACCAATGATGAAAAACTTAAGTGGGCTTAGCGTACCACAAGGAGTCATCATCATAGGCAAAACCTTAGATGTATTTTGAGCTGCAACTAAAACACTCATATAACCTGCCAAGTTCGCTTGAGAACTTAGAGCGTCCATTTTTTGTGCAATAGTAGACCTTGGAATCATCTCCAAGCTAGAAGCAGTTACATTTGCATCAGCGAAAGCCTTGATAAGTTCCTTATCGTTGAAAGGGTCTATAAAGCTCATATGTATAGAGCCTGCCTTACGCTTTGCAACATCTTCTAAAGATGGCTTATTTACACTAACAACAAAGTCAGCTGTGTATTCTGCAGACTTATCTACAATTTCAGCACCTGCATCTATATAAGATTGGTCGCTAAAACCTGATTTTACACCTGCGTTTGATTCTACTTTTACGCTCCATTTCGCTTTTACTAATTTAGCTACATCAAGAGCAGTTAAGGCAACTCTAAATTCTCTAGGGTCGCTTTCTTTTGCTATAAAGATATTTTGCATACATTATCTACACTATGTATTTCACCCATTTTGACAAGTTTTTTCTACATTTTTTTAAAAGTTTATTTGACAAATCGACAAAAATGTTAAGATAATGTTAAGATAATTATATTTAGAGAATGGACGAAACAAATAAAACTAATAGCCCTCAGCAGAGTATTTCTGCCTCAAAAAATACCCAAAAAACTTTAAAAGAAACAATTAAAGCAGCTGCGAAGTGGGTAATTCCCCAACAAAACAGCGAAGGTATGTGGGTTGCCCCTCTCGACACAAATTGCTGTATGGAAGCTCAGTGGCTTCTTTGTATGTATTTTATAGATAATGCTAAGGACGAAAAGAAAGATGGCGTAATTAGGCATATTCTCGATAAACGTCGCTCAGATGGCACTTGGGACGTATATTATGGCTCTGAACAAGGTGATATTAATGCTACTATAGAATGTTATTTTGCATTGCGTCTATATGGGATAGACCCTGAAGACGAAATGATGCTAAAGACTAAAAATTGGCTCATTGAGAATAAATGGACAGAAAATATAAGGGTCTTTACCAAGTATTGGCTTGCTCTATTTGGCGAGTGGCCTTGGGCGAATACGCCTGTTATGCCTCCTGAAATTATGTTTTTGCCAAGTTGGTGTACATTTAATATCTACGATTTTGCTTGTTGGGCAAGGTCGACTATGTTGCCTATATCTATATTAACGGTTCGACGCCCAGTCAAAGCTTTGCCAGAAGATTTAAAGCTAAATGAATTATATCCAGAAGGTAGGGAAAACACAGACTATAGAATTGCTAGAAAAAATGACTCTGTATTCTCTTGGGAAAACTTCTTCTTGAAGCTCGACCATGGGCTACACGCATATAACAAATTGCCTATTCAGCCTTTTAGGGAATATGCAATTAAGCTAGTTTTACAATGGCTTTTAGAGCATCAAGACGAAGATGGTGCTTGGGGTGGTATTCAGCCCCCTTGGATATATTCTATTATAGTTATGCACGTTGAAGGCTTTGCTAAAGACCAAGCTAATATGTCTAAGGCAGTCAATGCTTTTAATCTTCACTGGAAGGTCCAAAGAGACGATAAGATTATGCTCCAAGCCTCAGAAAGTCCTATTTGGGATACATTTTTGACTATGACTGCTCTCTTAGAGTCTGGTTATACTCCAGAGACTTGCCCTGAGTTACTTAAGGCACTCGACTTTGTTTTAACTAAGGAGAACAAGTATTATGGCGATTGGGCTGTGAAAGTTGGTAAAAAGGTTGAGCCAAGTGGCTGGGCTTTTGAGAGGGCTAATAATTATTACCCTGACTTAGACGACGCTGCTATCGCTGTTATTGCTCTTAAGAAAATGCAAAAGCTCATAGATAGAAGTTCTGTGCGTTACAAGAAAATCGACGCTGCAATTAGGCGTGTAATTAATTGGATTTTCGCCCTCCAATCTAAAAATGGTGGCTGGGCAGCCTTCGACAAAGATAATACAAAATCTATAATTACTAAAATTCCTTTCTGCGATTTTGGTGAAGTTTTAGACCCTCCAAGTGCAGATGTAACTTCGCATATAATCGAGGCTCTTATGCTTTGTGGATATTCGAGAAAGCACCCAGCTATAGACAAGGCTCTCAAGTTTTTATATAAGGAACAAGAGGACGATGGCTCTTGGTTTGGTAGATGGGGTGTAAATTATATTTATGGAACAGGGGCTGTAATTCCTGCTCTAATTGCTGCTGGCGATACTGCTGACACTGAGGCTGTAGCTAATGCTCTATCTTGGTTAATTTCCAAGCAAAATGAAGATGGAGGCTGGGGCGAAAGCGTAGCTTCTTATATGGAGCCAAAGTATTCAGGTACAGGTATTCCTTCGACTGCCTCTCAAACTGCTTGGGCTTTGACTGCACTGATTGCGACAAAGGACTCTCGCTTTGCTCAATATATAGAAAAAGGCGTAAACTTCCTTAAAAATTCTATGACAGAAGATGGCACTTGGGACGAAGCTTATTATACAGGCACAGGTTTCCCTGGATATGGGCTTGGTGCAAAAATTGATTTACGAAATGGAGCAGCCCTACCTCAAGGCAAGGAATTAGCTCGTGGATTTATGCTTAACTATAATTGGTATAGGCACTATTTCCCTATGATTGCTCTTGGCAAAATTGATGCTTCAAAGATAATTAAAGAATAAAGCTCAATTCTAAAAATTCAAAAAAAGCCTCTCTTCGAAAAACAAAAGAAAGGCTTTTTTTGTGGAAAGATGGCTTTTAAGCAATCTAAGCTTGAAGCTTTTTGACTATTTGCAAGCCCTCGCCCCAACAAGCCATTAGGTTATAGCCTCCTGTGATTGCGTCGATGTCTATTGCCTCGCCACCTAAGTATAAGTCAGGGCAGATTTTGCTTTGCATAGACATAAAATCTATCTCTTTTACGTTCACTCCCCCTGCTCTTACAAACTCTGTAGAATTTAGAGATTTGCCAACTACCTCCAACTCAAGCTTCGCCAAAGAGTTTACTAAAGCAGTCTCTTGAGCCTTGTTAAGGTGCGTATATTGCAAGTCGGCAGGTATATTGTTATGCCTTAATATAGCCTGCCAAAGAGCGTTACGCATATCTGGAATATTGTAATTTTTAACGAGTTTTCTAGCAGCGTTTAGCCTTGCATATTTGAAAAACTCCCTAGCATATTCTGCCTTTACAAAGGATATATTTATAGAAAATTTATAGTCGTTTTTAGCAAAATCCACAGCCCCATAAGACGACAACTTCAACACAGCTGGACCACTGACTCCCTTATGCGTAAACAATATATCGCCTTCAACTTCTTTCTTAATTAAAGACGACCTTATATTTACATCATTTTGGGCAACTCCTGCCAAAGTTAGGAAATTTTCATCTGCTAAATCAAAGGCAAAAAGCGAAGGAACATCTTCTACAAAGCTATGCCCTAGATTTTCTAAAGACGCTTTTAAGTTATGCGAATTTTGCCAGTTACCCCCAATAGCTAGCAAGACTTCATCGCAAGTAAAAGTTCTATCATCTAAAGTTTCTATGCGAAATTTATCGCCATCTTTAGTCAAATACTCAACCTTTGCTCCCTTTAAAATATTTACATTATTCTTAGTTGCATAATACAATAACATATCCACAACTTCTTGAGAGTCATCACTTTCAGGGAACACTCTATTTAAATCTTCCACTTTCAAGTTAATCCCCATATCGTAAAAATGATTACAGATAAATTCTGGCGTAAACTCGTAAAAAATCTTTTTCAAGTGATTTGCATTTCTTGGATAAGCCTCTAAAAGCTTTTTAATATCCTTCTCGTAATTACAAAGATTGCACCTACCCCCTCCACTTAGTTTCACTTTTTTTAGCACATCATTACTTGCTTCTAAGATAGTAATTTTGCGATTTTTCAAATTGGCAGCAACAAAGAGCGACAATGCCCCACCTCCTATTATACATAAATGTTTCATTCTTTTTATTTCCCCTAAAGCGAAAAGTCTATTTGTCGTTTAAACCTGTCAACTGACTCTACTCTTATAGATATTTTCGAGCCAATTTTATATTGAGTTTTAGTTCTTCTGCCAACTAGAGCATTGCCTGCTTTGTTTATTTTATATATGTCATTTTCGAGCGAGTGAACGTGTACAAATCCAAAAGACATAGAGTCAGTCAATTCCACAAATAAGCCATTATTACCAATTTGCGTAATGATTGCATCGAAATATGTATCCTTGCCAGATTGCTCTTCGAAGTACTCCATTAGCTTGAGTTTCTTAGTTTCTCTCTCTGCTTCTACACTGTTTCGCTCTGTGCGAGAAATGTGTTCGGCTATAGAGTCTAAAGCCCCCTTGCTTAGCAACTTTTTCTTTTGTTTTGGAGCTGTAGGCAACTTTGCCAACTGCAAGTAAAAGTCTAAATTCCTGTGGTTACAATAGTCTGCATATCTACGTATGGGAGAGGTAAAGTGTGCGTAAAATTGTTTAAACAAGCCATAGTGTCCATCAGGGCTTGCTCTGTATTCTGCACGTTTCAAACTTCTTAAGAACTTAGTTTTAAGCAAGTAGTTTTGAGGGTGTCTATCAATTTGCTTAAGCAAGAAAGTTACGTGCTTACGCTGAGTTAAGTCTCCACATTTCAAAGAAAATGTCTCTAAATCTATAGCCAACTCTTCAAGTTTTTCTACATCTGGGTCGTCGTGAACTCTCGATACAAAAGGAATTTTCGCTTCGTTAAGTATCCTTGCAACAGCCTCGTTTGCAGCCAACATATATTCTTCTACAAGCTGGTGGCTCTCATTGTGTATCACTTTTTCTACAGAAGTTGCATAGCCTTCATCGTTGCAAAAAATCTTAACTTCAGGCATTTCTAAATCCAAGCTACCCTTTTTCATTCTACGCTTTCTAAGCTGAAGAGCCATAGACCACATATGACGTATAAACACTCTTAACTGCACTAATTGCTTTTCAGTTAAGTCAGCCATTGGCACTTGCCCTGCCCTATCTTTACTATCTACTGGCAAAGTGATTTTTTTGATTTCTTCAAAGTCGTCAGAAGTCAAAAATGCGTGAGCTTGCTCGTAACTCAATCTATGATTGCTTCGAATTACAGTATTAGCAAATTTAACCCCAACACAATCGCCCTTTGCGTCGAAAGACAAGAACACAGACTTTGTCAATCTATCCTCATTTTCAACTAGAGAGCAAACCCCATTTGATAGTTCAAAAGGCAACATAGGTATAACTGTACCAGTCAAATATGTAGAATTGCCTCGCCTCCTTGCCTCTTTATCCAAAGGTGAATTTTCCTTGATATAATAAGATACATCTGCAATATGCACGCCTATTTCTGATATATTGCCAATCTTTCTAAAAGATAGAGCGTCGTCGAAATCCTTAGCGTCTAAAGGGTCTATAGTAACAGTAAATACGCCACGTAAATCTTGCCTACCCTTAACGTCGTCTTCACTGACAAAAGATGGAATTTCACGAACTTGTGCCTTAATTACTTCTTCAAAATCCTCATCTAAATCGTACTTTCTAAGTATAGCCTTATATTCTGAATAAGGTGTGTGGCTCGCCCCAAAGCACTCTATGATTTTGCCTGTAGGATTTAAATGCTTTTGCTCCCACTCGTCCAAGCGAACCTCAACTTTGTCGTTCTCTTTTGGAGTTGGGTTTAAACCTGATTTCTTTGGGTCTAAGAGTATAACGTCATAGTAAAATCTTGGGTCGTCTGGCACTAAATGCCAAGCCCTTAGAGACTTACGAAGAGTACCTATAACAGTCTGGCAATTCTTTTCTATAATCTTAATTACCTTAGCTTGAAGCTCATCGCCATCACGAAATCTGTCTCTTCTAAAATGCTTATCTCTAGTTACAATACGAGCAAGCACCTTATCTTTATGTAGGGCTACAGATGTATTTTCTCTATTGACTAAATACCTCTTTCCATTTGCCTCTATTAGAGCAGAGCCATTGCGTTTAAAAGAAATCTCGCCAGTGATTAAACCCACATCTTGAGGTAACAAATAGCGTTGCCCCTTTATCTTAGCAATAGAGCCATCTGAAAGCAGTGTAGATATAGCCTTACGCACACTTATAAAGCCCTTTCTGTCTAAGCCCAGCTCAAGAGTAATTTCTTGCACTGTCATAGGCACATAAGTTTTTTTGCCTAATAATTTTAGTATATCTTCACATATTGTATTCATAATTTGTCCCTATATTTTAGGTATAATCTATAGGGAAAAGCAAGAGCATAGACACTATAAATAAAATTATAGCATAGTAGCCTTGAAGATTCCCCCTTAGTAAATTTTTATTTGATAAAATCACAAAGCCCAACTGCATAAAGAAAATAGCAAAGGCACAAGCAAATTTTAGAGCTAAATCTGATAAATTCAAATCGTAAACAAAGAAAGATGCCACCCCTAAAACTATGCTTAAAAACATAGTAAATACGGCAAGAAATTCCACTGCAAACAAGTATTTTGTTATGGAAGTCAAAGATGGTAACAATCTAAAAAAGAAAGAATTTTTCTTCTTACGCAATGCTGAAATTTGTAGATTTTGTATGATTGCAAAAACTAGCCCCAATCCCATAAAAGCATAAGAAAGCCCTGCAAAGAAAATGTGGCTAGTTGTCAATGGACTCTTAACTTGAGCTTGGATATTTATATTAAAATATGGGCAAGTCAAAGGTAGCAAAACGAGTATAGCAGAAATCATTGCCCCAAAAAACATTGCAATCTTTAGTCTAAATATCCTAGAGAAAATCAATGCTATAAACATAACTAGCCAAGCTATTAATATAAATAACTCATAAACACTACTCATTGGCACAGAGCCTGCCTCGTAAGTCGCTAAAGCTAAGGCAAGTGTATGCAAGGTAAGCCCCACAAAACTAATTCTATAAAAAATACTTTCTTCGTATGCTCGTTTAGACAAAAATGGTATCAATGCGTTAATAAAGGCTATTGAATACAACACCCCAGACACTAATAATAAAATCCAAATTACTAAGCTCATTCGTATTTATAAAATAAATTTTCCAATAAATCTACGTGAGCTTCACTGTCGTTTAAGCACTTGACGTATTCAAAATTCTCGCCACCTATACTCTTGAAATACTCCCTTAAAGTAATATCTATGTCGTATAAAGTTTCGGTACACTCCAAGGCAAAGCCTGCACAAACTACGCTTATATTCTTTACAGAATTGTCTACAAGCCCCTTTACAACTTCCTCTACACTTGGGCAAAGCCACTTATTCTTTTTCATCGCAGACTGCCACGCTATCGTTACAATCTTATTAGGAAAACGCTCTGCAATCAACTTAACTGTTGCCTCGCAATCCCTAACATAAGATGATTTATCCTTATCCTTTTCAGGTATAGAATGAAAAGACACTACCAAAGCCTCCGACTTTTTCATCTGCTCCTCACAAGAAGAAGCAATTGCATCTATATACAAAGGCTCGTCCCAATAGTACTCACAAAAGCTCCAAGAGCGACGCAACTCTTCCATAACTTCCTCGACTTGCTCTTTTGCACTTAGAGTTGTAGAATCCAAATATTGAGGGTAAAGAGGTATAAATACATATTCAGTTGCCCCACGTCTCTTAGCAAGCATAACAGCGTCTCTAATCTTTGGACCCGAATACATATAAGCACTCAAGACTGAAACAGAAATCCTATCCGAAAGCTTTTCACGCAAAGACCTAGTGTAGTATCTCAAAGGCGAATTACCATCTATAGCCACCCTATTTAGTCTATCTAAAAATCTACAAGCAGACTTTTTTGCAATCCTACTTGCCAATATTTTCCTAAGCAAAAAAGGCACTTTCATAATGTGCTTATCGCTGAGCATCTCATAGATAAATTCCTGAGAGTCATCTATATCAAGTTTGTAGGGACTACCTACATTTATTAAAATTAAAGCTAATTTAGACATATTCCTACTTAAACAACTCCATTGAATTTTCTATACATTTTCCTACACCAACTCCACCTCTATAAGAACCTACAAGCTTTATAGAACCAGATTGTGCCTTTTCAAATTCCTCTATAATTTCCATATACTCCTCATGCCCAATTTCATATTGAGCAATAGCTTTCTTTATGAAATTATACTTTACAAATTTTGGCTTGCCACTTAGACCAACTAGTTTAGCTAAGTCCTTACAAGTCAAATCCACAAGCTCCTCTTCGCTTAAATCACAAAGCTCTGGGCTGCGAAGTCCACCTATGTAGTTTGTCAAAGTTACGCAACCAGAAGGCGCTCTATTATTAAATAATGTCGACAAAAACAAAGAACCTAATATAGAAAAATCTTCCTTTTCGCTAACTAAAACGCCAAAGCCATCTAATGGGTGCTTAATTTGAGTTTTATCAAAGCCCAAAGTCAAACTTACCACAGGGGCATACTCAATTTCCTTTAAACGCTCTAAAGATAACGACATATTGCCTGCCATTGGTATTTGACTTAACCTACGTGCAGGAACAGCAAAAACTATCTTGTCATAAGTATCGCTATCGCCATCGTCAGTTAGAACGTCCCACTTACCATCGTTATAGTCCATACTCAAAACTCGAGTCTTTACAGAAATCTCATCTGCGTCGAGCTTTGCCACCATCGCATTTATAAGTGTTTGCATACCACCTTTAAAGGACGCCATCTTAGTCTTAAAGCGAACTATCCCCTTGCTCTTTCGCTCCTTAGCAGAAGCAAACGCACCTTTAATTACAGAGCCATACTTTTGCTCTAAGTCCCACAAAAATGGGAAAGTTGCCTTTAGAGATAATTTTTCAGGGTTACTTGCATAAATACCTCCAACAAAAGGATTAATTGCATAATCTAAAAACTCCTTACCAAATCTATCTTCAATAAACTCTGCAACGCTCAAATTTGCGTCAAAATCGTGTGGAGGAATTTTAAATTCTTTCAAGACTCTCATCTTTGCCCCAAAGCTCAATAGTGGGCTAAATATCATAGATATAGGGTTTGTAGGGGCAGCAAGCATCTTTGAATTACGCACAAAAAACCTCTTTTTAGAATGGCTATTTGCATATTCTATCTTGTCCTCTAGCCCTAAGTCTATAATGAAATCCATTATTTTTTGGCTAGTTATCATAAGCATATTAGAGCCGTGTTCTGCATAAAAAGAATTTTCTGAATATGTAGATATAACGCCTCCTGCCTTAGACCTCTTGTCTATGACTTTAACTTTATATCCATCTTTTTTCAAGCAACAAGCTGCTGTCAATCCACTTATGCCAGCTCCTATAACTAAAACATTTTCCATATTTACTCCTTTTAATATTTATTAAATAATTATGCTTAACCCTTATTAAGGCAAGTTTTCTAAATTTTACAAGCACTAAATTTCATCTAAGAGGCTTCTAAAAATTGGCAATTAGCTATTTTTAAGATTATTTTTAGCGTAATTTTTTTGCGTTCGACGAAGATAGTATCGCTATCTAAGGAGCTAAGCAAAGAAATTCAAGCAAAAATAGGCTAAAAAGAGCAATTGTAGCTTGTCGTAGTGCAAAAATGAAATTTTTGCTTACTAATTAAAACCAATTTTAAGAAGTTCCTCCCAAAAAGTGCTTAGGGCAAATTCTACTTGGGCTTGCCTAATTTCGTTTCTATTTCCAAAAAAGATTTTTCTAAAAGTCTTTATATCGCCATTTTTAGTGGCTATACTTAGATACATTTCCTTGCCATCTTCTGCAAAGCCTGTAGTTGATATAGCATAATCGCTTGCAAATTTATCTAAAGAGCTTTTGGCAAATTCCCTTGAACAATTTTCATTGACTGCTTCATTCTCAGTTGCAGAACTTTCTAAAACGCCTGCAACTTCTATCTTAGATTTTGCACTATAGCAAAGAAAGCCCCCAACAAAAACTTCGCTTGCCCCAGATATAGACACAAAAGCGTTTGCTAAAAGCCCTCCTGTACAAGACTCAGCAACAGAAATAACTTGCCCCCTGCTCGAGAGCAAGCCCAATATTTCCACTGCTTTCTTGTCAACTTGCATAATTTCTAAAACTTAAGATTTGCTTCTAAAACTCAATTAGAACGTCGCTCCAGTCGCCCATTTCCTTAAATTCTATATTTTTAATAGCTTTAGTGCTTGCGTTCTTGAAAAATTCACGCACCTTTTCGTTCTCTTCTTTTAATATACCACTTAATATTAATACGCCATTTTCTGAAACTGCCTCAAGTAAAAACTTTGAGTGAAGCATAAGTATATCAGATTGAATGTTCGCAACAACTAAATCGTACTTAACGCCCCCTAAGCCCTCTTCTATATTAGATGTCATAAAAATTCCATCTACATTTAGATTATTAAAAGATGCGTTTTCCAAGCATACCTTAATTGCAGCTTCGTCTATATCAAAAGCCCTAAGCTTCTTGCAGTCATACAACATTGCTGTCATTGCCAAGATACCAGAACCACAACCTGCGTCGGCAAGAGACTTATCGCTAAGCCCATATTTTTCAGCATAATCCAAAATACGCATCATACAAAGGCGAGTAGTTGGGTGGTCGCCTGTACCAAATGCCATCTGAGCGTCAAAATAAAATACTTTATCACCCTCTTTATTCTCTGTATACTCATCTTTAAGCCAAATAGGAACCCAGTGTAAGTCCTTGTAATTAAAAGCATTGAGATATTGCTTATAAGCATTTTGGAAGTCCTCTTCAAAGACTTCTTCAACTACATAATCCTCGCTAAGCTCTGTAAAGATAGTTCTAAGGCACTCATAGCCAGCCTTAGCTTCCTCTCCACTATCAAAATAACCACAAAGAATGACATCTTCAGGATTATCGACCATCTGCTCTATGCTCCAATTAAAAATTTCTGCCTCGCAAAAATAATCCTCGTATCGAGAAATTAATTCGCTATCTATATCTGTGTAAACCTTATACATATTATTTTATTTTGAAAGTTTTGTGAAGAAATTCTCATACATCTTAACACCACCTGCTAAAATGTCTAAGTAAAATGACTCGTTGGGAGCGTGAAGTGCGTCTTCTGGCGTAAAAAGTCCAATCATCAAAGAGTCTAAGCCTATAATTTGTTTCAACATCGCAATTAACGCTATACTTCCCCCATCTCGCAAGAACACTGCCTCACAGCCAAAAGACTCCCTAATCGACGCCTTCAAAGACTCGAATACCTTTGCCTCTTTGTCGTTCTTTGGGTTATTTATATCATTAAAATAAGGCGAAGCTAAGCCATCGTGATTATTAAATGACACCTTCACTTGTTTTGGGCAACGCTCAGCGATAGCCTTTTGTACTAAATCTATAATTCTAGCAGGGTCTTGATTTGCAACTAATCTACAAGATATTTTACAAAAACACTCAGAGGCAATTACAGTCTTGTTGCCATCGCCCTCGTATCCCCCACTAATTCCATTAAACTCCAATGTAGGGTAAAATCTAGTACTTTCCAAAGGCTGCATAGCTGATTGCTCATACAAAGAAGTCAAATCGAGCATTTCCTTTACGCTATCTTCTGTTATAGATAATTTCTTAAGCTCGTCTTTCTCCCACTGGCTTGGCTCTACAACATCGTCGTAAAATCCATCTACATTTACCCTGCCATTGGCACTATGCAAAGACGCACAAACTTCTGCCATCGCCTGTATAGGATTATAAACGAGTCCCCCATACATACCTGAATGTAAGTCTGTGTTAGCTCCTCTAAAATTCACATCAAAAGATACAACACCCCTTAGGGCTGTAGTTATTTGTATTTGATTTATGCTCGGACTCATCGTGTCGCTAAGCAAAACAAAGTCGTATTCGCTGAGCATATCCTTATTATCAGTGATAAATTTTGGCATACTCGGACTAGAAATTTCCTCTTCACCCTCAAGCAAAAATGCAATGTCTAGTGGCAAATTCTCGTCCTTTTCCAGCAAATTCATTATAGCAGAAATCATTGTAGTAAAAGGACCTTTGTTGTCAGCTGTTCCCCTACCCCATATTTTGCCGTCCTTTATAGTAGGCTCAAAAGGAGGAGTTTTCCACTCAGAGATAGGGTCGTGAGGCTGAACGTCATAATGCCCATAACACAAAATCCTTGCCTTTGCGTCGCCATTTTTTGAATTACGCCTTGCAAAGACTATAGGGTGCATATCTGTATTTGCGACATCGCATTCAAAGCCCCTTTCCTTAAAAAAGTCGCTCAAAAAGTTGGCACACTCATACATATTCTCAGCACAAGACGCATCTGCAGACACAGTCTTAATCCTAACTAATTTTTCTAAAAATTTTAAACTATCCATATTATTAAATTATTGTTATAAAATCATTATCCCCCAAAGGCGAGTTCTAAAAATTGGCAATTGTAGCTTATTGTAGTGCAAAAATGAAATTTTTGCTTCCCTGCTGTATAAAAACCAATTTTTAGAACTCGACTTAACTAAAAAAAGACCTCGAAGCTTTAGCTAAGAAGTCTCTCTAAATTAAATGTAAACTATAAAAACAAATTACATAGAAGGGTTTCTAGCAAAACGAGTGATAGTGTTGAACAACTCTTGAGATTTCATCAAGTTACCACCATCAACATTAACTATAACCTTCATAGTATTAGGTTTTTCTACCTTTATATCAACTACAATCTTAACATCTAAAACAGCTCTAGCTATAACTGTTATAGAGTCATTTCTAACTTTTTGAGCTGTACGTTGATAAGACAAAGAGTCTATAGCCCTATTAGTAGCTTCAAATACTGACTTCATATCGCCATCAATAAACCCTATAAAATCGCCATCTACAGAAGTGTAAACAGCCACAGGGTGTCTTGAAGACTCAACCCCTACGTTAGTTGTACAAGCACTAAGGCACATAGCCCCTAATAAAAGTAAATATATATAAATTCTTTTCATAGTTATTAGTAGAATATATCTAAGTAGTTTTTACAAGTCTTTTTTGAAATTAATACGCTTTTTATGCAATCTAACTCAAAAAATGTTCTTGAAATTGACAATTAGCTATTTTTAAAGCAATTATAAGCTATTCTTCCTTGAAGTCTAAAAGAGAGTAAAAAGAGTGAGAGCCGTCAAAGAAATCTCTAACAGATAGAGAAAGTGAGTCGCCTGCAAAAGTGTTATCTGCTATGTTACGCATATATTGCTTTGAGCTATCAATTATATCTTTTTTCAACAAGAAAAGACATGCAAAGACTAAAGCAAGCACTGCCGCCCACTCTAAATTTCCCATAAATACAGAAGGTCTCTTTGCCCTATACTTAGGTAGCTTTTGCAAATTAATCTTATGATTATAATATTTTGCAGTCGCAATATGTATACTCTTATACTCGCAAGACATATTAGCAAAAGTTTCATTTTCTGCTATTAATTTTGAAATACGCATCAATTCTTCAGGCGATAAATCTTCGTCTAAATAGTCATTTATCAATTTAATAAAATATTCTTTAGAATTATTCATTGGGAAAGTTTTTAAGTAGTTTAGTTTGATTTAATTAGTTAATGTATGAACTTAATTATCTATTGCCTTATGGCACTTAGTCTGTCTCGCAAAAACTCCCTTGCCCTAGACAATCTGCTCTTTACAGTGCCTAAACCAACATTTAGCTTTAGTGCAATCTCATCGTAGCTAAGTTCTTCTTCGTTTCTTAAACGCATAACTTCAGCATACAAAGGTGGCATTTCACTTATAGCCTTTGGGATTTCTGCTTCGAACTCCTTAGATAAGCTCTCTTCTATAGGATTTTGCAACTCGCAAGCAATAGTATCAGCAAGAGTCAAATTCACACTCTCATCTGCAGATACAGGCATATCCATAGAGAAAGAACAATGTCTCTTTCTTCTCCACCAATACCAGTGTTTATTCTTTGCTAGATTAGTTGCAATTTGGTATAACCAAGTAGATACAGAACAATCACCCCTAAAATTAGGCAAAGACTTTCTAGCTCTCAAGAAAGTATCTTGAGCAACTTCTTCAGCATCTTGCCTATTATTAAGTATCCTATACGCTTGAGTTAACACGTTATCCCAATTATGAGACACCAAGTCGCTAAAAGCATCGTCATCGCCTGCTTTTAACTTATCTAAGAATATATCTTTTTCAACTTTAACATCATTCATAATTTTAATTATTTCCTTTTCTGGGGAATACTATCTATAAAAATAAACTTTTTTCAAACTTTACATTTATAATAGCGTTTATACCTAAGACAAGCAAAAAAGTACTTTCGTTCAAAAAAAAGTTGCAAAAGTACCTATATTTGTGTTACAATGCTGAAAAATATATATAAAAATGCTATTTACATCTAAAAACAAAAAAAATGACAAGCTTGCTTTATTAAACTGTATAACAGGAGAAATCTCGCAAAGCACCTCTTTACCTACCAAGTTAGGTAGCACTGAAAACTGCACTCTTAAAGCCACTTCAGGCGAAGAAGTCCTAGAGATAGACATAAACGAAAGCGGAAACTTTTTCATAAAAAATCTATCTGAAAATACTATACTTTTAAACGCTAAAGTCCTTGAAGAAGGTATTCAAATTGAAGAGACTGAAGCCACTTTGCAAATAGGCAATGACTTATATATAATCTTCTTTGGCAAAAATTCTCTAGCAAGAGCAGAAGGTGTAGATATAAATAAGTGGTATATTTTCGACGTTCTAAGCTCAAGAATTGAGGACGAAGTTATATTTAGCTCTATTAAAAAATCTGTACTTAAAAGAGGTCTAACAGGCTCTGGCTTGGCTCTTTCGCCAAAGGGAGCTTCTTTGGGTTTTTACTACAATCAAGTATTTAATATAGAAACTGACGAGCTAGAAGCAATTAGTGCAAATCCTACAATTTCTTATGATGCAAAGGCTATAACTTGCCCTATGTGCTGGCTTAAGTTCGACATAGGAGACGCTATGAACATTGCCACAGACGAAAATTTACGTGGCGACCCTATCTTAGGCGAAGACGAAATGTTGAGATTTCTACCAGTATCTTTTGGTACAGGAGCTGTTGCCCTAGACCCTAGTGGCTTGCCTGCCCCTGACATAGCTTGCCCTCACTGCAGACGTAAGTTGCCTCCGAATTTCTTAGACTTAGATTTAAAAATCTTCTCTATAGTAGGAGCTCCAAGTTCTGGTAAGAGTTACTATTTGAGCGTGTTAATTAAAGAGCTTAAAGACGCTCTAATTAAGAACTTTGGCATAAACTTCAAAGACCTAGACCCAAGTGGCAATATGGTTTTAACTACTATGAAGAATAAGCTATTTTCTGCCGACACACCAGAATCTGCAATATTGGCAAAGACAGCCTTTGAAGGTGCTATGTATGAAAAGTACCCAAGATTTGGCAAGATGGTAGCACTTCCTAAGCCTTTGACATACTCTATAGAAAGCCTCAACGAAGACAAGAATACAGCGATGGTATTCTATGATAACGCTGGCGAACACTTTGAACCAGGGCTAGACCTTGAAGACTCCCCTGGGGCTATGCACGTGGCTAGTTCTTCTGCAATCTTCTTCCTTTTTGACCCTGCTTCAAATAGGTCTTTCAAGGAAAAGTTGACTAATCACCCAGACCCTCAACTTAAAATTAGAGATAGAATAGACCAGCAAGACACTATACTTTCTGAAATGGAAGTTAGAATTAAGCGTATAGTAAACTTAGACTCTAGTGCGAAAATAGAGCAACCTCTTGCCCTAATTATAAATAAATACGATATTTGGAAAGACCTCTTAGACGAAGACTTAGAGTCTTATTACAAAGATAGCAAGCTCGATTTAGGTGCAGTAGATAGAAATAGCGATAGAATTAAAGCTTTTATGCTAAAGACTGAACCTGCAATAGTTGCAACTGCCCAATCATTGTCTAGCAATCTTAAGTACTTTGCAATTAGCCCATTAGGACACACTCCTATAAAGATTGAAGAGGGTCAATGCCAAGGTATGATAGCTCCAGACCCTGTTAAGATTAAGCCTTTGTTTGTGGAAATACCAACTATTTGGGCTTTGAGCAAAACTACAGAAAACTTGATACCTACAACTAAATAAGATGGCTTACGAATTGATATATACAAGCTTGCAATCGGGGCTAGTTAGCTCTCGTTCAGGCTTTTGCACTGTTGCAAGAAGTGCGTCAATGCCAGAGCGTTTAGCTGCTTTAGTCGAAAAGCTTAGCGTATTTGAACACGGAAAGGGCAAAGAAAAGTATTCATACAACAAAATTACTTATACATCTGAGCAATTTTACGTAATTACTGCTTCTTTCGACTCTGGCAAAGACTATACAGGTAGGACTAATTTTATATCGCACCACATAGTTTTATCTGAGAGCGAAATTGCAAAATACCCAAACCCTGCAGATTTAATCTTGGGCTATAAAGACAAGTTCTTAAAGAGCTACACTAAAGCCCCTGAGCTAATTAAAGAAGAAGTCGATTTGTCTTTCATAGCTTTCCCTGAGCGTATACCTTGCATCACTTGGCAAAAGTATTTTGGCGACACTGGTTACGCTAGTTTACTCAAAACTGCCAACTTAGATATATACTCAAAAGATGGCAATAGCTTAGATATATTGGCTCTTTTTGCCGAAAGTTCTTCTTTGAACGTCGACAAAAAATCGCCTTGGGACTATACTTTCACAACTAATTGCTTAGATATAGAATTAAAGCAAGCCTACAACTGGAAAGTATTTACAGATGTGCCAAGTGCTTCTAAAAAGGAAAACTGCATAGACTTAGAATGTGCTAAAGCTCCTGCCCTTACAGAAAATAGATTTAGCGAATACGCAAGAACTGCAAAAAAGACAAAAATGGAAAGCCTTGACATCAAAGCAGGCAGACCCATTCAAGCCTCAAATAAATTTACAGTTATTGAAGCAAAAAAAGCTATTAACCCTATGATATTTCTATATGGAAGTATTATAGTTATCTTACTTTCAATTATGTTTTATTTAGCATTTACAATTTTAAACTAGGAAAAGAAAATGACCCCTCAACTTTTAATAATAAAAATACAGTCCCTAACAAGTGGAACAGCTAAGTTTGAACTTGGACAGCTAAAACTTTTAGCAAGTGAATACCAAAAACTTCACGAACAATGTGCCAAGAGACTAGAACAATGTACATCTCTAATAAAGACTAATAGAGACTATCTCGCCCTCGAGCTAGTTGAGTCTGAACCTCCCCTATTAGATACTATTAGTGCAATTTCTTTTGAAGAACTGCCAAAGTGGGATAAGCTTTGCAAGGAATATGGCATAGACACTTGCCCTCCTTTTGACGACTTTCAAATAGATCTATTGCAATCTTTGTATACGAAGGACATAGGGCAAACGCACCCTCTATATAGAGACTATAGACGTGCTATGCGTATGCACAATTACAAAAATGCACTCAAGGTAATTGGCACTATTTCAAGGATAAACTCTCAAGACTACGAGATTAGGCAAGAGTATCTAAGGCTATTAAATAGCGAAATAGAAAAAGCTTTCAAGAAACTCAAAGAAGCTCTTAAAAACAAGAATAAGGACGAAATTCTAAAGTTCTACGCTTTCTTAGAGACGCACAAGAACGACTTTAACCAAGAAGAAAAGGACTGGGAAAGCATTTCAGATAGCGTAAAACTAATTAAGAAAGACGACGCACTAAAGAATAAAACTGAAATCTTAAAAGAAATTTCAGAACTTGACGCTGAAAAACAATGGGCTTTAGTCTTGGAAAAAATACAAGAGTTGAAGTTCATTGAAGCTGAGTATGACCTAAAATCAGACGAGAGCCAAACTGAACTTATCGCCCAAAAACAAAGCATAGTAGACGAGAGAAAGAAGGCAAGCGACCTAGCAAAACTTAAGCTTATTACTACTGAAGAAACTAAAAATGCCCTTGCAAATGAAAATAAAAAATCGACTGCAAGAGCTAGATTAAATGCTTATAAAAAGTTTGACGAAAAAAGTGATTTGCTCGACAAAGAAACAGCAAAAAAACTCAATGCTAGAATGGGAACTTTACGTAATGTAATGCTAATTAAACTTAGTTTTCAAGCCCTATGCTTAGCTTGTATAGCAGGAGCAGGAACTTATGGAGCATTATATGTAAAAAATGAAATCCAAGCAAAGGAAAGGCTACACCAAGCCTCTATACGCCTTGCTCAAATATCTTCGAATGCCTCTATAGATAACATTAAGGCAGCCTTAGACTTATACAAAAAAGACTATGCTGAATTTCTCGATACAAACGAGCTTACCTTAACGCAAATAGCTACAAAAATTGAGCAACAAGAAGAATATAAAAGCATTGCTGACTCCATCTTAGCTAAGTTAAATTCTGCCCTAACAGAAGGTGCAAGTTTAGAGAAAACAGCTGAGATAAACGCAAATATAACTTCGCTTGAAGACACTATTAAACTTATGCTTAGAGACGATATTAATCTCTATCAACTAAAGTTAGATAGCTTTAAGACTAAGTATAACACAAATTTAACTGCGATTGAAGCTGAGTATAACGCAAAGCTAAAGGACTATCTTTCTAAGACTGAGAGCTTAATAAAGAATATCGACTTTGATTTAAGTAATGAGACTATGCAAAACTTGGCTAAATCAAGGGAATATTTAGATGCGACAAAGAAGCTTATAGAAGATAATTCTAAGTTCTTTACATTGCATAATATGGATAAGATTAAGCTAGATGACCTTAGCCTTAGCCAGCTTGAATTTGAGGCTAAGATAAACGACTTTTTAGATATAAAGAAATTACTAGCAGATACTTTGAATGTAGATGAGTATTTTACTACATTGGAAAAATTGCAAAGAGAAGTTGAATTATCTAATACTTTAAAGGGAGCATTAGCCTCTGTATTAAGTAAAAAGCAAGAACTTAAATATGGCAAGGGCGTTGAAAACTTCTCTGATGAGGAAATTAACAATGCAAATAATATATCTAAACTAAGCTTGCTCGAAAGCTTGCCAAGTGCATTGCTAGAGCTATCTGAAGTTTATGTATACGACAATGGCGTCTCTACTGCATATACTCAAGGTGCGTTGAAAGAGACAAAGAACACTTGGACAGGTGGATATGAAATTGTACAACGTGGCAAGGAGTTCACTCCAAGAGGCACTACAGTTTTCATAACTAAAAACAAGCTCTCTCAAGGCAACAGAATTTCTAAAGACGAAATTTACACTAACGAAAGACTCTCTAAGGAAGCTCAATTTATAAATAGCCTACACGAAGAAAAGCATAGCCTATTAAAACTTATAAATCTAATTTATGAGAGCGACACAGACCCTCTATTTAAGCTTTGGTTTGAAGGAGAAATCTTTAATTTGGCGATGGCAAATAACACTGAAAGTGGCTTGCTTTATAGCCCTACAGCCCAAGCGAGAGCAGAACAAGTTGCGAAACATAAAATTGGTATAAGCTCACTAAGCTGGCTAAGAAACGACCCTATCAAGAAGAAGGAAATTAACTATAGCCTATACTCTGGCAAGCTCATCGACCTTGAAAACGACGCTATGCAAAAGCTAGAATCAACTAAGGCTGTGATAAATTCTAAAGTAAACTTGGTAGGTTTTGCTGACGAAAATGGCGAGCTTAACATAGATTTAAAAGACTATGCTAAGGCAAAAATCTACGCTATAGACAGGCAAGGCAAAGAAATTTTACTAGTTGAAGATGGAATATTGTTGACAAAAGCAATGCCTTTTAGTCCTTTAGTACTAAGAGATTAATAATATATGGCACTATATAAAGTTAGGTGGAAGGGGAAAATTTTAGGAGAATTTAGCAAAGAGCAAATTCAAGCTGACTTGCGTTCTTCTAAAATCAGCCTATTTCACCAAGTTCTCGCTGGAGAAGATTGGATTTTGACTAAGGACTTTTTAGACAATTACGTTGAAGTAGAGCCTACACAAGAAAATCTCAGCGAAAAAAGCATTAATATTGCATATTTTTCTACAGGTCTTGCCTTTTTAAGCCCTTATTTAGTTCTAATTAGTCTTGGCTTTGCTGGCTTTCTTTTTAAGAATAATTCCAAGAAGAACGCTCTTATAGTAAGTGTAATTGCTCTTTTAATGACGCTTTTGGGCTTGGTCTTTTTTAATCTAATTGAAACTATAAAGGGATAAATTCGCAAAAATTGTAGTTATTTGAAATATATGCTTGCAAAAAAGGTAAAATTCCCAAAAAATACTTATTAAACATTAGGGGGCTTCTAAAAATAGCTAAGTGCTAGTTTTTAGAACTCACCATTAAATCTTTTTTTAAACAAAATTAATATGAAAAATATATACAAATTCTTCCTAATGGCAATACTTGCACTAAGCTTATCAGCTTGCGAAAGTTTTGACCCACCTTCAAATGGCAGTGCAAATAACGCAAATTCAGACCTAGAGCAAATGGGTTTTATGTCTGAAAATTCTTATGGCAATGAAAGCGAAAACGATGCTAACGCTCTTATGGGTAGAAATGGTGTAGATTTATCTAATTTTGACCCTAACAATATCCCTCAAGAAGATATACTTTGCACAGTGTATTTTGGTTTTGACCAATTTGCAATCGCTCCTTCAGAAAGAGATAAGTTAAGACAAGTTGCTCAACTTTTTGCAAGTAACCCAAATTTGAATACTGTTCTTATCGCTAGAACTGACTGGTTAGGCACTGAAGAATATAATATTTTATTGTCCGACAAGAGAGCTTCTTCTGTATCAGAATACTTAGAGACTAATGCAGTAAGCCCTGCAAATATGCAACCTTTATCTTTGGGTAAAGCAGGTTCAACACCTAATGTACAAAAAAATTCACCTGAAGCTAATAACGACAGGCGTGTTGACATAGTTAGATGCAGATAATTACTTAAAGCTTTAATAGCAAAGTAAATATAAAACCCAGCTTAGAGATAGGCTGGGTTTTGTGTTGTATGCTTTTTAAAATTTCTATTTTAAACTTGAAATATTTATAGACATATAAGAGAATAATTAATTATGGATAAGGATTTATCAGATGTGTTGGTTATTGGAGTGTCGTCGAGGGCTTTGTTCGATTTAGACGATGAAAATGAGATTTTTGTAAAAGAGGGTATAGCTGAATATAGGAAGTATCAGCTTGAAAATGAGAATATCTTATTGAAAAAAGGGACTGCCTTTAACTTGGTAGAAAGCCTACTTAGCCTAAACGAAAAGGCTAAGAAACGCATAGTTGAAGTTGTGGTTATGTCGAAAAATAGCCCCGAAACTGGTGTTAGAATGTTAAATTCCATAGCTGAGTACAAGTTGAATATCAGCAGGATTGCTCTATCTGGAGGTGAGGCTCTTTCGCCTTATATTGAAGCTTATGCAGTGGACTTATTTTTATCTAAGGACGAAAAGGATATACAAAAAATCATAGACTCAAACAAGACTGCTGCAGCTATTATATGCCCTCCGCCTGAGAATTTTTCGTCTTGCGATAGCAGGGTTAAGATTGCCTTTGACGCAGACGCTGTAATTTTCTCTGAAAACTCTGAAATACGCTTTAAAACTGAGGGCTTAGAAGCTTTCGAGCAATACGAAAAAGAGCATACAGAAGAGCCTCTCGAAGAAGGACCTTTTGCTAATTTGCTAAAGAAATTATCCAAAATCCAAAGCTACCTAGACTCGAGCATAGAGTACTCGCCCCTAAGGTTAGCTATCGTTACAGCAAGGACTGCCCCATCGCATATGAGGGTAATTAAAACTCTTCGCAAGTGGGGAGTTTATGTAGATGAAGTCTACTTTTTAGGTGGTATTGCAAAAGATAAGGTATTGAAATCCTTTGGGGCTCAAATATTTTTTGACGACCAAGAGAGCCACTTAAACACATCGAGCAAAGTTGTTCCTTCGGCGAAAGTGCCTTATAAGACAAACTCGCCTTTATCAAAACTTAAAGGGAAAAAATAGTGGAAGTAAAAAGCGTTTTAATCCTATCAGCTGGCTTTGGCACAAGGCTTGAGTCTTTGACTAAAATAAGCCCTAAGCCCCTGCTCTACCTAAAGGGCAAACGCCACATTGAGAATATTTTAGACAAGCTCATTGCTCTTGGCTTCGAGAAAATCATTATAAACACACACCACTTGCCTGAAAAGTTCGAAGAAGCTTTCCCTAATTCTGAATATAGGAGAGCTAAGCTAATCTTCTCGAAAGAAGAGAGCATTTTAGATACAGGTGGAGCTATAAAAAATATCCTTAAAAATAATATCATAAGCGAAAACGAGCCACTTCTTGTCTATAATGGCGATATACTCTACGAAGGCGAGCTTGATAAATTTATAAGTTACAATGACTTAAACGAGCCTACAAAGCTCTTAGTCCTAGACGACTGTGCAAACAAGAACATTGCACTACAAGGCGAAAATATAGTTGACTTGCGTTTTAAAACTGGGGCAAAACACGAGAAGCTTGCAGGCTTTGCAGGGATATTTATAGCAAATCAAGACTTTCTCAACCTCTGCGAAAACTATACTATAGATAAATTTTCAACTGTAGACATTTTCTTAGAGCTACTAAAAAATGACAAAGCTCTAAAATACGAGCTTGGTAATTCCACAAAATGGTCTGACATAGGAACTTATAGCGACTATATTAATTGCCAACTCGAAGATAGAATTTTAAACAAAGCCTATCTTGAAGCCCTTGAAATTGACGATATTAAGATTATAGAAAAAGGAGCTTCTGATAGAAAATTCTTTAGACTAAGGACTAAATATAAAGCCCTCATCGCCTGCGTCTACAAAGAGGAAAAGTGGGAAAACTGCATATATGCCACCCTTGCCTCTTGGCTAGAAGAAAGAGGAATTAGCGTGCCTCACATAGAGCTATTTTGCCCTCAAAACAAAGTTATAATTATGCAGGATTGCTCTGACTTAGATTTACTCGAGCTAAGCAAAGAAATTCCAGAAGAAGCTATACTTCGTTTATACAAAAAATGCTTTAAAGAGCTTAAAAAGTTACACGCTATAAAGGACTTGCCTGAAAGTATTTGTGATGGATTTTCGCACGAGCTTTACGCTTGGGAACAAGATTATTTTAGGGAAAATTTTGTGGAAAATTTCTGCAAAAAAACATCTATACTAGACCAAGTGGAACTTAGAAATCTCGCCCAAGAATTGCTCGATACGCACCTAGCCCTAGTTCATAGAGATTTTCAGTCTCAAAACATTATGCTTTGCGATAAGTCATTGTATTTCATAGACTTTCAAGGAATGCGTAAGGGTAATAAATATTACGATTTAGCTTCGATAATTTTTGATAGCTACACTGATTTCTCCTTAGAATTTAGAGAAAAGCTCTTCGATGTATCTGGCTATAAAGACAGAGAAATTTTCTATAAAGCATCTTGCCAACGACTTATGCAAGCACTCGGAGCATATTGCTTTTTATCTATGAAAAAGGGCAAAAAAGAATACGCTCAATATATCCCTAAAGCCCTTGAATTACTAAAATATTGTACTAAAAAAGCCTCGATAAAATCGCTAATAAAGCAATTAGAAGAATGCGAAACCATCGATTAAGCCTAATCTTTTTTAGCGTCTTTGTAAGCATCTAAGAGTTTTTCGTTATCTAATTGCGTGTAAATTTGAGTAGTCGACAAGTCGCTATGCCCAAGCATTTCTTGTATAGATATTAAATTTGCACCATTTTTTAGCAAATGCGTCGCAAAAGAGTGGCGTAGGCTATGAGGTTTTACATTTTTTTCTATACCTGCTTTAAGGGCATAGCGTTTTAGATTAAACCAAAAGCTCTTGCGAGACAAAGCTTTACCTCGTTTGCTTATAAAAATTTCGTCGCAAAGAATTTTAGGAGCAAGAGGGCGAGTGTGTCCCAAATAGTCAATCAAGGCATTCCTAGCATCTGTGCCAAAGGGAACTAATCGAACTTTCGAGCCTTTGCCTTTGATACGCAAAAAGTTTTCTTCAAAATTTATATCACTTGCCTTTAATCCACATAACTCACTGACACGCAAGCCACTTGAATACATAATCTCAAGCATAGCCTTGTCTCGCTGCCCCTCAAAAGTGGTGGAGTCAATCACATCTAAAAGCTTATCGATTTCTTGCACTTCTAAAAAAGATGGGCTTTGCCTTTTAATCTTTGGGCGAAGTATAAATTGGCTTAAATCCTTTGTCCACTTTTGCTCTTCTACCATATATATAGAAAAACTTTTCAAAGCACTAAGCTTTCTCGCTTGGCTACTTGCCTTGATTTCCTGAGAAATTTCGCCCAGCCAAATATATATAGCGTCGACGTCAAGCTCCTCGAAACTCTTTAAGCCATTCTGCTCTAAAAATCCTGCAAACAACTGCATATCCTTAAGATAGGACTCCACAGTATTTTTACTCAAAGCAAGCTGTAGCTTCAAATAGTCGCCAAATTCTATCAGCTCAGACTTAAACGCCTCTAGCATAACTTAAGCCTTATCTTTATAAGCTTTAAGCAAGTTTTGTACAGCCAATGTAACTGGCATAGGTGATTTTTGCACCTCTTGGCAATAGTCCTCAAAGAGATTATTGAGGCTTTCATTGCCATAAAAATCCCTCAAAAGCTCTTCTTCTAAAACAGTTTGCAACCACTCTTTCTTTTGAAGAGAGCGTCGCTTTTCAAAGAAATTAGTTTGTGCCATCTTTTCCTTAAACTGCATCATCAGCTCCCAAGCCTTATCTATAGACTTCTTTTCGAGTGCTGAACAAGTCTCGCAAAATGGCAACCAATTCGGAGTTGGGCTATTCAAAAAGTAAAGCACACCCTTTAATTCTGCCATTTTCATCATAGATTTCTCTACCATATTGCCATCGCACTTATTTACCAAAATACCATCTGCAAGCTCGATAACTCCCTTTTTTATGCCTTGCAAGTCGTCGCCTTGAGCAGCTAGTTGAATTAGCAAAAAGAAGTCAGACATCGAACGCACTGTAACCTCGCTTTGCCCAACACCAACTGTCTCAATTAAAATCACATCAAAGCCTGCAGCCTCACAAAGAAGTATAGTCTCCCTGCTCTTTCTAGCTACGCCCCCCAAAGTTCCACCAGATGGCGAAGGGCGAATAAAGGCATTTTTATCCCTAGAAAGCTCTTCCATTCTAGTCTTATCGCCAAGTATGCTACCTCCAGTAATACTACTAGATGGGTCGACTGCAATTACCGCAACTTTCTTGCCTATAGAAGTTAAGTACTTTCCAAAAGCCTCGATAAATGTAGATTTGCCTGCCCCTGGTACACCTGTAATACCTATGCGAAAAGACTTGCCAGAATGAGGCAAAATCTCTGCTAAAAGCTCTTGAGCAAGCTTAATATGCTCTGCATTATTGCTTTCTACCAGCGTTATAGCCCTACCTAAAATACTCCTATTAGAAGCCAAGATACCTTCCTTTAAGTCGCTTATGCTCAAATCCTTACGCCTCTTTGGCAGTGTGCGTATATTGTCGTTTTTATTAGACTTATAAGCTAAGCCATCGTGCATAATATCCACACCCTTCATAACTTGGGTTGTAAATAAATTTCTATCTGCATTTTCAGGAAACCATTCTAAATCTCTAGTATTCATAGTCTTATAAATCCGTATCTATTTGTATTTTAGCCTTAATTTTCGCCCCTAAAGCCTCTAATCTTCGAGCAGTACCAATTATATCCTGATTGGAGCCTGAAAGCAAATTATCTATATAATCATATTTAGTTTGCAAGGTATTAATACTTTGCCTTAGCTCTTGGAACTTCTTCAAGAAAGACGCAATTCTATCGTGCAAAAGCCCACCGAGCCTCGCAATTTCCATAGAATTTTTCTCTTGTTTATCGACCCTCCACAAAAATTCTATAGTCTTTAATGCACTCAAAAGTGTAGATGGGCTAGCCAAAACTATCTTATTTGCATAGGCTAGTTCAAATAATTCAGGCAACTTAGTTGTAATCAAGGAAAATACCCCCTCTATAGGGATAAATATCAAAACAAATTCTGGCGTTTTTATACCCTCTAAGTCCTCATATTTCTTTTCAGACAAGCCCTTAATATGATTAGTCAAGGATAGCTTAATAGCCTTAAGTGCCGTATCTTGAGGAACTTCATCGTTTGCATATTTCAAATAGTCAACTAAACTCACCTTTGAGTCTATAACTATAACTCGCTCTTTAGGCAACTTTAACAAAACGTCAGGTCTTAGGTTATCGCCTGAGTCATTCTTTAGTGAGTTTTGCTTAAAGAAATGCTCGCCCTCTAAAAATCCACAAGACTCAAGCATCTTTTCCAAAATCATTTCGCCCCAATCGCCTGCAGTCTTATTGCTACCTTTTAGAGCCTTTGCCAGCATATTTGCGTCGCCAGATACCTGTTTGTTAAGCTCGCCAAGATACTTAATTTGCTCGCTCAAACTTGCGTGTTTTTCAGTATTAGACTCAGTCATTCTCTCTAATTTCAAAGAAAATTCCTTTAAATCGCCCTTAAAAGGTTTTAATAGAGTTGAAATTCTATCTTGATTTTCCTCTGTAAATTTAGTCTTAGCTTCATTGAAAATTCTATTAGAGAGCAACTCAAAATCCTTTTGCATACGCTCAGAATTTTCTTGTGCTTGCTCCTTTAGATTGAGCTTTTCACGCTCTAAATAAATTTTTTCCTGCTCTAAAACTATAAAATTTTCAGAAAGCAACTTAAGCTCATTGCCAAGACTAAGCAGTTTAGCCTCCAAAGCAAGCTTTTCGCCTTGCAAAGCAATTTTCTCCCCTTGCAGAAAATTCAAAGAAGTATTTTTAGACGAAACTTCTCGCCCCAACTTAGAATTTCTATAAAGCAAAAATACAAGCAATCCTGCCAAGCTTATAATTAAAGATATTAAAACTATAAGTTCTGCAGTCATCTATCTTGGTATCCTCAAAACCTGCCCAACTTTGAGCTTTTCAGGGTGCGACAAGGTTGCAGTGTTGTATCTATAAATCTCATTCCATCTAGCTGAAGTTCCATAAACCTTTCGGCTTATTGTACTTAGAGTATCGCCAGCCTTGACAGTATAAGTAGAAGGAATATCCCTTTGAACTGTTGGACTTCGCAATTCCTCCACACTTCTTGCTATACGCCTTTGACTTGTTGAAGTGCTTGCAGGTGTTGTAGTAGCAGTAGGTGCTGAATTTGCAGTAGATGCTGAAGGTGTTGAACTTCGAGAGCTTCGAGAGCTTGTTGTAGAGCTTCCTTGAGCATTGGAAGTAGTTGCTGATGTTGAACTAGCAACTCTTGCTTCGAGAGCCTTAATAGTAGATATATAACTAACTGTGTTTTGCTTAAGCTCATAATTTTCCTGTTTAAGCTTTGCAACAGCACCTTCTAAAGCAGAATTATCCTCATAAGGACTTTGAGGAAGAGAAACTATCATAGTTTTTTGTGCAGTTTCAATCATCTGTTTTACATTTGGAATTAGAGGAGAATGTGGATCTAAAACAGATTGCATCTCGATAAATTTCCTAAAGTAATAGATTGCATAGACACAGTCCTTTAGCTTAAATAGATAAATTCTGCCAGCTTCTAAGTGAGACTGAGGGCAATCTCTACGCTCGTCTATAAGCCTTAAAAATGCCTTTAATGCAGAATTGTAATCGCCTCTGGCAAGTTGAGCTTGCCCTGCTTTATACAAAGCTTCGTCTTGTTCTTTAATAGAGGAGCTTGGTTGTTTTTCGCAAGCTCCCACAAAAAGCAAGTATAACGCAGACATAAGTGCCACAACGAGATATATAAATAATTTCTCGCCTACTTGTTTTTTATATCCACGTACTCTTGCCATTAATTAGTGCTTAAAGTGGCGTACACCTGTAAATACCATTGCCATATTGCTAGCGTCTGCAGCTTCGATAACTTCAGCGTCTCTAACAGAGCCACCTGGTTGAATAGCAGCAGTTGCCCCCGATTGAGCAGCAGCAATCAAGCCATCAGCAAATGGGAAAAATGCGTCAGAAGCAATTACAGAACCTTCCAAAGACAACTTAGCCTCGCCAGCCTTCCAAACAGCTATTTGAGAACTATCTACTCTTGACATCTGCCCTGCCCCTATACCCAATGTACGCTCAGCATTAGCATAAACAATAGCATTGCTCTTTACGTGCTTAACAACTTTCCAGCCGAACAATAAAGAAGCCCACTCAGCATCTGTAGGTTGCCTCTTAGTAACAACTTGCATATTCGCCTTTAGCTCTTGAATACTATCAGTAGCTTGAACGAGCATAGCACCAATAACTGACTTAAATTGAGTTTTGCACATATTTTCCTTAGAATACTTAGAAGTCATCAATCTCAAGTTCTTCTTTTTAGAGAATATTTCTAGTGCAGTTTCGTCGAAAGATGGAGCAATGATAACTTCGCAAAATATCTTAGAAATAATTTCTGCCAATGCACCATCTAATTCCTTATTTACAACAATTATGCCACCAAAAGGTGCTTGCATATCTGTAGCATAAGCTTGTTCCCACGCTTGAACTAGAGTGTCAGCTGAGGCAACGCCACAAGGATTTGTGTGCTTTAAGATTGCTAAAGTTGGGCGACTTGCGTCAAATTCAGAAATCAATTCAACAGCAGCACTAATATCTATAATATTGTTATAAGAAAGTTCCTTGCCTTGTAATTGAGTGAACATTTCACTAAATTCTTTGCCATATAAAGCTGCATATTGGTGAGGATTTTCGCCATAACGCATACTTTGAAGCATAGGCATTGCAATATTCATTTGCTGTGGCAATTCTTCGCCAACAAAGTTTTGGTGCAAATATGTACTAATAGCTGTATCGTATGCAGCAGTCTTTTTATATACCTTTAATGCTAGTTCTTTTCTTAGAGAACTTAGGGTAGCTTCATCAGCTTCCATAGCTTCTAAAACCTTGTTATAATCTGCACTATCGCATACTACAGTTACGCTATTGTGGTTTTTAGCTGCAGACCTCAACATAGAAGGTCCACCTATATCTATATTTTCTATAGCTTCTGCTAAAGTACAATCAGGCTTTGCAACAGTGCTTTCAAAAGGGTATAAGTTAACAACAACCATATCAATCATCTCAATATCATTGTCCCTAGCTTGTTGCATATGCTCTGGGTTAGAACGCATACATAGCAAACCTCCGTGGATTTTTGGGTGTAAAGTTTTAACTCTACCGTCCATCATTTCAGGGAAGTGCGTGTGTTCGCTAACTTCTGTTACAGGTATACCAGCTTTAGCTAACATAGTAGCTGTGCCTCCTGTAGACAAAATTTTATAGTTGTGCTTTTGCACTAACTCGCTCGCAAATTCTAGTAGACCAGATTTATCACTAACTGACATTAAAGCTATTCTTTTTTCCATAGTCCTTATTATCATAAATTATGCCCCAACATTTCAAGCATATTTTACAAAAATTTACTTAAAAATGCTTTTAAAAATGAAATTCCGACACTTTTGCTTTCAATTCTCTTGCACTTTGCATAAGACTTTCGTTTTCTGCTCTAAAATTTGATATATTTGAACCAATTTCTTCGCCATCATTACTTAAACTTATCATAGATGCCGACAAATTGTGAGCTTCTTTAAATTGCTCTGAAATAATTGAAGATAAACTCTCAAAACCTTGCAATAAAAGATTTACGCCCCTTACAATCTCGCCAAGATTTCCTGCTAGTATTGATAGGGAATGATTTGTATCTTGCATTTTCATACTAAACTTTGCCATATCGCCTAAATCTGCATTTAAAGTGTCTTGTAAATCTATAGCAGATAAGGTTATGCTTTCTGTAAGTTTTTGAGTATCAGTCGCTACATTGTGTATTTCCTTAGATAACAAAGATAGAGCTAAGCCTTCTACGCCAACTTTTTCTGCCTCTATTGCTATGTTAAACGATACCAAATTTGCATTTTCACTTACCTTATTTATATCTAAAACTAAGGCTTTGATTTTAACTGCTAAACCACTGATAAATTCTAAGATGCTAGAAGTTTCTCTCGACGCTTTTGATAAATTTAAAATAGAACTTTTAAGCTTATTTAAAGACTCATTTGCACTTTCTGAGGTTTTTAAAAACTCCATTAGCTCCCTTGAGGAATTTAGGGCTGTTATATTCAAGGAATTTGCAGAAAATACAATGGCATCACTTTGTATAGTAGACTGCTTTACACTCAAATTTTGCTCTCGAATAGAATTTTCGACATCAAATAAAAGCTCTGAAGAATGCTTTGAAATTTCGCCAACTTTATCACTTAAACTCTTTGTGCGTTGTAGGTTTTTATTTAGACGATTTATATATTGTAATACGTCCATTTCAAGGGCATTCATTTGAGTAAATACAGCTTTTGAATCGAAAGACAACATTCTAAAAGTATACTTTGCCTCAGTTAGATTGCCTCGTTTAAGTTGCTCTAAGACACGTTGGAGGATATTTAAATCTCTGGAGAAAAAGCTTATGATGTAGAATAAAATAGCACTAATAAGTATAGAGATGAAGATTGAGAAGTAAATGAGGTTATAAATGTGGTACTGCTCGTAAGTTTCGAGATAAGAAGATAGCTCTAAACTTTGGTTTTGTACATCAAAATTAACACCGATGAGCCAATTAAAATCTGGGACAAAAGAATACATAGTAAAGAGCTTTGGGTTGTCTTTATAAGTTCTAATAGAATTTAAATCGCCATTATTTTTTTTAACATTTTTAGCACGAGCAAGGAGACTTAGAAAATCTCTATGTAAGTGCATATTTTCAGTAGTTTCAATTACAGTAGCTTCTCTAAGTTCTAAATTAGAGAAACGCATAACAGAAGTATCTTCATCAATAAGTTCGACTACCCAATAATAAAAATTTTTAGAGAATTTATCAGCATCTAAGAATTTTACAATATGCTTTTTTAGCTCATTAATTTTATTTTCTTTTTCGAGGAGTGTGTAATTACTATCTTTAATATCTTGATTAAGGATAGAACAGGCTTGTTTAAAGTTTTGTAAAAATTCTCTTGAGTTTTGAGTTATAGAGCGTTGAAAGAATTTAGATGTTTCATTTTCCAAAGTAGGTTTTTGATAAAGGAAATAAGCCAAAACAGCCACAATAGGAGTCAATATTGCAACTACTACTACAAAGAAGAGGAATTGTCTAAGAGATAACTTCACAAGAAAGGATTAAAAAATTATTTTCCAAAGATAACAAAACAAATTAAAACAAAATAAACAAAAAGAGCAAGAGTTTTAATAAAAAACAACAAAAAAACAAAAGCGTCCCAAAAGATTTCAGAACACTTTTTTAAATAAACCATCAAGAGCAATGCCAGCCACCACAGCCAGCCAAAAATTTGCAACGCCAAATTTTTGTAGGGGCTTCAAATTGCCCTTCAGACGAGTATTTGCTTTTGATTGAGGATTGAAGCGTATATTAATACGTGAAAGTCTCAATCAAAAGCAAAACGGAGTATCAAGGGTAATTTCAAGCCCCTACACGGAGTCGAGACCTATGTCTATCCAAGTCGACTGATGCACTAGAGCTCCACAAGAGATGAAGTCGCAGCCAAGGGTTGCTAGTTGGGCAACGCTATCGAGGGATACGCCTCCTGAGATTTCAGTCCAAGCTTTGTCGCCAACGAGTTGGACAGCTTGCTTGATTTCTTCTACTGAGAAATTGTCAAACATAATTACATCTGCTTTAGCTTGAAGTACATATTCAATTTGGGATATGCTATCTACTTCTACTTCTACAGCGATGTCTGGGTTTTGAGAAATTGATTTTTCTACAGCTAGGGCGAGACGTTCGCCTTTAGTTGAAGCAGAGAAAGCGAGGTGATTATCCTTGAGCATAACTCTGTCGAAAAGACCTATTCTGTGATTGAAAGCACCTCCACAAGCTACTGCAAACTTCTCTAAGACACGATGAGTTGGGATAGTTTTCCTTGTGTCTAAGAGCATAGTTTTGGAATTGCCCATTGCTTTTACAAATTTATTTGTGTAAGTAGCAATGCCTGACAAGTGTTGTAGAAAATTGAGTAGTATGCGTTCTGCACGAAGCATAATTTTAGCTGAGCCTTCTATAGTGCCAATTATGTCGCCTTTAGCTAGAAATTCGCCATCTTTTTTTGCAGGAGTGAATGTACAAGAGCCATCTTGAGGGAAAGCCTTTGAGTATTCGTCTAAGACTAGAGCGACTAAATTTTCGCCACATAAATATAAATCCTTACGAGCAACTAAATTTGCCTTTGCTCGACTATCCTTAGATAGGGTATCTGTGGTTATATCACCTACATAGCTTGGCTTTTTTTTGAGTCCAAAGCCTCCAATATCCTCTGCTATTGCAAGGGATATAATTTTTCTAATATCTTCGCAATCAATATCTTGCCAAGATAGTCTAAAAACTAAATGCTCTATGTATTTTTGGTCTTTCATATTTTTATAAGAAATTTTTATCTGCTGAAATTTTTATATTTAGAGATAGAGGTTTGCCTGCTATATTTGCATTTTCTACAAAGAGATAAGCCCCTGCACTTTCGGCTAGAGCCATACCAGCTGCAACGTCCCATAGATTTGTCTTATTTTCAAAATAAGTATCTGCACGTCCACAAGCTACATAGGCAGCCGCAATTGCAGCAGAGCCACACATTCTAACTTTTTTGTAACTACGCACACAAGTTACAAATTCTTGCATAGCTTCGTCTTCAAAAGTTGTCGCACTAGGAAAGCCTGTCATAAGCATAGCTTGGCTCTTTTCCTTAGCCCAATTTGGCTTGATTGCTACACCATTTATAGTCAATGGGTGGGATTTTGCTCCAGCGAAAAGCTCGTCTCTGATAAAGTCATAAACCACACCAACAATGGAATCCATACCCTTCATTAGGGCAATACTCACGCATACTACAGGGTAGCCACGCAAGAAGTTATAAGTGCCATCAATAGGGTCGACAATCCAGTAGTACTCGTTATTTTCAGCTAGGGATAAATTGCCTGAAAGCTCTTCGCCAATGATAGGAATGCCACTTTTTTCTAATAAAGAGCCTATAAATTTTTCGCTTTCGATGTCCTCTTGAAGCTTAACGTCGTGTCCTTCTTGGCTGTTAATTGTGCGTTGAGAGATTTTTTGGAGTCTCTCGCCTGCTTGCTTTGCAACGTCTATTGCAAGATTTAGCATTTTATCTACATCTACCATTTTAGAGTACTTTCCTTATATCTAAACAAACTTTGATTAAATCTTTTAGCTCAGCTAGAGGCAGTTGAGTTGCAGCGTCAGAAATTGCTTTTTCAGGCTCTGGGTGAGTTTCTATAAACAAGCCATTTGCCCCTGCAGCTACTGCAGCCTTTGCAAGAGTTTTTACATATTTACGCTCGCCTGAGCTTTGCCCATTGCCAGCCCCTGGGAGCTGAACAGCGTGAGTTGCGTCGAAAATTACAGCTGTATCATTTTCAGCCATTATAGAAAACGACCTCATATCTACTACCAAATTTTGGTATCCAAAAGTTGTACCTCTATCAGTTTGCCAAATTTCATTAGCTTCAGACTCTCTCAACTTAGAAACCACATACTTCATTTCGTAAGGAGACAAGAACTGCCCTTTTTTTACATTTACAGCCTTGCCAGTCTTTGCAGCTGCTACCAAAATATCAGTTTGTCTACATAAAAATGCAGGAATTTGCAAAGCGTCGCAAACATTTCCAACAATTTCGCACTGCCAAGACTCGTGTATATCAGTAATAGTCCTCAATCCAAATTGAGACTTAACTTCAGACATAATCTTCAAGCCCTCTTCAATGCCAGTACCTCTATTGCTATGTATGCTAGTTCTATTTGCCTTGTCGAAACTACCTTTAAAAAGTATCTCTATATCAGCCTTAAACTCTTGCTCTAAGCTTGCAACATATTCAGCAACTCTAAGGCTAAGGTCTCTGCTCTCTAAGGAACAAGGACCTGCAATAATTAGAGTTTTGCCTGTTTTTGGGTCGAAAATCATAACTAAACTATAGTAGAATTAGCGATAGATTTTGCCACAAAGTCCAAGAACAATGGGTGAGGCTCGCTCGGTTTTGATTGAAATTCTGGGTGGAATTGTACACCAATCATCCAAGGGTGAGCTTCAACGTCAACAATTTCAACTAAGCCAGAATCAGGGTTTATACCTGCAATATTCAAACCTGCCTTTTCCAAAGACTCTCTATAAAAGCTATTAAACTCAAAGCGATGCCTGTGTCTTTCAGAAATTTCTTGAGCATTGTAAATACCAGCTACCTTAGAGCCTTCAGTCAATAAACACTTATAAGCTCCTAAACGCATTGAAGCACCCTTTTTAGTAATCTTCTTTTGCTCTTGCATTATATCTATAACTAGATTAGAAGAATTTGGGTTAAACTCTGCACTATTTGCATCAGCTAAGCCCAATACATTTCTAGCATATTCTATAACTAAAATTTGCATACCCAAGCATATACCAAAATAAGGAACTTTGTTCTCTCTAGCATATTTTGCTGCAGCGATTTTGCCTTCAATACCTCTGTCGCCAAAGCCTCCAGGGATTAAAATGCCATCTACGTCAGATAAATATTTTTCAACTCCGTCCTTTTCAATCATCTCAGAGTCAACTCTAACAACTTGAACCTTTGCAGAATTGCCAATACCTGCGTGTGCCAATGACTCATATATAGACTTATATGCGTCTTGAAGCTCGATATATTTGCCTACTACTGCAATCTTTGTCTTGCGTTCTGGGAATTTTAAGCGTTGCACGATTTCGTCCCACTTAGACATATCTGCCTTAGGGTAACCCTCTAAACGCAACTTTTGCACAACTAATTCGTCCATCGCCTCTCTTGCCAATACGCAAGGTAGCTCGTATATAGAAGTTTCTACGTCCATTTCTTCAATGACAGCCTTAGGCTCTACATTACAAAATAGCGATAACTTTTGCCTCATATCTTCTGTTATAGGGTGTTCTGTTCTACATACCAAAATGTCAGGTTGAATACCAATTTCTCTTAGTTTCGCAACGCTTTGCTGAGATGGCTTTGTCTTAAGCTCACCTGCTGCCTTCAAATAAGGTATTAAAGTAACGTGCACAAGCAATACGTTATCTTTGCCAACTTCAAGGCTAAATTGTCTAATAGCTTCCAAGAAAGGCAAGCCTTCGATGTCGCCTATAGTGCCACCAATTTCTGTAATAAGAATGTCAGCGTCGCCTGCTCCCTCGTAAATACGACGCTTTATCTCGTTGGTAACGTGAGGGATAACTTGAACAGTCTTGCCTAAATAGTCGCCATTACGCTCCTTTTGAATTACAGACTCATAAATCTGTCCAGAAGATACGCTATTTAGCTTGCTTAGCTTAGAATTAGTAAATCTTTCATAATGCCCTAAGTCTAAGTCAGTTTCAGCACCATCGTCTAAAACATAAACTTCGCCGTGCTGGAATGGACTCATTGTACCAGGGTCGACGTTCAAGTAAGGGTCAAATTTTTGTATTCTAACCTTTAAGTTTCTAGTTTCTAAGACAGCTCCAAGCGAGCCTGATGTTAAACCTTTGCCTAATGAGGACACTACTCCTCCTGTAATAAAAATATACTTCATATTGGGGTTTAATTTTAAACAGATTTATCTACAAAATGGCAACTCTTTTTATCAAAAGAATGCAACTTTTTTTATTTTTTTATTTTTTTGCTAAAAGTTCTTGACGAAGAAGAAAAAATATTCATTATTAATAATCTTTTATCTTTTAAGGCAAAGACTTTGAAATTAATTATTAGAACAAAGCAAAGCCCTTAAAAGAAGATATTATTGAAGGAGGTGAATTGAAACAATGGCAATAGAAATTAAGATACGTAAAGGTGAAGCAATGGAAAAGATACTTCGCAGGCTAAAGAAGAAGCTTGATAGAGAAGGTATAATCCGTGATGCACGTGCAAAGCGTTATTTTGAAAAGCCTTGCGAAATTAAGCGTCGTAAACGCAAAGTTGCAGCTTTCAATAATATGTTACGTCAACGCTACGAAAACCGCTAGTCGACAAATAAATGCTCTCATTCGAGGGCATTTTTTTTTACCCCCTCATAAAAAAGCTTTTCAGTGGACAGCTTTTTTAGTGGACAGCTTTTTTAGTGGACAGTGGACAGCGAGCTTTTGGGGGAATGAAATGTCTCTAGCTTTTAGCGTTACTTTAAAAAAGAAATTTTTCAGCTTCTGATTTTTGTCTTTTGTTTTTAGACGTTTTCGACTTTTATCAAAAAAACTAGCAACTCTAAAATTTTCTTAAGACTCGCTGTCCACTGTCCACACCACAAAAGTTGCTTGCAAGCTTTTGTGGGAAGCTTTGCTTTTAGCAAAGACCCCGCAAGGGGCGAGACGAGAACCACTGTTCGAGCGAGTTCAATCCACTGCCATTTCCCCTTTGCACCTTCAAGTGCAAAGCCTAAAATCTTACATAAAAATCTAGGGTAATTCTAAAAATTAGCAGTTGATTATTTTTGAATTTATTTTTAGGACAATTTTTTATGTTTTTGAGGATAATAACAGCGTTATTTGACAAAAAAACAGAGAAAATTGAACAAAAATAAAACAAAAAGAATAACTGTTTATTTGAAAAACTAATTTTTAGAACTACCCTCTAATTAATTCGAAAGGGATACTTCCCTTTCGATGGGAGGGGCTTTTGTTGAATTATCTTTAATTTTTTAAAATTAATTTAATTCAACAAAAGGAAGAGTGGACAACCGACTAGCACCCCAAGAAAAACCACCAATAAACAAACGTCAACAAAACAATGGTGCCAAGTGCCTCACTTGCTCGGGGTGCAGGGGCGAAGCTAGCCCCGTAACGGCACGGGAACCATTGTTGTGATTCTCGCTGTTGCAACACACAGATTTGCTAAAGCAAATTCTTCCTTTTTCGTGCATCGTCAAGAGGGTGTTAACAACTCGTTCACGCCCTGCAATCTGTACAGCTTTGCAACAGCGACTTAAAATCTCGCCCGAGACCTAAGCTCCCTAAGCTCCCTAAGCTCCCTAAGCTCCCTAACTGAAAAAGGCTTGACAATGGGATATGGTGTTTGCTTTAATGTTATTTATGGAAAATTTACATTCATACTGGAGGATGCCATATATAGAAGCACCTAAAAAGGGCGAAGGCAAAGAGAACCCATTTATAGAAATTCCAAAAGCTAAAGACCCAAAGAGTGTGCATTTGGTGTATAAGGGTGAGTATGCGTATATAGTTATGAATAAGTTTCCGTATAACTGTGGGCATTTGTTGGTAGTGCCATTGAGGCAAGTTGCCCAGATGTCAGAGTTGACAGCCCAAGAGAGGGTTGAATATTTCGATTTAATAATAAAAGCTCAAGATATACTTACAAAGGCAATCAAGCCAGATGCTTTTAATGTAGGGTTTAATTTAGGGGCGAAAGCAGGTGCGGGTATACCGAGCCATCTACACTGTCATATAGTGCCAAGGTGGGACGGCGATACTAATTTTATGCCTGTCATATCTAATACGAAAGTTTTGCCAGAGGCGATGGATACCCTTTGGGAAAAACTTATAGCAAGCATATAAGGAGTAAAAATTATGGCAGAAAAAACGATAACATTTCAAACTTCACGTTTCTTATCTGAGCTTTATTGTAACAAGCAAGAGAACTTGGATTTAGCTCAAGACAAGTTGAATGTGAGCCTTAGCACTAGAGACGACTGGTTGAAAATCGAGGCAGACGACGAGAGTAATATAGAGCTTTGTAGCAGATTTTTTGCTGTGCTTGCCTTGGGTAAGAAGCAGGGATTGAGTGTCAATGATAGCGATTTTAGGTCTATGCTAGAAAAGGCTATAAGTGGTAGAATGGCAGACTTAGAAGATTTATTTAAGAACCCATTGGTAATTAATTTAAAGAAGAGAAGCATAGTTCCTAAAAATATAAATCAAAAGCGTTATATACAAAATATAGAGAAGAACGACGTTGTAATAGGGGTGGGCCCTGCTGGGACTGGCAAGACTTACTTGGCAGTAGCTTGTGCATTGAAGTATTTGCAAGAAAAGAAGATAGCTAAGATTATATTGACTAGACCTGCTGTTGAAGCTGGCGAAGCTCTAGGCTTTTTACCAGGGGATTTGCAAGAGAAGTTAGACCCATATTTGCGTCCACTATACGATGCGATGTATGATATGCTAGGCTCTGAAGAGACAGCTAGATTAATGGAAAGGCAAGTTATAGAGATTGCTCCACTAGCATATATGAGAGGTAGGACATTGGCGAATGCTTATATAATTTTAGACGAGGCTCAAAACACGACTATGGAACAGATGTTGATGTTTTTGACTAGACTTGGTGAAAATTCAAGAATGATAGTAACAGGCGATATTACGCAGATAGACTTGCCTAAGAACAAGAAGTCAGGGCTAAAGGGAGCTACTGAGACTTTGAATAATATAAAAGGCATTGAAGTTTTCAAATTTGAAGGCACAGATGTAGTAAGACACCCACTCGTAACAAAAATAATCCAAGCGTACGAGGCTAAGGGTAAAGATTTATGGCAACGCAATGACTAGAAAAGACTCCACAAAAAAGAGATTTCAAGCTATAAACGAAGGTCGTAATAAGTTTAGACCAAAATTATTAATTGGCATAGGGATAATTTTGGGGCTTGCCTTGTTGTGTAATTTTATATGCTTTTTCCATAGTTCACGCACAGACTCGCATTTATTCGTGGATAGGCTATCTGGCAATACTCAGTTAAATGCTAGTTTTGCCTTTAATTATATTAGTGAAGTTGCGACAAAGTCTCAGCAGAACTTAATGAAGGATATGGTATTGCCGTCTTATAAGCCAAATGAGGCTAGTGTTGCTAATATAGATAGGGATATAAAGAATTTCATTGATGAGCTTAAAAATATTGAAGCGAAGTATCTAGCTTTGAGCGATGAGGGTAAATCTAACCCTGAGTTATTTAAAGAGTACGCAAGCGAGCTAAAGGGAAACTCTGTTTTAAATGTCAATAGCACAGACTTAAAATTGCTTATAACAAAGAGGGGCGACCTTGATATAGACAGCTTTTTTGACAATGCTATAAAGAGGTTTAAGGATATATTAAAAGCAGGTATCTACGAAGATGGCGACAAGAATTTTGCTATAACATCGCTGTCGAATTTTAATATGGGAAATAGCACGAGCTTGACTACTACATTTAAAAGTGAGGTCTTAGCTAGTCGAGAATTGCGTTGGGCTGTGAATACTTTGGGCTTAGAAAATGGTTTGAATAATGTGTTGTTTAACTTGCTTTCGCCTATGTTGCGTCCGAATATTGTATATGACGAAGAGACGACTTTAAATAAGAAAAGCGAAGCTAGTGCAAAAGTTGAGCCTATAGAAGTATACGTAAGAGAAGGCGAAGTTTTGTTTGAACCATCTATGGAAAAGACTCCTTTAGTTAGAGAAAGACTTGCAGCTTACAGAAAAGAGAGGATAGCAAGGAGTACAAAGGACTATGAATTTTTAGGTAGCCTTAGCGACTTTACTATATCTATATTTTTAATATCTGCAGCCACTTTATTTATAATAGTTAGTAAGAACCCAAAGACCAAGAAGAAGCAAACGATTTTTTCTATGCTGAGCCTATTTTTGATTAATCTAACTATACTAAGGCTAGTAATAGATATGCTAGATAAAACAGATGTAGGAGGTGGAACGCCTTTGCTTTTGATATTTTCTTATGCACTGCCAATTTTGATTGCTCCACTTTGCCAAGTATTGATAGTTGGAGCGTATACTGGATTTATAATGTCTTTGTTGCTAAGTGCATTTTCAACTATAATGCTAAACGGGAGCATAGAATATTTTGTAATAGTATTCGTGTCGTCATTGATTACTATATATTATTGCGAAAATGCAAAATCACGTTCTCGAATAATGACAGGGGGAGCGTTTTGTGGGCTTGCCCTTGCCTTTGGGTGCTTACTAACAGGTTTTGTTTCGCAAATGCCTATGGATATATTGCTAAGCCAAAGTATAACTGCATTTAGCTCTGCCCTATTTTGCTCTTTATTGGTTATATTAGTATTACCTTTAGTAGAGAGAGCATTTAACACTTGTTCTAATATAACATTATTCGAGCTTACTGACTTTAATCATAATGTCTTATATAGACTACAACTAGCAGCTCCAGGCACTTTTCATCACGCTATAATGGTTGCCCAACTCGCAGAAAGTGCAGCAAAGGACATAAAAGTAAACGACTTGCTATGTAGAGTTGGGGCTTTATATCACGATGTAGGAAAAATTGCTAAACCTGAATTTTTTACTGAAAATCAAAGAGATATGGGTAACCCTCACGATAGCAAAAGCCCTTCGATGTCGGCTCTCATAATCAAAAATCACGTTAAAGAAGGTATAGAAATTGCAAAGATGGCAAAGTTGCCAAAGGTTATTGTAGATATGATTTCTGAGCATCACGGCACAACTTTAATACAATATTTCCACGACAAGGCAAAGAAGCTAAACGAGGCGAATATCAAAGAGCAAGGCGAAAATTTTGTCCCTCACGATGTAGAAGAAAGCACTTATAGATACGACGAGCAAAAGCCAAGCACTGCAGAGTCTACTATACTTATGCTCGCTGACTCTTGTGAAGCTGCCTCAAGGTCGCTAAAAAAGATTTCACCTCAATCCACTGAAGATCTTATATCTAAGATAATTAATGCAAAAATGGCTGATGGTCAATTAGATAATTCACCTGTAACTGCAAAGCAATTAAGCATTATAAAGGCATCTTTTGTTAAGACAATTTTAAATATAAACCACACAAGGGTTGCTTACCCTGACGATAAAAAGGAATAGGTGAGTTCTTGAAATTGGCAATTAGCTATTTTTAAGGCTACAACCGCAAGGGCGTAGGAGCATTGCTTTAGCAATGACCCTGAGCGTAGCGAATGGGCGAAAAGGGCTTTATAGCCTTGAGTCATTATTTTTAGCGTAATTTTCTTGTTTTTTAAGGCGAATAATGCAATTATCTAAGGTGAAAACAAGGAAATTCAAGCAAAAATAGGCTAAAAAGAGCAATTGTAGCTTATCTGAGTGCAAAAACAAAGTTTTTGCTTTCTTGAAAAAACCAATTTTTAGAACTAACCAATAATAAAATGAAATTTACAAGCACTCAACTAAAAGAAATTTTTGAATATAGCAAAATCGAAGGCAAAGAAAATGCCGAAATTACTTCTATAAATAGCCTCGACTTAGCTACTGAAAACGACCTAAGCTTCTTGGGTAATTCTAAGTATAGCCCACAAGTTCCCAGCACAAAGGCTGGAATTATACTATTGCCAGAAAATTATGAAGGCGAAGTCCCAAGCAATGCTTGCATATTTAGAGTAAAAAACCCATCTGTGGAACTTACAAAGTTTTGCGAAGTGCTAGAAAAGGCACTAAGCCCTCAAACAGAAATGTCTTTTATTCACCCAAGTGCTGTTATAGACCCTACTGCCCAAGTAGACCCAACTGCACACATAGGAGCTTGTTGCGTGGTTTCAGCAAATGCAAAAATTGGGGCAAATACTTACCTACAAGCTCATAACTACATAGGCTTTGCAGCTGTAATTGGCGATAATTGTAAGCTGATGGCTCGCTCTCTTGTTATGGATAGATGCGTGCTAAAAAATAATGTTGCCCTACAAGCTGGAGCTGTAATTGGCTCTGATGGATATGGTTACGAATTTGTAAATGGCGAACATAAAAAAGTACCCCAAATAGGTATAGTCCTACTTGAAGACAATGTGGAAATCGGTGCAAACACTACTATAGATAGAGCCAGATTCGACAAAACTATTATAGGCAAAGGCACAAAAATTGATAACTTAGTTCAAATTGCACACAATGTACAAACAGGACAAGCCTGCCTAATCGTATCTCAAGTTGGCGTCTCTGGAAGCACAAAAATTGGTAATGGCTGCGTTCTAGGTGGTCAAGTCGGCGTAGCAGGACACTTAACTATAGGCGATGGTGCTATGATTGGTGCTCAAAGTGGCATAAATGGCAACGTAGACCCAAAATCATACCTAAGAGGCACACCTGCTCAGCCCTATATGAAAATGCAAAAAATTGAAGTATTAACTCGCAAACTACCTGACTTATTCAATAGAGTTAAAGACGTAGAAAAAAATCTAGGCATAAATAATAAAACCTTTAAATAAATAGATTTAGATATTGGGGCTTTGCCCCAAACCCCATTAAGGGCTTAGTTCCCGCCCTTAAAACCTGAAACAAGGCTAGCCTTGACTTTATGTTTGGGTTGATTGGCGTTTGTATATTAGTGTATTTGCCTTTACGGTTTCGGGAGGCTGCCCGCTTTCCCTTGTATTTAATTTAATTGATTGTTAAATCAATGAAAATTAAATACAAATCCTATCCTCTTGAAAGAGAAGTATCTCTTTCAAATTAATTACATTTAGGTCTCAAATTTTAGGCTTTGCACTTGAAGGTGCAAAGGAGGGGGTACGTTTTAGGTTTAGGTATGTATTTTAAAGTCCCAAGTATACGATAATTCTTAAGGACTACTAAAAATTTTGCGGAAAGCAAAATTTTTGTAGGGGCTTCGAATTGCCCTTCAGGCGAGTTCCTATATCTTTTTTGGGGTGTGAGATTGCTCCTTAGGCAAGGCTTTGGGATTTTGATGAGGGTCGAAGCGTATATTAATACGTGAGAGTCTCAGCAAAAGCCTGAAACGAAGCATATAAAAAGCATTCAGATTGCCCACATAAAAATCTCACATCGCTAGAGTGAGATTTTTTGTGTTTAGAGGTGTGAGATTGCTCCTTAGGCAAGGCTTTGGGATTTTGATGAGGGTCGAAGCGTATATTAATACGTGAGAGTCTCAGCAAAAGCCTGAAACGAAGCATAACCCGTAATATCACACCTCTAAACCGTCGACGAGTTTTATTATTCTGTGTGCTATATCTAAGATGCGGTTGTCGTGGGTAACTAGAATTACGCTGACTTTAAATTCTTCGGACATTTTTTTGATTAGTTCTACAATTTCTCTGCCTGTTTTTTCGTCGAGAGAAGCCGTAGGCTCGTCTGCAAGGATAATGCTAGGTCTGCCAACTAAGGCTCTAGCTATTGCTACTCTTTGTTTTTGTCCACCAGATAAGTGGCTTGGGTTTTTGTGGGCTTGATTTGCAATAGATACCTTTTCAAGGCTTTCCATTGCTAGTTTTGCAGAAGATTTTGCGTTATGATTTTCGTCGAAAGCAAGGGGAAGTTGTACATTTTGCAATACATTAATAGAGTCTAGGAGGTGATGACTTTGGAAGATGAAGCCTATTTTACGTCTAATTTTGCGTAACTGAGCTTGAGAAGCCCCTTGGAGTTTTTCGCCTTGAATTTCGATTTGCCCTTCTTGAATGCTAAGTTGAGCACCAATTAGCTTAAGTAGAGTAGTTTTGCCAGAGCCACTGGGCCCAACGATAATGACGATTTGCCCCTCATAGAAATCTAAATTAATTCCATGTAAGACCTCTTTGATAGACTCGCCTTCTTTATAAGAATGCCTCAAATCTCTAATTTTAATTAAGCTACTCATTTTGTCAGAAGTTGTCATAAGAACAAAAAAACGCAAAAAGAGCAAGTGCATTTTTCATTTATAGCTTAAAGTTTACTAATTTTATTGTAATATTAAAAAAAATCTTAATAATAGTTGGTATATGAAAAAATTTATAATTGTCGTTTCAACACTTTTAGCTTCATTAAATATCTATGCAGATGTAGATGCAATTGCTTGTAGGGGTAAGATTTTGCCTGAATATAAAATAGCAAGATTAGCAGCTTCTACGCCAAATGGCACGCTTGCGATAGTTAAGACTTTAGACGTAGAGAAATCTCAAAAGGTAGAAAAGGGGCAAGTTATAGCAACTCTTGTTGGTATAGATAAAGCGAAGCTCGACTTGGCTGTAGCAAAGGCAAATCTCGAAAAGGCAGAGCTTTCCGCTAAATTAAATATACTTAAGCAAGGGCAGAACTTAGCTGACTTACAAGGTACTTACGAGCAGAATAAGAAGATGTTAGCAAAAGGTCCTTCAGCTAGAGAGAGAACACAAATGGAGTATGAGCAAGAGACGCTAGTGCGTCATATGAAATTTGCAGGTGAAGTTTTAGAAGCTCTTAAATTGACAGAAGAAGCTAATGTAAAAGAGGCAAAGCTTGCTATAGAACAAGCTCAATTAAATTATGATGATTTTTCAGTTAAAGCTCCGATTGCTGGTACTATTATAGAAATTTACAGCAAAATAGGCGAGGCTCTAAGCCAAGATGGCTTGTGTGAGCTTGCAAATACTGACTCTATGTATGTTGAAGCAGAAGTATATGAGAGCGACTTAAACAAGATAAAGCTAGGCGATAAAGCTGAGTGTATTAGCCACGCTCTTGAGAATAAGGCACTAAGTGGCAAGGTTGTAGAAATTTCTAATTACGTAAAAACTAATCACATTTTCAGCAACAATCCAAGTGATTTTACAAATAGTAAAGTTGTCTTAGTTAAGATTGCTCTTGATAAGCCAGAAGCTGTGCGTAATTTAATATCGTCTCAAGTGAGCGTTAGAATACTTTTAGCTAAGTAATAATGGCAAAGCTTAAAAAGAGTTTATTTGAAAAAGTATTCCCCTTGGGCATACCATTGGCGTGGCTACAATTATCTCGAGAGAAGAAGAGATTTTTTGTGGCTATTGCAGGTATAACCTTTGCAGTTACGATGATGTTGTTTCAGATGGGTTTGCAAAGTGCTTTGTTTAGGCAAGTTGTAGCCCCTATACTTTTATTAGACGCTGACGTTATGATTGTTAGCCCAAATTATGAATATTTTGGAGTTGGCAGAGGTTTTTCGAGTATGCGTTTAAACCAAGCTTATGGGGACAATAATGTAGAGAGTATATCTGAGTTGAAACTTGGGGGTATGTCTTTTAAAAATCCAGAAAATGGGAAGGAAAGAGATATATTTATCATAGCATTTGACCCATCTAAAGATGTATTTGAGTCGGCAGATATAAAGAGTCAGCAATATTTATTAAAGAAGGAAGGCACTGTACTTTTTGATAGTTTGTCGAGAGACCAATATGGAGACATTCCAAAGTTGCTAGAAGGCTCTATAGTCGACACTGAGCTAAATGGAACGAGGACAAAAATTGAAGGAACTATGCAAATTGGGGCAACCTTTGCTGCAGATGGCAATATATTAATGAGCCTAAATACCTTTAATATGATAAATGCAGGGGCTTTAAGTAGCGATATAAATGTGGGGATAATAAAGCTTAAGGATAAGACTAAGTTAGAAGAGTCGCTCGCTAAGCTAAGAAGTATTTATACAGAGGACATTATAGTTATGTCTAAGGAAGAATTTATCAAGAGCGAAAAGGACTATTGGGCAATAAGGACACCTATAGGCTTTGTAATTGGAGCGTCGATGGCAGTGGCAATATTTGTAGGGGCTGTGATTGTGTATCAAATTTTATACACAGATGTAACAGACCACTTGCCTGAATATGCAACATTAAAGGCTATAGGCTTTGACGACAAATTCTTTATAACAGTGATTTTGCAAGAGTCTATGATATTGTCATTTTTGGGCTTTATACCAGGAGCATTCTTCGCAGGGGGCTTGTATTATCTAACGAGAACCTTTGCTCATATGCCTACATATCTAACAACACAAAGCCTATTTATAGTCTTTAGCTTAACGCTCTTTATGTGCGTAGTAGCTGGTCTATTTGCAACAAGAAAACTACGTTCAGCAAACCCATCTGATATATTTTAACAATTTTAAGCTATGCCAATATACGATTTCGAATGTAAAGATTGTAATCAAAACTTTGAAGCCTTAGTTAGTTTATCTAAGGAGAAGGAAGTTGTATGCCCTAATTGTAATGGTAAGAATTTGAAGAAACTACCTAGCCTCTTTGGAACAAAAAAGCTAAATGATTGCTCTAATATAGATATTTGCCAGCCGAAGAATAGCTCTTGTTGTGGGGGTTCTGCTTGTTGCTGTAATCACAAATAATTATGAAAAAATTTTACATATACATTTTAAGCTTATTTTTAGTGGCTTGCTCTTCTACTGAAATCCCAGTGGAACAAAGTGAGCCTGCCCAAAAAAAGGAGGTACATTCAATTAGCTTAGCCCAAAGGCAACTACTTGATATTATCGCTGAGCAAAATCAACTTTTTGAGACTTATAAAGAAGATAGCCAAGACAAGCTAATCCTTGCTCAGATGAATACAAAGTATAAAAAGATTGTATCAAAATGGCAAAACTATATTAGCCAATATCCTGAGGACATCGACGCAATTATTATATATGGCAAGTTTTTAAGGGCTGTAGGCGAGTTTGCAAATGCTTATAAGGCATTTTTAGAAGTGGACAAAATTAATCCAAATATCGCAGTGGTAAAGCAACAATTAGCAAGCTTTGAAGGCGATTATGGTATGTATAAAGAAGCCCTAATTCATATAAAAAAGGCTATAGAGCTAAGCCCAGATGAGGCTATATATTACTACCAACTTGCAGAATTGTTGTGCGTTTATTACAAGGACTTTTTAAGAGAAAATATCTACACTCAAGAAGCGATTAATCTCGATATGGAAAATAGTTTTGAAAAAGCCATAAGCCTTGACCCAAAAAATTTACACCTATACTGGCGATATGCCCAAAGTTTTTATCAGCAAAGCGACGCCTCTTGGCAAAAGGCACTAAAAGCTTGGGATAGCCTTGAGCCTTTTGTATATATGAATTTAGAAAAAAGCAATGTACTTTTAAATAAAGCTAGAGTTCTAATTGAACTTTATAGAGACGAAGAGGCTCTCGTTATATTAAATAATATAAATACGCCTTCTTTCAAAAAGGATAAAGATAGATTAATTGCTATAATTAAAGCTCAAGAAACTGGGGATACAAAAATGGGTAATTCCTTGAAAAAAGAAGAAAATGAAAGAATTTTTCAAGAGCTAAAAAAAGAGCTACAAGACCCACATAGCCAAGAATAAAGAATATGAATAATGATTTACTATCAATGATTAGCGATGGTGGAGTTTTGTATATAGCTCTGCTTATGGCTCTTAGTGTACACGAATTTGGGCACGCCTATGTTGCAGATAAGCTAGGCGACCCACTGCCCCGCCTAGATGGCAGAGTTAGCCTAAACCCCCTAGCCCACATAGATATGTTAGGGACAGTAATCTTGCCTTTGATTATGATTTTCTTGGCAATGGGAACAAATTTCCCTATGATTTTTGGCTGGGCAAAGCCTGTTAGAGTGTCTTTGCCAAATTCTAAAACAAGGGCTAGAGACGACATTTTAACTACGCTTGCAGGCCCTGCTATGAACCTGATTTTCGGCTTTGTGTGTATGCTAGTGATGGTTGGCTTAACTTATTTTAATCAAGAAAGCTTTGTAGAAATACTTCTTACTATATTGCAAATAAACTGCGTGTTGTTCGTATTTAATATGTTGCCTATACCTCCTTTAGATGGCTCGAGAATTTTAAAATATGCACTAAATATGAGCGATATGACCTACGCTCAAATATCTCGCTACAGCCTAATTATCATATTAGTAATAATAAATGTACCTCAAACAAGGTTTATCATAGCTACTTGCATAAGCTTTTTAGTGGATATATACATTCTAATAGGAAATTTAATCTTAAGTTTATTCTAAAGGTGAGTTCTAAAAATTGGCAATTAGCTATTTTTAAGGCTACAACCGCAAGGGCGTAGGAGCATTGCTTTAGCAATGACCCTGAGCGTAGCGAATGGGCGAAAAGGGCTTTATAAGCCTTGAGTCAATATTTTTAGCGTAATTTTCTTGTTTTTTAAGGCGAATAATGCAATTATCTAAGGTAAAAACAAGGAAATTTAAGCAAACAGAGGCTAAAAAGAGCAATTGTAGCTTATCTTAGTGCAAAAACAATTTTTAGAATTCACCTGAAATGCCAATATATACATACGAAGTTATAGACACAAAAGAAGTTTTTGAAGTCGAACAATCAATAAATTCTAAACCTATAGAATTTCACCCAGAAAATGGCTTGAAAGTTAGACGCATTTACTCTAATGTAAATATTAATTCTCGATACACAAAATCTAAAGAAAACAAACTTTCAGATGTATCTAATATTAAAAAAGCAGGCTTTAAAGTCCTGCAAAAAGACAAAGCCACAGGCAATTATCACGCATTATAAAATAAAAAATAATATGAACGAAACTCATTTTTCAGAAAGCATAGAAGATTATCTTGAAGTTATTTACAGCTTATCTCCGGGCGAAGAGCACGTGCATTTAGTTGACATTGCAAAAAAATTAAATGTCAAAAAACCCTCAGTAACTAGTGCCTTAAATATACTTAAGGAAAAGGACTTGATTGTTTATGAAAAATATAAGCCTGTAACACTCACAGAAAAAGGCGAAGCTCTTGCTATTAAAATCCAAGAAAAGCACGATTTACTTAAGAAATTTTTTACAGAAATTTTAGGAGTAGAAAGCTCTAAGGCAAACAATATTGCCTGCAAGATAGAACACCTCATAGACGAAGGAATAGCGAGCAAGTTAGCAAGCTTTATAAAAGCTCAAGAAGCTAAATAAATCTCAGGAAAAAGTTATAGAGAAGCTAACTAAATGATTGCAAATTATTACTTTAATAGTAATATCTGTAGATATGTTTAAAATTGGGCAAATAATCTTTGTTTTTTCTGCTTTATTGGTATCTACTAGCCTTAGTTATGCCAATGCAGACTTTACGCCCCTATTAGACGCTAAAAGTTCTGAAATAATAAATTTAGACTCAAGATTAAGTTCGGCAAAATCAGCACTTAACGCAGGTCTATATCGCATAGCAGAGTCTATAACTAAAAAAATCATAGAAACCGACCCTCAAAACAAAGAGGCGAAATATATATTAATAGATGCCTTTTTAGGGCAAGCTAAATTTAATTCTGCAAAAAAATTACTTGCAGATTTCGATGGCGACATAAATGAAGAGATATATCTAAAGCGTGCGATAGTTTCTATAGCCCTTGCAGATTATAGTCGTGCTGAATTTTTCTTAACTAAAATAAATCCAAGGAGGCTTAGTGGCGACGACTTGTCTTGGTTCTACCTAAGCCAAGCATTCACTGCTAAGGCAAATAAAAACCCAAAGCTCGCCCAAGATTACTTCGACTTGGTTCTTAGAAACACTGATAATGTAATTTTAAGAAACCTTACAAATATTTATAACTACCAAAGCATAATTGAAAGCTTAGCTAGTGGAATTAAAAATCCAGATAGTTCTGAAAATGCAAAAGAGTCTATAAAAGAGCTTTTGCCAGACCTAGAAAAGAGCTATATAGATTATAATAATGGCACAGAAGTTGGTTTTCTGTTTGCAAAAAATTATGCTATAGCCCTTTATTCTGTGGGCGAAATCGAAAAAGCTATAGGTATTTTAAAGGGGCAATTAGAGTCGACTTTAATCTCAGAGAGCAACTTTGAAGAGCTATCTATGTGCTTAGCTCTAATATCAAAGGGATTGCCTTCACAAAGGGATACGCTAAATACTATAATCCAAAAAGCGAACTCTTTGGAAATTGTCGAAACTGCCATATACCTGCTAAAGGAAGCCAACAACGACAAAGCTTTAACTATAAATAACTTAGAAGATTTAATATCTAAATACAACTGCCCTTTAAAAGATAGACTTTTGTTGGAATGTGCATATATTAGCCTAAGCTTGAACAAGATGGAGGACGCTATAAAGTACGCAAATAGGCTTTTAAGTGAGTACCCAGCTTCGAGATATTTAGTGAATGCTACAGGAGTTTTAGCCCACACAGCACTACAAGGCGAAAAAATAGATTATAGATTGGCTTCAAAGTATCTCGACTCAATGTCAAAGCTCGAAACTTTGCCAGAAAAATCTGCTATAATGAAGCTTTTAGTTGCAGATTGCTACTATCTCGACAAGGACTATCAGCTCTCTGCTCTTGCCTACAAAGAACTCTTTGACAATGAATATTTAGAAAGCTATAGGGGCTTGATTTTAAATAAATATTTAGACTCACTCTTGGCTATCAAAGACTTAGATTCTGCTTCGGAATTGATAGATAAAGCCTTTCATAGCAATATAGACAGAAACCAACTTTGGGTTGCTCAGTGGAATATGATACGCTCGCTACGCAAAGATGGGCAACTTATATACGCTCTAAATTTGGCTTCACGTGCTTTAAATGTATTGGAAAAAGACAAAGACGTAAAAGACATTTTAGTTCTTAGGGTTATGTGGCTAAAGGCGAAATTGTGTATAGAAAATAAGGAATACGAAGAGTGTATATCCCTATGTAACAGAATTTTAAAGGACTCAATTAGCTTAGACGAAAGTCAAACTGAATTTCAAATATTGCTAAATAGCGACACTATGCTACTAAAGGCAAGAGCCTTAGCTTTTACTAAAGAGCTAAAAGGCGAAGATGGAGCTTACCACACTTTTGAAATGCTAAGGCAAATTTATCCAAAAACTGAGGCTGCAGCTGCTTCTTTTTTGATAGAGGCAAGCGTATCTGGAACTGAGGGCGACTTAATCAAAGCCTCAAGCTTTTGCGAACAACTCTACGAAGCTTACCCTCAATCGCAATACGCCCCTATAGCCTTGTTTGAAGCATCGCAATATTTGAGAAGTACTGGGCAAAATAACTCTTATAAACAGGCTTTGAAATTCTTGTCAGAGCTGATTAAGAACTACCCTAATTCCGATTTAATTTTTTATGCAAAAATCTCTCAAGGCGAAATGCTAAGACTCTTATCTGCATTTAATGAAGCGAAAAATTCCTATGAGGACATAATCAATAACTTCCCTAATCACAATGACATAAATATAGCCCACATAGGTTTAGGCGACGCTATTTTTGCAGGAGTTGGCAATGAAAGTAAGGCTGCTATGCAGTATGAAAGAGCGTATAATTTGGCAAATGTAGATATAAATTCCAAGGCAGAAGCTGGCTTTAAACTTGGTATTGCCCTAGAGAAATCTGGCAGAATACAAGAGGCTCAAGAGATTTGGCACATATCTTCAGACAATCTACTTTCAAAGAAAGAAGCTCTGCAAAACTCGTCAAAGACGACTTATTGGCTTGGTAGGACTTTGCTATATTTGGCACGTTCACTAGAACTTAATGGCGATAAATCTGGAGCTATAAAGACTTATAATAAAATTATATCAAACAAACTCCCTGGAGCAAACGAAGCAAAACAAAGGCTAATTAAAAATGATTGATAATATACTAAATTTATGGAAATTAGGTGGAATAATGATGTACCCATTATTCATCTTGGCTTTTATTGGATTTCTAATTTTCGTAGAAAGAATACTTTATATGCGTAAGGAAAGAGTCAATGCTGTGGAATTTTTAACAGGTATTAAGTCTAAACTCGCAAAGGGAAATGAGCTTGAGGCTCTAACTATAACTGAGTCTACACCAGGGATTGTGGCAAGGTTGTCGAAGGAAATTATATTGAGCTTTGTAGATAATAATAGCGATTTGAAAGCTGAGAAAATTGAGGTAGTAAAGCAGTCTGTGGTCAGCAAGGCTATATTAGAAATTGCAATGCTTCAAAAGAATATTTATCTAGTTGGCTTGTTCGCTAGATTATTTCCTATATTGGGGCTTTTAGGAACGCTATTGGCTATATTAGAGGGCTTTTCGACTATGATAGAAGCTGGTCCTTATGCTAGTATATCGCTATTTTCCAATGAGATGTTTAATGCTATAATTAGTAGCGTTATGGGGCTTAGCCTCTTCTTTGCATTTTTGATATTTCATCATATTTTAAAATCTAAGGTGCGTGCCTCTATAGTAGATATGCAATGGGCTATCAATGATTTAATCGTGTTTATGCTAAGAGGTCAGCCTCAAAACGAAGAACTCTACAACAAAAGTAATGGCTAAGAACAATACAGTAAATATAGACTTAATTGCAGAGCTTAAAGAAGATAAGGTGTATTTAAGTGCAATGCCTTTGTTTGATTTTCTTTTGATTGCAATCTTTTTAGTTGTATTAAGCTCTAAATTTATAGTATCTTCTGGGACTGCTATAGCATTAAATGCAGACGAAACTGTATTGCCTGTATCTATAAATTCAGAGATGAAAGGGGTGCTAACAGACTCAGAACTTACTGTGCTGCATATACAATCTGAGAATATGATTTTGTTTGATGGGGCAATTTATAATATGGAAAGTTTTGCTAATTATTTGAAAGATAGAGATGATTTATCTAAACAAGTTTTATTGCTAAAACTCAATAAGGATTGCAATATACAAATATTTTTAAATATAACCGAAATCTGCCAAAGTGCAGGATTTAAGGCTGTACAAATAGCATCTCAAAAGGCAAATTAATAAAGAATGAAGCAAAATATAGTATCTAAGTGGATTGTGCCAAGCTCGATTTCGGCTGTGGCTATATGCTTGATGCTTGCCTTTGCCCCTAAAATAGAAATGCCTAAGGCTTATAATTTTAAAGATGGAAATATTGGCACAAATTTCATAAACGCAGAAAATTCGTCGAAGATAGAAGCCCTTAGCTTATACGACTTTGAGCCTATATTTTTGCCTACTAATTATAATATAAGAGTAGAAGCTCCAAGAGATATTAAGGTAGACTCATTTAAGGATATAAATAATGTAGATGTAATTTCTTCGGAGTCTTACAATGAATATGTGTTGAATAAGAAAAAGTCTGCCTTGGATAAATTAAACAATATATTTCATTCAGATATTAGAGAGCTTATGCCTTATTATAAGGTGCAAGACACGCAGGAATTGCTAGATAGTAAAGAGCAAATTAGCATAAGTGTAATAGACACAAAAACAGGGCAAGAAGTTGCAAGCGAGAGCCTTGATGTAGGAGAAGAATATTCTAGTTTTTTTGTACCTACTGAGATTTTTATGAGTGTTGGCACGAATTTAGATATAAATATTGTTGACAACATATCTAACCCTAGCCTAGAAAGTTCTACTACAGAATTAATAAAGGAGTCTTTGAATAAGACAAAAATTTTTAATCAATTAAATGCAGGCTACTATAAATTAATTATTAGCCCTTAAATGAAAGATAATATGGAAAAGAAAACAGAAGTATTAATAATAATGGGAAGTATCAGCGACTGGGATACTATGAAAGAAACTGCAAAATGCCTAGATAAATTTGGCGTTAGCTACGAAAAGCACATTGCGTCTGCACATAGGACACCAGAATATGCTTGTAAACTAGCTAGTCAAGCAGCAGATAGAGGAGTGAAGGTTATAGTTGCAGCAGCAGGTGGGGCAGCTCACTTGGCAGGGGTTCTTGCAGCACATTCGCATTTACCAATAATAGGTGTACCTATGAAAGGCTGGGCCTTAGATGGCTTAGACTCTTTGCTATCTACAGTACAAATGCCAAAGGGAATGCCAGTATTGACCTTAGCAATAGGAAAAGCAGGAGCAATAAACGCAGGTGTATCTTGCTTACAAATCCTAGCATTGGGTAACGAAGAATACACAAAGAAAATCATAGCCTTTAGAGAAGCACAAACTCAAGAAGTTTTAGACACAAAATTCCCTGAATAATAAGCCTTAAAAGAGCTAAAAACAAAAGCCTAACTTTGTAAAAAGTTAGGCTTTTTGTTTTTCAAATTTCACTCAATCTATTCATCTCTCAATGCCAATCTCTTTCCATACCAGCCAAACAAAGCTTAGTGTATTTTTTTGGGCGTGAGATTAGGTTTAAAAAGCACTCAGATTACCCACAAAAAAAATCTCACATTGCTAGAGTGAGATTTTTTGTTTGGGGCGTCAAATTGCCCTTCAGGTGAGTATTTGCTTTTGATTGAGGGTCGAAGCATATATTAATATGTGAGAGTCTCAATCAAAAGCGAAACGGAGCATCAAGGGTAAGTTGACGCCCCAAGCCCCACCAAGATTAGAACTTGAAGCCTATTGATAGGTTTAATGAGTGGGTTATTAGGGATTTGTAGATGTAGGCTGTGTAGTCGAAGTAGGCGATGAGGGAGTCGCTGAAGTCGTAGCTCATTCCGAGTCCGATTACGCCTGCGTCTTTGCCTGCTTGGCTGCCTACATAGTTAACACCTGTTACAATGCCGTTTGTGAAGCCGTATGTCATATCGTAGCTTTCATCACCAAACTCGTGAGACCACATCAATGCTAGTTTTGTATTGAACTTCGAGTTGATTGCGTAGTTCATTTCCAAGCCCAACATTGTCTTTAAGCTATAGTAAGTATCGCCTAAGATTTCTGTATCGTAGGAGTTGCCTGTGATTGTTGCGTCGTCATTTTTAATAATAACTGCATTTATCATAGCAATTGGGCTTAGAGTCAATGATTGGTTCAACTCTATGTCGTATGATATACCTGCTAGCATATTTACTGCATCGCTATCCCACTTAGACTTAGCTACTCCTGTTGTAGTACTCTTTGTTGAGTCGTTCCAAGCGTGTGAGTAGCCTATGTTCACAAAGAAGTCCATTGGCAATTCATCTAATTGGGCAGCTAAGTAGAAGTTTAGTAGGAAGTTTTCAGCTGAAGCGTTATCGCCTGCGTCGCCTTCTACCTTATTATAAGTGCCACCTATAGATATTCCCATTAGGACTCTCTCTTCTGTAATCATATCAATATTTGCTGTTGAACCTACTGACCAGTAGTCATAGCCACTAACTCCATTTGAAGAGTCCTTAGAGCCGAGCAAGTTGATAGATTGTAGTTGAGCGAGTTTTGTATACTTTGTTGTAGCAACTTCTAAAGCCTCTACAGTTTCGTCGTCTGTTTCAACTATTTCTGTTGCCATATAAGTTCCCTTAGACTTTTTCAATATGCTTCTTGCTCTATTTACATTTGCTAAATTCAAGTTGCTTAGCAACATTGTATTAACTTCTGTCATATGAGAGTTTGCGTTCATTATATAGTCGTTTAGGTTCTCGTTTGCGTATACGTCTGACTTAAAGTCTTTCTTTGCGTCAGTGTCGCCAGTGTTGTCTATGCTGTCAAACTCGTCTGCTAATTCTTGAGTGTTTTCATCAGCGTCTGCATACAAGTCGCTAAAGTGGCTTAGGCTTTCTACTACTAAATCCATTCCGCCATCGCTATTTACTTCGTAAGTATAATCGCCACTTAGGAATGTCAAGTCGCCGTAGAAGTCGTCTACTACATTATTATTTAGAGTTGTTTCGTCTAAGATTGTGTAGCTTTCGCCAATTAGCATATCCTCATCTGTATCTACTGCCAATGTGCCATTGATTGTGATTACTCCACTTTCAACGATACTTGCCATTGTGCCTTCAGTGTCTGTAGCTAATATTAGAGTAGCTCCATCTGCGATAGTCAATGTGTCAGTGTCGCCATCGTCTGTAGAAGAGTAATCTGTAGATAGAGTGCCGCCTTCTAAGATTAGTGTGCCTTCTGAGTTTAGTGTGCCTTCTGAGTTTGTAGCTGTGATTTCAAGTGAAGTATTTGCTAGGATATTACCTTGTACAGTCGACTCGCCCTCTAATGATATTGTGAGGATTTGTCCATCTTTGTGTTCATTAGTTAGAGCTGTGCCGTAATATGTATCATCTGAGTCAGTGATATAAGCAGATACTTGAGCGTCCTTTAGATAGATTTTGCCATCTGTAGTCTTTACTGTACTTAGTAGAGTAGAGTCTGT
>JAWXTY010000008.1:0-57317 GCA_044433115.1 Opitutales bacterium
GGCAAATACAGCTTGCCTCTAAAGGTGGATTCTTTGAGTTAAGTTGCTTTCAACAAGTGGATTATCTTTGTGCAGTGCTTATGCGAACTGCAAGCTTAGACGACTTGTCTCGTAAATACCCAGATGCCATTGGCGAAAACTTTAGATGGTAAAATTTTAACCCCTAGTAACGATATTTATGAATTTTTCAAAAATAAAATTAATATAAACAGAAAGAATAAAATGAAAAATAACACAGAAAATATAAACATAACAACTATAACAAATGCAGTCAATGCTATGCAAAGTTTTAGTCGCAGGCATGCTATAAAAGACGAAGCTTCCTTAGTTTGGGATGTGCTTAAGACCTATGATTTTGCTAGGGATAATATCATCTCTGTACTTGAAGAAGTGCTTATGCAAATTCAGTTTGACGCCAACGCAGAAAGGCTTGGGCTTAGCAAACCTGAACGCTTTGTATTTAACAGAATTTGCTGTCTTGCACTCGGTATAAGGCATTCGTTCTTTAACTACAAAGAGTTAATAAACAAACTCTTAAGCGATTACCCAATCGCCAGTTTGTACGGAATGTTTAGGCAGTGCGAGGCTTCCTATATGGAACATTGCGAGAACTTTGACCTCGACGGGAATGTCTGTTTGAGCAGACAAGAACTACCCCTTAATTCTTATGCTTACTTTATTTTATACGTCGAAAAATGGCTCGAATTTATTGCTCTTATCATCGATATTTAGGCTTAATCCTTCACTTTGTGTATCGCAATCGTAAGCAAAAGATAATAAATGTGGTGCTAACAGCTTCCAATTGTTTTCATTTTGAATAAAAATATGAGCATGAAAATTATCATCTTTGTTCCCCATGCAAATATTAACGAGCATTCTCTTCCATAGCTTTTCTAGATCCGAGCTGTCGCCTTTCATTATTATAAATTCTGCTAATTCCAAGTAGCTATGTAAATTTGCAGATTCTACAGAGTTTTTAATTTTATATTTGTCGCCAAGCAATTTGTTTGCATTCTTTGATTTTGATCGATCAGATTTGCTTAAATATTCCACCCAAAAAGCCTGTACTTTGATTTTTTTATAGTTGTCATTGTCGACAATTTCATATGGGTTTATAGAGTATTTAGGGATATTTAAATTAAATAATTCACATCTTCTAACTATCGAAATAGAGAAGAATATAACCGTGCATTATGGTGAAGATAGTATAATCAATATTCACGTAGAACCAATTAAAGATTAATTTATAAAGCAAAAGAAAAATGGAAATAAAAGTATTCTTAGAGTATTTTTGTAGATTTAGATTGTTATCTTAAATAATATATTGATTTTATTCTATTTTGTAAAAAAAATCTTGACAATCAAGAATAAAAACGCAAATATTATGTCATTATATTAAATAACTAAATATATTTATGGAATATTCAAATTTAGATTTGTGCGAAAAAGAAGCTTTGTTTTTTAAGGCATTAGCTCACCCAACTCGTGTTTTTATTGTTAAGCAATTAGCTTTAAAAGAGCATTGTGTCTGTGAGATAGTCGATAAGCTAGATGTCAAATTTGCAACTATTAGCCAGCACTTATCAGTTTTGAAAAATGCAGGCATAGTTTCTGTAGATAAAAGAGGCAAAGAGGTTTATTATAGCTTGAATTGCCCTTGCATTTTAGAACTTTTTAAGTGCATTTCTAGGCAAATTTAATTTTTTTACGAACATTCAATCATTCAACTAAATAACTAAACAAATTTTAAAATATGAAAAAGAAAATATTGATTTTATGTACTGGCAATTCTTGTAGAAGTCAAATGGCTCACGCTTTTTTACAGAGTTTTGACGAAAACTTAATTGTACGCTCTTCGGGAACACGCATTGCAAAACAAGTAAACCCTCTCGCTATAAAAGTTATGACAGAAGTAGGCATTGATATATCAACTCACAAGCCTACCCTCTTGGATAATTACATAGGCGAAAGCTGGGATTATGTAATTACAGTATGTGGCAATGCAAAAGAAACTTGCCCTATATTTTCAGGAGAAGTTAAAAATCGCCTACATTTGGGCTTTGAAGACCCTTCTGAGGCTGTAGGAAACGAAGATTTCATTATGTCTGAATTTAGGCGTATTAGAGACTCAATCAAAGAGACTTTCTACACTTTCTATATAGAAAATATCAAGGACTAAACTATGATACAAAGCTTTGCAGATTGGCTCATTTACGACATTTTTGCCTTAGACAAAACTACGCACTTAGCTGCGGCTTTAAACTTTTTTGTTTATGATAGCCTAAAAATACTTTTGCTCATTTTTGCAATAAGTGTAATAATGGGTATTGTTAATGCTTATTTTCCGATAGAAAAATTAAGAAATTTTTTAAACACTAGAAAACTCTATGGCTTAGAATATTTCTTTGCTTCACTATTTGGTGCTATAACTCCATTTTGTTCTTGCTCAAGCATACCTCTATTCATAGGTTTTGTAAAGGGAGGTATTCCTCTTGGTGTAACCTTTGCATACTTAATTACATCACCTTTAGTCAACGAAATTGCAATAGCAATGTTCTTGGGCACTTTTGGCGTGAAAACTACTTTGATATATCTCGCTTCTGGAATTTTACTAGGTATGATAGGGGGCTTTATCTTGGGTAAATTCAAGCTAGAAAAGTACTTGGATAAGTGGGTAATAGACTTACAAGAGACTTCAGAAAAAGAAACAGCCACTTTTAAAAGAGAGCAAACGCCTTTCTTGAAAATCCTACCTCAAGTTGTAAAAGACTCTTGGGGTATACTAAAAAGTGTTTATCTATACGTGCTTATAGGTATTGCAATAGGAGGGATTATACACGGATATGTGCCTGAAGGATTTTTTGAAAATTACATCACAAAAGAGAACATTTTTGCAGTTCCTTTAGCTGTGGTTTGTGCAGTTCCTATGTATGCAAATGCGTCTGGGATAGTGCCTGTAGTTCAGGTATTTGTGGATAAGGGTATCCCACTCGGAACTGCGATTGCCTTGATGATGTCTGTCGTAGGCTTATCTCTACCAGAAGCAATTTTGCTAAGAAAAGTTATGACTTGGAAGCTAATTGCAATATTCTTTTCAACCGTAGCCTTGATGATTATATTTTCAGGCTACCTATTTAACATAATACTCTAAAAAAGGAAAACAATGAATATAAAGATTATAGGAAGTGGCTGTAAAAAATGCGAAAACCTAAGCGATAGTGTAAAAAAAGTTGCAAGCGAAAACAATATAGATTGCACTATAGAAAAAATTACAGATATAGAAAAAATTATCGAAATGGGCATAGTAACAACCCCTGTGCTTATGATAGATGGCGAGAGTGTTGCTGTCGGCAAAGTACCTAGCGAAGGCGAGATTTTAGGCTATCTTAAAAAAGACGCAACTGCGTGTTCTTGTAAAAAAGAAGCTAAGGAAAATTCTTGTGGCTGTGCTTGTAGTTGTGGCAAAAACAAAGGTAGCTCTGCTAAAAAACTTCTAAGTTTGCTACTTTTAGCATTTGTAATTATAAGTCTTGGCTATGTTGTTTATAGAGAAAGTTCAAGCCCTACACCTTCGCAATGTTGCACTAATGAAAATGTTAGTAGTGATACTCTAGTTGTCTATTATTTCCACGGAAACAAGCGTTGTTTTAGCTGTAATAACATAGAAAGCTTTACAAAGAAAACTCTTGAAGAAAAGTTTAAGGCAAAACTTGAAGATAGCTCTATAATCTTTAAATCTATAAATATAGAAGAGCCTCAAAACGAGCATTTCATAAAAGACTTTGCCTTGCCTTCAAGATGTGTAGTTTTGCAAAAAGGCGATAAATTTGAAAGGCTCGAAAAGGTTTGGGAATATGCAAAGAACGAAGAAGCAATGTTGCCATATATAGAAAACAGCATAAATAATTTTCTAAAATAATATGATTTTTGCAATATTTACAGCATTATGGTTGGGCTTATTGACAGCGATAAGCCCTTGTCCTTTAGCTACAAACATAGCTGCAATAAGTTTTCTAAGTAGAAAATTAGCCAATACAAAAAAGCTTTTATTAAGTGGGCTTTTTTATACTTTAGGCAGAGTTTTTACATATAGCATATTAGGCTTTGCTTTAGTTGGCTCTATGAATGCAGTGCCAGAACTTTCGCATATATTGCAAAAGTATATGAATTTATGTATGGGACCTCTTTTAATTTTAGTTGCTATGTTTTTGCTAAAACTAATAAGTTTAAATATAGGAGGCACAATAGGTCTTGTAAATAAAGTAAAAGATAGAATTGAAGAATACGGAGTTTTTGGCTCGTTTTTATTAGGGATACTTTTTGCTCTTAGCTTTTGCCCAACTTCAGCTGCATTGTTCTTTGGAAGTTTACTACCCCTTGCAGTAGAATTTAATTCAAAACTGACACTGCCTATAATTTATGGAATTGCAACAGGGCTACCTGTAATTATATTTGCATTTTTAATTGCTTTTAGTGCTTCATTAGTGGCTAAAGCTTACAATAAGATACAAATTTTTGAGCTTTGGGCGGGCAGAATTACAGGGATAGTTTTTTTGCTAGTTGGTCTTTATATGACATTAACAATTACATTAAAAATAAATTTATTTTAATTGAAAATTTAAGGGCAACATTTAGCTCCAGAACAACTCATCTGATTGGCATTTTCTTCTACTTGCTCTGCTTTGCTTATCTTTGTAGGGCAAAAGGCAAGCAAAGAAAAGAAAAAACGCCACTTTTTAGCAGCGATTCTACGTATGCACGAAGAGTTTTTGAAGAGTAATCTTTACCTACAAGACTTCGCCGAAAAGAAGAAATTGAAGCGTGGGATACTTGGCAGACGATTCCAAATGCTAACACGCCTAAGCCCCTCAGCAGTTGAGTTCATCATAGGCTTAATATACGAAAAAGATACAAGCAAAATATCTTTTAACAAACTAGAGTCCATATCCAAAACCCCACCCCAGCTACACCTGAAATCTATCAAGGCTCTACTGAAATAGCCTAAAGATACAGAGTCAATCACAAAGCCAAGGAATAAACCCCTTGGCTTTTTTCTTGGGCTATGGAAGTTGCTTGGGGCTTTTATTGAAGTTTGCTTTATTGAATTAGGAATTTATAGGTAGAACTTAAGGCTTAGTTGGTAGGTATTTTACTAGACTTTGTTTTGAGCTTATGCAAAGTTTTGAGATAGCATTTGTGCAACATTTATATATTGTAGGGCTGGGCTTTTAGTAAATTTAGTCTAGGCGATACAGTGGATTTTGCTGTAGGTTTAGCTAGGTTTTTCTTCTCGTGTCTTAGCTCGATGTTGGACTTTGTGCTGTGGTTTACTCTAGGTGTTTTGCTGTAAAGTCGCGGGTTATCCTACATCTTTTTTGCAAAGTCAGGGGTGTCATCTTATTGTACTTTGAACACGGGCAGTGCAGAGGCAAGCTTAAGCTCAATCCGGATAAATCCTCCTCGAGCTGCTTGCCAAGGGATACGTGCTTACAGCACTCCTCCCTTTGGAAACCCTGAATATGCTACGCATATTAGATAGAAGATAAGGGGATAATATATTATATCTTAAGGCAATTGATCATTTTGGGTGTTTATAGAAAAATACTTTTTAGCGTCAAGTTTGCTTATGTTTTGGAAGTTTATGTAGCGAGAACGTAGGAGGTGTAGATTGCTATGCCCCATATTAAGTTGAAGTCGAGCTAAGTCTTTGTAGTTCTTAGCGTGATACGAGGCGTAGGTATGGCGTAATACATCTTGGATCCATTTATTAAAGCCAGCATAATTGCGTAGAGATTTCCATTTATATTGCCATTTAGTTGGTACTACATAAGAGCTTTCTGTTGATTTGAGGCGACAATCTTTCAGACAAGCTTTTAAGGGCTTACAAATTTCTATGTGGCGACAATCTTTCAGACAAGCTTTTAAGGGCTTACAAATTTCTATGTGGCGACAACCTCCTGTTTTGCTTGTATTGCGACGAATTGTGATGATGTTTTCTTCTAGGTCGATGTCTTGCCAAGTAAGGCGTTCGAGTTCTTGAGGGCGTATGCCTGCCCATATAAGAAGGGACACTCCTGCTTTGCAATCTCTAAATTTAGGGGTTTCAGAGGTCTTTATAAGCATTTTTATCTCGCTTAAGCTTAGTGCTTTTATTTCATTCTCAATAACTTTACGTTTTTGCACGAGTCTTACTACATTTCTATCTATCCATTCTTGACGAAGAGCGTAATTAAAAAAAGTATTAAGCATTCTGAGGGCTTTATTGAATTGAGGTGCAGTGTCGAAGCTTTCATTTAGCCATTTTTGACAGTTGGTGAGTGTCAATTCTGAGAAGTTTAATTTTGCGAATTGAGGAAAACTACTAAATAGACGTTTAGCTAAGTATTTTATATCACGCAACGAGGTGGGGCGTAGGTCTAGCTTGCTCTTTAGATATATATCGAAGCCATCTTTTATGCTCATATCTTTTATGTGTAAGTGTTTAAGTCCTGAATTTATGACATTGCTGCAAAATTGAATATTGCTTGATTTTGTAGATTTTGCCTTGAAATCCAAGGTGTTTTTTATAAGCCTGACAGCATCTATCAGAGAAATTCCAGTGTCTTTTAAGATTTGAGTAGCTAAAATTGCTTCACTTTGCAAATCTTGGTGAGTATTTTTGTTGTTTGATGTAGTTTTGTTATTTTTCATAGTACACTTAATACGTCATAGGGTTCTACCCTTTAAAATGGCTTGTTTAGCGAGAATGGACAACATTTAAATATAGGATTTTTTTTTAAATTTTTAAGACTTTAAAAGATTTCTTTAATAAATTGTTATTGTTTAAATGATTTAGAAAAATAACAAACGAATACACTTGACAAACGTATTAAGTGTACTATATCTTTTTTGTGTTTATGTATTTATTTTTTTTAGAAAAATATGCATAGTTGAGCGATTTTTATGAAATTAATGCGAATGTAAGTATTAAGGGTAATAATTGAGCTCTAAAATGAAACAAAAAACAAAAAAAGGATATAAATGAATATAAAAAAAACTATTATTACAACTTTGGCACTATCTTCTTTGTTGCTAGGTTTAACTGCTTGCGAATCTATGGAAGATGGATCTGCAGGTGGCGAATCTTCTGCAACAGCTTCAACAGGAATAGAAGCAGCAAAAGGTGAAGAGGCAAAGGTTGGTAAGGAATATAAGAAGGTTGTTGTTAACTTTATTAAGTCTAAACAAAATTCTTTGTTGGCATTAGGTGCTAATTCTGAAGCAAATAAAGCTGCTGCATCTCTTGAAGCATTAGAAGGTGTAGATGCTCCTACTGTTGATTCTCTAACTAGACTTCAAGAAGAAAATGAAATTGCTGGTTTAGATAAATCTCAAAAGTTATCGTCTGCAGAAGCGAAGGTATATTTCAAAAAGAGTGTAATATTCTTATCTAAAGCTGTTGCTGAAGAAACTCTTTTAGTTAAAATGGTGACTGATATGGCTAAGAATGCTCTAGCTAAGATAGCCGCTGCTTCTATTATGGAAAAAGGCAAGTTAGTTAAAGAATTCAAACCTATTATAGACTTAGCTGCTAGATTGCCAGAAGATCTTAAGATAACATCATCTACTTTAGCAGACTATATGAGCTATGCTGCACAAAATGGTATATCTACAGATAATTTAAGTGATAGTACAGAAGACGAATTAGAAAATAACTAATTAAAAGAATAAATTATGAAGAACTTTTTGCGTACTATTTTTTTATTGTTTTTGACTTTTAGTACATTGGAAGTCAATGCTATAACTATTGTTAATGCAGGTGTATCCTTTTCGGGAGATGCTTCAGGCGATGGGCAAAATAGCATCGCAAAACGTTTTCCTTATACTTCGAAACTCTATGAAGAAAAAGATGCCCAAAACCCCAATTTAAGCAAGTTGAACAAGATTCTTGTAGATAAGCTAAAGAAAGACTATAAGGGCATGTATAAAATGGAGTTTGATAATTTAATGCGAACTAAAGACGATGTACTAAGCTTGGCTTTTGTATTAAATTTTGAAGAAGTTTTTGAGAGTAAATCAGAGATGCATAATGTATACAGGATTGAAGTCTTAGTTGGTGTAGATGCTATATTCTTCGATTTCAAGACTAAGAAAATTGTAGCTTCTTACCCTATAATGTTATCAGTCTCAGACTTATTAGAAACAAAACCAAGCGAGGCTAATATATATAAAATGTTTGCCAAAATGTTTGGAGATAGCCCTTATTATCTAAATAAGGTTAATGGAAATATTTTTGATCTTTTTATAGGCAAACTAAACATAATAAATTTAGCGTCTGCAAATAATATTTCTATAGGCGTAAAAAATGTAGTATTAGAAGCTGAGGCAAAATCTAATATATTAAAACTCAATTTAGGTGACGAAGAAGGCTCTAAGAAAATCTTGGCAAATATGTTTAACTCAAAGATTTCTAGCAAATTTAATATACCTTTGATGCCATATACTAATGGGGCTCCTGTATTTGTAAATATGGCTAATTCTTATATGGAAAGTAGCGATTTAATGCAAATAGTCTTAGAAGTGCCAGACCCTACTTATGAAATAAGTTTAATTTTTGAAAAATTGATGAGCAAAAAGACTAAAGAAAAGCAAGGTATGGGCATATATTTCTTTGGAGCTTTTGGTTATGTTGGTATGAACATAAAGGGAAGTTCTAAGCAAGCAATTAATAGATTTAAAAATGGATTTAGCAAAACCTATGTTTTAGGACAAGAGCATAATTGGTCATTTAATGCAGATTATATGACAGCCCTTTTAATGTTTTTTGATGTAATCCCTAATGACATTTTGAAAAAATCGGAAAACAAAGAACTTTTAACTATTTTAAATAAATGCAAATAAAAAATATATTCAAAACATTTCTCTTAATTACTCTTATTTTGGCTTTAAAGCTATCGGCTTTTGCTGAATACAAAGTTATAGGCAAGGGCGATTATAATTACGAGAACAGAACTTTTAGTTCCTCTCCTACTGAGGACGAGCGTAAGTTGGCTATAGACTTAGCTAAAATCAATGCGATTGTAGCTTATTCTAGCACTATGAATGATGCTTCTCGTGCTTTATTTGAGCAAAAACGTAGTCAATTTTTAGCGAATGCAAGCAGGTATATAATTCGTTACAACTTTCTTGATGACGAACTTAACAAGTCAGCAAGAATGTATTCTGTAATCATAGAAGCTTATGTAGATGACGTCAAAATAAAGGGTGAATTAGGAAACACTTTAAACCCTAAAGATGCCACTTTAGCTAAAAATAACATAGGGGTTTTCTTTATTGCAAGAGAAGTTGCATCTTCTACATCTTTCGATAAAAAGATAACAAAGGTTGCACAAGCAGAAAGTTCAATGGAAGCAAGCCAAACAAGTGCTAGCCAATCTTCTGCTATGAGTCATAGTGAAAGTTTATCTAATACAAGTATATCTACTACAGGAGGCTCTGCTACAACTAAAAGCGATGTGCAAGAGTATAGAGTCGATGAAATTAGCAGAAGCGAATTCGGGGCAGCTCTAACTGATATCTTTTCAGCAAAGGGAATGGATAATATGTACGATGGAGGCTTTTTCGAGTCTATTACTTATATGGAAGAAGACTATGGCGTTGGTGCAAATGTTAAACCTACAACTTGGCGTAGAATTTTAAAAGAACTTAAAGACCCAGATCTTGATATGAAGTATATAGTAGTAGGTACTGTTGATTTAGGGGGCAAAGAAATCCATAATGCAACTGGGCAAACTATAGTGCCTGCAACTGTTACTGCAAAAATTTATGATATACAAGGCGTTATGCCTAAGTTAGTTGTGGCGTTGCGTCCTATAATGCTAAAGGGCATTGGCACAGACCAATCTATGGCAAAAAAACAAGCTCTTAAAACTTGTGCTACAGATGCTGCTGAAGAAATTATAGATAAATTGCGTCAAAAGGGTTTATTATGAGATTTATATTTTTGTTTTTCAGTGTTTTCATTGCAAGTTCTTTGTATGCACAAAGGATAGAATATGTGCAAAAGCAATCAATTTCTATAGGCGCAACTAGAAGTTCTGCTATAGAAAAGTGTATAATAGAGTGCGTTGGGCAAGTAAATGGTTTGACTATAGAAACGCAATCGCAATTAGAGGTAGTAGAGAAAGTTTCCAACGAAGAGTCGTATAACTCAGAGTTATACCAAAAGAGGGTTGCTTCTGCTACAAAGGGTGTGGTTGCATCTTACGATGTTTTAAATGTAAACGAACTTGAAGATGGAATGTTTGAAGCTAATGTTTCGGTAAAAGTTGCAAAGTACAACAAAGGTTCTGGTGCCGACAGGTTGCGTATTGCTGTTTTGCCTTTTAAAGTGAAAGATGTTTATGATATTGAGGGCGAAAATATTGATAGCTCAGATGTCTCTAGGGTATCTACTCAAAGCTTGATAAACCAACTTGTATCTACAAGAAAATTCACTGTTTTAGATAGGGAATATGCAAGCGAAATCCAGTTTGAAAAAGACTTTATTGCAAGTTCAGATGTCGCTGTAGAAGAAATGTGCAAGATGGGGCAAGTTCTTGGTGCAGACTATATAGTTGTGGGGGTTGTAGAGTCTTTGACTTCTAAGGTACAAGAGAAAGAATTTGCTCTATCTAATATAAAAATGAAGGTAGATGAAGCTGGTTATAGTGTAAGTCTTAGATTTATAGATATAGCTACAAAACAAATTAAATTTTCTGCTACTATAGATGCAAATGTAGATTTAGGAAATGTAAATTCTAAGATAAGTGCCATCTTTGAGGATTTTTCTAAACAGGCTATAGAGAAGATAATCGACAATATATATCCCTTAATGGCAATAGCTTGCGATTTTGGCGAAGTTGTATTAAACCAAGGTGGCGACAACCTAAATATAGGCGATAAATACGAACTTTTTGCCTTAGGTGGCGTTTTAAAAGACCCTTATACAGGCGAATCTCTAGGTAGGCAAGAGCGCAAATGCGCCTTAGTTGAATTAATTAGAGTAAAGGGCAAAACCAGCGACGCAAAAGTATTGGAAAGCTCGATGGATTTAGCTCAAGTTTTAGAAAACACTAAAATTGTAGCAAGGCTCGTAAAAAAAGAAAAACAAACTTTAAAACAAGAAAAAATAACTGAAAGGAAAAACTTATGGTAAATAAAAAATTAATAATTGCTGGCGTAGTGTCAGTTTTGTCTATGCCAATTTATGCGCAACCTATGGGAGAAGAAGCTCCACAAGTTGCTCAAGCCCCTGCTGAAGATAGGGGAAGCTTAAACTTTTTAGATGAATTAGACGTTCAAGCAGAAACAGTAAGTAATGCACGTGCTTCTGCAGACGCTTATTTAATTGAAAAAGACTGGTCTGAAGGTTTAAATGCAAAAGATGATAGATTTGTTGTTGTAGGCTCTGCAAATATTTCTAAATCGCCAAGCGATGCAAATTTCCAGTTGGCTAGAGAAACTGCTTATACTCGCGCTATGTTGACGGCAAAACAATCTATAGCTACATATTATGGACAAGAACTTGCAACTGCAGTGAAGCGTGTTGGCGTAGAAGGTCAATCTGCAGATGCTCAAAGAAGAGAGCAAGCAGAAGCTGAATATTTAGCAACTTTAGACCCTGGTTTCTTTGAAAAAGTTAAAACTTTGACAAATAAAAAAATAGATGCTCTATTAGCTAAAGAAGGTGTGTCTTATGATTCTCCAAAGGCGAAATCTATTATAGAAAATATGCTTAATTCATCAAGCTTTAGTGATTCTATGGAAACTATGGCTACTCAACAAGTTGGGGCTTTGGTGACTTCTAAGATATTTGAACAAGATGGCGAAATTGTGGTCGTTGCCTATTACTCTCCTGCTGCTAAGGAGCTAGCTGCTGCTATAAATGGTAAGCCTGTTAATTTAAAAGTAAAGCCAAGAAGTGGCGACCCTGTGGGTATTTGGGTTAAAAAATTGAAAAAATCTCAACTGTATTCTGCAATGGGCGTTCAATTTACTTCAGATGAAGAAGGTAATATTGTTATGATTTCTTATGGGCAGTCTAAGGCTCGCTCTAAGAGTGGTGAGTCTAAGGGAAATGCTTATGAAAAAGCTATTTTAAATGCCGACGCAAATATACGAAGATTTGCTGGCGAAACTTTAGTTTATACTGCAGCTAAGGATAAAGTTGAAAATTCTGTAGAATTTGAAGACGAATCACTTTCTGAAATAGAAGAAACTTTTGAACAAGAAATTAGTGCAGTTGCAGCCAAATTAAAAATTTCAGGTATCTCAACTGTGCATAGATGGGATTTAGTTGACCCACGTTCTGATTCTTTGATTTGTGGCGCTGTTAGAACTTGGAGTATTAAAACAGCAGATATGGCAAATATATCTAGAGAAGATATGAAAGATGCTAGTATAAATAGAGGAGGTCGCACTAAAGCTCCTGCTCCTGCTAGAAGCGCATCTTCAGCAACTTCTCCAAGCCAAAGTGCCCCAGTTAATACTTATCAAAATGTTGATACTACTAAGTATAAGACTGAAAGTATAGAAAGTGAAGACTTTTAATCTATGTTTAATGTGTCTTGCAGGGCTAGTATATTTACTGCCTTGCAAGGCATCTTATGCAGAATTTATAAAGGGAGATAGTAGCGATTCTTATTACATATGTAATTATGAGAAATTAGCTTCGCAAAGTTCAAACTCGAAAGAAATAGCTTTAGCTAAGGCAAGACTTGGTGCTATAGAGGAGTTTATCAACTTTGCTGTTGCCAAGAATATGTCTTTACCTACAAGCTTTAATCCTTATTTAGACAAAATAGGCAAAGCTGTAGAATTTTCTTTTAGTTCTATTAAGATAGATGGGTTTAAGGTCTTAAAATCTTTAATATTAAAAGATGGCAGGGCAGTTTGTGTTGTAGAAATACCCAAGTATAACTTAAAGAATTTTGCAGTTTTAGATTTTTCTAAAGAGCCTTTTAAGCTCATAGAGCATATAAAACATTCAAAAACTCTTAGCTTTGAATTGTCTTTAATTTTGGATAAAACTGATTTTACAGACTTCTTTGTAGAGGGTAGACCTTTGTCTTGCGCTATAGAAAATAAGCCTATTTCCTCTATAACAAAGGCGTGGTTAGCCCCTAAAAAAATAAATGAAGCTGATTTGAAAAAAGTAAAAGATGACAATTTGCTTTATCTTTTAGATATTTATTTTGGAATAGATGAGAATGTAAATTTGATTTTACAAGAGATGAAATCGCGAGCTTTTTTAGAATCATTTAAGTTTCTAAAAGCTCAACAAATTTCACAAAATGAATTAAATATAGAACCTCTTGATTTTAAAACTGAGATTGCTTTTTTAGAGATTTTGCAAAGCAATAATTTTAAAATAGATTTTATAAATAGCTCATCTAAAAACGAAAAATTTGAACAAGCACAGGTTGAATTTAATTCAAGCAACCCAGATTTGTTAAAGTTGAGGAACTTGCTTTTAGAGTCCTTTTTAGAGAGCATTTCAGATTCTGCTATGAATCTTTTAGGGCGTGCATTTGAAGAGGATTCTATGCTAAAGGAGGCTATAATCGCTTATACTCAATCACTTATAATGAATGAAAATCAGCCTTATGCTAAATATAACTTGGCAAATTCTTATTATAAATTGTCTATGAAAGACGAGGCTATTGCGTGGGCAAATAAGACTTTAGAAGATGAATCAAGTTCTGCTTGGGCAAAAGAGTCTGCTAGTGAGTTATTAGCCTTAATCACTGAAGCTAATCCATAAAATTTTTATTGTTGATGTTTCTCTCTTTTAAGTATTTTATTGTTTGTATATGTTAAAGGAGATAGATAACTATATTTTGCTTAGGAAAATAGGCGAAGGGTCTTTTGCTAAGGTTTTCTTAGTTAAGGATAAGTTGGCTTCTGGCTCTGAGTTTTTTGCCTTAAAGCTCTTAAATAAGGCTTTGCAAGATAGGGAGATTAGGGCTGTAGAAATGTTTGCAAAAATCTCTAAAAAAACAAATTTAGTGCCTATCTTAAAGATGGGCTTTGTAGGCGATGTTTTCTATTACACAATGCCTCTTGCAGACACACTAAGTAGCTCTGTGGACTTTCCACCTACAGATTTTAGGTGGCAGGAGATGTCTTTGGCTAAGGAAATAAACAAGCGTTTAGAAAACCCAACTTTGCCTTATTTTTCTACAGAAGAAATCCTTGAAATTATATCTCCAATATTTAATGCAGTAGAAACTTTGCAAGAAAATGAATTACTGCATAGAGACATAAAACCTGAAAATATTTTGTTTCTAAATGGAAGTACGCATCTCTCTGATTTTGGATTACTAGAAGAGGATAGACGCAATATTTCGCAAGTGGGGACTCCCTTTTACCTCGCACCATCTTGGTATCTAAACAAGGGAGGCAACCCCGACGTATATGGGATTGCTACTACCTTTTACAGCCTTATTACTGGTAATTTGCCAGATACCATTGGGCGTGTGGCATTCAGATTTCCTGAAAAGCTAAAGGGCAATCTAGGCAAAGAGCAAGAGGCACAATATCTGCATTGGCATAGATGTATATTGCGTGCGATTGCTGAAAACCCTGCAGACAGGTACACTCAAATTTCAGACTTTAAGAAGGCTATTTTCTCTAAGGATTTTGAGTCTTCTCAAGTTTACAATGAGCAAGAGCCTGAAACTAAAGATAGCTCTAAGAAATTTTTATACATTGCGACTTTTACTTTAGTTTTAATTATACTTTTCTTCTTTGCAAAAACTAAAGACTCAGCTTTTATTGAAAGGCAACAAGCTGAAATAGAGCCAAGTATCTTCAATGAGATTGCCGAAAATGGCTATGCAAAATCTAGCTATGAAATACTTTCTCGCAAGGTATGGAGGCAAAATCAAGAGTCATTACTTGCAGGTATTGTGGCAAATTACAAGGAAAACAAGGTCAAAAAGCCAAATATGAGTAATGGATTTTTAAGCGAAGAAAAAGAGATAGCTATTGCTAAGTCTAAGGCAAATTCTGATAAGGAAACTATCTTTATAATGCAAGAAAGGCTCAAAAACGAGAATGCTTACAATGAATATCTCACAAGCGAATACCTTAAAATCCAAGAACTTCTAAAAAAAGAAGAGTCTTTAAATGATTTATAAAAAAATCGAGCGAATATATAAATAGATGAACTTTCCAGACACGCCAAAAACGATAATTTCGCAGCTGACTCAGCCAGATAAAATAGAAATCTGGAATGGTGCTTGGCGTAGATTTTTCGACATATACCACGCTCCAATTAAGCTTATGGTAAGCAATAGTTTTTACAAACGTTCCTTTTATAATATTCCTCCTTATATAATAGATGATATCGTGGGCAATGTAATCGTGTCGCTAAATAGGATTTTCCAAAACAATGCTTACGACTCTTCTAAGGTGCGTTTTCGCTCTTTTTTAAAGACCATTTGCGACAGGCGTGTCATCGATTATTTGAGGGAAAACGTGAAGAGCTTTAAGTTCGATTCCATAGACGACGAGGAGTCTTCTAGTGCGGATACAGTAGAGAGCATTTACGCTCAAAGCCAAAAGGAAAAGCTTAATGAAGAGGAAGATAGAGCCTTTAAGATGTCTCTAATTTTAGACGCATATATGAGCATTAGGCACAATTTTGACGCTCAAACTTGTACAGCTTTCGAGATGATTAAGCTAGAGGGGGCTAAGGTGGAAGAGGTCGTTAGAGAGTTGGGGGTTTCTTCTAATATTATAAATAACGCAGTCTATAGGATTACTAAAAAGTTGAAAGAAACAATCTCTAAAGACGACACAATGAAAGGTTAAGACTATGCAAGAAGAAGACAAAAATATTGAAAATGCAGCACAAGATGAAATTTTAGACGAGCTTCAATTTGCATATAAATCTTTAAATGCCCTAAAGGAAAGCCCCTCTCATCGCAAAATTTTGTTAGACATAGAACGCAAAATTCGCAAAGAAAAAGAGCAGGCAAAAGACAGCGAAGCCTCGCAAGCTAAGGACGCAGAAAAAGGAGCTTAATACGGCTCCCTTTTTTTTGGGTAAAATTTAGTGATTTTTACAAATTACCTAAAAGTTCCTTAGAAATAATTTCTTTCTTTTCGTAAAGGCTCAAATAAGCCTTGTCTATCTTTTTGCTTTTAAGCTTGCCAGCCATCTTTAATTTCAAGATATAACATTCGTCCATAGCAACTAAAGAGGCACTATTTTGCCCAAGCTCGCCACTAACAATATTCATACTAGGTAAAAGCCTTGTCCATTTTATTTCTTTTTCTAATCTATTCATAATCTATATATTCGCTAAAGCCAAGTGAAAATCATATACAAAAGGGAAAGTTTACTCTATTTTTTTACTTGAGATATAAGGATTCTAATCCCCTAAGTCCTTGATGCGATGCTAACACTTGAGCTTGAAAATGGCAAAAAACAAGCCATTTTGGGCAAATTTCAACTCAAAGCAAAACTCCTTAACACAAAGTTCTTAGTCTGCGATCTAAGAATTTTTTGGGGCATAACGAAAAGTGTTTAGATACTCCGCTTTGAGATTTTTTGCGGGCAAATCGAAAGTGATGGGATTTCGTTTTACCCCAAAAAGCTTAACGTTTTGGCGTTGCTGTCTTAAAGGCTTCTATCTTTTTGATATAGTCGGCTACAGGCATACCTGAATAGCCAACTAGCTTCTCTATATTGTTATTCTTTGGGTTTATTAAAATAACAGTTGGGAAGCCACTAATTGCATACTGGATTGCCAATCTTTCGTATTCTTTATTGAAGTCTTTATCAATAAATTCACGCCTATTGTTATCCATATTCACATAGATAATATTTTCCTTTGCGTAATCAATAAATTCTTTATTGTGCATAACCTTTGCCTCTAACTGCATACAAGGAGGACACCACGCAGAGCCAGTAAAGTGGTATGCTAAAATCTTGCCTTCGTTCTTTGCCATTTCCATAGCCTTTTGAGGGTCTCGCACATTATCCAAGCTAGCCGCCTTCGCTTCTGGAGCTTTCGCTACTGCCTTAACTTCAGGAGCTTTCGCTGGAGCTTTCACTTCTTGTTTTTGAGCAAAAGCACTTAATGCAAATAAACTTGCTATACTAATTAATATAATCTTTTTCATTTTAGTCCTTTGTTTTAATGATAAACTTCTTGGAAATTTTTATAAGCCCAATAGTCTATAGCTTTGTCTTTGTCGCTGTTCATAGCATTACACAAAGACTCTAGGCTGTCAAACTTTCTTTCAGGACGCATAAATTCAAGTAACTCAACTTTAATATCGGAATTATATCCAAGTTTTGTAGGCACTAATACGTGCGTTTCCAAGCAAGGCTTTTTCTCTTCTTCTGCTATACTTGGCTTTATGCCTAAATTAGATATACTTGGGAAAACTTCGCCAGTTTTAAGGTCTGTAGTCTGAGATACATATACCCCAAATTTAGGCGAACACTCATTAGTAAAAGGCAAGTTCAATGTAGGTATACCTATAGTTCTGCCTATTTGATTTCCCTTTTCAACTTTGCCAGAAAGGTCGTAATACCTTGTAGTTAAGTCATAAAAAGCCTGAACATAGCCCTCCTTAATCGCATTGCGAATACGAGTAGAACTAACTACGTCTCCCATATATTTCAAACCCCTAATCGCTTGAAAACCTATAGCTCTCTTAGGCAAATTCTTCTCTAACCAAGGAATATCGCCTGTGGCATTTTTTGCAAAACTGAAATTAAAGCCTATTGCAATAAACTTCAAATTAGGCAAAATTTCCTTGAGATAATCCATAAATTCATCAGGAGTTTTATTTGCAAATTCCCAAGTGAAATTTTCCACTATAACCTTTGCAGGCTCAAATTCTTCAAGAGTCTCCAAGCGTTTTTCCAAAGGATACAATAATTTAGTACATTTTTCCTCCCCAAACAAAAGCCTTGTAGGGTGAGGCGAAAAGGTCATAATCACCAAGTCTAAATTTTTCTCTTTTGCTAATTGCTTAGCCTGCCAAAGTAAAAGCTGATGCCCCCTATGGCAAACGTCAAATACGCCCATTGTAAGCAGACAGTCTTTACTATAAATTACCTTGGGCATATTATTATATCTTATAAAGCAAAGCTTGGCACTGCGTCTGCAATTTTTATCAACTGTTTTTGAAGTTGAGAAGGTTGCATTTCTTGTAGCTGAGCAATCGTTACTGCGTCTTTTACGTCAAAAGAGCCACTTTTTGTGCGTCTCAATCTGCTCAACATTGCTCCACAGCCCACCTTTTCGCCAAAGTCATAAGCAATAGTTCTCACATAAGTTCCCTTACTGCAATCTACGCTAAAATCTACAATAGGGCTTTGCCAATTCAACATATCAAATTTTGAAATACGTATAAAGCGAGGCTCTCTTTCAACTTCTTCGCCCTTTCTTGCCAATTTATATAAAGCAACTCCCTTGATTTTCTTTGCAGAAAACATAGGTGGCGTTTGATATTGATCGCCTATGAAAGTATTCATCGTCTCCAAAATTTGAGCTTCACTAAATTCTGGCACTTCATTTTCTTCTAGCACTTCGCCTTCTGCGTCTTGGGTATTAGTCTTTCTGCCGAGATATATAGAGCCTTCGTAAGTTTTATCTGAGCTCATCAAAAATTGTGAAAGCTTAGTCGCCTTTCCCACTAAAATTACCAAAAGTCCAGTAGCCATTGGGTCTAAAGTACCAGCGTGTCCAACTTTCTTTATCTTAAAGCAACGCCTAACTTTGTCGACTATGTCGTGCGACGTACAGCCTTGGTGCTTGTCTATTAATAAAATTCCCTCGTAAGTTTCCATATCTTAAATATTTTAAATTTGTTTAAGTTTAGCCTCGATTTCGCCAATTAATTTTGCCTTAAATTCTTCCACATCAACTCCCTTAAGCGTGCAACCTGCTGCACAAGCGTGTCCGCCCCCTTCGAGATGTACTGCAATTTCGTTTACATTATATATAGGGCTTTTTGACCTCAACGAAGCCTTTGTTCCATCAGATAATTCCTCTATCAAATATGCAATTTCAACGCCATTTACAGACCTTGCATAATCGACAAGCCCCTCGCAATCAGTCTTTCTATTTGTAGAAGTTTCCTCAAAATCCTTGTTCAACAAATATCCTCCACAAACTTTTCCATCAAAAGACAACTCAAGCCTATCTAAGTACCTTGACAGTAATTGCATTTTGCCAAACTTTTCTTGTTGATACAAGTTTATAGAAATTTCAGTGCAGTTCGCACCTCTTGCTATTAATTCTGCAGCAACTTTCAAAGTTCGCTCTGTAGTAGAATTTGTTGTAAATTGTTGAGTATCTGTAACAAGACCCAAATACAAAGCACTTGCAATCTCAGCATCTATCTCAAAGCCACCATCTAAAAACAAGCCTGTTAAAAGCTCTGTAGTCGACGCTGCCTCTGGATAAATAACATTAAACTTCCCATAAGCATTATTGCTCAAATGGTGGTCTATACTCGCAATCGCCTGAGGAAATAACTCATTAATATTGTCGCTTGTACGCTTGTAACTTGCACAGTCTACAGTCAAAATCTCGTAAGAAGTATCCTTAAAATCATCTGCTAAATAGAAAGTTTCAGTCTTTGCATATTCTTGACAAACAAAAGGAACTGCATCTTTATTTATACAAATTACATCTGCACAATTTGCATATTTCCTCAAAAACTTTGCAATAGCCACTTGCGAACCTATGCAATCGCCATCTGGACGCATATGCCCAAGTACAGCGATTTTCTTAGACTCAAGAGCCTTAATCAGCTCTAAAAAGCGATTTTCTAATTCAGGGAAAAATTTATCCTTGATCATTTTCTTCACCTTCTCCTTCAATTTCATCGAAAAGTTGCATTAACCTATGACTTCTATCTGGAGTTGGATCGTAAATAAACCTTAGCTCAGGCGAATATTTCAAAATCACCTTCTGCCCTAATAAAGAACGCATCTGCCTCCTGTTATTCATAAGAAACTTGCCAGCTGCTGCAATATCGCTTCTGTCGCCAAGTACGCTATAATAAATTCTTGCGTTGCGTAAATCAGGGGCAACATCTGCCTCAATCAAAGATATACGCACACTAGCCTCAGGCCATTTTTTGTGCATAATCTCACTTAAATGCCTAAGCACCAACAAACTAACTCTAACTTGCCTCTGGCTCATAATTATCCTTAATTAAAGATTAAAGGTCAGGACGTATTTCAAGTATTTCAAAGCACTCTACTATATCGCCTTCTTTGTAGTCCTCAAAGCCTGTAACATTGATACCACATTCGTAGCCCGATTTAACCTCAGTTGCATCGTCCTTGAAACGCTTTAAAGTGCCAACTCTGCCCTTTGCAATTTCTTGCTTATTTCTAAATACTCTAGCAAATTTGTCTCTCTTAATAGAGCCATCAGTAACCATTGAACCAGCAATTCTGCCAAATTTAGATACCACAAATACTGCACGAACTTCGGCTGTACCCAAGATATTTTCTTTCAATTCTGGGTCTAAAAGTTCCTTCATCGCCAACTTAACCTTAGTCAACAATTCGTAAATAATGTTATCGGTGATGATTTCAACGCCCTTATGCTTAGCTTTTGCAACAACGCCGTTTTCCAACTTAACGTTAAATGCAACTATGCTAGCATTTGAAGTCGATGCCATATCTACGTCGTTATTAGTGATTTGACCAACGCCTTCAGTGATAATTTCCAAGTCAACCTTGTCAGACTTAATGTCTCTTAAACAAGCACTTAGTGCTTCTACTGTACCACTTACGTCAGATTTAACAATACACTTAAATGTCTTCTTGCCCTTATTTGCAATAGCCGCCATCAACTCTTCAATATTTTGAGCCTTAGTAGATGGTTCAGGAGCAGAATTTTCCAAAAGTTTCTTTTCAGTGATATATTCTTCAGTAATTCTTCTAGCCTTCTTTTCGTTATCAGCTCTATAGAATGTTTCGCCAGCTTCTGGAGCACCATTCCAACCCATAACTCTTGCAGGACAACCTGGTAGAACCTTATCAATCTTCTTACCCTTATCGTCCATTATAGCTCTAACTCTGCAATAATATTCATTACAATAAATAGTATCGCCAGTCTTTAAAGTACCTTCTCTAACTATCAAAGTTGAAGTCGCCCCCCTACCTTGCTCTACTTGAGACTCGATAATTGTGCCTTCTACAGGTCTCTTAGGGTTTGCCTTAAGCTCCATAATTTCAGCTTGCAACAACACTAATTCTAAAAGTTCATTAATATTAGTAGCCTTTAATGCAGATACTGGGCAACACAAAGTTTCGCCGCCCCAATCTTCAGGAGCAATACCCTTAGCCTGCATTTGTCTCTTAACATTATCAATATTCGCCCCCTTAGCGTCCATCTTATTGATTGCTACAATCACTGGCACGCCTGCTTTTTGAGCGAAAGCAAGTGCTTCTTCAGTTTGAGGCATAAAAGAGTCATCTGCTGCTATAACCAAAATAGCTATATCTGTAACATTTGCCCCTCTTTCTCTCATCTTAGAAAAGGCTGCGTGTCCAGGGGTGTCTAGGAAAGTTATCTTTTTGCCATTACACTCAACTTGGTAAGCTGCAGTATGTTGGGTTATACCACCTGCTTCGCCAGCAACTACATTTGTGCTTCTAATTGTGTCTAATAAAGTTGTTTTGCCATGGTCTACGTGTCCTAAGATACAAACGATAGGAGCTCTATATTCCAAGTCCTTAGGGTCGTCGAATTTAGGCTTTGAGTCTGCCTTTTGCTTAGGTTTAGCTTGTTCGCCTCTATGCTTTACTTCTAAATTATAGCCATGATTAGCTGCGATTTTTACTGCAACATTTTCTTCTAAAGTTTGGTTCATTGCAGCAAATATACCCATATCCATCAATTCAGATATTAAACGGAATGGCTTTAAATCTATCAACTTAGCAAAGTCTCTAACCATTATAGGTGGCTTAACTTGGATATTTTTAATCTCAGCAACTTCGCCCTCTGCTTGAGCTTCGCCTTCAGTTGGCTTTGCTGTTCTTGCTGGCATAGATAATTTTGCAGGAGATGACACTCTTGGAGGCATTGCAGGAATGCTCGGAGACGTTGCTCTCGCTGGCATAGGTGGTACACTTGGAGATGACGCTCTCGCTGGCATAGGTGGCACGCTTGGTGCTGATGCTGGACGAGGTGGCAATGCTGCAGGTGATTTCACCCCAACTCTTGGAGGAATTACTGGAGGCACGCTCGCTGCCTTAGGAGCAACTGGAGCAGGCATAATAGGTCTCTTTACAGGAGGAACTACACTCGCTGGCTTAGCTTGCACAGGAGGTATTATAGGAGCAGGCTTTTTCATTACAGGAGGTACTATAGGAGCAGGTTTTTTAGCCTCTACTACTGGAGCTACTGGAACTACAACTTCCACAACTTTTTCTTCCTCTATAATTTTTTCTGCCACAGGCTCTTGAACAACTTCTGCCTCAACAGGAGCGTCTTGAGTTTCCTCAGCTTGAACTTCTACAGGCGTCGCTTGAACAAGTTCTTCAGCTTGAGCTTCCTTCTCAACTTCTGCTTTAGACTCGTTCTTTGGCTCTTGTGTAGCAGGAACAGAAGAGATACTCTTTAAGTAATCCTCCTTAATCATATCTGCATACATAGGCATAATGCTACTAGAAGCACTCTTTACCACAAGGTTATCGTAGGACTCTAACCTATCTTGCAAAAAGCTAATAAGCTCTTTACTTGTTATACCTAATTCTTTTGCTACTGCGTGTATTCTTACGCTCATATTTTCTATTCTATTCCTATTTATTGCCTTAATTATATATTTAAAGAAGACATTACGCCATCTTAAACAAAACAAAGTTATTTAAGTGTCTATCATTTGTAAAGACAAATAATCTATAATTATCGACTTAAATGCAAAAAAGGTAGGTTTTTCCAATTATAGAGCCTCAAGCCCTAGAAAAACCTACCTTAAATTCAAAAAGCCACTTAGCTACTAAGCCAAGTAGTCGCTAACTTTCTCTAATATAGAAGAAGCCTCTACAGGAGAAAAGCCCATCTCTACCAAGTCAAAAGCTTCAACACCTTCAAATGCCTCAAGGCTGTTTATACCATTATTTGCCAATATCGCAACTTGATACTCTGTTAAATCAGACAATACTTGAGATAATGAACCTGCTGCCTTTTGTAACTTAGACGCCAAGCTGTGGTCTTCAATTTCTTCCTTATGTATATCCAACTTCCAGCCCAATAACCTAGATGTCAACTTCGCATTAGAACCACGCTTACCTATAACTAAAGATAAGTCCTCTTCGCTAACTTCAAAGTAAATTGTTCTAGTTTCTTGGTCTATTTTCAAATTCTTAACTTGAGCTGGCTTTACGCACTCTTCTAAGAATAACTTAGGGTCAGCATTATATTTAATTACGTCAACCTTTTCGCCATTAAGCTCTCTAACTATATTCTTTACCCTTGAACCTGATGCACCCACACAAGCACCAACTGGGTCTATCTTAGGGTCTGTGCTAGATACAGCAATCTTAGTTCTATAACCTGCTTCACGAGCGATTGCATCTAAAGATACAGAGCCTTCGCCAATTTCAGTAACTTCTATTTCAAAAAGTCTTCTGATGAATTTTTGAGACGCTCGACTCAAGATAATTTCATTACCTCTAGTTGTATTTTCAATCTCTAAAAGCAAGCAACGTATTCTTTCGCCATTGCCATAATCTTCAGTAGGGATAGACTCTCTTCTTGGCATAAGAGCTTCAGCTTTGCCTAAGTCTACTATCAAATTACCTCTTTCACGTCTGCGAACTACACCAGAGACGATGTCGCCAATTTGGTCTTTATAATCATCAAAAATACGCTCTTTTTCAGTATTTCTAAGCTTTTGAGTCATAAGTTGTTGGATATTTTTTATATCTATTCTACCCAATACATTACCCAAGTCGACTTCTCTATAAATATACTCGCCTATTTGAGCATTTTCGTCATGAAGTTTAGCTTTTTCTATGTGAATTTCAGTTTGGTGGTCGCCAACAGAGTCAGTAACTTCTAAAACTTGATAAGATGTGATTGCTCCCGAACGTGGGTTAATTTCAATCTTAAGCTCTTGACCTGCATTTCCCTTCCTAGCTGCCGCATTCTTAATAGCAGTTGCAATGATTTCTATCATATCTGCTCTGCTAATTTGCTTTTCTTTTTCGTAGTATTCTAGTAAGGCTAATATTTCGTGATTGTTGCTCATAGTCGTTATCTTTACTGTTTTATTTGTAGAAGTCCTCTGTATATAAAAAAAAGTGGAGATAGAATATCCCACTCATTAATCGTACAGAGTTATTAATTTAAGGCTTAATAATAGTGCTTAGTCTAAAAGAATGTCAAGGCTTTTTTAAAAAATACTTGATTTAAAAAACAAAAGATATACTATTTATATATATGAAAAAATTATTACTAAGCGTACTCACATTAATAACTCTAAGCCTTAGTGCTTTTGCTCAAGAAAAGCCTAATGTGCTAATTATTGGCGACTCAATTTCGGTAGGCTATACTCCTTTTGTAAAAGAGGGACTTAAGGACATTGCAAATGTAGAGAGGGTTAATGGTAATGCTCAAGCAACTAAAAATGCACTAGAAAAACAAAAAGACGGCAAGACAAAGGTAGAGGGCTATATAGCAGGCAAGAAATTTGATCTAATTCACTTTAACTGGGGCTTACACGACCTTTGCTATCGCAACCCAGAAGTTAAAAATGTAGGCAATAGAGACAAAATCAATGGTGCAAAAGTCTTAACTATAGAAGAGTATGAAGAAAATCTACAAACTATCATAGACATACTCAACACGACGAATGCAAAGTTAATCTTTGCTACAACTACATACGTTCCAGAAGGCGAAGTTGGCAGACACCCACAAGACGCTCAAAAATACAACGAAGTTGCCCTAAGAGTTATGAAGAAGAACAACATAACAGTAAATCCTCTTTACGACATATCTGAAGAAAATCACAAAAAATATGGCAATGGCGACACTAAATATGGAGCTAAAGTAGGCGACGTTCACTACAAAAAAGAAGGCTATGCAATCTTTGCAAAGCAAGTTAATGAATACATTCGCAAAGCATTAACTGAAAAGTAAAAAAATCTTTAACAAATTAAAACAAAAATCTCCCACCTTATCGAAAGATGGGATATTTTTGTGTATAAATAAGTTTAACTAAATATCTAAATCCTCCTAACTAAAAAAGCCCCCTTGGGGGGCTTATAAAAATTGGCAATTAGCTATTTTTAGAAGGATTTTTAGCGTAATTTTCTTGCGTTCGCCGACAACACCTTCAGGGGTAGAATATTTGCGTTAGCAAATACCTGAAAGGCGAGACATCTTTAGATGCGAGTTCAATAGCATCGCTATCTAAGAAGATAAGCGGGGAAATTTAAGCAAAAATAGGCTAAAAAGAGCAATTGTAGCTTATCGTAGGGCAAAAACTTGGTTTTTGCTTTCCTATTCAAAAACCAATTTTTATAAGCCCCCCTTATCAATACCAAGTGTCTCTTAGTTCTTCGTTTACAAGAGCGTTGGCTTCTGGGTTGTTTTTACAAGTCATAGTTGCAGCGTCCCATTCTATAGTAGAATTTGTACGCAATGACAAGTTACCCAACTGAGCAATTTCTGTCAACTTACTTGCGTATTCAAAGTTAGAAGATGCAATTTCTTCGCCACGAACAGCCTTAACAAAGTTAATATAGTGGTTACCACCTTCATAACGAAGTTCAGCTTCAGGAAGTTTATTTCCTTCTTTTAAGTCTGTATACTTAGCCTTAGGCAATAGAGTTGGAGCTCCACCTAAGTGCATAGTTGGGCTAAATAACACGCCACTATCGCCAACAATAAACATACCATTGCCCAATACTCTATCTATAGAATTGCCAGTTTTTGCATATTCTTCAGGAGCATTTGGTAGCATATCATATTGGAAGTCAGGGAAATCCTTAGCCTTGCTCTTATTGATAGCACCACTGTACCAAGAAATTTTTAGAGGTACACCTTGATTAGTTGTGTCAAAATAAAATTCTACAACTTCTTGCTGAGCACAATAGTGTTTAGTGCCACCAAATTGGCGAGATACCACCTTAGATGGCATACCCAAACCTAGAGCAAAGACAGGAATATCTAACATATGGCAACCAATATCGCCTAAAGCACCACTGCCATATTTCCACCAAACTCTCCAACGAGATGGCAAAACATAATCTCTTAAAGGAGCAACGGAGGCAGTAGATTGCCAAGCGTCCCAATTCAAAGTTTCAGGAACAGGAATTTCATCGCTTAGCCCCTTATACTTCTTACGTATAGTGCTAATAATAGAAGTGCCACCTGCATAAGGTCTGTCAGTCCAGATAGAAACTTCACGAACCTTACCAATAAGCCCTGCCTTAATCCATTCATTACAAATATGTATACCATCTTTAGAGTGGCTTTGATTACCCATTTGAGTTACCACATTGCGTTCTTTCGCTTCCTTAGTAATCATTCTAATCTGGCTAATAGAGTGGCACATAGGCTTTTCTACATATACTGGCAAGCCATATTTAATAGCCATCATAGAGATACCAAAGTGAGATACGTCTGGAGTACTAACTACAACTGCGTCAAGGTTCTTGTGTTCTTTTTCAAAGAACTTTCTGTAATCTGAATATACATTTAAATGGTCTAAGCCATTTTCCTTTAAAACATTTGTTACACGACTGCTACTGTCTACATCACACAAAGCAGTGAGCTTTTGCCCTATAGCCTTAAATTCCTTTATATTAGTTTTTGCTCTACCTGAACAGCCTATAACACCTATGCGTATAGCCTTAGGGTCTGCAATTAAATCAGGGACTTTTTTCTTAGATTTAGACGAGTCTTTTGCAGCTAGTGCAGTAGGCACTAAGCCCAAACTCAAGCTTATAGTGGAAATGTCTTTAATAAATGTTCTTCTATCTTTTTTCATAAGTTTAATTTCTAATATTCGAAATATCTTTACTAATGTTTTTAGTTTTATCGCTAAAATACCGATATGTCAAATATAATCAAAGAAAAAACTTGTATTTTCAAAATTCAAGACATAATCTATTAATATAAATATGATGGAAAATTACACTAATAAAATAGCTCTAGTTACAGGAGCGTCAACTGGAATAGGCAAAGAAAGTGCTATAGCCCTAGCAAAAAAAGACTATACAGTTTATGCTGCAGCTCGCTCTGTAGATAAAATGCAAGATTTGAAAGAGCTTGACATAATTCCAATTTACCTAGACCTCACTCAAGAAACGTCTATGCTTGAATGTGTAGATACTATATTTAAAAAGCACTCTCGCATTGACATACTTGTAAATAATGCTGGCTATGGCTCTTATGGGGCTATAGAAGATGTATCTATAGCTGAGGCAAAGAGGCAATATGAGGTGAATATATTTGGGTTGGCTCGTATGATACAATTAGTTTTGCCTAAGATGCGTGAGAATAATTTTGGCAAAATCGTGAATGTCGCCTCAATGGGAGGGCGTATATGGACTCTTTTTGGAGCGTGGTATCACTCTACAAAGTTTGCCCTAGAGGGGCTTTCTGCGTGCCTTAGATTAGAGTTAAAGGGCTACAATATAGATGTAATAATTATAGAGCCTGGTGGCATTGAAACACCTTTTGGGATTATAGCAGCCGAACATTTAATTGAGACTTCTAAAGGTGGAGTATACGAAGAACGTGCCAAGAAAACAGCCAAAGGAATGAAAAAGATATATTCTGGCAAAGCCTTTAATAAACTCACAAAGCCAAGCGTGATAGGCAAATGTATAGCGAAGGCAGTGAGCGTGCGTCGCCCAAAAACTAGATACCTACTCGGCTCTGGCTCTTGGTTTATGACCTCTTTCCAACGCATATTTGGCGATAGAATTTACGATTGCTTTGTACTAAAAATGATGTAAAGAATTAAAACAAAAAGCCCCAAGTAATCTTAAATGCTACTTGGGGCTTCTTTATAAGCTATTCTAAATATTTAACTTAGAATGTAAAACCAACTTGGAATGATAGTACGTGTGCTGAACTCTCGTATTTACCTACAACGTCGCCATTGTTGATATAAGCATCGTTAAAGATGATATATGTATAAGCGAAATCAAAGTTCATATCGTGATACTTATAACCAAGACCTGCTGAGAACCAAATTCTGTCGCCATCAGGTATTCTAAATGTAGTATATTCTGCACTCTTGATAGGAGATTCGTCCCATGCAGTACCTAATCTTAGAGTCAAGTCTTCAGTTGCATAATAGTGCATACCAAATGAAATTCTGCTTGTGTCTTTCCAGTTTTCATATGTTAAAGAATCTTTAATGGTTTCGTTATAAATGTTAAAGTTTTCAAAAGCACTCCAGCCTGTCCAGCAGTAATCAAGCATCAAGGCGAAATCTTCGAAAGCACCCCAGAAACGTTGATAAATACCAATGTTGATAGTAGCTGGCATAGTTACATCACTTGTAGCAGCGAATGTACCAGCACCTAACACCATTGTATTGCCACTTATGCTGTGGTCAACTTCAGATCTATAAGAAACACCTATTCTGCCACCTTCCATATATTCATAAGTTGCACCTAAGTTATAACCAAAGCCCCAAGCATTACCTTTAACTTCAACCCCAGTACTAGTCATATTAGCATATAGATATTGAGCAGAAAAACCTGCAGAAACTGTCAAGCAATCTAAAATCTTATACGCTATACTTGGGTTAATATCTATAATGAAAAGCTCACTTTTGATGGCGTCGTCAGCAAAAAAAGCGTTTGAATCATACTCAGAGACCAAGCCATAAGGGCTTGTTACAGAGAAAGTCAAAATCCAATCTTCAGCTAATCTAGCTGCAGTGTACATATTTGGTATATATGTAAATGAACCAGCGTTGCCGCCATCGTGAGTTGTAGGATCGCCATCATCTAAAGAGATGTATGGAACTAAAAAATTCATAGTTGCGTCGATTTTAATATCGCCCTCAATAAAAAAGGCTGCAGACGGATTCCAAAATGCCGCACTTGCGTCATTGTTGGCGTTTGTTGTCGCCCCTGCTAAAGCTGTACCCATATTAGATGCACCTTGTTCTAGTACTTGGTAGCCTGCTCCCCATAATTGTAGAGACGCAATAGCAACCAACGAAGTCATTATTGTTTTCTTCATAGATAATTTTTCCTATTAGTTTATGTGTTATCTTTTTGCTACCCTATAAAAGAAAGAGTAACAATTTGCAAAGGTGGCTTCTAAAATTTGGCAATTGTAGCTTATCTGAGTGCAAAAACAAAGTTTTTGCTTCCTAATCAAAACCAATTTTTAGAAGCTACCTAAAACACAATGACAACTTTTAAGCATTTGGAAAGCTTTTTTTACATAAATCTAACAAAATGCTAATTATTTTTACATAAATTACTCTTTAATATGAGTATAGTGGTGAGTTCTAAAAATTAGCAATTAATTATTTTTTGAACTCACCTAATAGCATAAAAAAAAGAGTAGCACGCTCCACGCACTACCCTTTAAATTAAGTATCCTAAGCAATTTATTTAGCTGATTGCTCGTTTGCCTTTAGGAATTTTTCAGAAATCAAAGCATTTGCAGATTGCATAGCTTCCATTCTTTTCAAATATGCTGATAAATTCTTGTATTCTGTGCTATCCTTATTCAATTCTGGCTTTTCTGCCTTAGTCAAGAAGAATATATAAGCGTTTCCACCTAAAATAGCCATTTGAGACATCTCGCCCTCTTGCATATAAGTCAATTCGTCCAACAAAGAATATACCTTTTGCAAAGACTTTGTTTGAGCTTCGTCTAATTTAGTTAAGCAAATTTCAGCATAATCTTCAATTATAGCACCTTCTGCCTTAGCAGTTTCTGCAAAAGATTTCTTTCCCTTAAGAGCTTCGCTTAAAGCCTTTTCTAAATTAGAAGCTTTTGCACTGAACATTTCTGAAGTTTGAGCAGCCTTATAGTCTCTTTCAACTTGAATTTTAATATCTGCCAAAGCAGGTACAAAAGAAGGCTTAACTCTATCTAAGAATACAACATAAGAGCCATCTGCATTTGTAACAATTTCATTGTATATCCAGTTTTCTGTATCTAAGCTTAAACCTGCTCTACGTATTTCTACAGGGAAGTCCCTAGAAAATGCTTCTTCTAAATCAGTAGCCTTAAACGCAGGAACTTCTTGCATAGCAATATTATTTTCTGCAACTAGATTGTTGAACATCTCTGAATTAAATGTAGTGCTTGCGTCGTAAACTAAATCAGAAAAGCTTTGAGCCTTTTCTTGAGACATTCTCAAAATTTGAGCCTTCTTATATTCTGTTTCTACCTTAGATTTAGCCAAGTCAAAGCTTTCTAGTTCTTGCTTGCCATCTTTAACTATAATAAATAGAGAAGAATTTGCAGCATAAAATGCTTGAAGTTGCTCGTCTGTAAATTCAACTTTAGCCTCTGCAAAATCAGTTACAGGGAAAAACGCCACTTGCAAAGAAACTTCTTCGCTAACTTCATAACGCAACTTATTTGCTTCAAAAAATTCTTGAAGTTTAGCATCGTCTACAGCAATTTCTGGCTTAAAGTTAAGCATATCTAAACTTGCCACAGAAAATGTATATTTAGAATTTAGTGCATTAAAGCGAGAGTCAATTTGATAATCTTGAACAAAACCTGTACCTGCAATTAAAGCACTAACTTTTGCAACTAAGGCATTTTCTAACAACATAGCATTTAAGTAATCCTTGCCAAATCTATTTGTAAGCTCAGCCATTATAGAATTAAACTGTGCAGTAGAAAATGAACCATCTTCGTTAGCAAATACTGCCAATGAACGCAAGTAAGCATCAAGTTCGCCTTGAGAGACAGTAGGCATATTCATATCTTTAGCAATAGACAACAAGATAGCTCTAGTTAGAACTTGTTCTTGGAACTGTTCTTGGCTATAAATTTGTTGACCTGCCAAAATCATAGAATATTGAGTTGCTACGCTTAAGCTTTGCATAACACGCTCGTCTCTTAGATTATAGCCATAAAAGTCTTGTTCGTTCGCTTCGTAAGATGGGTTTCTATCGCCAAAGAAAGGTATAGAAGAGCCAATCGTAAATACGAATGCAATTATTATAAAGAATAGTAGTACGCTAAATACGTACTTGTGATGCTTTTGCAATATTAGTTGTATCCAAGTAATCATAATTTTTTTGTTATAAATAAGCCCTCCATCATTAATATATATCCTAAATATGTCAATGTTTTATTTATTTATTCTATCTTAAACTTGACAAAACTTGTACGATTTGTTTTGATAGAAGCCATTAAACAAGAACATTCAATTACAAAATATATGAAATTATATAAAAAATCACTAGTAACACTAGCAATATTAACACTAACATCTATGACAAATCTAAACGCTGATACTTCAGAAGACAACAAATATTTAGAACTATATGGTCAGTTCATCGCAAGCAGAACTGGTATGGTTGAACTAAGCCTAACTCCAGCTGAGCTAGAAGCAGTTAAAGCTGGTATGCTAAACGCTATAGAAGGCAAAGAATTTCCTGCAGATATGGAAGAAGTTGCACCTAAAATGCAAGCTTACCTAGAAGCAAGAGCAAAAGCTTATTCTGACAAAGTTTTAGAAGCGGCAAAGGAAAAGAGCCAAGACTTCTGGAACAAACTTAAGGAAGAAGGCAAAGCACAATTTACTCCTACTGGCTTAGCATACGAAATCATCGAAGCTGGCGACCCAAGATTGCCTAAAGAAACTTCTTTTGTAGTAATTAACTATAAAGGTACTCTAACTGATGGCTCTGTATTCGACCAAAACGAAAAGGCACAATTCCCTCTAAATGGCGTTATTCCTGGTTTTAGAGAAGGTTTACAAAAAATCGGTAAAGGTGGCAAAATCAAGCTATATATCCCTGCTGAATTAGGTTATGGTTCACAAAATATCCCTGGTATTCCAGCTGGTTCTACATTGATTTTCGACGTTGAAATGATTGATGTAGCAGACGCACCTGCAATGCCTGAAGGTATGCCACAAATGCAATAGCATTTAGTTTTTAATATTTAAAACAAAAACTGGGTTTGAGTATCTGCCCAGTTTTTTTGTGTCTATGTAAAAAAAGCTTGAAGAGTAAAAAACTTCCAATACGTAACTTTAGGTAGGTTCTAAAAATTAGTTTTTAAAAAGTTAAGAAAAAATACACTTGCTCTTTTTTGCCTGTTTTGGTCTAATACTCTTTGTTTTTGCGTTAGATAAGTTTTTATCTGCCTTGAAAACAAAAAAAATTAACCTTAAAACAATCTAAAAAATAGCTAAGTGCTAATTTTTAGAACCTACCTATAGTGAATTTTAAAATAGCAAAACATACATTTATATTTAGTCTAATCTCAGCAAGTGCTTTATTTGCTCAAGGCAAAGATACGCCTAGTAATGACGCACAATCTATAAAAGTGCCTTCTTCAGATAAATCTACTGAGAGAATGCAAGAGAAACTAAGACAACAAAAGGCTAAGGCAGATAAGAGAAATTCCTTCTTTGGAGCATTCAGTGGAGCTACCCCTCAGCTAGAGGCAGACGAGCCTATAGTTTTCGACCAAGAGAGCGAGACTATGTTTGCAAAGGGTAATGTGAAGATTGCCGACAAGCTTTTTGAAGTCGACTCAGACGAAATCGAGTATAGCCCAAAGGCAGGTTCTGCAAAGGTTAAAGGCGATGTAAGAATTAGCTTAGAGCAGTTGAGATTAGTAGCAAACGAAGCTAGTTTAGATGTATCTCAAGACAAGATTAATTCAAGCTTGATACGCTTTGGCTCATACCCTCTATTTGTGCAACTAGAAGATTTAGATGCCGACAAATCTTTGCTTAAGGCAAATAACGCAAGAATTTATTATAACGAGCCAGCCTTTGCTTCTTTAAATATAAAGGCAGATAGCTTCAGTTACGAAACAGAAACGAAGATGCTAGAAGTTCAAGGGGCTACCCTACAAATTGGCGATGTGCCTATAATGTATTTCCCTGATTTATCTATAGAAGACCCACGCATTCCTCCTATAAAGTTAGAATTGGACTATGGATATAGTAGCGACTTGGGGCTTTTTGGCAGAAATACTGTATTATATAATGCCTTTGACTCTATAAGCCCTGGGGCTTTGCTTGACTTTTATACATCAAGAGGTATTCTCTTTGGACCTGCTGCAGACTTTAATTACAAAGGTGCAGACACTCAAATTTGGGGTACATTGCGTACAGGCTACATACACGACAATGGCTTAGATGGCGACTTAGCCTACGACACTCAAGGCGATTTAATCAACAAAGATAGAGGCTTTATCGACTTAGACTACAAGCAAAGAATAGGCGACAATTTTGAAATTACAGCTGTGTTGAACTATTGGAGCGACTCTGAAGTTCTTAGAGATTTTCGCCCAGATATGTTCGACGACGACCAAATCCCCGACAATTTCATAGAGCTAAACTACTTTGGCGACGACTATATCGCTGCAGCCTTTGCTCGCTTTGAGTTGAACGATTGGGAAGATGTTCAAGAGCGTTTGCCTGAAATATCAATAACAGCACTACCAACTAATTTCTTTGGAATTAAGGAACTAAATCAAACTGCTTACGCTTCTTATGTTAGTTTAAGAGAATATAATGATGGAATATCTGGCGACATAACAAGCAATAGGTTCGACGCTTACTATGGCTTAGATATGCCTATAGCCCTAAATTCTTGGTCTACTCTAACTCCAGTTGTGGGCGTTCGTGCTAGTTATTACTTGGACACAACTGACAATAGCGACTATACAAAAGTATTAGGACAAGTTGGCTTTGACTTTAATATGAACGCTTGGGGTACTTGGGAAATAGAAAGCGATAGCCTAGACCTAAATGGCTTAAGACACAACTTACGCCCTATAGTTATGTATAGATATATCCCTGCTGCTTCTCAAGGCTCAAGCTCTATATATACTATAGACGACGATGTATTTTCAACTAGCCCAGAAATGCTAGACTTAGGACTATCTCGAGACATAGACGACCTAGACGACATTAATACTTTACGCTTAGGACTAGAAAACTCTTTCTACACAAGAGCTAAAGGCTATGGCTCAAGAAAGATTGCTTCTTTAAACTTCTATCAAGATATAAATTTCACAGAACAAAAAGTTTATAAGAATGCAGATGAGTATGAATATAGCAACTACTCGAACTTCTTTGCTGGCTTAGATGTATATCCAGCTGAGTGGCTAAGCTTTGGGCTGTATTCAAGAACAGACCTAGATACAGGCGATGTGAACCAAGCCGACTTTTATGTAAGACTCTACGATAGCGACTCTGCAGGAATTGAATTTACTACAAATTATATGAACGACCAAATCAGTCAATATTGGTTGCGTGTAAACTATAAGATTACCCAAAAGTATAGACTTTGGGCAAGATGGCGTTTCGACGCAGAATTATCGGAGCTTACTGAACAAATCTATAGTTTAACAACTCTAATTGGCAATACTTGGTTAGTAGAATATAGAATTAGCGTTGCAAGTGGCTCTACTAGAGACAATGGCGTTACATTTTCTGTAGGGCTACGCCTAATGGGCTTTTAAAAAATGTTGCCTGAGAAAAATACATTCGAAGACTCTCTATTATTTTCAAAGGAGGACATTGCTGTAAAGCTACCTATCTTTGAAGGTCCTTTGGATTTATTGCTATTTCTAATTAAGCGTAACGAAATTGATATATACGACATTCCCATTGAAAATATTACAAAGCAATATGTGGATATTTTGAGGGATATGGAGCATTTAGACTTGGAAATTGCTGGCGAGTTTTTTGTAATGGCAGCGAATTTGATGTATATAAAAAGTCGTATGCTCTTGCCTCTCGACGAAGCTTTACACACTAGCGACGATGATGAAGATGAGCCAAGCGACCCTAGATGGGAGCTAGTTGAGCAACTCTTAGAATACAAAAAGATAAAGCAATCTGCCTTCGACTTAGAAGAATTAATCTATGCAAGACAACTTTGCGTATTTAGATATTGTGAAGAAAAGGACATAGTTACTAAGGAGCGAGAACTTGCTAAAACTGATAAGATTGAACTTTGGAATTGCTTTAATTTAGTATTGAGGCGTCTCTCTGAAAGCTTGATTAAGGGCGAGATTATCGACGAACAAGTTACAGTTGCAGACAGAATGGAGTTTATACTAAAACTCGAGCAAAAAGATTTTACATTTTCTAGCCTCTTTACAGACGAGACAAAGACTTATATGTTTATAGTCTCAAGCCTAATTGCTGTGCTAGAATTATGCAGATTGCACAAATTGGAAATCACTCAAAACGACACTTACGACGAAATACTCTGCTCTTTTATCGAAGAAGAAAAGACAGATATTCAAACAACTCTAATGCAAGCAGATAATACCTTATAAAAAGGGGACTTCGAAAAACACTGGTGATTTCTAAAAATTGGCAATTAGCTATTTTTAAAATTATTTTTAGCGTAATTTTCTTGTTTTTTAAGGCGAATAATGCAATTATTTAACGTAAAACCAAGAAAATTCAAGCAAAAATAGGCTAAAAAGAGCAATTGTAGCTTATCTTAGTGCAAAAACAAAGTTTTTGCTTTCTTGAAAAAAACAATTTTTAGAACTCACCATACTTATAATGAAATATTTTGGAACAGATGGAATAAGAGGAGCTTATGGAAGCGACTTTGTATGCGAAAGTTTTTTCGAAAAACTAGCAAATGCTCTTAGCGTATATTTACAAGATGACTTGGGTTTAAGCCAAGCGAAAATTGCAATAGGCACAGACACAAGAGAGTCAGGCACGAAGCTAAAGGAAGCCTTTATTAAGGGATTAAATAAGGCTAAAGTCTTGGACTTTGATGTAGTGCCTACTCCTGCTATAGCACTTGGCTCACTAGAATTTAATTGCGATGTGGCTATAGTTATAACTGCCTCGCACAACCCTTATACTGACAATGGCATTAAGTTCTTTGACAATAAGGCTAAGAAAATTTCAGATTTTGCCCAAGAGAAACTTGAGTATTATATAGATAATCCTAAGGCAGAAAATAATTTTAGCCCAAGCGAAGTCGAGAAAGTAAACGCTAGAGATGTCTATATAAATAGAATGTCGAAATTGCTACCTGAAAATGCTCTAAAGGGCAAAAAGTTTGTTATAGATACAGCAAATGGAGCAACTTACGAGACTTCAGTTAAGGTATTGCAAAATCTTGGAGCTGAACTTGTTGTGTTGGCAAATAGCCCAGATGGCAAGAATATCAACGCTAATGTTGGTAGCGAACACCCCGAAATTATGGCAAAAAGAGTCGTTGCTAAAGGGGCGTATATGGGAATAGCTCACGATGGCGATGGCGATAGACTCGTGATTGCAGACGACTTGGGAAATATAGTATCTGGCGAAGAAGTGCTAGCTATGATTGCCTTAGGCGAATATGGCAAAAATGGGGGCAAACTTGTTACTACACTTCAAAGCAATATGGGGCTAGATGAGGCATTAAAGGCTCACAATATAGAAGTGTTGCGTTGCGGAATAGGCGATAGACTAGTGTCTGCAATGATGGCTGAAAATGATGTTAGAATTGGTGGCGAAAATTCAGGGCATTATATTTTTGAAGATGTTTCTCCTTGTGGCGATGGCTTAGCTGGAGTTATTAAAGTGCTTTCGCTATTGTTGTCTAAGGATAAGAAACTTTCGCAACTAGATAAAATTGTAAAAGACTTTCCTCTAATTTCTAAGGCTATTAAGGTTAAGAGAAAAATCCCTATAGAGGATTGCCCAAACTTGGCAGGAGTTATTAAAGATTGCGAAAGCGAACTTAATGGAAGTGGAAGAGTTTTAGTACGCTATTCTGGCACTGAAAACAAGATTAGACTGCTAGTTGAAGGCAAAAATGAGGCTATTATAGCGAAATCTATGAAAAAATTACTAAAAGCTGTAGAAAATGACTTGCAGTAAAGAAATTTCTCAGCTAGTATAATCATCAATATTTAATATGTAATCTTTTTAAGCTTACACAAGGTGAGTTCTAAAAATTAGCAGTTAATTATTTTTGAATTTATTTTTAGGGTAGTTTTTTATGTTTTAGAGGATAATAACAGTGTTATTTGACGAGAAAACAGAGAGAACTGAGCAAAAACAAAACAAAAAGAATAGCTGTTCATTTGAAAAACTAATTTTTAGAAATCGCCACAACATTATCTCTCTATTAACTTTAAATAAAATTATGTCAGAACTTACAAAAGAAAGACCTTTTATAGATACAGATGTATCTTCACTCGACCCTCGCCTATTAAAACAAATAGAGCAAGCTCAATTATCAATCGCAAAAGGAAACCCTGATTATGCTATAGACGTTTGCTCAGGTATCTTGGCAAAAAACCCAGCGTGTAGTGCAGTGCGTAAACTATTGCATAGAGCTAGAATATTGAAAACAGGCAATGGCTCTGGTATGAAAAAATTCTTTGGCTCTTTTAGTGCTATAAGTTTTTCTGCGAAGGGCGACATTGTAAAGGTATTGGAGTCTGCCGAAAAGGTTTTGGGTTCTTATGCTGACAATAAGCAAGTATCTCAAAACGCTGCAAAAGCTGCTGAAACTGCTCAATATTGGCCTACAGCTGCCGTATTCTGGGAAGATATAATCGCATTTGCTCCTAAGGATATTCCTGCATACTTGGCTTTAGCTAACGCTCTAATTAAGTCTTTAAAGGCAGATGACGCTATTAAAGTTGGTGAGTCTATATTAAAATTTAGCCCAAATAATGGCGAAGCTCTTGGCATTATGCGTGCCGCAAGCGTTGTTAAGACTATGACTGAAAAGTGGAAAGAAAACGACGACAATGCTAGCTTTAGAGATAAACTTAAGGGTGCTGACGACGCTGCTGATAGAGAAAAGGAAACTCGTTTAGTAAATGACGACGAAACTTTAAAAGCTCAATGCGTAAAGTTGGCAGGTGGTATAGAAGAAGACCCAGAAAATATCAATTTATACATAGATTTAATCTCTAACTTAAAAGCACTTAAGGCATACGACCAAGCTTTGGAATATCTAGCTAAGGCACGCCAACAACCTATGGGTAAGGCTGACTCTTCTTTAGAGAAGTTGGCAGCAGACTTGAATGTGTTGAATATGACTGCAAAGATAGAATACTTCCAAGGAGAACTAGAAGCAAAGCCAGATGACGCTGGTATTATTGCAGCTATCAAGGACTTGGAAAGCCAACTACACGTATTTAAGCTAGAAAACGCTAAGAAAATGGTAGAAAACTATCCAAATGACTTTAATTTAAGATATACTCTTGGCGAACTTCTATTGATAGAAGGCAAAATGGACGAGGCTATCGCTCAATTCCAAATATCACAAAGAAGCCCTAAGGTTCGTTCTCAATCATTGCTAGGTCTTGGTAAGGCATTTATGATTGGCAAGAAGTTTGATATGGCTATAGACCAATTCAAGACTGCTAAAGAAGAAACTAAGTTGATGAGCGACGCCAAGAAAGAAATTATCTATCAATTAGGTTCAGCTTATGAAATGATGAGTAAAGCAGACGAAGCCTTTGCAGAATACAAAGAAATCTACGCAATTGATATTAGCTATAAGGACGTATCTGACAAGATTGACGCTTACTACGCAAAGAAGTAAGCTAGCAAAACAAAAGCAAAAGCAAATTGCAACAAACAAACAAGCAAACAAAAAGCCACTGCAAAAACAGTGGCTTTTTTGTACCCATCTAAAATCTCAAAGGCTCTAATACCTAAACAAAATCACAAAGCAAACACCCTACCCTTTGCACATTCAAGTGCAAAGCCTAAAATCTAAAATAAGTTCTAATCAACTTGAAAGGGATACTTCCCTTTCAATGTGGAGGGATTTTTGTTGAATTATCTTTAATTTTTTCAAAATTAATTTAATTCAACAAAAGGGCAGCTGGGCAAGCAACCAAGACCCTAAGGCAAATGTACTAATCAACAAACGCCAACAACCCAAACTAAAAGTCAAGGCTAGCCTTGTTTCAGGTTTTAAGGGCGGGAACTAAGCCCTTAATGGGGTTTGGGGCAAAGCCCCAATTATCCCTAAAGTCTTAGTCTATAGTAATTTTTTTGACTGAGGTAGCTTTTTTCTTAGCGACTTTTTTAGTGGTTACTTTTTCTTTAATTTGGCGAGGTGGAAACTCGAATTTAAGAGAGCCTTTGTTGTCTAAGATAAGGAATGCAGAGAACTTTTTGTTAGTTCTTTTAGAGACGAAGTCTTCGATTAGAGGGGACTTGCGTTCGCTGAGCATAGTGGCTACTTCTTCGTTAGTAAATTTGTGAGATAGCATAACTTTGCTTAGGCGGAAAGCTGTTTTAAGGATTTCGCCATCTTTAACAGTGATGTAAGATTTTGGGGCTTCTATAATTTTAGAGCCAGCAAATTCTTTATCAGCACCAGCTAAGAACTCTGGATATTCTGCTATAACAGGGGCCTTAGTTATGTCAAAGTCTGAGTTGTCTTCTGAGGAGTCGTCAGAATTTGAGTTAGAAAATTCGAATTTAATTTTGAAATTTTCGTCTAGTAGAAGAGATGCTTCATAAGGTTTGCCCATTTTAGACCTAAATCCATCGAGAGGACCTATGCGTTTAGAGCCAACGAGGGTTCTGATTTCTTCTTCAGAGAATTTTCTATTGCCAATAGTCTTAAAGACTTGGAAAGCTCCGTCTTTAGATTTATAGGCTCTAAAAGTTTCTAATAACATACCATCGCCAGTTGGAGAAGGAATGTTTGTTTCTACTGTATCTGTATCAGACTCGTTAAAGTTTTTTGTCAATTCTACTAATTTTGTAGTCATATCTGAAATACCTTTCATAAAGTGCATTCTCGTAAGAGTTTTACGCTCTACTAATCGTAATTGGTTTTCCCATTCGCCTGTCATCTGAGGGCTAGTAAGTTCTTCTATACCCACTGTTTTCAAGAATAAGATGAATGATTGTGCTTTAGCAGTAGGGACTAAGTCTCGCTTTTGTCGCTCTAGTAGCTTGTGCATAATTAAATTTTCGATGATTTGGGCTCTCGTTGCAGGAGTGCCTAAACCTTTTTCCTTCATAGCGTCAGCGAGTTCTTCGTCGTCGACCAACTTACCTGCAGTTTCCATAGCAGTAAGTAGGGTAGCTTCGGTGTATTTCGCTGGAGGTTTCGTTGCATCTTCGTTGATAGATGCACCTTTAAGGATTGCTTTTTCGCTATCGCCAGTTAAGGCTGGGATAGTTTTGTCGGCAGCGTCTTGTTTATTATAGACCTCTAAATAGCCAGCAAAGTTCAAAATTTTACCTTCAGTTTTGAAATTATGTTCAGCTATCGTGGTAGTACGCACAGTTACGTCGAAGATAGCGTCAGGGTAAAATGCTGATATGAAGCGTCTTGTAATCATATCATAGACTTTTTCTTCGTCTGCATTTAGACTAGCAGAAAACTGACCTGTAGGTATTATAGCAAAGTGGTCGCTAACCTTTTTATTATTAAATATCTTTTTATTGAAGCCTTTTACGTAATTTTCAGCTAAGGCTTTTTTAGCAAATACTTCATATTGACCACCAAGAGAGCCTAGAGTTTTGAGGACAGTAGGGACATAGTCTTCTGGGAGAGCAGTAGAGTCTGTTCTTGGGTAGGTAATCATTTTGTGCTTTTCGTAAAGGCTTTGGGCGATGCTCAAAGTTTTAGTAGCAGGCAATGAAAATCTGTTATTTGCTTCACGTTGGAGGGTAGTTAAGTCGTAAAGTCTTGGGGCAGATTTAGTAGACTTAGTCTTTTTATCTACAGCTATGCCCTCTTTTGCTTCAGAAATTTCCTTAAGGATATTTTCAGCATCTTCGAGAGTCCAAAGCCTATCAATTTTGTCTATACTATCTTTTTCTGCCTTGAAGTTTGGCTTTTGATAAGTACCTTCGTAAGTACCACTTTCCACGCCAAAATCTGCAACAATTTTCCAAAAAGTGCTTGGCTTAAAGTTGTCTATTTGGGCTTGTCTATCAACAATCATAGCCAAAGTAGGAGTTTGTACCCTACCAACGCTTATGACATTTTTGCCCCTTGAGCCAAACATACGAGTTGTTATTGCCCTTGTTCCATTGATACCAATTAGCCAGTCTGCTTCAGCTCTACTTCTTGCTGCGTCTTGCAAAGACTCCATTTCGTCTTGACTACGCATATTGTCGAAAGCCGACCTAATTGCATCTGCAGTCATAGACGAGAACCAAAGTCTCTTTCGTTCTTTTTTACACTTAGTAATTTCGTAAATATAAGTAAAAATCAGTTCACCTTCACGCCCAGCATCGCAAGCATTATATACTGCGTCTATATCTTTTCTAGCCAACAAAGATTTCAAGCTATTTAGCTTTTTCTTAGTTTTTTCTATAGGCTTTAAAGTAAATTTTTCTGGTAGTATAGGTAAATCAGCTATAGCCCACCTGCCATATTTTTTATCAATATCAGCGGGCATACAAAGCTCCACAAGATGCCCCACTGCTGACGATACTACATACTCATCGTTTTCGTAGAAATCGTCAACACGACGCATCTTACCTAGCACCCTAGCGATGTCTCCTGCAACGCTCGGCTTTTCTGCTATTACAAGCTTCTTCATTCAATTATTTCAAATAATCAACTATAACGCTATCAAGACAAGAGATTAATTCTTGCATAGTTTCAGCAGTTTCGTCGCCCATATTAGAAATACGGAAAGTCTTGCCCTTGATTTTGCCATAGCCACCATCGATAATCATACCAGTCTTTGCCTTCAAATCAGCTACAAAACCTGCTACGTCTATATCCAAGTTGTTCTTAAAGCAAGTCAATGACTTAGACGCATACTGTGCTTCAGGGAACAATTCAAAGCCCTTTTCAAAGCCCCAGTTATGAATTAATTCATTGTTAGAGCTATGTCTAGCATATCTATTAGCTAAGCCTTCTTCGAAAATGTCTTCCAATTTACTTTGTAGAGCAAACATTAGAGTAATTACAGGAGTTGAAGGAGTCATATTCTTTTCGTAATTAGCTTGGAACTCCAAGAAATCGAAGTAATAACCTCTGTTTTCAACTTCCTTTGCTCTATCTAAAGCACGTTGAGAAGGAACGCAGAAAGATAAACCAGGAGGCAATGCAAGAGCCTTTTGGCAACCTGTAACCATCACGTCTACACCCAATGCGTCTTTTTCTATAGGCAATGCTGTAAAAGAGCTAACTGTGTCTACTATAGAGATAACGTCTGGGAACTCTCTGATAACTTCCATAACAGCCTTAAGGTCAGTCATAGTACCAGTAGAAGTTTCGTTGTGTACTAGAGTTATACAGTCGTACTTGCCTGTAGATAATTCTTTTCTAACAGCTTCTGGACAAACTGGCTTGCCCCAATCAAAAGATAAAAGACCAGCATTTTTGCCATTTCTCTTAGAAACGTCGTGCCACTTGTCAGCAAATGCACCATTACCACAATTTAAAACGCCTTTTTTGCAAACATTATTAACTGCACCTTCCATAATACCAAAAGAGCTACTAGTGCTGATATACACAGGGTCTTTAGTAAAGAAAAGTTCTTTAAGTTGAGGTTGCATACCAGCATATAGAGCCACGAAGTCCTTGCTTCTGTGTCCCATAACTGGAGTAGTCATAGCCTTATAAGTTTTTTCAGAAACTTGAATAGGACCTGGAATGAATAATTTTTGCTTCATAGTGTTTTCTTATTTTAAAATATTTTGTTGTTTAATAACTGTTTTGTTGTCGCCTGCAAAAGTTGCAGTTCTTGGCAACCAAGTTTTAGCTTCTTCTTCCTCAATCCACGAGAAAGACATAATTACCAGTAAATCGCCTAAATTGCCTAAATGTCCTGCAGCACCTCTTATCGAGATAGTTCCCGAGCCTGCTGGAGCTTCAATAGCATAGGTTTCAAACCTAGTTCCAGATGCGATATTGCCAACTAAAATTTTCTCGCAAGGCAATATTCCAACTAATTTCATCAAGTCGCTATCTATAGCTAAAGAACCTTCGTAGTCTACGGCTACTTCTGTAGTTTTAACTCTTAGCAACTTACTTTTTAGAATTTCTACTTTCATTGGGATTTATATTGTATATATAATTATAAAACCTACTACTATTATAGAGCTAACTAAGCTCGTCAATCATTTTTTTTCTTAGCTCTTGATTTTTATTATAAAAAACCAATTTAGAGAAGCCCTTTTGCCCGAGGGGGGCTTCTATAAATTGGCAATTAGCTATTTTTAAGATTATTTTTAGCGTAATTTTCTTGTGTTCGACGCAGATAGCAGCGCTATCTAAGGAGATAAGCCAAGGGAATTCAAGCAAAAATAGGCTAAAAAGAGCAATTGTAGCCTGCCTTAGTGCAAAAACAAAGTTTTTGCTTGGTATATAAGAACCAATTTAGAGAAGCCCCCCATTATTATTGTATTCGGCTATGATTTTTAGGAAAGAGGGTAATATGGTTGCTGCTTTTTGAACCCCTATGCCTTTAATTTCCATAGCTTCTTCGGCAGTTTTGGGTTGAAGTTCTGCTAAATTCTTTAAAACTTGATTAGGAAAAATAACGTAGGCTGGTACTTTTCTGAGATGTTGAAGCTGGTTTCGCTTTGCTACAAGTTTATTATATAATATCTCATCGCAAGGCAATTCGTCTGTATCGTATATCTTGGTTTTGCCCTCTTGCTTCTTTTTTTTCTTTTCTACAGGGAAATTAAAAAGCACATTTCTTTCGCCCAACATTAGAGATATGCCCTTGTCGCTCAAGCCCATTAGGGGATAGTCGCCCTCAGTAATATCAACTAGTTGAGCTTCGAGCATAGAGTCCATCAAGTCCAAGACAAAGTTTCTGCCATATCCCTTTAATATGCCATAAGTTGAAAGCTCGTTGAGCCTTGCATTTAAAATCTTTTCGTCCTTACTTCCCATTAGGCACTTAACTACACTATGCTTGCCAAAACGAGGCAACCACTGCATACGCCCTACCTTTGTAGACATTCTTGCTATGCAACTCAAAGCTTTACGTACTACAATCAATTCTTCTTCTGTGAGCATTTTTGTAGAGTTAGCTAAGCCACTTTTACATTTATCGCACTTGCCACATTTGCTCGTAGACTTCTCGCCAAAATAGTCCAATACCCACTCGTGCCTACACGTATTTGAGTAGGCAAAGCTCATAACAGACTTTAACTTTAGCGAATCCTTACGCTTTTTATCCTCAAGAGCCTCTTTATCTATTTCTAAGTCAAGTGGGTGCAATTTCAAATCTACAATCCTCGTAGCCTTCGTTCTGCCTTCGCCATCTAAACGCTCTATGTAGCCATAACGCCTCAATACAGATATTGCAGAAGATAACGCCATTGTATTGACCTGCTTTTTGTATATATCTTTCTTCAAGATGCTCGCCATCTCGTCTATAGTTAATATACACATACCCTCTTTGTCTACTTTTGCTCGCAATACTTTATATAGATTTTCTATCAAGTCTAAACTTGGGTTTGAGCCTTCTATGAAAAATTCTTGAACACGCTTGTCAGCATACATAAATAACAATTCGCAATAAGACTCCTTGCCATCTCGCCCTGCTCTGCCTGCTTCTTGATAATAGGCTTCAATGCTACCTGCCAAGTCGTAGTGGCAAACAAAGCGAATGTCTGCTCTATCTATACCCATTCCAAAGGCATTTGTAGCTACTGCAATGCTCGCCTTTCCTGAAATAAACTCCTCTTGGGCTTCGTCTCTCTCGTTGGCTGTCATCTTGCCATTGTAGCTTATATGCTTAATCTTTTCGCTATCAAGCATTTCCGACACAGTTTCAACTCCCTTAACTGTAGAACAATATATTATACCTGTCTTATGCTCTTCTATAAGCTCTAAAATACGCTCGAACTTCTCGCTCTTGGAATTTACACTCCTCACGTTAAAACTTAAATTCTCCCTAGCAAAACCTGACACATACACTGAAGGCTCTTGCATATTTAATTGCTTTAATATGTCTATACGAACTTCTTCAGTGGCTGTCGCTGTAAAGGCTGCAACCCTTGGCTTTCCCAAAAGTTGCAAAGCCTTGCCTAGACGCATATAGTCTGGGCGAAAATCGTGTCCCCATTGGCTTATACAGTGGGCTTCGTCTATCGCAAATAAGGCGATTTTTATATCCCTTAATGCAGATAAAAACGATGGAGCTTTGAAACGCTCTGGGGCAATGTATAATAACTTTATCTCGCCTGCTCTAAGCTGATTTAAAATTTCATACTGCTCATTTGGAGTCTGCGAACTATTTATATATCGAGCCGAAATCCCCTTTGCAAGCAAAGCATCAACTTGGTCTTTCATAAGGGCTATTAATGGAGATACAACAAAAGTAACGCCATCTAAAAGAAGAGCTGGCAACTGATAGCATAAACTTTTGCCCCCACCAGTTGGCATAACTGCAAGAGTGTCTTCGCCACGCAATATTGAGTCAATTATATCTCTTTGCGAGTGCCTAAATTCCCCAAAACCAAAATATTTTTCTAAATTACTCTCTAATCTATCTTTTCCCATCTTCACCCAAAACTCTACTATAACCCCAAAAGATTGCAAGACAATCTTTTTAGTGGACAGCGTCTTTCAGTGGACAGTGGACAGTGGACAGTGGACAGCGAGTTTTCAGGGGAGTGAAATATCGCTAGCTTTTAGCGTTCATTAAAAAATTATAAGAAAATCTTTGAACTTTGAACTTTGAGCTTTGAACTTTGAGCTTTGAACTTTTGAGTAAAAACCAATCGCCAAGAACTAGCGACTCAAAAATTTTCTAAAGACTCGCTGTCCACTGTCCACTGTCCACTGTCCACTGAAAAGCGTTTTTATCCGAAAGCGTTTTTAAACAGAGATTGGGGCTTTAATCGTTGGGTATGGGTCGTAGCCTGTGATTTCGAAGTCTTCGAATATAAAGTCTTTGAGTTCTTTTCTATCTGGGTTTAGCTTTAGTTGGGGCAGTTCTCTTGGAGTTCTGCTTAGTTGCTCGTTGACTTGGTCGAGGTGGTTTTGGTATATGTGTAAATCACCAAAAGTATGAACAAAGTCTTTAGCTTTATAGCCACATACTTGGGCTATCATCATTGTAAGAATTGCGTATGAAGCAATATTAAAAGGTACGCCTAAAAAGAGGTCTGCACTGCGTTGATAGAGCTGACAGCTTAGGTTTAGGTCTTTATCTACATAGAATTGAAAGAGGGCGTGGCAAGGAGGTAGAGCCATCTGGTCTAGCTCGCCACAGTTCCAAGCAGATACGATGTGTCGCCTGCCAAAGGGGTCTTTGCGTAGAGAGTCTACAACATTGTCGATTTGATTTATTAGCTTGCCATTTGGGGCTTGCCACTTAGTCCACTGAGCCCCATATACACGCCCTAAGTCGCCATTTTCGTCTGCCCATTCGTCCCATATACTAACTTTGTTGTCGTTGAGATACTTTATATTAGTATCGCCTTTTAAAAACCAAAGTAGCTCGTAAATGATAGAGCGAGTGTGTAGCTTTTTTGTAGTTAAAAGTGGGAAGTTCTTGGAAATATCAAAGCGTTGCTGAGCACCGAAGATGCCTACAGTTCCAGTTCCAGTTCTATCTTGCCTTGGAGAGCCTTCTGCCAATACTTTTTCTAATAAATCCAAATATTCTTTCATAGGTGAGTTCTAAAAATTAGCACTTAGCTATTTTTTAGATTATTTTGAGGTTCATTTTCTTTGTTTTTAAGGCGGATAATGTATTATCTAACGCAAAAACAAAGAGAATTAGACCAAAATAGGCAAAAAAGAGCAAGTGTATTTTTCTCAATCTATTTAAAAACTAATTTTTAGAACTCACCATAGGTGTTTATTAGAGCAAAAACAAAATATATGTGCAAGTTTAAAAAAATTTTAAAAAAATGAAAAAAAAGCTTGATTTAAAAATATAATATGCTACATTGATTATCTTTATTGAATAAGAAATGCCTGGCTAGCTCAATTGGTAGAGCAGTTGACTCTTAATCAATTGGTTCGGGGTTCGAGTCCCCGGCCAGGTACTTATTATAAAAAACCCAAAGTTGGCGTTTATGCTCCTTTGGGTTTTTTTGTGTCTATATATAAAATTCAAGAAGAATGGCTTAGATAAAAGCTTGGATAGCGAATTGAGATTATTTTTTTCTTGTTTTTTATAGACGATAATGCAATTATCTAATGGTGAATTCTAAAAATTAGCAATTAATTATTTTTTGAAGGATTTTTAGCGTAATTTTCTTGTTTTTAAAGGACGATAACAGAGTTATCTGACGTAAAAATAAGAAAATTCAAGCAAAAATAGGCAAAAAAGAATAATTGCCCTTTTCCTTTACTTTTCAAAAACTAATTTTTAGAACTCACCTAATACTAATATTATGAAAAAAATAAGTCTATTTATATTGAGCATTTTAACGCTATCGAACCTGTCTTTTGCTGAAATTATTACGTGCAAATCGCCTACTTGCAATGGGCATTCGCACAATCACAGTCATAGCGAAGAAGAAATTGCAGAACTTGTTACTAAAGCAAAGGCTTTAGACTTGGATAAATTTATTATCAAAGGCGAAAAGAATACTATAAGTATTTGCGAAAATGCGATTATTTCTATTAATAACAAAGCTGTTGAACAAGAAAACTTAGATGCACTTTTTACTCTCTTTACTGAAAATGAAACTATATATTTCACAGCCAATCATAAGCTACAAATGCAAGTTATTTACTCTCTCTTTGATAAAATACGCAATTGCAAGGCTAAGCTCACTTCTATACAATAATTTTTAATAATACAAATAATGGAAAACAAAAATAAATCATTCTTGAGCTTTGCTATAGCTCTTGTTGCCCTTGCCCTTGGTGCAGCATCGCTCTTTTTAAGCATAAATTCAGTTCAAAACCAAAAGGTGAATAATGCTAACTTAGAAGAAAAACTAGATAAGGCTCACGCTGCTGCTATAGACTCTAAAAATTCTACTAGCGAAATTGCGTCTCTTAAAAAAGAAATTGCGAGCCTTAAAGATGCTATTAAACAAAATTACGACGCTTCAAATAAAAATATGCGAGACGCTTTTGAGTATCACTCAAAGCCTATCAATGCAAACAAGGCTCTAATAAGCGAAAATAGACAACTAATTATCGCTAACCAAAATGCAATCAAGGAACTTGCTCAAAGACAAGTTGTAGCTCCTGCCCCTGAGCCAACGCCAGCTATTACAAGTACTGCTAGCACTGCCCAAGCGAGTACTCCTGCAAGCGAAGATGACGCAGAATATATAACTTATACAATTAAGTCAGGCGACTATTTCTCTAAATTGGCTAAACAATTTAAAGTAAGCATAGAGGCAATAGAAGAGGCTAACCCTAATGTTTCGTCGAATGCACTTCGCATTGGGCAAAAAATAAAAATCCCTAAGGCTCAATAGCCCAAGTTCTATCTATGCAAAAACAGCACGCAAATAAATGGAATATGCTCTCTGGAAAAGATTGGGCAAAGTGTGCTGTTTTTAATATAAAAGAACAAGTTTTTACTCACCCAGATGGCAGGCAAGGCTCATTCTATGTATCTGAAACTAAGGATTGGGTTCAGGTTTTTGCATTGACTTGCGATAAAAAAATCGTCCTAGTCAAGCAGTACAGATTTGGTATTCAAGGCTTTTCCATAGAGCCTGCAGGGGGAGTTATCGAAGAGGGCGAATGCCCTATAAATGCAGGGATACGTGAGCTTCAAGAGGAAACTGGCTATGTGGGCAAAAACCCTATATTAATAGGCAAAGTGTCGTCGAACCCTGCAATTATGGATAATTATAGCCACTTTTTGCTACTTAGCGATTGCGAAAAACTTTGCGAAACAAATTTCGACGAAAACGAAGATGTCGAGTGCATAGTCCTATCCTTAGAAGAGCTAGAGGCGATGATTGAAAAAGGCGAAATTCATCATAGCATATCTCTAGCAGGGCTATACTTTCTAAAAAAGTACCTAGATGGACAATCTTAGCAAAAACTTATCTAACGACGATATAGCCCTAATCTGCGAATTTAGAGCTATGCCCTTTACGCCCTCGATAATTAGAAAAAAAGAGACTAAGGGCAAGCCTGTTGAATTTTCCTCTTTATGCGATGCCCTATTTAAGAAATATAAAATAGGCGAGACTACTCCTCAAAAAATTATACTCGAAAATTGGAAATCTATAATCTATGGCGATTTCTATAAGCACGCCTACCCCCTCAGCGTAAAGGCAAATGTGCTATATATCAAAACCGAAAACCCTGCAATTAGGCAACACTTGAGCTTTGATAAAACTGAGATATTAAAGAATGTGCAGAACCTACACCTCTGCCAAAATATATCTGCAATACGCTTCATCTAAGCAAATCTCAAAATCTACAAAAGAAATCCCTCAGCAAAACCCTTCAAAGTGTAGGCACAAAAAAAGCTTTTCTAAAGTTCCCCTTAGAAAAGCTTTTTTTATTAGCTCGAGCTAAATGAATTTACATTCAAAGCCCTATGGCGATTAATAATTATTGTTTTGAGAGCCAATGCCCCCACTCATACCAGGTAAGCCACCTTCCCAATCAGCAGGTCTTGCCCAAGGAAGAGTTCCCGACTGAGCGTCTCTTCTTGGTTTAGGTCCTCTTTTCGGAGAGTCGTCATTGCCAGCACACGCACCTAGCATTAGCAAGCTAAGCACTGAAACTAAGTATATTATTATTTTTGCCATAGTTTATTTATATAATTAAATTGCGTCTGTTGCAGCTTCTTCTGATGCTTCTGCTACAGCTTCTGGAGCTTCAATTACAACTTCGTATGTGTCGCCAACAAATATAGTTTCGGGGATACCTATGTTTTTGTCTGCAACAGAACAAACTGCTGAATTGCCTTGAAGAATAGTTACAGTAAATTCTGCAATAAAGTTACCTTCGTCCTTAATCTTGAACTTTTGGTTTTGCTTAAAGCCACTTGCTGCACCCTTGTTAACTACGAATAAGTCATTGCCTTCGCTAGCCTTTAAGATAGTAACAATTTCGCCTTCAGCAACGTAAACAGGAACTTCTTCTACAACTTCACCTGTAGATGCCATTACCATATTTTCCATCTTAGCATTCAATTCCTTTTCAACTGCTGCAACTGCCTCAGCCTTTTCTACGTCCTTATGAGCAATTTCTGCTTCTAAAGTTTGGATTTGAGAATTTAAGCTAGCAATCAAAGGCTCTGTTTCAGACTTAATCTTAACGATTTCGTTCTTTAGGTCGTCAACTTCAGTTTTTGCACTAGCTACAAATGCTTCTAAGCCAGAAACTTTTGTATTTAAAGACTTGATTTGCGTGTTCTTGTCAAGGATTTCTTCTTGAGCTTGAACTACTCTATCACGTTCGTCCTTAAGGTCATTTTCAGTGTTAGCTAAAGTATCCTTAGTTGCCTTTAGAGTGTCTTCAGTCTTTCTTAAAGTAGCCTCAGTTTGACGTTTTTCTTTCAAAATATCTGGAACTTGAGCAGTTCTCATCTGAAGAGTTTCGCCAGCGATTTCCTTCATATGTTCCATTGATTCTGTGGTTTTACCTTTTGTGTCTACCCAAGCATATACGCAAAAAGCTGCACCTGCTATAGCGACTAGTCTTAATAATATGGATAATATTTTCATTGTATTGTAGTGTTTTATTTTATTGTAAATTTCTGCTCAAAGCCTGTTCCTTGAGATATTTTGATACCTCTTGCAACATTAGAAGCTAAATGTAACATCAGTTTAAATACTATTTCTGTATCTTTTTCAAGCCCTAAATTCAAAGAAATTTCATCTGCAGTAAATTCGCCTTGATTTTTCTCTAAAAATTCTATCAATTTTTGCTTAATTTCGAGTATAGATCCTGCTGCTTTTTTGCCAGCTTCTACCCCAGGTTGGTGGTAGGCGTTGATGTTGATTAAATTTGCGTAAATGCTTGTAGTTCTTTCATATAGAGCAATTAAAGCACCGACCGATTTAGGGGAAACATTGGGGAGAGTGATAGTCAAATTCTCCCTAGATTTTGCACTTAGAGCCTCTCTAGTACCCAAGAAAAATGCGTGTAAATAATCTCCTGAAGAAATTTTATTTTCTACCTCAAATCTTTCGCCTTTTCTGTCTTGAAGCACCTCTATAAAGCTTACAAAGAAGTTATCTATGCCATCTCTGAGCTGTTGAACGAAGGCGTGTTGGTCTGTAGAACCCTTATTTCCGTATACGCTCAAACCCTGTTCTACCACATTTCCATCTAAGTCAAATTCCTTGCCCAAAGACTCCATTATGAGCTGTTGCAAGTATCTTGAAGCTAAAAGTAATCTATCCTTATAAGGCAAAATAACCATATCCTTTTTGCCCTTGCCATCTGTGCAGTAATACCAAGCCAAGGCAAGCATAGCAGCTGGATTACACTTCATACACTCTTTTCTAGTAGCAATATCCATCAATTTTGCACCCTCTAAGAATGAGTCTATATCTATGCCTTGCAAAGCTGCTGGCAACAAGCCAACGCCTGCCAATTCGCTAGTTCTTCCGCCTACCCAATCCCACATAGGGAAAGTAGCCAAAAAGCCTTCTGCGATTGCTATATTATATAAATTACTGCCAGTTCCAGTAGTTGCAACTGCGTGTTTAGCAAAGTTTAAGCCTGCTTGCTTATAAGCATTCATAGCCTCTGTCATAGCATTCTTTGGCTCTGGAGTAGAGCCAGATTTAGACGCAATTAATACCAAAGTTTTAGATAATGCACCTTCTAACTTATCAAAGATAACATCAAAGCCATCAGGGTCAGTGTTATCCATAAAGAACACCTTTAGCTTATCTGCCTTAACAGAGCCAAGTGCGTCTGCAACAAATTGAGGACCAAGGGCTGAACCACCTATACCTACACAAAGCAAATTCTCGAACTTTTCGCCATTTTCTGCAACTATTTCACCCTCGTGTATCTTTTTTGCAAATGCCTTTATATTAGTTACATTAGAAGAAATTTCCTCTTGCAACTCTGCAGTAGGAGCAAGCTCTGCGTTACGCAACCAATAATGCCCTACCATTCTATTTTCGTCTACATTTGCAATAGAGCCTGCTTCAAGATCCTTCATCAAAGCAAAAGACTTATCCATCTTTTCCTTCATAGATACAAAGAAATCTTCCTCGAAAGATATTCTGCTAAAATCTAATGAGATATTCAAGCTATCTACATTTACGCTATATTTTTTAAACCTGTCCCAGCTCATTTTTGTTCCTTGATTGTTGATTGAAAATTATTTTTTATTCCACTTTGCCACAGCATATAAAGATAGAGGCAACTGCTTTGAATTTTGGGAATTTAAAACAAGTTCGCCTGCTTCAAATTCACTCGCTAAAAGGAAATACTGCTCAAGCATATTCTTTGCCATAACGCTAGATGCCTCTATAGAATACATAGTCATAATCACAAATAATGGATTTTTGCTAAGTATATTAGAAGTCGCTTCAAGCAATTCAGCTAACATTTTGTCGAGCTTCCACAATTCTTTTTTAGGACCTCTACCAAAGGCAGGAGGGTCTAAAATTATTGCGTCATAAGTTTGCCCTCTACGCTCTTGACGCTTAACAAACTTTAAAGCGTCGTCTAAAATCCACCTAATAGGCTTATCTTCTAAGTTGCTCAAGGCTTGATTTTGCCTAGCCCAATCTATAGATGGCTTTGAGGCGTCTACGTGAGTAACCTGATAGCCAGCCTTTGCAGCAACAAGAGTAGCAGCTCCAGTGTATCCAAATAAATTCAAAAGAGTAGCCCCTTCTCTATACGCATTTGCGATTTTTTGCCAATGAGGTTCTTGTTCAGGAAATACGCCCAAGTGCTTAGAGCCGTCCATAAACTTCGTTCCAAAAACTATGCCATTATAGTTAAGCCTTGGGGCGTTTATCTTAGATTTAAACTGCCACCTTGTGTTATTTTTATCTTCGTCAAAGTGCTTAGCCTGAGCTTTATTCCACTCAGAATTAGGCAAAGATGGAGTCCACCAAGCCTTAGGCTCGCTTCGAATGACAATAACGTCGCCAAACCTTTCGAGCTTTAGCCTATTACCACTATCTAAAAGCTCGTAATCATTCCAATTTGAGGACAAAATATCTATAGACTCCACTTTATTCATTTATAAGTCAACGCTATAGCAAAGATTATATCAAGTCAAGACTTGAAATTCCATATTTTTTGTGATTATATAGCGATTAAGAAAAAATGGAACATTATTTATTAAAAGACTTAGCTATAGTAACGGCTTCTGCTGCAATAGCTCATTGTATAGCTAGATTACTAAAGATACCTGCACTTTTGGGATATATAGTTGTGGGTATATTGCTATGCCCTGCAGTCCTTGGATTTCTGCACGATGGGCAAAATTTAGAACAAATTGGCGAACTTGGCGTTCTCTTTATGATGTTCTTCATTGGCTTAGAATTTAATTTAGATAAGCTCAAAAAGCTCTTTGTGCCAAGTACTATAGCTATGATTTTCCAGATTATATCTATGTTAATCTTGGGTATAACTATAGGCGATATATTTGGGCTAAGCTCTATAGAGGGTATATTTTTAGGGGCGACGCTCTCGATAAGTTCCACTATTGTGATTATGGAATTGCTTGCAAAGAAAAAGGCAGTGTCGAAAAACTATGGGCAGGTAACTATAGGTATATTGATATTTGAGGACTTATTTGCCATATTCTTAATAGTGATGGTTTCTAGCTCTGCTGTAACTGGAGATGGCTCTAATTCCCTTATTTACGACATTTTGCAACGTTGCTTAGTGTTGTTTAGCTTTGTAATTGCAATATTTATAGTTGGCAAATTCGCCCTAACTTATTTGATTAGAAAGACTACTATATTGCAAAATTCGCAACTTCTAATAATGTTCATATTCTGCATTATTTTGGGTATAGGCGAGTTGGCACACTTAGCTCAATTATCCCAAGCATTGGGAGCATTTTTGGCAGGCTCTATAATATCAGGAAGCTCGATTGCAAATAGAGTAGAACACTTGTCGTCGCCTTTCAAGAGTTTATTTGTAGCCCTATTTTTCATATCTTTGGGTACAAAAATCGACCCTATGTTAATTGTAGATAATTATAAGATAATCTTGGCTGTAACATTTTCGATGATGATTTTTAGAAGTATTGCAAGCTTTTTGGGTATTGTCTTTGCAGGATATACAGCTAAAGACGCTTTTATGTCAGCTATAACAAAGTCGCAAATTGGGGAATTTAGCTTCATAGTTGTAGGCATTGGTATTGCAAATAGTGTGATAGATAATAATTTGATGTCTATAGTTATGGGCGTGTGCTTTTTGAGTGTGTTTATAAGTGCCATAGTCTCTGACAAAGCATTAGCGATATATAATATATCTAGCAAAATTGTACCTAATAAAATTTCTTTGCTCTTTAAATTTTACCACAAATCTATAGAAACTTTTAAAAATAGTGCTAAGCAAAAAGTGATTATTAAGAGAATTACAATGCCTCTATTTAATATAGCAATATTCATAATTCTCTTTAACGCCTTGATGATATTGAGCTTAGCCTTCTTGAAATATATTAGCTCATTAGAATTTTATAACGACTATATTGGCTATGCACTATGGGCTATAGTCGCTAGTATTAGCGTACCATTAGTGCTTGCTATATTAAATAATATAAAAGGCATAACAGAAGTGTTCTTTTTGATAATTACTAAAAATCGCTCTCTTAAATCAAATACAGCAACAAAGCTAACTAGCGTACTTCGTGGTATATTTTCGCTATTGGTTTCTATGCTCTTTGGGGCGATATTTTTTGGTATAATATTATACCACTACGAAAGACAAGATGTAGTGTTTTACTATGCTGTATTTACCCTAATCTTAGTAATTCTCTTTGGAGGCTTCTTCTCTAAAATATACCAAAACTTGCAACATAGCTTCTTGGATATATTAAATAGACACTTGAAAAACGCTAAGGAGTATAGACAAGAAAAGTTCATCGAAAGAATAAAATCGCAATACTCTTGGATAGTAAATATACACGAAGTTCATATAGCAGAAGATAGCTTCGCTGCAGGCAAAACTATAGAAATGCTCAAAATTCGTAGCCAAACTAAATGCGATATTATTGCTATAAAAAGAAGTAGATTTGTAATTTACGACATTGAGCCTAATACGGGAATTTATCCTGATGATTACGTGATTTTAAACGGCGATAAACTTGCTATAAAAAAGGCAGAAAGCATTTTAACTAAACACGAAAGTAGCGAAAAGGACGAGGAATTTGAAATGGAAGTAAACCTACAACACTTCGAAATCCCTGCAGACTCTAGCCTCATTGGACAAAGCTTAGCTGGGGCAAATATAGCAAAGATGTACGCTGTTAGAATTATGGGTATAGAAACTAGCGACAATGCTCGCTTAAAGCCTGAAGCTAATTATACATTCAAAGCCAACGACAAAATTATAACTATGGCAGACCCAGAAAAACTAAAGAGATTTCAAGAAAAATACCTGCTCATAGAAGAATAGAACTTTTTTTGGGGGCTTGATTAGAAACTACTTTATTGCAAGAGAATCTGAGGCTAAGGCTTTGTATTTGCGTTTGAGGTGGGCAAGTACTGTGAAATTGCTAGAATTAGCTGTCTTTGGGGGCTTTATGGAGTACCAACTATGCCCATATCCACTTAGAGCGTCAAATTTAACTGAGGCTACTTTCCTCGTTTTATTATAAAGTTCTAGCTCTATATAAGAGTCTTGCTTTGCTGTATAGGCTATTTCAACGAAGAGAAGCCCATCATCGATTTTTCGATTTTTATTCAAGAGGTTTATGTTGTCAGCAAAGACGTCGTTGTTGGCGTGGGACTTTTCCGTTAAATCCAAGAGTTTGTAGGCACGCACCCAGTCGTAAATGGAGGTATTTTTAGAGTCGTCGCTGAGGTCTTTGTCGCTTGGTAATTCTATCCAAGGGAATGGGTAGGTCTCAAGTACCATCAATAAGCTCATTGGCTCTGTGAAGTAAAAAGGCTCTTTAGTCGCCTTATTTTGGAATATTATTTCCTTGCCCTGCTCGTTGTTTAGATAGAACTTTGCCTTAGTTTTGTCTACCCACCAACAGCCATATACATTGAAGTCCTCAGAAGGCTTCTTTGAGTCTGGTCTTTTGAGCTGGAAGCCCTCGGCACGAATGTCGTCTTTAGGGGCTTTGCCCTCTGTAAACCAATAATGGGCATTGCAATTCATACCATCTGCAAACTTAGAACCACTAAAGTTACCATTTCTGCCCACACACTCTAATATATCCAACTCCTGCGAGAAGAAACCTTTTTTAGCCCCCTCAGGCTGCCTGCCCTCAGTGGATACTGCCCCTCGAGTAGATAGCCAAAAGGTGGTAGATAAAGTAGATTTATTCGCCTTAACTTTGCACTCATAATATCCATAATGTGCGTCTTTGCTCTTAGATACAACAGCAGCACAGCCAACATCATACACTAAATCCTTGCCATACTTAAATATCTCTTGCTTTTTCTTTAGCTTTGACCCCTTTAAATACAAAAAGCCATCTTTAAGCGACACATTTTCCTTAATAAAAAGCCCAGGCTCCCTACCAATCCACTCAGGGTGATGATCATACCACTTAGTACCATCTAACTTAGCCCCATCAAACTCGTCCGAAAACTCCTCACTTAAAACCCACCTCTGCCCAAAAGGCGGCACAGGAATAGAGTCAATCCTCTCCGCCACAGGAAACCCCTTAACAAAGCCCGAAGCCTCAGCCGAAATCAAAGCCCTAGAAACACCAACAACACCCTCAGCCGAAATCAAAGCCCTAGAAACACCAACAACACCCTCAGCCGAAGCCTCCTCCTGAGCAAAAACTCCCCCAACAAAGACAAGCCCCAAGCAAGCCAAAAATACAAAAAACCTCTTCATAGCCCCACAATAAAGCACTCCTACACAAAAGAAAAGCCCTAAATTAAAAACTTTTTCAGCATTTACTTTACCTGCGAGCTTGCCTTGCCCTGCTACCTTTTCATAAAGTCATTAGCTCTAAAGACCACAGGGCAAGGAAAGCTTGCGACCCACAGATTAAACTTAGGCAAAAGAAAAGCCCTAAGTCGTTAAACTTAAGGCTTTTGTTGGAAATTTTTTAAATGTGCCAAGGAGTAGATTTGAACTACCGACCAAAGGCTTATGAGTCCTCTGCTCTACCACT
>JAWXTY010000009.1:0-56245 GCA_044433115.1 Opitutales bacterium
AAATATGATGTTCCCTCGTCTACGCTTAGCGTCTAATCTACTAAAAGACGACGGCGTAATCTTCATATCTATAGACGACAACGAAATCACCAACCTACGCAAACTCTGCGACGAAGTCTTCGGCGAAGAAAATTTCGTGGCTCAATTTATAGTCGCATCTAATTCTTCTAAGAATAATTCTAAACTAGTTTCTGTCTCTCACGAATATATTCTATGCTATGCAAAAAACAAAGAAAACATAAATGAAGAATGGAAAGTTAAGAAAAACAATGTAGACGAATATTATACCAGAGCTATGCAACTTGTTAATAGAAATTTATCTCAAGATGAAATTCATACAGAGTTGCTTGAACTAACAAAATATCCTCGATTCTACGATTTAGACCATTATACTTATGCTGACAAAAAAGGAATTTATCAAACAGACAATCCAGGTGGCGTAAGCAATGGAAATACGAAAACTGACATTATCCACCCTATTACTGGCAAAATATGCTTAAAGCCTAATGGAGGGTGGAGATACAAAGAAGAAGAATTGTTAAGGCTAAAAAATGAAGATTTACTAGCCTTTGGAGATGATGAAAACACTGTGCCTAGAATAAAAAGATACTTGCACGATTATCTATACCAAGTTCCGAAGTCGACTTTATTTTTTGACTCTCAATCATCTACAAAATGGTTAAAAAGCAATAATATATCATTTGACTTTGCGAAGTCTATAGAATTTATAAAGTATCTACTATCCACTAGTTCCAAAGAAGACGACATAATCTTAGACTTTTTCAGTGGGTCGGCGACTACTGCACATGCTGTAATGCAGTTGAATGCTGAAGATGGGGGCAATAGGCAGTTTATCTGCGTGCAGCTACCTGAACTTTGCGACGAAAAATCTGAAGCATTTAAGGCAGGCTATAAGAATATTTGCGAAATTGGCAAAGAACGTATTCGCCGTGCTGGAGCTAAAATATTAGCCGAACAAAAAACCAAAGCTAATGACCTCTTCGACAGTGCAAACGATACAAACAGTGCAAACGATACAAACGACGCCAACAGTTCAAACGATGCAAATATTACAAAGAAGCTAGACCTCGGCTTTAGAGTCTTTAAGCTAGACACATCTAACCTCAAGGAATGGGACAACACCCCTCTTAAATCCGACGAGATAGATGCACTCTTTGCCAGAGTTGATTCTATGGACAAGACAATAAAGTCAGATAGGCAAGACCACGACATTGTAGTAGAAGTAATGCTAAAATTAGGTATCCCTCTAAGCTACAAAATAGAGACAAAAAAGCTAAATGATTCTCGCACAATATACAGCGTAGCAGACGACTTAATCATAATCTGCCTAGACGCCACCAATGGTGGCATCACCAGCGAAGACATAAAAGCTATGTGCGACCTCGCCCCAGCCAAAATCATCACCAGCGAAGAATCCTTCTCCGACGACATCTCCCTCTCCAACGCCCACTACATCGCCAAAAACGCCGCCATAGAATTTGAACTACTGTAAAAAAATTATATCATGTGCGACTTCAAGAAAATCAATAAAAACATAATAAATGGTGCGATTTATTCATTTCAGGTATTAAAGCCTTATTGGGCTATAATATCTTTTACATTAAGTATATTTTTCCTATTGTCCTTTTTGTTTAATTGGGAAAAAATACAAGGATTTTTCACCCTTTCTATATCTTTAGCTGGAACTATCGCAATTCCCATTATAATTTGGTGGTTTAGTTCTTATAAAGCTAACAAAGATAAAGAAGAGGAAACTCAGATTAAAATACTAAATTGTATATATGGAGATTTATATGGAATATCTAATTTAATACTTGCAATTACCAAAGAATTTAATGTTAGACAAAAGTTATGGAAAGAAGCTCTTTTATACCTAAATTCAAATAGAATGTCTATCGATTGGACTTATTACAGAAACAAATACGAATCTCTAAAAATTCCTTTTTTAGCGACCTATTACTTAAAATATTCAAATTTAGATATAACTTTTATTTCTTTAGAATCCTTAAATCTATATAAAGATTTATTTGGACTAGAAAAACTCATAAAAAACACTCAAATTACAATGGATGATTTTATGAATAGAACTTATTCAAATATGGATAAATTAAATAATGAAATTAAAACAATTAATTTAGCATATCCAAATATCAATTTAACCAAAATTGAAGAAGCTGAACGAAGCGTTAAAGTTTCTCTTGTAGAAGAAGATTTCGTCTTAAGTCAGCACACTAGCATTCTTTTTAAACTTAGATCGTTTAACGATATAATTATTTGTATTAAAAGAATTATATATGAATTAGATAATTATACAAAATCCAATTTCCAAAATAGGATTTTTGCATGTGGGAAAAATTACAAAGAAGACTTCAAGGAAGTACTTGAATACAAAACAGATATTGAGCAGAGTCTATATTAAATAATTTACAAAAAGAAACTCGAAATATACAGTTAGTGATTAATGAATTAAAAGAATATGAATCCAGAGCTCAAGCATTTTACTTTTCGAAACTACTTAAGATAATTACAATGTTAATAGATAATAATTTTTTAAAGGCAAAAGTTGAAATAGGAAATTACCCAGAAGGGAAAATGGATTTTCAGCCTAGTTTAGAGCATGCTTTAAAAATGAAAGAAATTCTTTTAGAAGTATATACAAATATAAATAAACTTGAGGATGCTAAAGATAAAGAATATTTCAAATATAACTTAAAAATAATTTCACTTAAAAATAATAACGATATTATTCCTTTTGAATAATTAAAAAAATGGAAGCCCCCGAGCATTCCCGAATAACTTCCACCGAACGAGTGTTCCCATTCCAATAAACTTATAGTCACAGAAAATGATTAAAGAATCAAGTATTTTTTCATTTGAAATAAAATATCCCTTGACTTTTAAAATTATTTATGAGACTATATCTTCAACATAGCCCATCAGGCCTCTTCACAATGCTCAATATAGATGGGTTTTTTGTATCCAATGAGCAAGCCAAAATTCACAGATAACCCTAAATCTATATCAGAACAAGTAAATTTACTTGCTTCTCGTCGTTTAGATATAAATAGAGATACTCAACATAAATTGTCTCATACTAATTATTATAGATTAAGTCCTTTTTGGAAACATAGGCTAATGTCACCAAAACTCTTTAAAGAAAATACTGATTTTGATAGTATTTGGAATGATTATAGAAATGATAGACAATTACGTTTGCTTATAATGGACGCTGTTGAACGTATTGAAGTTTCTTTTAAGACAAAACTTGCAAATACAATTTCTATAAAAACAAATTCTCCTTTCCCCCAGCTTGATACATCAATATTAGCAGAAGGATATCCTACAATAAAACCAGAAGGCAAATATAAAACATTTCTCGATAAAGCAAAAGAGGAAACAAAACGCTCTACTGAAACCTTTGTAAAAGATTTTTTCAATGCTTACGACGAAACCATATTGCCAATTTGGATTCTTGTTGAAATTCTATCTTTTGGAACTGTATCAAAGTATTTTGAAATATTTAATACTAAGGTAAAAAAAGAAATTGCAAAAGAATATAATTTAGAAAAATTTGTATTTGAAAAATGGATACACTTTTTATCCATTATAAGAAATATGTGTTGCCATCATTCTCGCTTTTGGCGAAAATCCTTAACTTGGCAACCTCCTAAATTAAAGAGAAATATATATAACTGGAACCCCCATACTAATTTTGCTAAGGTTTTTGGAATAATTTCTATTTTAAAATATTTTATGAATATAATTTGCCCTGCTAGTAGGTGGCATAATGATTTATATGATTTTTTAGATACAATTGATAATTTAAACACCTTAGGCTTCCCTCAAGACTGGAAAGATTATAAGCCATTTTTAGAACTTCAACCTGAACGTCTCTTAACTGATGAACAGCAAGGTGTGATTTGGGATAAGGCTCTCGACTAAACCTATAATAGCAAAACAATGCTCCAAACCCCATTTACAGCTTATGCGAGGACGAGGCACTTGGCTAATGTTGTCAAGGATAGGGATTTTGCGGCGGCGTTTTCGGCGTCTTCTATAAAGGTTTTGCCTTATCAGGTTGCCGCAGCTAGTTTTGCGTTGAGGTCTAGGCATTTAAAGGGTTGTATTTTATGCGATGAAGGATCTCTTGGTAAGACTTACGAGGCTTTGCTTGTAATTGCTCAATATTATTGTGAGGGTAAAGAAAACATACTTGTTGTCTTGCCTCAAAACCTAATTAAGCAATGGACAGCTAAGTTAGAGAATGACTTCTCCTTGCCTTACAGTCTATGGGCTGAAGAATCTAGCGACAATTCCATACAAATTATCTCTTACGAAAAGGCAGTAAAGTATGCACAAAAGCTCCAAGAAAGCGAATGGGATTTAATTGTATTTGACGAGGCTGACGCATTGTTTAAGCCTGAAAACAAGTCTGTAATTGCACTTAAAGATATATCTAAAAATGCCTTTAAATTGCTTCTTACGCCAACGCCAATTACGATAAGCATAATGGATATTTATGGGCTAATTCACTTTATAGATGAGTCTGTTTTGCCCAACAAAGATGCCTTTTACAAAAGATATTTTAGAAAGCCTGAAAATTATAAAGAGCTATACTCTTGGGTATCTCAATTTGCTTTTAGGACTCTTAAGAGCCAAGTTTCTAACTATGTAAACTTTACAAGGCGTATCCCTTTTGTCTTGAATTATACGCTCACGCCAAAGGAAGAAAAGCTATACAAGCTTTGCGAAAAATACTTAGCCTTGCCCCAAAAGCAAGCTTATCCTGCAATGGATAACTATCAGCTAAACTTGCAATTCTACCACACGCTATCCTCTTCGCCCCAAGCTTTTGCAAATATGCTAAAAGCCCCTATAGCTCGCTCTTTAGGCGAAGAAAAAGAACTTTTAGAAGATATGCACAACTTGTCTTCTAAGCTTTTCGCAAATGGCAAGATGGCAGACTTAGTCAAGGCTTTAAAACTTATATTCAACTCTCTAAAGGCTCAAAAAGCTCAAGAAAAAGCCATAGTTTTTGTAAACAACCTAAGCACTTTAGATGCTCTCTTTAGCTTGCTAAAAGAAAAGTCCTTTAAGCTAATTCATCATAAAGAAGAAAATGCTATAGAAAGATTTCGCAAGGACAAGTCTATGCAAATCCTGCTAAGTACAGATAGCTTGGCAAAGGGTTTAGACATTGAGTTTTGCCCAGTTGTTATAAATTACGACTTGCTCTATAATGCAATAGAAATAGAGCAAAGGATATGTCGCTGCCATCGTCAAGGGCAAAGTGCAGATGTCCTAGTCGTGAATATGCTAAGCCCTCAAAACTTCTCCGACGTACGTATATTAGAGCTGATAAACAAGCGTACTTTGCAATTTGATAAAATCTTCGGAATGAGCGACAATATTATAGGCAATTTTGAACAAAGCCTCGAAAGCATCTTAAAGCAAAGCAGAAGTACCCCTCAAATAGATATAGACTTTAATGTAAATCTAGCAGACAACAAGAGCCTAAATGAAGACATAGTTGAAGACGCACAAGCTCAACTCTTTACAAGCTTCAACAAAGAATATGCCGAAAAAGTTGCCATTATCCCTAGCTACATAGAAGACAAAGTCAAAGCACTAGAAAAGGATTTGTGGCTAGTCGTAAAAGACTACTTCCAGACAAACTGCCCTGAGTATGAAATAGACGAAGAGGCAAAAACTATAAATCTCGTAGAAGGCAATGAGCCTCCTTTGTTATTTTACTACAAGCGTAAATCAGGGACAGCCCCTTATGTCGCCAAAAAATCTTATGGGCTTTCTAAAGACTTTAAGCCTGCCTCAAATAGAATTACATTGACGTCTATCCTAGTTAAAGGAATCTTTAGCGAAGTTTCTTGCCCATCTCAAGGCAAAGTAAAGCTAAATGCAGACATAGAGCCTTGTTCTATAAGTTTCTATAACATAGAAATCCCAAGCCTATGCAACTACGACCTACTAGTAGGCAAAACTAAATCTGCAAAGATTTTAACTCACGAAGAATGCCTAGCCGTACTAAAGTTACCTATGGTCTCTAGCAAAACACCTCAAGACAATTCTTCTTACTGGTTAAAGCTTAGCTCGATTAAGACTTTAGATTCCAACGCTATTTCTGAGGACGAAAAAGCTATGCTGCTTAAGCCATACATAAAAGCAGAAAAAGCCTCTTTAAAAGACGATGCTATTCTAATAAACCTTAAGGCAAAGCAACAAAAAGCTATATTAAAAGACGCATTGGATACTATAAATGCAGAACTTGCAAAGGCAAAAGAAGAACTAAATTCTAGCTGCGACAGACTAAAATCTTTAATGCTCAAAAAGCAAATCAACGCAACAGAAAAGTCCCTAAAGCAAAAGCAAGAAGCTCTATTCTTTGAAGAATTGCAAATAGACCTAGACGCAGAAAATGCAATATCAGCCTCATCTACCTCGAAGCTTAAGCCTCTATTTACAAAGCTCTTTGAAGTAGAAATCGCAAGCGATATATAGAAGCTTTTAATAGCTAAAAGCACAAAAATACTTAACTTGGCGTAGCCAAAAAAGGAGGCGTTTCGACGCCTCCGCTGCCCCGCAGGGCACCGCCATTTTTTTATGTAGTGTAACTGCGTAAAAAAATGATACGGTGTTACTAAAACTTTACGCAACTTTTTTGGGGCTTTTTACGTTCCTATATATTAACATATCTAGGACTTAAAAAAAGCCTAAGATTAGTTCTAAAATTTTTCGGAACAACCTAGACACTTAAAACTCAAACTCACCCATTATAACAGACACAAATCCCCCCCTAGCTCTAAATAACAAATAAAGCATCTATAACAACCCCTCCAAAGAAAGTACTACCACTAAATTTTTCAGAATAATCCACCATGGCAGATTTAAAATATAGACCTACCTATTAGAACAGACAAATCTATACAACCTAAGAAAACCAAAGCAAATATTTACCGTAAATATAAAAATTTAGCCTCACCAAAAAAATATTACTACCGCTAAATTTTTTCAGAACAACCTAGACAATATAAAATCCCCCACCTATTAGAACAGAACACAAAGCCCCACTTTTAAATAATAAATGCAGCCTCACCTATTAGAACAGCCTATCCTCAAAAAATACTACTACAACACTAACACTAATTTTTTCAGAACAACTCACCATGGCAGATTTAAAATACAGACTAACTTATCATAACGGACGTAAACACAGAGACGGAACAATATTCGCAACGGTACATAATGACAGGGCATTTATAACAGACGAAGACATAGAACAAAACTATAAAGGCTTAGTTAGATACAACGACGCTGTTAAATTCTGGGAAATATACCCACCTGAATACAAAAAGCCAGAAGAACCTACACCCACAGAAAAAGGCAAGGAGTAATCCCTCGCCTTTGACGAGCCTTTAGCTGTCTACGTACATCTATGGCTAAAAATAAAAATTTAATACTTGAAAATAGAGGGCTAAGAGTGTTGAATATAGAGCTAATATGACTAAGAAGTTGGAGGATAGATTTTAAAATGAGCAAGGACAAAAAGAATTCTAAAAAAGATATACGTAGTTCGGCGGCGGAGTACTTGACTTATGTGTCGGCTGTTGGCGGCGAAGAAGGTAGCGTCGAGATGCGTTATGAAGATGAGAATATTTGGCTTACTCAAAAAATGATGGCTCAACTTTATAATGTGGAACTAAGTACTATCAATGAACATATAAAGAAAATCTTAGAAGATAGTGAACTTGAAGAGCTTGGAACTATTCGGAATTTCCGAATAGTTCAAACTGAGGGCAATAGAGAGGTGGCTCGTCAAGTAAAGCATTATAGCTTGCAAATGATTATTGCTGTGGGATTTAAGGTTAATAATGAGAGGGCTGTTCAGTTTCGTAAATGGGCAAATTCTATTGTAAAAGACTACACTATTCAAGGTTGGGTAATGGACGATGAACGTCTTAAGAAGGGCGGAAGTGTACTAACTAAAGATTATTTTAAAAAGCAGTTACAAAAAGTCAGAGAAATTAGGCTATCTGAACGCAGGTTCTATCAAAAAATAACAGATATTTATGCGACTGCCCTAGACTACGACCCATCTGCAAAGGCAACTAAGCGATTCTTTGCAAATGTGCAAAACAAAATGCATTACAGCATACACGGCAACACTGCTACAGAAGTTATATATAATAGAGCCGATGCAGAAAAGGAAAATATGGGGCTTCAAACTTGGGAGGAATTCCCTGAGGGTAAAATCCAAAAGTATGATGTTTCTCTTGCAAAAAACTACCTAGACGAAAAGGAAATTCTGCATCTAGAGCATATAGTTTCTGCTTATTTAGATTTTGCTGAGCTACAAGCTATGAACAATATACCTATGACTATGGCAGATTGGGAAACTCGCTTAAATGGCTTTTTAACTTTACTCGATAGAGAAGTTTTAAACAATGCAGGTAAAGTATCTGCAGAAATGGCAAAGCTTCACGCCGAAACCGAATTTGAAAAGTTCCGCATCGTTCAAGACAGACTTTACAAGAGCGACTTTGACAAATTTATAGATTTAGAAGAAAATCTAGATTAGAGAATTTTATTAAAGCTTGAGGGATTTTAGAATGTCTTCGGAGAGAAGGTCTTTTATATTAGTGTATTTGAGTTTAGTTTTTACTACGCAATCTGCTCCACAGCCTACCATATAGGGGAGAAAGTTTATGATTAACTCGTCTTTAGCAAAGGCAAATTCCATATGCTTTAGGAGGTCTTCTAGTTTTGCTTTTAAGGGGTATTCTCTTTGGGTTAGTTCTATATTTATTGCTTCTAAAAGTTTAAAGTGGCCAAGGTCGTCTTTTAAGATTTCAGCAAGGCTAAGGTTTGATATGTAGAGAGGGTTGTCGCCTAAGATATAGTTAAACGCTTTGAGTGTTGTTCTGCAACCATTGCCACCTCCTCCAGTTGGGTGGGCGTAGACTATAATTGAAAATAAATCGCTTGTGTTTGAATGAAGGTCGTAGTATATTTCTAGTTTGTTATTAGCACCTAAGAAGGTGTAAAAGTTCTTAGATATATCCTCAATAAAGCCTTCGAAGTCAGACTTATAGCTTCGGTATCTTTCGTTTACAAGGAGATTGGATTCTCGTTTATATCCTTTTTGTATTTAGGCAAATCTTCTCCTTGAAATTGAAAAATGTCCACCTTAAGCTTTAGCTTGAAATCGACTTCAAGGCTAGAATTATTGTTCGCCTCTTGTATATAAAAACTATCGCCTTGATCTGCATATAGACTAGGCATAGCGAGTAAGATAAAAAGGCTTAGGCTTGTAAATATCTGGTTAAACTTCTTCTTCATAGTTTTAAATAAATCCTATTTTAGTGTTATTGCAATTAGTTTTTTGCTTAAAGCTCATCTCTTTTTTGAGCATTGAGACAAAGGTGGCTTGGCTGGGGTGTTCTTCTTCAAATTGTACTTGTTGGTAGATGTTTTTGAAGTCGCCAGCTGTAAGACTGTCTAGGTAGCTTAAGCCTTTTAGTGTATCGTCTTCAAGAACTTCGGCGTTATATAAAAAGTAGCTTTTAAAGAGTTTTTCGCGTGCATTTTCTTTTAAATAGCCAAAATTTATCTTGCGTTGGAAGCGTCGCATAGCGGCGGTGTCGATATTTTCAAGTAGGTTTGTTGAACATATAAAAATACCTCTGTAATTTTCCATTTGAGCAAGGATTTCGTTTGTTTGCGACACTTCCCACGAGCGACTTGCTGTTGTTCTATCTACAAAAATAGAGTCGGCTTCATCGATTACAAGTATAGCATTTTCACGCTCAGCTTCTTTGAAGGCTCTTGCGATATTTTTTTCTGTTTCGCCTACGTATTTGTCTTGTAGGTCTGACATATTCTTTATCACGATGTGCCTTTCAAGGCTGTGAGCTATGTGTTTTGCAAGCTCTGTTTTGCCACTGCCTGGCACGCCTGCAAAGATTAAATTCATAGGGCAATTAACTTCCTTAGCGTTGAGCTTTTTATTGTAATTACGCAAAGAAGAAAGCAACCTTTCGTAATCCATATCCATATTTATAATGTCGCTGTCAAAATGGCTATCTGGCTTATAACGAGCAACTTTGTCATCTGCTTTGCCTTTGATTAAAGTGCTTTGCGAAGATGCTATATCTTCCATTATATCCAATATTTTTGCTTTGTTCTCATGCTTAATTATACTTGAGGCATTGTTTACAACGAGGGCAGAACCTGCAGTAGAAAGCTTGTATTTTTGAGTCAATTCATAGACATCTTCTAAGGATATTTTCTTGCTTAGAGAAGAATTATTTAGAGCGTTTTCTAGGGCAATCATCTTTTGTTTTTTTGAAAGCCCATCAAATTCTAAGCTATAAGAAAACCTGCGTTTTGTGGACTCGTCAATCCTGTCTATGCAATTAGTAATCCAAATACTCTTGCCTTTCATCTCGTCTAAATATATATTTAAATCGCCCTTGTCAGAACTGTCTGTGCCAAAGGAGAAAAGTGAATTTTTGCTAGCTAAAATATTGTCGCACTCGTCAATTAGAGCAATGCCATTTAACTTATGAGCAATGTGTTCGCACAGGCAAGCCTTCTTTAACTTTGTGTCAGTATCTCGGCGATTCTCGTGTCGTTTTCTAGGCAAAACAATATCTTTTTTAAGTTTCTTTATTATAGCTTTTGCAAATTGAGTTTTGCCTGCTCCTGCCTTTCCATATAGTAAAATCTTGCAAGGCTTTTTAGATTTCAACAAGTTTAAAATGATTTTTTTAGAGTTTTCCTTTAGGTCAAATGTCGATATGTCAAAGACTTGCGAAGGCTCTTCTAGCTCTGCAATTTTATGTATAAAACTCTTTGAGTCGGCTCTAATAAAATCGGAATAAGACTCATCTACTGCGAAAATATTTCTTTGCATTTTTTCTATAACATTCATTCTTTGCAATTTAGAATCGCTAGCAATAGCATCTACATATGCTTCTTTAGAGCAAAGGATAGCAGCACTTGCCATTACTTCGTTAGTCCTTTTAGAAAAATTTCTAAAAAAATCTACAAATACAGAAAAGTCATATTGAAGTATAAAAAACAGAAGAACCTTTAATTCATCATCTGAAATTTCTAAAAACTTTTGAACTTCTTTTGCTCTGGCATTTATAACATTGAAGTTTTTAAAGTCTAGTTTTTCCTCTAAAATATCAACTACTTTTTTACATAGCTTAGGAATAACTATCCTCTCTAATTTTTCACGCCCTATACCTGTTTTTGAAATATTTTCACTAATAAAACACCTCCAAGAAAAATCTTCCAAGCCAAAAATTGGCAAAACCTCATTGCGATTCTTTTCTTTTTTTTCTTCGTCTTTTAAATTAAAATGCTTATTTATAATAGCCTGAGCTTCCGCTTCCAAGCTAACATTTAGTTTAGACAAAGCAACTATCATACAATTTATAAAATCAGAATATCTATCAGTTAAGATATTCATTATATCGCACTTAGCTAAATTTCTAATATAAAAAGCAAAGAGTTTATGTTCCTCAAAGACAGCTTTAACATCGCCTAAAATTGCTTCATTATTCTGATTTTTTTATTCTCATACACTCTCATAACAAGCTACTCTAAGTTTTTTTCTAGCATATTTATAATCAGACCAACTTCTAGTCTATTAGCAGGCTCTCCATTTATTTCCACAGTATGTAGCTTGAAATAAGAATCACTTATAACTTTAAATTGGAATATTAGCTTCGGGGCTTTTGTTGTATTGAGCCTTCCTTCAACATTTACATATATTTCTCCATTATCAGAAACTATGCTTTGCCATTTTGCGTCTAAAAAGCCTGCCTCTTCTGTAAATATTTTTTTAGGACAGCTTGGCGGGTTCCCTATTTGTCCATTCTTTACCAATTCAACATATCTATCTCCAAATAGGCTATTATCAACTTTCGCTAATTGAATTAGGCAAAAAGATATTGCAAAGACACACCCAACAAGTCCAATCTTTAAAGTGTTTTTTGAATACTTAATTGCATTTTCAAAATCCATTGCTTTTTTTAATTTGTAAGTTTTATTAGAATAAATTAAAGATGCAATCCCCATTGTCATTGAGACTAAAAAGCCTACTAATGTATAAAATGGATTTATCGAAAATAAGAAAAAACATATTGAGAACAACACGCATAATGCACTTGAAAATGTGTATTGAGGTATTTGTTTTTTGCTTTTTTCTACATTAAATGTTTGGGCATTGCATTTAGGGCACATTACTGCCTTGTCGCTTATTTAATTTCATCGACAAACTTGCCCCTAAAAAGCTAATACCTTTCCATACCAACACCCCAGAAAAATTCCTAGAGAACTACGAAAACGCACTAATAGGGGTAAGCGAGATTGTGCTATAAGTCTTCTGCGATTACATTGAAATCTAATTCGAGATTCTTAAAGTTTTCCTTTAAATATGCTCCATCAGCTTCGTACTTATAACCTTCAGGCGTTTTGAAAACATAAATATCTATGTTTAACTCTTTTAATAATTTTTTTACGTATGTATATTTTCGAGTATTTTCTTTAAGCCAATGTGCTTGATTTGCAATAGTTGCCTGCTCGCCATCATCAGTATGTGAAAAAAGCATTATGACAGGCTTTGCGGTATAATTTTCTTTTAAATCCAAATTTCCTTCTTTTAATAATTCTAAATTTACTTGCTTAGAATAAGTACATATTTCTAAAATTGCCCTAAGCAAGTTTTCCTTATTATTAGGACGTTTTAATTCTATTAAATTCAAAACATTTTTTTCTTTATCATAACAAATGAAATCTATTTCGCCTACGGAGTCCTTTTCTACTTTTGCAAGTGGATACTCTATATAAATATTTTCACCTAATTCCTTTATGCATTTTATATTCCTAGCAATGTTTTTTTCTTCTTGATTTGACTTTGGGTTTACTGTTAGATCTCGTTCTGGCAATGAATTTTCTCTATCTATATATTTTATATTTTTTAATTGTTCATATTTCCCTTTTTTAATAATATATTTTGCCCAAACCTCAGTATAAGGCATTTCGTTATCACCTTTTACTGTGCCTGACCAAGCATTAGGGATCTCTCTGTACCAAATATTGGCATTTTCTTTAGTAATTTCTTCTATTTTAGCAATAGTTTCTTCTTTTGTATATGCCATAATTTTATCTTTCTTTTTGAATTAGTTTTCGGATTGTTCTAAAGTCTGTGTTGGGGCGGTTTATTGAGGTGGCGATGAATTCTAAGAGTTTATCGCCCTTTAAGTTTTTTGCTTTGCCTTGTTTTTGTGCCAGTTTTGCTTGTTTTGAGAGGGTATCGTTTTCAGCTCTGCTTTCTGAGAATGATAGTCCTTGTTTTTGCACGCCTTTTGCTCTATGCAGTTTTGAAATTTTACTATGCTTAAAATCTCTCTTTGCATCGTAAGACATATAACTAGGTATGAAAATTTGCGTACCTAGAGGGGTGATATTCACAGAAGGCTTCATTAAATATGGCTTATCTCCTTGCATCGCCCACAAGTAATATTTTCAGCAAAACAGTTCGTAAATAGCTTCAAATTCAGCTTCTTCATTTTCAAAACTCGCACCACCAGAAGTATCCCAGCCACGTTCAAAAATCAGTTTACGCCTTAGCTTATCCCTTGTTTTTACTTGATTTGGATATAACTTTTTTATCAAAGCCCAATTAGCTTTAAACTCCTTTGACGACAATATTTTCTTTTCAAACTCCTCATATTTAACCTTGCCTAAATCGCTTAAAAAATCTTCATACTTGCCATTAAATACAATATCATTAGCCTCACGAAGCGTTTTTACATCTTTGAATTTAAAAGCATTAAAGCCACAAATACCAGCGCCCGAAGCGCTATCAAGCAATTCGATTATAGCCCTAATTTTATCTGAATAAATATCAATTTTTCCCTCTAGAGCATCTTTTAAAAGCACAGCATAGTTTTGAGGGAAGGCAACAAAGGCAGTTTTACTCTGCCAAAATGCAAGGCAAAAGTTGCCATAGGCATTTGCAATTTTATAGACATATTCGCTTGGTCGCTCTTCTAAAATAGCAGCTAATTCTACAAATAAAAAATCAATAAGAGCAAAATCTCTATCGTCTGCAAAAGGCAACTTCGACAATGCCAATTTTACAGCCTTTGGGTCATATTGCTCAAAGCCAAAGTTTTTAAATTGTTTGTATATAAAATCATTAGCACTCATCAAGCTTCTATAAAAATACAAAAATACTTTTTTTACAAGGAAATAATTTGGGGACAAAACTTCTCCTTATAAAACTAAAAATCTATGCTATTTTAATATTAAATAAAATACTTAAAATTAGGATTAAAAATACCTGATAAAAATACCTCTGCAATAATCATAAGCGAGAAAGAGCTAAGCGAGAGCGTAGCTCTACCACCTGAAAATTCAAAAGGTAATTTTAGCATTAGAGAATGTATATAAAATATCCTCCATTGAAAAGGAAATTTTTACATTTAAGTATTTTGCAAATTCTTTTATAATAGTCTCTTTGTCTAAACTTTTATGAGAATAATTCGAGTCTAAATACCTACTTTCAACTTTGCCGTTGTCGATGATGTAAATTTTACGCTTATTTTGCGGAGGGCTTTCGAGGTGAGGTATGCTTATGCCAATAATAATATCCTTATACATCCCCTTAGCGATATTCCCTTGCGTGCCTAAAATAAAGCCTAAAGAATTTCCTTTAAGATAGTTCCACTGTATTGAGTTTTTAGTCATATCTATACATTCGTCTCCAATGGGGAAATGTCGGTTGAAAAAATAAAAATTATATATCAACCGATATTTTTCTAAGCCAAGCGAATGTATAAGAACTAAAGCAAGTAAACATAAATTAAAGCAAGTAAACTTATGCTACAAAATTATATTTGTTTACATTTCAATAGCATATTGCTATATAGTATTGCATAAAATTAACAAGGAAAACACAATGATAGTATCAGCAGTTCAAAAAGGCGGACTTATTTACATATATGACGAAAAAGGCAGAACAAAGACCAGAAATGGCATACTTGTCTCATTTACAGGCACGTCCATAAGCTACAAAACCTCAAAAACCAGCAAAACAATCCTTGTTCTTGACGACAAGCTTAAACGCATAAGGACTATATCTATTTGATTAGAAAATACCTATCTATTAATATTAAAAATTATAAAAAATGAATACAAAAAAAGAGATAGAAAATTTAATAAAGACATTAAATGAAAACCCAATATATCATATGAGTCTAAGCTCATCTGAGCTTTTTCATTCAAATTTCATAGAATGGCTTTTTAACCATGTTTTTACGCCGCTTGCAAAAGAACAATTTATGAAATTCTTCTTTGCCAAGGGAAACGAAGAATTTCATAAATTTGACTTTGATAACTTACACCTAAAAAGAGAAAAGTTGAATACAGATATAAGCTTTCTGGCAGAGGACGAAAGAAGATTTATTATAGAAAACAAGTTTAAGTCATATCCTACAAAATCTCAGTTAGATAAATATAAAAACGACGGCACAGAAGTTGTTCTATTGTATTTTAAACTCGCAGAAGGAGATTTTGGTAAATTTGAAAAACTCTACAATCCGAAAAGCTATAAAGAATTTATAGAAGAATTGGGGAAAAACGATGTTTATAAGTCAAAAAATGCTAATTCTAATCACAATTATATTAAAGAGCAATATCGTGAATATCTTAAAAACATGATAGAGTTATTTGAAGAATTTTCTCCAAACTCAAATGATAATAGCTATGATTTTATAACTGCAAATCCTCACTACAATAAACTTGAGGAAATTAGGCTTAGAGATATATTTTTCAAAATAAGAAATCAAGAGTTATTAGTATTTTTAAAAGACAAACTACCTAATTTTCATTTTGAAGTAAATTTTAGTGATAAGAATTCCTTAATTACAATTTGGCATAAAGATGATGAGGATAAGATAAAAAGCGAGTTGAAGGATAAAGAAAAGGTTGAAATTGAAGAAAAAGCTAAAATTGAAAATAGAGTATTTAGCAAAACACTCGGAGATAAAGGGATTCAAATACAAGAAGGGAAGCTTAGATCTTTTATTATAATACCTAAATCAGAAAAATCTGATAAATACAGAAGTTTACTAAGCTATTTAGATTCAAAGAAAAATGAAGAAAAAATAGGAGATAGCGACGAGAAAAAACCAAAGAAAACAATACCTCCAGAAGTTATTGATGATTTAAATAGCTATATAGAAACTAATAAACATCTTGCAGATTGGCTAGACCTTGAGTGTAATGAAGGGACTCTTCCTTTTAATCGCTTTGGTAGATTTGTATATACAAAGGAATTATTATTTAAGAAGGAAAACAAAGAGATCAAAGGATATCACTCTTTTGGCGAGATATTAGACAAAATAAAAGAAAAATATGGAATATAAAACACAAATTTATTATGTACATGGCTTTGCCTCGGGAGCAAATAGTGGGACGTTTTTGAAGCTTAGGGAGGAATTCCCTTGGACGAAGGCTTTGGAGTATGATAGTGCTTTAAAGTTTGAAGATAATTTGGAGTCTCTTCTTGGGCAGTTGGGCAAAGATGATGAGATGAGATTATTTGTAGGGTCTTCGCTAGGAGGCTTGTATACGCTAGCTTTGGCTATGTCAGATAAGGCTAAATCTAAGTGCATATTGGTAAATCCTTGTGTGCAGCCTACAGAGAGCCTTAAAAAGTATATAGGTATTCAAAAGAATTTTAGCACTGGCAAGGATTTCGATTTTAGCAAAGAAGCTTTTGAGTCTTATCCAAGTGGCTTAGCCGAAAAGTTTTCAGGCGTAGAATGTACTGTTTTGCTTGCAAAAGATGATGAGGTTTTAGATAGCAATATCGCACGAAATTTACTTAAAAACAAGGCAAAGATTGTTGATATTGTAGGTGGTCATCGCCTAAGTGATTATGAAATATTATTTAAAGAAGTTAACGAAAAATTAAAAGGAGAATAAAAAATGTCAGAGATTAAATGTCCAAAATGCGGAGAAAGCTTTACTGCAACAGAAAGTTCTTATGCTGCTATAGTTGATCAAGTTAGAAATGAGGAGTTTGAGAAAAGCCTAAAGGAGCAAATTTCTATATTGCAAAACGAGAAAGAAACTGCTTTGAAGCTTTTAGATGAAAAGTCTAAGGCCTCTATTGAAAAATCTACTTTCGACTTAAAGCAAGAGATTGTATCGCTTAAGACTGCCTTAGATATGTCAAAGAAGGATAGTGAAATAGAAAAGGTTCAACAACGCAATTCCTTAGAACAGAAAATCATTGAGTTGCAGTCTGTTATAGCTTCAAAAGACAAAGATGCTGAAATTGCAATCAACAAAATACAGATTGCCAATAAAGATGATATTGTAGAAAAAGACAAGAAAATCATAGAGCTTGAAGCCAAAGTTGCAGAAGGGAAAAAGGATAGTGAGCTAAAGGAGAAAAACCTGACTGAAAACTTTTCTATTCAATTAAAAGAAAAGAGCGATTTGATTGAGTATTATAAAGATTTAAAGCTAAAGATGTCTACAAAAATGCTTGGCGAAACGCTTGAATTGCACTGCGAAAATGAGTTTAATATGCTTAGGGCAACTGGCTTTAAAAATGCATATTTTGAAAAGGATAACGACTCAAAATCTGGCTCTAAAGGAGACTATATCTTTAGGGAAAAGACTGAAGATGGTGTAGAATTTATATCTATAATGTTTGAAATGAAAAACGAAATGGGTACAAGTTCAAACAAGAAAAAGAATGAAGACTTTTTCAAAGAACTAGATAAAGACAGAAGGGAAAAAGGCTGCGAATATGCAATTCTTGTGTCTATGCTGGAAGCCGATAGCGAGTTGTATAACACTGGTATTGTAGATGTCTCATATAAATATCCAAAAATGTATGTAATTCGCCCGCAATTTTTCATAGCAATAATCACGCTTTTGAGAAACGCCTCGTTGAATTCTGCTCAATATAAAAAAGAAGTGGAACTCTACAGGAGCCAAAACATAGATATAGCAAAATTTGAAGAAAAAATAGACAAATTTAAGACAAAATTCAGCTATAACTACAATCAAGCAAGTAAGAAATTCGACACAGCAATAAAAGAAATTGACACAGCAATAGCAAGCCTCCAAAAGACAAGAGACGCCTTAAAGTCTTCTAAAGATAACTTAGGCAGAGCAAATGAAAGAGCCGAAAGCCTAACAATAAAAAGCCTCACCCACGGCAACCCCACAATGGCACAAAAGTTCAAAGAGTTGCCTCAAGATAAAGATTGACAAATTTAGGTCTTTTGGGCTAGAGTTATTTATATAAATATGTCCTAATTATTAGATGAAAAGATAGATATAAACGAGAAAGATTTACTAGATTACAGTAATAGAGTCTTGCCTTTGCTCTTAAAATTTTTATGACTGAATTCTAAGCCTTATATAATAAATAAGCGAAACAAAAGCTTAGGTGGATTGATTAAGTTCATCTAGGCTTTTATTCTTTTATGATTTTGTAGGGCTGTGAAAATAATTGTGATTTGCGTGCCAAAAATGGGTCTGCTCTATCGAATAACTTTGACTTTTCTTCAGGCGAAAGATAATCGCATTTGTCAAGTTCTGCTCTGTATTTACGAGCCTCATCTAAGGAATGTCCCATAATTAAAAGCATTAAGTGCATAGAACTTTGCTCGTATGTACTTTTTATTTTAGACTGGTATTCTTTTGCTTTTTCAGGGGAATAAAAAGGATTTTCTATAAAGAAATTTGTGTCGTAAACAAAGCCTCTGTACTCATACTTAGAGAGATATAAGGACATTTTTTTATAGATAAAAAGATTCAACTTTGAGCTAGATTTATCCTTTGAAAATTCCTCAAAAGTCAAAGCATTAGCCTTTGCCCAATAGTTTATATAATACTGCAATATTTCAGATTTTTTAGACTCAAAAAGTTTAGAATATTTTTCTGCCTTGACTAAATCTTTGTCATCTGGGTTTAATTTGCCTGCATAAATCAAGTATAAATAATAAGCCCCATCTAGGCGAACATTATCCCAAGCTTCATCTGGAGCATTGTCCTTAATAACTTCATAATTATTTAGAAAAAACTCTACGAAATCTAAATTTTTAGGAGCAAATTTTCCTGTGTAAAAATGTTTCCAAGATATATAATGCGAATAATTAAGAAGTTTTTTAGCCTCATCTAAGTCGCCCTTAAGAAAAGATATATAAGCATAAAGGTTTTTAGTAAAATACTTATTTTCAATAAATTTATCGATTTTTGTCTTATAGTTTTTATAGTCCAAAAGATAAAGTTTTAAAAGATTTAACTGGCACTCTAAATCATCTATATCTAAGTTAAAAGCAATTTCGGCAAAATGGAGGGCTTTGTCGAAATCTCGCATTTTTAGTTGTCGGCTAAGTTCGGAATCTTTTACATAATCACGAGTGATGGGCGAGTCGGATTTTGGGTTGTCAAAGACATAAAAGCACTCGTCTTTACTCCAGCCTTGATAATACATAGATAACTCCAAGGCTCTGTTTGCGTCTGTCAATGCAAGCTTTTCGAAAGCTTCAAGCTCAGCTTTCGTCGCAATATCTCCACCCCACAAAGTCGAGCAAAGTACAAAAGCAAAGCAAACTAAAATCTTCTTAAACATATACATATTATCGCCTATGTAGATAAATTTTTCAAGCTTTATTCTTGTAGGTTAAAAAAAGTAAAATCATCATTATAAGAGCCTAAAGATAAAATCTCTTTAAGAAACAAAAAGTGTCTAAATTTTACCTATAAGCAACTATAAACCCAGTAAAATACAGCATTTAGATACATACAAAAGCTCAAAATTTAGACAGAGATGTTAGCACAAAAAAGTGACTAAAAAGGCATAAAATTGCCATTTTTAGCCACTTTGTGCAACGTGTCTATATTAGGGTTTTTTGGGAATACCGCCCTTTTTTTGAACAATTTCTCAACTCCGTCATATCTGAGAGGGTGTTAACAAATTCTTCACGCCCCAAAAGGGTCGATGGTACGTGAGAGTCCTAAACAAAAGCGAAACGGAGTAGAAGGGGTGATATTACGCCCCTAACTTTAGTCGATTTTGACCTTGTCGGAATTAATGTTCTCTAAAACTGTCATTACGTGAGAAGATATTCTTTCGAATTGGGTTAGGATTTCGATGAATAGGATAGAGGCTTCTCTGGTTTCTTCAGAATTTTGTAGTTTAGCTATAGATACGCTTCGTGTTTGATTTCTTAGTTCAGCCATTTTTTGGTGCATTTGAGCACAAACTTCTTCTGTGTTTTTAGAAACCATTGAGTCTACGTTGCCTAAGGTATCTTTAGCGAACAAGAAGAATGCTCTTAGTTCTGTTGCGAAAGATTGGAATACGTCGCTATTTAAGATATTATCTTCAGAGTGATTTTCGTATCTTCTTATAGCATAGCCAACGAGCTTGTTACAGCCATCGCAAATATCTTCGAGAGAAAAGGCAATATTGATATTACGAGAGACTAAGTCCATTGTATTATTACCAATTCTGTCGGCACTACATTTTAGGAAGAACTCAAGCAAGTTACTAGATATAGCGTCGCTCTTTTTTTCCATATTACGCAAAGATTTAACCTTTTCAGTGAGGTCTGTATTTGAATTTTCGAATACTTCCACAAAGCCATTAAACATCTTAGCAGATACGCCAGCTAAACGACCTAATTCTCTTTGACCTTCATATAAAGTCAACTCACCAATGTTATTAGTTTTACTCTTAGGGTAACTTAAAGCTCTACGTTTCTTATCTTTGCCTGAAACCATTTTGCATACAAAATTTTCGATTTGAGGAACAAAGCCAACTAGCAATAATATATTAGTCAAATTAAAGAGCGTATGGAACATAGAAAGCCTTTCAGGCAATATGTAAGAACTCTTGTAAAGAGCTAAGGCTTCTGGACTTAGAGAGGCAATATTTATAGCACTTGCGTCAGCTTCGCCTAAAAGGTCTGTAAGCATTTCTAGGTTAAGTTCAGTAGGCATAGGGAATATGTTGGATATAATCCAAATAAAGCCATAGAATGCAAAAATCATCCAAGCGACCCCTATTAAATTAAAGGTCAAGTGGGCAAAGGCTGCTCGCTTAGCAATTAAATTCGATTGCACTGAGGCGATAATAGCAGTAACAGTAGTGCCTATATTTTCGCCCAATACGATTGCAGCAGCATATTCAAAGTCAATCCAGCCCTTAGTTGCCATCGCCATAGTTATCGCCATTGCCACAGAGGAACTTTGAACGACTAGGGTTATTAAAGCACCTATTATTATAAATATGAATATAGAGCCATAGCCATAGCTAGTTAAGTTTTGTACAAATTCAAAAAATTCTGGGTGAGATTTAACGTCAGGTACAGCGTTTTTAAGGTAGTCTAAGCCCAAGAATAGCAGACCAAAGCCTATGGCAAATTCGCCCCAATTTTTAATGCCATCTTTCTTAAAGAAGCTAAATACGATACCTACACCTATTAGAGGAATAGCGATATTTGCGAGCGAAAACTTATAACCTGCATAAGCGATAATCCACGCTGTTGCAGTTGTCCCTAAGTTCGCCCCCATTATAACACCTATGGACTCTCTAAGTGTTAGCAACTTTGCATTTACAAAGCTCACTACCATCACAGTAGTTGCCGAACTAGATTGAATAATGGTAGTTACGCCAAAACCTGACAATATGCCACTGACCCTATTACCTGTCATCGAGTGCATTATAGCCCTCAATTTATCGCCACTAAGCTTTTGCAAAGAGGCACTCATTAACTTCATACCGAAAAGGAAAAGCCCAAGGCTTCCTAAAATCTGAAAGAATGTATTCATATATCTAATTCAATAAAGACTTAAGCAAAGATATTTTTTGAGAATTGGCAAGTTTATTTTTTTTAACTAAGCTTTTTCTTTACAAATTATTAAAAATGTTAAGAATATAGAATAATGAAAGCTCTAATTGTATATTCAGGAGGCTTAGACTCCACAGTGTTGTTACACAAGCTTGCCAAAGACGACTCTTTAGCAGGTGCTATCAGCTTTGACTATGGGCAAAAACACTCTAAGGAGTTAAAATATGCCAAATTTAACTGCGAAAAACTTGGAGTTAAGCACTATATTATAGATATATCTTCAATTTCTTCTATTTTTGGGGCAAATGCTCTAACTGACGCAAAGACTGATGTGCCTAATGTTGCTTATGATAGGGAAAGTATGGCTCAAACAGTAGTTCCTAATAGGAATATGATTTTTATGTCTATAGCTGTGGCAAAGGCAATTTCGCTTGGTGCAGACTCTATTGCATACGCTGCCCACGCTGGCGACCACGCTATATATGCAGATTGTCGCCCTGAATTTGCAGAGGCTATGCAAAAGGCTATAGAGCTTTGCGATTATTCTAAGATACAATTAATTAGACCTTTTATAAATATGACAAAGCAAGAGATAGTGGAACTTGGGGTAAAGCTTGGGGTGGATTTTGCCAAGACTTGGTCTTGCTATAATGGCAAAGACGAACCTTGTGGCACTTGTGGAACTTGTACTGAAAGAATTTTGGCTCTAAAAAATGCAGGAGTAGAACAATAATAATGCAAAAAAATAAAAAGATTTCCATATTAGGTATGGGCTTGCTCGGGGCTTGCTTGGCGAGTTCTGTGCGTAAGTACTTGCCCGAATACTTCATATCAGCGTGGTCGAGAAGCCAATCTTCGAGAGATACAACTGCTTCTTTAAATATAGTAGACGAAGTTTGCGAAAATTATCTCGACTCTGCAAGAGGGGCTGACTTTGTGTTTATATGCACAAATGTTTCGACTATTGCTTTTTATGCAAAGGAGGTTTTGCCTGTATTAAATAAGGGGGCGATAGTCAGTGATGTTGGTAGTATTAAGGGACTTATCTGCGAAGAGGTAGAGCCTGCATATAAAGATAAAGACGTGCATTTTATAGCTTCTCACCCTATGGCTGGCTCTGAGAAAACTGGGGCAGAAAATTATATAGAAGATTTATTTAGGGATAAGCCTTGCTTAGTTATGAATAATCAAGACGAGGCTGCGACAAAGCTTTTGGTGGAATTTTGGCAAAAGTTGGGTATGAATGTATCTACAGTAAATCCTAAAGAACACGACATTATCGTATCTAAAATCAGCCACCTGCCCCACATATTAGCATCTGCAATGTGCGAATTTGTAATAGATGACAAGTCTGCCCAAGATGCAATTAGTACTGGATTTAAGGACACAACTCGCATAGCGTCGGGCGACCCTTATTTATGGCAAGACATCATTTCTTCAAACAAGACAGCAATTAGAGATAGCATAGATGCCTTTATAGATAATATGAAAGAATTTAAGGAAAAGCTTGACGACAATGAGTATTTGTATACCTTTTTAAAAAATTCTAAGGACTTTAGAGACAGCATAATAAAAAAATAATGACTATAGATATTTCTACAATAAATAATGGGCTAAACGCCTGCATAACACTACCTGCTTCGAAGAGTATTACTAATAGGGCGTTGATTTTGGCGGCTCTTTCAAATAATAAGGTGAAGCTAGAAAACGTGCTAAATTCAAGAGACGCAAAGTTGGCAACTCAATGTTTAGTTGACTTGGGCTATAAGCTCGAAATAGAGGGAAATTCCATAAGCGTAGAAGGCAAAGGTGCAGATATTCCCAACAAGCAAGCGTCGCTATTTGTAGGTAACGCTGGGACTGCTGCAAGGTTTATAACTGCTCTATGTGCATTGGCAAAAGATGGAGTGTATCAACTCGATAGCGATGAGGAAATGTATAAGAGACCTATGAAGGGTCTGTTGCTTGCTCTTGAAAATCAAGGGGTGAAGTTTGAATTTAAAAAAGAGGAATACTGCTTTCCTTTTACTATGTATACTAGCAGTATCACTGGGGGCAATTTAAAGGTAGACGCACGCTTATCTAGCCAGATATTGTCGGCTTTACTTATGATTATGCCTTTTGCTAGCCAAGATAGCGTTTTGGAACTTGAGGGAAAAACAGTTTCTTATCCATTTTTGGATATGACTTTGAATATGATGAAGCAGTTTGGATTTCAAGCAAGTAAAGATGGCGATAAGTTTTTGGTAAAGAATATATTGCCTCTAAATCACTTGAGCGAATACTTCATTGAGCCAGACGCAACTGCAGCGAGCTACCCAATTTCTCTATCTGCTATACATAGTGGCGCAATCCTTATCAAAGACTACGCTAAATGCGTGCTTCAAGGAGATACTGCTTTCGAAAAATTGCTAAGCAAAGAGAATATTATTAATACGCAAATTGTAGGCGACGACATTTTAGTACGCAAAGGCAGTGCAATAACTGAAGATAAATCCTATGACTTCAACGCCTTTTCTGATACTTTCCTAAGCTTGGCGACTATTGCAACTACAATGCCTCATAGCATAGAAATTACTGGAATTTCTCATACGAGAAAACAAGAGACTGACAGAATTTCTGCAATGGCTACAGAATTGTCTAAAATTACTAAGGCAGAAGAAAGCCCAGACGCTCTAAAGATTTATCCACTAGAGGCTCTAAAAAAATCTATAAATATAGATACATACAAAGACCATAGAGTGGCTATGAGCTTTGGCGTGCTTGGCTCATTGAATTTAAATGAGGGCAAGCCTTGGATTTCTATAAACGACCCTGAAACTTGCTCTAAAACTTGGCCTACTTTCTTTGAAGCCTTAGAGCAAATTAAAAAGGACTCGAAAATTTTCAAGACAGTTGCTATAGACGGAGGTGCTGCTGTTGGCAAATCTAGCGTATCTAAAGAGGCTGCAGCTTGCTTGAATTATATGCACGTCGACACTGGAGCTCACTATAGAACTCTAAGTTATATACTTTTGTCAAAGGGGCTTTCTACATCTTCTAGCATAGAGGAAGTCGAAGAAGTGCTTGCTAAAATTGAAATAGGAACAGATATAATAAATCAAAATCAAGCGAGAATTACTATAGCAGGCGAGCTAATCGAAGACGCTCTAATTAGGACTAAGGAAATTAACGAGTCAGTAGCTGTATTTGCTTCTATGCCTATAATTAGGGAGTTCTTGAAAGCATATCAACGCTCAATGGCTCAAGTTGCTTTAGATAAAGGATTTAATGGATTGATAATGGAAGGAAGAGACATAACTTCTGTTATATTACCTGAGGCAAGCACAAAGATTTTCTTAGACGCAAACCCTGAAATAAGAGAATTACGCCGAGCTAAAGAAGGAATTAGCGACTCTATAGCCAAGAGAGACAAACTCGACTCTAATAGAAAAACTGCCCCTCTAATTTGCTCTGAAGGCACTACCTTAATTGACACTTCGTATATGACTAAAGACGAAGTTGTCGCAACAGCTATAGCACTAATATTGAGTTCTAAAAATTAGCAATTAGTTATTTTTTAGATTATTTTTAGCGTAATTTTCTTGTTTTTTAAGGATAATAATGCAATTATTTGACGTAAAAAGAAGGAAATTCAAGCAAAAATAGGCAAAAAAGAATAATTGCCCTTTTCTTTACTTTTCAAAAACTAATTTTTAGAACTCACCTAATATCAAAAAAATCGAAATGAGAACATCTTTTGCTCCTTTAAAAGGAAATAGAACTGGATTTTGCTTTGTATGGCACTTCTACTTGCAACTAAACGACATTTTAGGGCGTATAGATTATTATGGCTGGGAAAATATCCCTAAGGAAAATTGCATAGTCGTTGCAAATCACGTTAGCTTTTACGACCCACCTGCTATGATTGCGTATTTCTTAAAGGATATTTCAGCTGTGGCAAGAAGTACTCTATCTAAAAATAAATTGATGGACGCTTACTTTGAGTCGATGAACGCAATACTTATAAATAGAGATAAGGGAGGCGACTTAGGGGCGATAAAAGAATCTTTAAGACGAATTAAGGCAGGAGGCAATTTATTGATTTTCCCTGAGGGAACTAGAAGCCCAGATGGTAATATCCAAGAGGGCAAAGCTGGAGTTTCGGCTATTGCATTGCGTGCAAATGTCAAGATATTGCCAGTTCGTTCCTTTGGCTTTTTCGACATTATGCCAAAGACAGGCAGGATAAACGCAGGTACGCATATCAGCCTTGTTGCTGGCAAAGCTGTAGATATAAAAGACCTAGACCCATCTAAGGCAGACCCTAATAGATTGCAAACTATAGCAGATAAAATAATGCAACACATATCTGACATCAAAGAACCTTGGCAATACCAAGTCTAAAGTCAAAAAATTAAGCCACTATATTCTAGTGGCTTTTTTGTGTAGAGGAACTATTGAAAACTAATAGTACTAATCTTTTGATTAGGATAATTCACTTCTTCTTTTTTTGTAGGCTTAGGCTGAGAGAGCATTGCCCTAGCCTTTTTACGTATTTCTTGCTTTTTCTCAGCATTTGCAAAGCTTGGGTTTGTGCTATAAAAAAGTAGTAGCTCGTAGGCGTAGTCCGAAAAATACTTATCTTCAGCTAGCCCCAAGACAGGATAAGGCAAAGCATATTTAGCCATCTGCTCTATAGATTTAGACTCAGCTTTAAGTGCTTTTTCAAAGAAAGCATTCGCAACTTTTTTCTGCTCAATTAAAAGTTTATTATTGCCTATAGCCTTTTTATTTTCGTCAAAAAATGTGTCGAAAATTTCCTTAAATTCAGCCATTAAAGCTTGGTCAGCTTCCGACATATCTGCACAGTCCCTAGCTAGTCTATACTCATTCGCCTTTGTTACAAGTGGATTATTAGCTGTTGTAAGAATAAAAGCATTATCTGAAGGTGAAATTTTCACTTTAACATTTGTAATTATTTCTTTCTTTTATAGCCTAGGTAGCGTAAGCATAATAAAATGGATCTACAATAGAATAAAATACGATATAAGCGAAAACTAAAAATTACATTTTCACAAACGTTAGGGTTTACCCGATTTTTTCAAAGCAACTGAGTTTGGTGTTAGCCCTTAAAAAAGTGTAAGAGGCGTTTGCGACTCCACCTCCTACAGGATAAAAGAGTATAGCAGTCTCACTACACTCTAATTATCTGCCAAATAATATAAACAAAGAAAAAACTCAAAAAGTCAAAAAACCTGCAGTTTTTTTTAAAATTGGTGGGCTGGGAGGGACTTGAACCCCCGACCAAGGGATTATGAGTCCCCTGCTCTAACCACTGAGCTACCAGCCCTTGATTATCTTAATTAAATGACATACACTTTGTTCTTTAATTAATAAGTTATCTATAATCTATTATTTCTATGCAAATTGCAAGCTTTTTTTTAATTTATTTTTATTTTTTTGCTTTTTATAATTTATTTAACTTCTTTTGGGCTTCTTTTTCTTAAAAAACTCCGCACTTTAACAAGTTCTTAGTGTAAAACTCAAAGTGCTTAAAGTCATTTATCCCTCCCTTTTCAATGTTTATTGCTGAAAAGATGAGTGTTTCTGAACGGGAGATATAACGAAGGTCGATAAAGGGCTACAAGTTTTAGGCAAGAAGATATTTTTCAAAGAAGGCGTAAAAACTTTTTCTACTTTTTTAATATCTATCGAGTAGGAGCTAATCGTGAAATATTTTGCTCCTCTCACACCACCGTACGTACGGTTTTCCGTATACGGCGGTTCAATATATTATTTAAATGTGAACTTTAGTATAGTAACTACTTAGTGATGTTAACCCTCGCTTAGGACTTTCACCTCTTAGCTAATTGCCATACTCGGCACACCAAAAAAAAGACCAACTCCTTAAGAATTGGTCTTTTGATTTGTTATTAAATTTACTTATTATAGCTTAGGAGATTCCATTCCTGCTTTGCCTGCAACATAGTAAACTGCAAAGCCGATTAGGTATGCTAATAGTGTAGCCATTGGAACTGCTATGCCAAAGTTAGGTAACACACCAACGCCAAAACCGAATGCCCAAGCCAATAGACCTGCCATATTTACGCCCTTACGGCTGCCTGCCCACTCGCCCTTATGTAAGAGATATTCTGCTGTCATAGCACCACAGATAGGTCCGAAAGATGCACCTACGATTTGGAATACGCCGATTGCATTTGCTGCAACACCTGTAATTGCCAAGGCAACTGAAACTGCACCACCTGCAAATGCTGAAGCATAAGGGCTGATTTTTGGCATCATAGTTCTAAATGAATTTACGCCAATGAAAGCTGAGAAACAGCCACCTGCGAATGCTGCAAATGCAAGAGCAAACATCAAAATCTTACCAAGACCATCGCCAACTAAAGCACACATTAATACATTTACAAATACATCATTATTTTTATCCATAGCATTTAATGCCTTAACTACTTCTGGGTTGCCACAAGCACCTGCAAGGATTAGAATAGAAAGACCTGCAACTATAGTGATAACGCCAGTTATACCAACTAAGCCACCTAATTGAATGTCTTTTTTGTCTCTTGCTGCTGTACCAATGTCTACACCAGCAGCCCCTGCTGTAGCAAAATAACCAAGTACGCAAGCAACTAATAGTGCGAATGCTCCAAAGCTAGAAGGTGCAACTGCTTCGCTTGCAATTTGTAGAGTAGCTGGGTCGAAATCACCCAATGTTGGTAAAGTTTTAACTAATAAGTATATTAAGATACCTAAAGGAATTAAAGGCAAGAATGTTGAGATTTTCGCCACATATTGAATACCCTTTAAGCCTACGAATGTTGCACCTAAGCCAAAGACTGCCATTATGAGCCATTCAGGCATAGAAGTCAATGTACCAGCTAATAGCTTTGATGACAAGAATACATTTACAGCCAACCAGCCAAATTGTAAGACACCCATTAACAACCCTGGCATAATCACTGCCAATTTTGCTCCAAAAGAAGAGCTACCTATTACGTATAAATTCTTACCAGTTTTCATACCATATAATGCTGGTGCTAAAAAGAACAAGAAGTGAGAAATTAAAGCTGCAGCAATTACGCCTATTATAGGAAGAGCTATACCTTCAGACAAGCCCTTTTCAAAATAAACTGTTTGCATAATAGTGTTCCAAAATGCGAACCACAAGAATACGCCTGCGTATGTTGGGGCTGTATTTTTAAACCAAGCGGCTCGGTTCGACTGAGGGTTTGCCTGTGCTTCGGCTATATAAGAGGGGATATTAGATTTGCTCATATTGTCCTTTTGTATAATTAGAGTTTTTAATTAGTATTGTAATTTATATTATAATTTACAAGGCGATACTCATCTTAAGTGATGTCGTACATATCGTCTTTGCTCCTTACATTAGAGTATATTTTCACTTAATTGTAAAGCTTTTTATCTCAAAATATCTCAAAAAGGAAATTTTATCCTCTAAAAAGAAATCTTTACATATACAAACAAAGCTTCTAATCTAATACTATGAAAAAATTACTTTTAGTTTCTCTTGCCTTTATCCTTGCTATTCCCCTTTTAGCTAGTACTTATGGGGGAGGAAGTGGCAATAACAAAGCTCCTATAATTAAAGGTATTAATTACAAGATGCAAAGGGCATTCCCGAGTATATTACACAATATAAAGGATATAGAAAATATGCGTAGGATTGCTGAAGAAGCCCAAGAAGATTCTAAGGCTTATCAGGCTTACAAGAACTTGAAATCTATGGAATATGCAAAGTCTGATTATGCTCCTCGTATATTAAATACAAAGTGTCGCATAGGCAAAGCAAACGAGATTGCCAGACCTGCAGATAGGGGCGAAAATTGGATTAATGGCTGGGAGGCTGACTTTTACGCTATGTCCTTAAATGCTATAATCTTTGCAATTACCCAAGATGAGGCTCACGCAAAAAAGACAGTCGAGTTACTAAATTTATACGCTGACAATATTATTAGTACAGGAACAGGCAAGACCACCCCCTTAGCTGTAGGTATAAATATGATACACCCCATTTACGCTGTGGATATGATACAGTCGCTATCGCCTAAAAGCTTTAAAGAGGGCGAATACGAGAAAATCTGCAAGTGGCTAAAAGAGGTTGGAGTTTGCCCCGAAAGCGAAGTTTTCTATAACACACCTGCCTACACAAATGGTAATTGGGGAGCAACTCTTCTAATGAGCTACATTGCCTTAGCTGTCCTACTCGAGGATAATGCTATGTATAAAAAAGCCATAGACCAATACTTATACTCATCTACCCTACAAGACAATGGCACGCTTCTTCATTATATAGACGACAATGGACAGTGCCAAGAAGCAGGCAGAGATGCAGCTCACTCTCAACTTGGTATATATGCTTTAAATATGGTAGCTGAAATTGCGTGGAAAAATGGTACAGACCTCTATAGTGCCTATGACTATAGACTAATGAAAGCTTTTGAGTACCTTGCCAAGTTTAATATGGGATATGATGACGTAGCCTATAAAACTTGGAAAGATGTTACTGTTAAGCAAAAATATTCTCGCTGGAAGGAAATATCTCAAATAAATCGAGGCGATTTTAGAGATATTTATGAAATGCCATATAATCACTATGCAAATAGAATGGGGCTTAAAATGCCTTATACTAAAGAGTTGCTAGAACACATTGCACCTATGAACTACCCTAAGGCTAATAGTCGCTACACTTCGCCAACTAAATATAGTAGCAAATCAATCACTCAAGCAGACCACACAGGCTTTGGCTCTCTATTATTTAATAACGACGCTAAAATGCCTTAAAAAAAGCGTCAATTCGTCTTTTTTGTCGATTTTTAGAAAACAGTGCAAAAATATTATTGCTAATTTTGTAAAATTAGGCAAACTAAGTTTCATTATTTATAAATAGAAAGATAAAATTTATGGCACAAGAATTAATAGGAAACGTATTGGTAGCTCAGTCAGGAGGACCAACAGCAGTGATAAATTCAAGTTTGGCAGGAGTTATTACAGAAGCTCTTAACCACGACTGTATAGAAGAAATTTACGGAGCGTTAAATGGTATAGAAGGTATTATTTATGAACAATTAATAGATTTAGCCGAAGAAAGCCAACAAAATATTAGAGGTTTGCGTTCTACTCCAGGGGCAGCTCTTGGCTCTACTCGCTTTAAAATCCAAAAAGAAGAAGACTTCGAAAGAGTTATACAAGTTTGTATCGCTCACAATATCAGATACTTCTTCTACATCGGTGGCAACGACTCTCAAGATACTACTAATAAAATATCTAAGGCTGCTGAAAAATACGAACACGATATGCGTGTTATAGGCATACCTAAGACTATTGATAATGACTTGACTATGACTGACCACTGCCCAGGATATGGCTCTGTGGTTAAGTATGTATCTAGCTCTATCAGACAATTAGCTTGCGACCACGAAGGTATGGGCAATCACGACCTAGTTTCTATAGTTGAAGTTATGGGCAGAAACGCTGGCTGGATTGCTGCAGGTACTGCTATTGCTAAGCGTAGAAATCACCCAGAAGACGCTCCACATATTATTTTATTACCAGAAGTTGCTTTCAATGCTGATAACTTCGTTGCTAGAGTTCAAGAAGTTCTAAGAGACAATAAGTTCTGCTTAGTTGTTGCTAGTGAAGGTTTAGTAGACGCTGATGGCAACTATCTAGCTGCTGCAACTGGTGCTGTTGACTCTTTCGGACACTCTCAATTAGGTGGCGTTGGCGAATATTTGCAAGCTTTGGTAAATTCTTCTTTAGAAGGAGTTAAGGCTCGTTCTTGCAAACTTGGACACATTCAAAGAGCTGGAGCTACTGTTAATTCTGCTACAGACTCAAATGAAGCATTCTTATGTGGTCAAGAAGCTGTTAAAGCTGCTGTTAATGGCGAAAACGATATGATGGTTGCTCTAGTTCGTGGCGATACTGATAAGTATTCTTGCTTTACAACTCTTGTACCTCTTTCTGACGTTGCAAATGGCGTTAAAGTTTTCCCAACTAACTGGATTGGCGAAGATTATATGAGCATTTCTTTCAAGTTTAACAAGTACATCTTGCCTCTAATTCAAGGCGAAATTCCTGTTAATTACGAAAGTGGATTGCCTAGCTTTATAACTTTAGCTAAGAACAAAGTGGAAACTGTGTTGCCTAGCTATAATAAAACTGAAGCTGAAGCTGAAGAAGAATAATTTAAATAGAGCTACTTAAGAAATTTAGGTAGCTCATAAATTTACAAAAAGAATATGAAAAGAAGTCATAAATGTAATGAATTGAGAAGTTCTGACGAAAATAAAGAAGTCAGATTAATTGGCTGGGTTGATACTGTTAGAGACCACGGTGGCGTATTGTTTGTAGACCTAAGAGATAGATCTGGCAAAATACAAATCGTTTTCCACCCAGAACAAGAAGATATATATAAACAAGCTCAAAAACTTAAAGACGAAAGTGTTGTTGAAGTTTTTGGCTCTGTAGCTAAAAGAGATGCTGCTACCATTAATAGCTCTATGCAAACTGGAGAAATCGAAATTGTTGCAAGTAGCCTAGTTATACACAATATCTGCGAAGTTCTACCTTTCCCTATGCAAGACGAACAAGCTGATAAGGTTAACGAAGACCTAAGGCTACAATATAGATATTTAGACATAAGAAGAGCTAGAAATACTGAAGTTATGCTTAAGAGACACAAGGCTTCTAAGGCTATTAGAGACTTCTTAGACACTCAAGACTTCATCGAAGTTGAAACGCCGATGCTCTTTAAAAGTACTCCTGAAGGTGCAAGAGAATTTTTAGTTCCTAGCCGTGTAAATGAAGGTCAGTTCTACGCTTTGAGTCAATCTCCTCAACAATATAAACAAATGTTGATGGTTGCTGGTATCGAACGTTACTACCAACTCGCTAGATGCTTTAGAGACGAAGACTTACGTGCTGATAGACAACTCGAATTTACTCAAGTCGATATTGAAATGTCTTTCATCGAACGTGAAGATATGTACGCCCTAATCGAAGGTATGCTTAAGAAAATTTGGAAGGACGTTTTAGATATAGATATTCAAACTCCTTTCCCTAGAATGTCTTACTTTGACGCTATGAACAGATATGGCGTTGATAAGCCTGACACTCGTTTTGATATGGAACTTAAAGAGCTAACTGAGATTTTCCAAAATAGCGAATTTAAGGTATTTGCTTCTATCGCTAAATCTGGTGGAGCTATCAAAGCTTTCAACGCAAAGGGTCTCTCAGACATCACTCAAGGCGAAATTAAATCTCTTGAAGATATTGCTAAAACATTGGGTGCTAAAGGCTTAGCATATATTAAATGCGAAAACGGACAATGGAAAAGCCCTATATTAAAGTTCTTATCTGAAAGCGAACAAGCTGCCCTTAAGGAAACTTTAAATATAGAAGATGGCGACATCGTATTCTTCGCGGCATGCGAATGGGAAAGAGCTTGCACTATCTTAGGTAGAGTTCGCTTAGACTCAGCTAAACTTCTTCAAAAAAGAGGCAAACTAGAAATCCCTGCAGATAAATATAACTTCCTATGGGTAATCGAGTTCCCACTTATGCTCCTCGACGAAGAACAAGGCAGATACGTTTCAGCTCACCACCCATTCACTGCCCCTGTTGAAGCAGACGAACAATATCTACACACAGACCCTACAAAAGTTAGAGGTCAACACTACGATATAGTTCTAAACGGCACAGAATTAGGCGGAGGCTCTATCAGAATACACAAGCCTGACGTACAAGAAATGGTATTCAAAGACGTTCTAAAAATCGACGAAGAAACTGTTGAAAGCAGATTTGGCTATATGCTTAAAGCATTCAAATATGGTGCACCTCCTCATGGCGGTATTGCTCTTGGCTTAGACAGACTTATTACTATCCTTTGTGCTAGAAATTCTATCAGAGACGTAATTGCTTTCCCTAAAACTCAAAAAGGTCAAGACCTTATGGCTCAAAGCCCAAGTTTTGTTACCGAAAAGCAACTAAAAGAACTCCACATCTCCGTCGATACCCTCGACTAGGAAGGGCAAGCCCCTCCACGTAGCAAGCTTCGCTTGCTATCTGTGTGTACTCAGGGTTAGCAACAGACGGATTTTCCTAAAGGAAAATTTCCTCCTCAGAGATAAATTTAAGAGCGTTTTCGAATGAGAACGCTCTTTTTTGGCAAACCCCTCCACGTAGCAAGCTTCGCTTGCTATCTGTGTGTACTCAGGGTTGCAACAGACGGATTTTCCTAAAGGAAAATTCCCTCCTCACAAAAAAATTTAAGAGCGTTTTCGAATAAGAACGCTCTTTTTTTTGCACAAAAGATAAGCCCCTACCCTTTGCACATTCAAGTGCAAAGCCTAAAAGCTTAAATAAGTTCTAATTAGATTGAAAGGGATACTTCCCTTTCAAGGAGGTAGGGCTTTTGTTGATTTATCTTTAATTTTTTAAAATTAATTTAAATCAACAAAAGGAAAGACGGGCAGTCGACTAGCACCCTAAAGGCAACCCACTAATCAACGCACGCCAGCGACCCAAACTATGGTATCCAGTGCCTCACTGGTTGCGGGTTTTAAGGGCTGCAAACAAGCCCTTAATGGGGTTTGGGGCAAAGCCCCAATAATCTAAATCTTATCTTATCTTATCTTTCCCATCTATTTCATATTCATTGCATTAGCAATGCCATTGCCATATTCTGGGTCAGCTTTAGAGCAGTTTTCTATGTGTCGTTTTTTGATAAAGTCAGGGCAAGAAGCCATAGCTCTGGCAGTGTTTGCATAGAGTCTTTGCTTTTGCTCTGGGGAGAAGGAGTGGTAGAGCTTGCGAGGTTGAGAGAAATAATCGTCATCGTCAGCTCTTGCGTCCCAAGCGTCGCCATCGCCATCTACAGGAATTTTTGGTTCTTTGTAGGAGTGTTGTTCCTGCCAAGCTCCATAGGAGTTAGGTTCGTAACCAATTTTAGCTCCGTAGTTGCCATCAACACGCATTTGTCCATCACGAGAGTAACCAGTTATAGGGCATCGAGCCTTGTTTACAGGGATTAGATAGTGGTTTACGCCAAGCCTATATCTTTGAGCGTCGCCATAGGCGAATAGCCTTGCTTGAAGCATTTTATCTGGGGAAAAGCTTATACCAGAGACGATATTGGCAGGGCTAAATGCGGCTTGCTCGACTTCTGCAAAATAGTTTTCTGGGTTACGATTTAGCTCTAAGATACCAACTTCTGTGAGAGGAAATAGCTCTTCGTCCCATTTTTTTGTGAGGTCAAAAGGGTTAAATGTATTAGCCTTAGCCTCCTCAAGGGTCATAATTTGTATAGCAAGCTTCCACTTAGGAAAATCGCCCTGCTCTATGTGTTCAAATAGGTCTCGTTGGTGGCTATCTCTATCCATAGCAATAATTTCGGCAGCTTCTTCGTCTGTTAAAAATGCTATATCTTGTTGGCAAATCCAATGGAATTTAACCCATATTCTTTGATTATCACCATCGATTAATGAGTATGTGTGGCTACCAAAACCGTGCATATTTCTATACGAAGCAGGAATGCCATCGTCGCCCATAGTTATAGTTATTTGATGCAAAGCTTCTGGCAAGCTTGTCCAAAAGTCCCAATTACTTTTGGGCGAATGCAAATTTGTTTGAGGGTCTCGCTTTATTGCGTGGTTTAAATCAGGGAAGTGATGCCCATCTCGCATAAAGAAAACAGGTGTATTATTGCCAACTAAATCCCAGTTACCCTCATTTGTATAAAATTTCACTGCAAATCCTCGCAAATCCCTTTCTGCGTCGGCAGCCCCTCTTTCTCCTGCTACTGTAGAAAACCTAACAAAAGTCTCAGTCTCCTTGCCAACTTCAGAAAATATATCTGCCTTTGTATATCTCGTTATATCATTCGTAACCCTAAACGTTCCATAAGCCCCAGAACCCTTTGCGTGCATACGCCTCTCAGGTATAACCTCCCTATGGAAATTCGCAAGCTTCTCTTGAAGCCATACATCTTCTAGCAAAGCAGGCCCCCTAGCCCCTGCTGTTTTTGTATTTTGATTGTCTGGTATTGGTCTACCAAAGTTATTTGTCAATTTATCTTTGTTCATTCTCTCTTATATCGAATTTTTAAACAAAAATTAAAATAAATAAAGATTTAGATATTGGGGCTTTGCCCCAAACCCCATTAAGGGCTTAGTTCCCGCCCTTAAAACCTGAAACCAGTGAGGCACTGGATACCATAGTTTTTAGCTGGTTGGAGTGTGTTGATTAGTGTGTTTTCTAGGGGTGCTAGTCGACTGCCCATCCTTCCTTTTCTTGAATTAAATTAATTTTGAAAAAATTAAAGATAATTCAAGAAAAGCCCCATCCATTGAAAGAGAAGTATCTCTTTCAAGTTAATTACAATTTTTTATTTTAGATTTTAGGTTTTGCACTTGAGGGTGCAAAAGTATTAAAGCTCAATATCTTCTGTGAAATTAGCAATTAGCTATTTTTAAGAGGATTTTTAGCGTAATTTTTTTGCGTTTGACGCAGATAGCAGAGCTATCTAAGGAGATAAGCAAGGAAATTTAAGCAAAAATAGGTTAAAAAGAGCAATTGTAACCCATCGTAGTGCAAAAACAAAGTTTTTGCTTCCTAACCAAAACTAATTTCACAAATCCCCATCTTCTAACTCAGGGTAGCGAATGTAGTCGATTTCGGAGTTTTCGAGATAGATAATTCTTTGGTTGGAGCTTCCTCGAAAGAAGAGTCGTGGGTCGAGTTTATCTTGCATAAAGCTACCATCGACAAGCACGTCTATATATTCTAAGGCAGGCTTGCGTTGGGGGTCTTGGATAAGTTTCTCGTAGGTATAGCCAGTGTAGCACCAGATATTTTTGCCAGTGCCTTCCTTGAGTGTCTTTAACAATCTAATCAGTTCGCTCGGGTTATAAAATGGGTCGCCTCCAGAAACAGTTATGCCATCTAGCATAGGGTTTTTGTTAATTTGCCCTACTATATCGTCGAGCATATCATCGAGGGGTTGCCCCAAAGATGGATCCCAACTTTGAGGATTATGACAGCCCTTACACCTATGTCCACAGCCAGATAGGTATATAGAAAAACGTATCCCAAAACCATCAGAAATAGTTTCGGGATAGATATTTACAACTCTAAGAGTCATTTTACAAGTGCTTTACTCTGTCTTTTTCTTCAGCTTGTTTAGAAGAATTCCAAGTCTCTAAGCTACCTGTTAAATAACCTGTAATACGACGCATTCTTGAAATCAATTCACTCTTACAAGTAGGACATTGAGCGTAAATTACCCCCCTATATCCACAAGACATACAAGTATCAACTGGGTGATTTATAGAGCCATAACCAATCTCGTTATCCTTCATCACCTTAACAATCTTCAAGATACTAGAAACATTCTTCTTCGCTTCGCCATCTAGCTCTACATAAGTAATATGTCCACCTCTAGTTACAGCGTGAAATGGTGCTTCTAGCTTGATTTTTTCCATAAAAGAAACAGGTTCTTTCACGTCAATGTGGAAAGAATTTACATAGTAATCTCTATCAGTAACGCCTTCGATAATGCCATATTTCTTTTTGTCTATTCTAGTAAATCTGCCAGATAAGCCCTCTGCAGGAGTAGCCAAAACAGAATAATTCAACTTATATCTACGCTTATATGCTTCAACTACGTCGTTTAATACCATAATTGCCTCATAAAGAGTATTCCATGCGTCCTTAGAGTGAGCGTGTGAGTCGCCATAAATTGCATACATAGCGTTATGTCCACCAATAAAGCCAATACCCAATGTACCAGAATTAATAACGTCGCCAACTTCGTCTGCACCATTTAAAGCTCCGCCACCTTTCCAAATATCATTAGACATCATAAATGGGAACTGTCTTGCATAAGCCTTGCGTTGGTAAGAATAGCGTTCATATAGTTGTTGAGCAACCAATTCAGCCATCTCTCTCAATTTCTTCAAAAATATGAATTTTGCCTCTTCACGCAATTGATGCTTATCTGCCCCTGGGCAAAAATCTTCAGCTTCGTGCAAAGCTTCTATAGCTAAACGTGGCATATTTATTGAAGTAAATGACAAGTTACCCCTACCTAAAGAAGTCTTTTCGCCATTTAAATTTTCAAATACACGTGTTCTACAACCCATAGTTGCAATTTCATAGTGATACCTCTTAGGGTCATTTGCGTCCCACTTTTCGTGCTTATTAAATGCTGTATCTAAGAAAGTAAAATTAGGGAATAAAGACGTAGATGTAGTCTTACAAGCCAACAACAACAAGTCGAAATTAGGATTTGCATAAGTCTCTTCATTTTCCTTACCCTTTTGGAAAGCTTTCATTGCCTTGTCGTAGTCTGCATCAGAATAGTTTACGCCCTCTTTAACCTTAAAGATTTGTATAGGGAAAACTGGAACTTCCTTTGAACCCAATCCACGAGATGTAGCAATTAATAACTGCTTAATAACCATTCTGCCTTCAGCACTAGTATCTGTGCCATAGTTGATAGAACTAAATACAACTTGGTTACCACCACGAGAGTGCATAGTATTCAAATTGTGTATAAAGCCTTCCATAGCTTGAAGAGTGTCTTTTTCTGTGCTAGAATGACATTGCTCTAAAAGGATTTTCAACTCAGCGTCGCCAATTATAACCTTTGCATCTGCCAAAGTAGCAGTCAATGCCTTAAATGCTTCGTCTGTTAAAATTATAGATGGTATAGTTCCAGCAATTTCCTTTAGTTTTGCGTCATCTAGCTCTACATTCTTTAATTTAGCAAAAAAGCCCAAAGAAGTGATAAAGTGCTTTCTAAAAGACTTAATTACGCCAGGAGCCATAAAGAAGTCAAAAGCAGGGATAGCTTGACCTCCGTGTTGCTCGTTCTGGTTAGTTTGGAAAATAATTGTAGCTAAAGTTGCGTAACTTTGTATAGACTGAGGTGTTCTTATAGAGCCATTTTTAGTGCGAAAGCCCCTAGTGAAAATATCTTCTAAGTCGTATTGCACGCAAGTTAGAGTCTTAGTTGGGTAATAATCTAAGTCGTGTATGTGAATGTCGCCATTTCTGTGAGCTTTAGAGAACTTAACGCTAGTTAAATATTTGCAAGCATAATCCTTTGTAACTTCTGAGGCAAAAGTCATCATCTGTCCAGAAGGTGTGTGAGATGACATATTTGCATTACTCAAATTAACATCGTTATTTTCTATCTTAACAATGCCGTCCATAATCTGCTTCATACCTGTACGTTTATCACGCTCTACAGTACGCCATTCTCTATAAATGATATATTTTTTAGCGATATATGAGTTAGAAGTCATCAATTCACGCTCAACTATATCTTGGATTTCCTCCACAGTTATCTCTGCCTTATTGATAGAAGCAACGACCCTCTTTGTAACTTCTGCTACAGTTTGTTCAGGGTTTAGAATGCCACCTGCTTTAAATGCCTTAGTTATAGCTCTTGCGATTTTCTCGTCTGAAAATATTTCGCTTTTGCCATCTCTCTTTATAATTAAAATTTTTTTGGTCTCCATAGTTCTCGATTTTTTATAAGATTAGAAATATACCTAAATTTTTGCTATGTAAAGTATTTTTTTTTGATTAAATTTCAAAAAAGCCCTCAAGTGGCTTGTTTACTAGAAAATTTTTAAAAAATATTTAGTAATACATTGCTATTTTAACAATTATTTAATAATTACATAAAAAATCAAAAAGTTTAGTCTATTTATAGCCACTAATTTAGGGATATTATTTTTAGAAGAGCCTACATTTTCCTTGAAATATTACAATTATTATATTGTATATAATATTATGATTATAGACAATCCATTTTTAGACAAAACTTTCCCTCCAAAATGGAAAGAAATGAAAGGCTCTTTTCTTAAAGACGATGTTACAATCGCTATAAGTCGCTCTAAGGCAAATATAAAAGAAATAAAAGAGCAAAGAGAGCTGTCGTATAAAAATTGTGTTGAAGCATTTGAATTGGCAAGTGCCGATTTAGATATGGCGTGGAGTTATGCTATGCACCTAGACTCTGTAGACGACAATCAAGCCCTAAGAGATGCTATAAACGAAACACTCCCCCTAGTAACAGACTACAATATGTCTATATATTTAGATGAGGATTTGTATGCTATTTTTAAGAAATTCTCTAAGACTAAAGAGGCTAAGCATTTATCTAAAAATCAAAAGGCTGCTCTAAATGAAATACTTGAGGACTTCATAGATAGTGGGGTTGCATTCTCTCAAAAGAAAAAAGAAAAGCTTAAGGACTTAAATCAAAAGCTATCTTTTAAAACTAAGAAGTTTTCAGAAAATGTCTTAGATAGCACTAATGCCTTTTCGCTAGAAATCAAAGACGAAGCACTTCTAAAGGGCTTGCCAGAAAGTGCAATAGCCCTAGCAAAACGCAATGCTCAAGATAAAAAATTAGATGGATATTTAATCAAACTCCAAGCTCCTCTTGTAATTGCTATATTAAGTTATAGCGAAAATGGAGAGCTTAGAGAGCAAATTTGGAAAGAATTTAGCAATGTAGCCCAAAATGGCGAACACTCTAATACTGAGCTAATTGTGGATATATTAGAGCTTAGAATGAAGATTGCAAAAATCTTTAAAGACAAAAATTGGGCAGACCACATCTTAAAGCGTAGAATGGCTAAGTCTGGCAAAAAAGCCCTAAGCTTTGTTGAAGATTTACATAAAAAGACCCAAGCATATTTCATCAAAGAGCAAGGCGATATAAAGGAATATGCAAAGAAATTCTTTGGGCAAGACTATGAGCTAAAAGCTTTCGACATTGCATTTTTATCTGAAAAGCTAAGGCAAGAAAAGTATTCTTTTGAGCAAGAAAAGTTGCGTCCTTATTTTGTATTTGAAAAGTGCTTAGATGGGCTATTTAAACTTAGCGAAACGCTCTTTGGGCTAAAAATCAAACAAGCAAAAACCAAGAATACTTGGGCTAAGGGCTTGAATTTTTATGAAATACACAATTGCGAAGGCAAGCACTTAGGCTCTTTCTACACAGACTTTTTCCCAAGAAGCACAAAGCGTGCTGGAGCTTGGATGAATATATTAAAAGGACACGAAGATAACTCGCCTGCCCTACTCTTTATAGGGGGCAACCTAAACGCACCTACAAAGGACAAGCCTTCGCTTTTAAATCACGATGAACTATGCACGCTCTTCCACGAATTTGGACACTTGCTACACTTTGCTATGATGGATATGCCAGAGCGTTCTTTGCGTGGCGTTGCTTGGGACTTTGTAGAACTTCCTTCTCAAATATTGGAGAATTGGTGCTATAGCAAAGAGTGCTTAGACACTTTTGCAAAGCACTATAAGACAAATAAGGCAATCCCTAAAGCTCTTTTCGACAAGATGATTAAAGCACGCAAATTCCAAGGAGCATTGGCGTTTACTAGGCAATTATTCTTTGCAAAGAGCGACTTAGAGTTACATATAAATACGAAAAAGTATCTTAAAAATGGTATAAGAGAGCAACTTGCAAAGGATACTCTTGATTATAAGATTAGCTATAGCCACGAAATTCCTTCGCACTTAGAGAAGTTTACGCATATTTTTGGCGATGAAGTTGGTTATTCTGCAGGCTATTATTCTTATAAGTGGGCAGAGCTTTTAGACGCTGACGCATTTTCTCGCTTTGAAGAAGATGGAATTTTCAACGCTAAAACTGGTATGCAATTTGCAAAAAATATCCTTAAGGTAGGCAGAAGTATATCACCTGAAAAGGCATTTAAGAATTTTATGCAAAGAGAGCCTAAGGCAAAAGCATTGATAGATAGAAATATAGAAATTTAGAATATGAAAAAAGTAGAATTAATGGCACCTGCTGGAGACCCAATTTGTCTTTCGGCAGCTATAAAAGCAGGGGCAGACGCTGTGTACTTGGGCGTAAAGGGTACAAATATGAGAGCTGGGGCAAAGAACTTTTCCTTGCCTGAATTGAGAAGTGCTTGCAAGCTTGCAAAGAAAAATGGAGTGCGTGTATATTTGACGCTAAATACTATATACTACGAGGACGAGCTAGTTAATGTAGAAAAGCTAATATTGAAAGCGTCGAAAGCTGGAGTAGATGCTTTTATTGCTTGGGATAATGCAATTTTATCTATATTAAAAAAGCACAATTTAGAAGCTCACTTATCAACTCAAGCGAGCGTATCTAACTCTGACGCAATTATAGCATATCACAAAAACTTCAATATAGATAGATTTGTCTTGGCTCGTGAGTGTACTATAGAGCATATGAAAAAGATGCGTCGTAACCTCACAAAAAAGCTTGGAAAAAAAGAGGCAGATAAGATTGATATAGAAATTTTCGCCCACGGAGCTATGTGTATATCTATAAGTGGCAGGTGCTTTTTATCTGAATTTTCTTGTGGAAAGAGTGCAAATAGAGGCGAGTGCTTGCAACCTTGTAGGAGGCAGTATAAGATTATAGACACTAGCGACAATGCCGACATTGAATACGAAATGGGTACAGATTATATACTTAGCCCTAAGGATTTGTGTACACTTCCTTTCTTGGAGCAACTTTTGGATATGAAGGTTAATTCGCTTAAAATCGAAGGCAGAAACAGAAACCCTGAGTTTGTATATAATACAGTAAAGGCTTATAGGACTCTAATTGACGCTTATTATGACAAGATGCCAGAAAGCGAATTTGAGGCTTTGAAAAAAGCTGAGATGGAAAAGTTGCACTTGGTGTTTAATAGAGGATTTTCTGAAGGCTTCTTTATGGGTAGACCTATGAAGGATTGGCACACTAAGAGTGCTGGAAATGTATCTCCTCAAAAGAAGCTTTTGTTGGGTAGAGTGAGGAATTTCTTCCCTAAAATTTGTGTAGCTGAAGTTGTGGTCGAAAGTGGCTCATTAAAGATAGGCGACACAGTGCAAATCGAGGGCAATGCAACAGGTATGCAAACTTTCCAAGTAGAGCAAATGCAAAGGGAGTTTGTAGAAATAACTTCTGCAAAAAAGGGCGACAAAATTGCTCTAAAATGCCCAGTGAGATTAAGAAAGTCAGATAGGGTGTATATATTTAGGAAAATCTAATCTATATTTTAATTGACCTATTGAAATAAATTGCCCACTATATGAAATAATATATTATGAACCTAAATAAATTTAAATTATACATAGCTTTAATTCCAGCATTATCTCTATTTGCCTGCGTGCCAGATAGAAGTCAAATGATAGAAGAAAGAAAGCCAGCTAAGGTAGAAGCTACAGAAGAAATCACAGATACTTTGGGGGCAGACCTCGACTCTGCTACAATCTCTTATTGCAAATTCAATTATCTAAACAAGCACCAAGCGACTCATATTGGAGATAGGCTCTTAGGACAAGAATATACTGAAGGCTACCTAACTATTAGAAGTCAAGACAAGGCTCGTGCTGGTATGTATTGTTATGTGATGCTTTCTGGCGTTTCTCAAATTGCTAAAGATTGCGTAATTGAACTTAGCATAGATACTTCTGACAAGGCAAAGGTTAAGACTTATAAATTTGTAGTACCTCAAAGCGAAAGCGTATTTAGAGAGATTAAATTAGGCTTAACTGGCTCTGACTGGAAAGACCCTGAAGCTAATGTAAACGCTTGGAAGATTGTGATTAAATCACCTGAAGGCAAAGTTCTTGCCCAAAAGCGTTCTTGGTTGTGGTCTATAAAAGAAGAGCGAGACTCTAGCGTATTTTAAGCTTCAAGGAGTGTAAGATGGCTGTAAAGTGGTCTCAAAAGAAAGAGCTAGAGGGGATTTCCTTTAGCTATGAGGACTTTAAGGAGACTATAGATGGAGGGCAAAGCTTTTCTTGGTATGCAGATGGGAAAAGTGCTTATGTGGGTATATTTGCAAAAAATATCGCAAGGCTTTCGCTTAGTGGGGATAAATTATTCTACCAAGAGCCAAGTGCTTATAAAAACAAGGAGCTTGAAAGAAATCTATTAAATTACTTAGATGCCCAAAGTGATTACGCAAAGATACGCCAAGACTTATACGCTTTAAAGGACTCTACTTTAAGCTCTCAACTAGACAAACGCCCTAACCTTCGCATACTCAGACAACCAATTAATGAGTGCATAATGGGCTTTATTTGTAGCTCATCAAAACGCATAATTCAAATTAAGCAATGCGTAAATCTCCTGAGGCAAAAATTTGGTATAGAGCTTCTTGAGGGATTTTATAGCCTTGATAGTTTTGATAAAATTGCCAAGGCAAGCCTAGATGATTTACTTGAGTGTAAGCTTGGCTTTAGGGCAAAATATCTAAAAAATACTGCACAAAAAATCATTGCAGATGGCTTTGATACCCAAGAACTTTTGACTATGAGCTATGTTGAAGCAAAGGCTTATTTGTGTAGCCTAAGTGGAATAGGCGAAAAGGTTGCAGATTGTATTTTGCTATTTTCTGCAAATAAAACAAATGCCTTTCCTGTTGATACTTGGATAATTAAGTCGATGAAGAACTTATATAATATAGAAAAACCTAGCGATATTCGTGCCTATGCCAAGGATAATTTTGGCGATTATGCTGGATACGCCCAACAAATACTCTTTGCAAATGTCTAATATCTTCAAATTAAATTCAAAATATAAACCTGCAGGCGACCAAGGCAAAGCTATAGATACACTAACAAATAGCCTTGAAGCTGGCAATAAATATTCTACGCTCTTGGGGGTAACGGGGTCTGGAAAGACATTTACGATGGCAAATATCATAGCAAATTCAAATCGCCCTGCTATAATAATTTCTCATAATAAAACATTGGCAGCCCAGCTATATTCTGAATTTAAGGAGTTTTTCCCAGACAATGCTGTGGAATATTTTGTAAGTTACTACGATTATTATCAGCCCGAAGCCTACATACCTCAAACAGATACTTATATAGAAAAGGACTCTGCGATAAATGACGAGATTGAAAAGCTTAGAATATCTACAGCAAGCTCGCTAGTTAGTCGACGTGATGTAGTTGTAATAGCCAGCGTATCTTGCATATACGGCTTAGGCTCGCCTGAGGACTTCAAGAAGATGATGATACCTCTACGCAAGGGGCTTAAACTAAATAGGAATACGCTTTTAGAGACTCTTGTTTCGATAAATTACTTGCGTAATGACACTGTAGTCGAGCAAGGAAATTTTAGGGTTCGAGGCGATGTAGTCGACATATTTCCAGCTTATTTAGACTCTGTTTTAAGAGTGGAATTTTTTGGTAGCGAAATAGATAGCCTAAAGGTTATAGACCCCCTAACTCAAGCTACAAAAACTAAGCTTGATGGCTTTGATTTATATCCTGCTACAGCCTTTGTTACCCCTATGGAAAATATAGAGCGAGCTGTTCCAAAGATTAGACAAGAGATGTTCGAGCAAGTTAATTTCTTTGAAAAGCAAGGCAAACTTATCGAAGCTCAACGTATAAAAATGCGTACAGAACAAGATATGGACATACTTTTAGAGACAGGCGTTTGCTCTGGTATAGAAAATTATTCTATGCACATTGGAAACAGAAAAAAAGGCTCTCGCCCTTGGTGCCTACTCGACTTTATGCCCCAAGACTCCATTTTATTCTTAGACGAAAGCCACGTAACTACCCCACAGATAAGGGCTTCCTATCTTGGCGATAGGGCAAGGAAAGAAAAGTTAGTAGACTTTGGATTTAGGCTGCCATCTGCAATGGATAACAGACCTTTGACTTTCGATGAATTTTCAGAACTAACTGGACAAACGATATTTGTATCAGCTACCCCTGCTGACTTTGAGATAGGAAATAGCCCAGTTATTGCTGAACAAGTCATACGCCCTACAGGCTTGCTAGACCCTGAAATAATTATACGCCCTATCAAAAACCAAGTCGAAGATTGTGCAAATATGATTAGGCAATACGCAAAGCGTAAAGAGCGAGTATTTGTAACTACACTCACAAAGAAGATGAGTGAGGAAATCTCAGAATATCTCAGGCAAATTGGGATAAAGGTGGAATATCTTCACTCAGATATAGATACGCTCGAGCGTGTGGAAATTTTAAGAAAACTTAGATTAGGCGAATTTGATGCCCTTGTTGGCGTAAATCTACTTAGAGAAGGCTTGGATATTCCAGAAGTTGCCTTAGTTTGTATCTTAGATGCCGACAAAGAAGGATTTTTAAGAAGTGCCACAAGTATAATTCAAACTGCAGGCAGAGCAGCCAGACACAAAGAAGGCAAAGTCGTCCTTTATGCAGACACTATAACAAAGTCTATAAGAACAGCCATCGACGTTTGTGGCAGAAGAAGAACTATACAAAAAGAGCATAACGAAAAGTTTGGAATTACACCTCAAAGCACTGTAAGAAAAATCGAAAGCTCGCTAGTTCTAAAGAAAAACAAAAAGGATAAGGATAAAGACTTTGCAGAACTTAGCGACAAAGACTCCCTCATCGAAGAGCTTAAAAAAGATATGCTAGAAGCTGCAAAAGAACTAAAATTCGAAAAAGCCGCCCTCATTCGAGACCAAATCAAAATGCTCAAAAAAGCCAAAAAATAAAGCCTTTACATATAAGTAAAATTACTTATTGTAATTATGTGTGAAGAAATTTATATTAATTACAGCTTGTCTTATCAAAGTGGAAAGACCCATTTTGGAGGTAGGGAAAATTCGCCAATTATTGTAAGGTCAGCATTTAATATACACGATGGAAGCACAAACAAAGAAGACAAAAATGCAAGCGTTCGAGACTATGCTTACGCCGAGCAAAATTGGCATAATTACTACGCTCACGTCAGAACTCTCAGATACAAAGACTACTCCTACACTATCAACGCATACCCCAAGCAAGAACTGATGAGTAGCAACGATATAGTATTGGCAGACAGCCACCAAAGCTTGTTGAAATTCAAAAATAGTAGGGGCAAACTAAACCCTATGCAAGCAGACGTATTTGCAAATCCAAGAGCAAGAGCAAGAATTTTATATACTATCAAAAGACAAAGACCAAGTCTACAACGAAATCAACAACCCAGAATACAAAGAAGTCATCGCCAAAATGAGGCAAACTATGCAAGAGTGGCAAGAGCTTAGAGGCGATAGCACCCCAGAAAATCACTCCAAAGACAAATCCGACAGAAACACCTTTAAAGACATCAGAAGCAACTTCTACGGCGAAACCGCAGGCGAAACCCACGACGCCCAACACATAAACACCCCAGCCAAAATCAAAGACTAAAGATTGAGAGTAAATAATTTTTCCCCAAAAAAAGGAAGCAGTTCATTCAAAGCTGCTTCCTTTTATATTGTAAACTTTAATTACAGAGAATTAAACGCCTTGGTCTATCATTGATTGGGCTACCTTCTTGAAGCCTGCGATGTTAGCACCATTTACATAGTTTGCAGGTGTGCCGTATTCTTCAGCAGCATCCCATGCAGCCTTGTGGATTGACTTCATAATTCCGTGTAATCTTGCGTCAACTTCTTCAGCAGACCAGTTCAAACGTATTGCATTTTGAGACATTTCTAAGCCACTTGTTGCAACACCACCTGCGTTAGATGCCTTACCAGGAGCATACAAAATCTTTGCATTCATATACACTTCAATAGCTTCTGGAGTAGATGGCATATTTGCACCTTCTGCAACCAACATACAACCTTGCTCGATAAGAGCCTTTGCATCGCTTGCGTCAACTTCGTTTTGTGTAGCAGATGGCAATGCAATCTCAGCCTTAACCAAGCCCCAAGGTCTCTTGCCTGCATAGTAAGTAGAGCCTGTGAACTTTTCTGCGTATTCAGAAATTCTACCACGCTTAACGTTCTTTAATTCCATAATCCAAGCCAACTTTTCAGCGTCGATACCATCAGGGTCGATAATTGTACCAGCAGAGTCAGATGCAGAAACAACCTTAGCTCCCAATTGTGTAGCCTTTTCTATAGTGTATTGAGCCACGTTACCAGAACCAGATACCAATACAGTCTTGCCTGCAAAAGAGTCGCCCTTCATAGCCAACATTTCTTGTGCAAAGTATACATTACCATAACCTGTAGCTTCTGGACGTATCAAAGAACCGCCCCAGTTTAGAGACTTACCTGTCAATACGCTTTCGTGTGCGTTAACAATCTTCTTATATTGACCAAATAAATAACCAATTTCACGACCACCTACGCCTATATCGCCTGCAGGTACGTCTGTGTCTGGTCCGATGTGTCTATACAACTCACGCATAAAGTTTTGGCAAAATCGCATTACTTCTAAGTCAGACTTACCCTTAGGGTCGAAATCTGAACCACCTTTACCACCACCCATAGGAAGTGTAGTCAAAGAATTCTTAAACACTTGCTCGAAACCTAAGAACTTTAATACACTCAAGTTTACTGAAGGGTGAAATCTCAAACCGCCCTTGTAAGGACCAATAGCTGAGTTAAACTGTATTCTAAAACCTCTATTTACTTGAAGGATACCCTTATCGTCAACCCAAGGTACTTGGAATTGAATAACTCTTTCAGGAATAACCATTCTTTCAAGAATTGCATTTTTTTCATACTTATTATCAAAGTCTAAAACAGTACCCAATGATGAAAGAACTTCTTCTGCTGCTTGCAAGAATTCACTTTCCCAAGGGTGCTTTGCGTTCAAGTCTGCTAAAACTTTTGCTACGTATTTATTCATATTTATTTTATTTTTTTATATTAGATTAAGATTGTGATTTATTTCTAAAAATACTTTATTGCTTATCTTTAAAAATCACATAGATTATGTTACTGAGTATTTCAAAAAAAATTAGAGCTGTCAAGGACTTATAACAAATTTGTAATATTTTTTAGGTTTTTCGACAAAATTGTCGCAAAATCTAAATATTTAATAAATTTTTACGTCAAAACAAGCCATTTAACGACAAAATTGTAAGATTTTTCAGCAAATATATTATACTTGACTTAGGCTAGTATCAATTATACACTAAGTACTATGAATAAAAAAAACTTACTTTTAATACTTGCATCTATATCAATATGCACACCTGCCCTTGCTTTAAACTTCGATAAAGAAGCTGAACAAATCGCAACTGGCTTTAAATTTGTAGAAGGACCTCTTTACTTAAAATCAGAAAATGCCTTGATATTTTCAGACATTCCTGCAAGCAAAATATACAAAGTAGACCAAGCCAACAATAAAGAAGTCTATATAGATAATAGCCAAAACTCAAATGGCATTGCTATAGATAAAGATGGGAAGCTCTACGCCTGCCACAAAAGAAGCCTAAGTCATATAGACAAAGACAAAAAAATCAACACTATTGCAACTGAGTTTGATGGCAAAAAACTAAACGCCCCTAATGACCTTACAATAAAAAGCAATGGCGACATATATTTCACTGACCCCAATTATGGGCTTAAAGGCGACGCTCAAGAGCTAAAATTTCAAGGTATATTTAGAATATCAAAAGACAGTGGCGAACTTACATTGCTAAACAAAGACTTAGTAAAACCTAATGGAATAACATTTTCGCCAGACGAGAAAATATTGTATGTAGCTGATCACGGAGCTGACAAAATTTATTCATTCAAACTAAAGGAAGATGGCACACTCGAAAGCCCAGTTCTATTTAAAGCCAATGTTAAAAAGCCAGATGGAATGAAAGTAGACCAAAAAGGAAATCTATTTTGTGCCACACGCACAGGGGTAGTAGTTTTCGACGCATCAGGCAAGGAGCTAGGCAACATAAAAGTGTCAGCTTTCCCATCAAACTGTGCCTTTAGCTCAGACTACAAAACCCTCTACATAACAGCCCAAAAAAGCATATACAAATTCAACATCGAAGAATAAACCAAGGTTTACTTTCGCTCTGGAGGGAGTTTTAATATTGGCAAAATTTCTAATATTAAAAACTTTCCCTCTATATAAAATTTAAAATCCTTATAGGCATAAGGAGGGTAATTTGCTAATTGCGAGTCCAACTCAAGGCACTTAGGGTTTGTCCTTGCTAAAAGTGGCTCTATGTCTAATTTTGCACCTTCTTCAAATTCTATTATCTTAAATTTAGTGCCAGCTTGCCTAGATTTTTTGTCTATAGTAACTATCATACGTCCCCTATCTTTAAAGAAAAATCTGGAATTTGCCTTCATAAATATCTTAGCCTCTTCCTCTGCCTTTAAGTCTAAACGCAAAACAGAAGTAGCACTAATTACAAGCATCGAATTTTCTTCTAAAACTACTTTTGCATTGTTAACTATATGTAAACTAAGGTTTATTATAGTTTCCTTTGCTGCTACTTTTGCATCAATAAGCTTAGAGTCAGTTGGGTGTTTAACTGTTGTAATTTTCAAAACACGAGGCACATAAGACTTAGAGCCAACTAAAGTGCCATCTGGCAAAATAGATTTTTCTATAAAGGCTTTAGACAAATCAAGATCTAAACAAGTCCTTAAGTCGCAAGCCCTAAAGCAAGCATTCTTTAAATTTGCCTCTTCAAACTCAACATTTCTTAAGGTACAATCTAAAAACTTAGCATCAGTTAAATTTGCCTCTTCAAAACAAATATCAATTAAAGTCATATCTCTAAAAGAAATTTTTTCGAGATGGGAATAAAAGAAAGATACTTTCTTTAAGCATTTCTTCCTAAAATCAACTGTGTCATCTAATTGATTTTCAGACACAAAAAGATTACTAAAATCTGCATTCTCTATAGTTGCACCAGAAAAGTCTGCTTTTTCTATATTTGCATCGCAAAAGCTTGCATTATCAAGTAATGAGCCACTAAAATCTGCACCCCTTAAGTTTGCAGAAATAAAACTTGCATTAAAAAGATTGCAAGAAGAAAAATCTTGTGCAGCCAAATCTTGGAAATTTCCATAATACTCTTTTAAATCTCTCAATTGCGAAGGTTTTTCTTCAATTTTAATCGCAGAATCATTTAAAACTGCGTCTATTGCTTCTTGCACATACTTATTTCTCGTTTCTATTGCAAAAAGAATATCTTTATCGATAAATTTCTTTAGCATAGGACGCTTATCGAGTATAGAAGAAATATCAGAAGGCGTAATTTTATCCCAATTCGCATACTCAGCAAATTCGGGGCGAGCCTTTAAAACAACACTCCAATTTGTAGAATTTAATTTATTCCAATCGCAATGCTTTGCATACTTAGGACTGTCTGTCAATAAAAACTGCCAAGCGAAGCCATCGAAATTTTCCCACTTTATAAGATTAGCAATTTCAGGATTTCCCTTAAGTATACAAACACAATCCCTACCCTCTATAATTTCCCAATTTGCAAATTTTGCCAACTGAGGGTTTTCCGACAAAACACCACACCAATTACTACTATCAAAATCAGAATAATCCAAAAAATCTATCAATTCTGGAAATTTACCCAACAAAAAAGAACGCTCCATTGGCACTAAATTATTATAAACAAACTTATCAGCAAAGCCCCTAAATCTTTTAACAAACCTCGATTGATACTCATAATGAAAAGCTTCTATATCCATTTTATACGCCATTTCTGGATATTGTAACATTATATCTATAAATATCTTATCATTGCCAAGATTGGTATAAAACTTAGACCTACTATTTGTATCATAAACATTTAAAGGCGACTCTACTAAATGATTATATAAATTGCGATAAATAGGATTTCTAAAGAAATCAAAATCATCTCTATTAGTGTGAATACTAGGGTCGTACTTTAACCAAGGTCTATGACTATAATCAACTTGAAAGAAAAAATCCGAGATTAAAAGCGACTTATTTGCAAGCATATTTAACCAACCATAGCCCACAACTTCCTTGTCTAAATCGAACTCATCTGCCAAGTCAGGATAATATATTAGAATTACAGAAATATCTCGTGCTGTATATTTTGGTCTAAAGCCATTTTCCTTTTTATATTCTAAAAATTTCTTATGAAAATACTCAAAGTCGCCAGCTGTCCACTTGTCTATAGTAGATGATTTAAAAAGTAGTGGATACTTTACAACCCAATCAATTTGTTGTTCTATAGGTATTCTTTCCAAGAGATACTTTTTTATGCGATTATTCTTATTATCTCGCATAAAAGTATGCCAAAGCCTATTTGTAAACTTAGAAAAATCTATATATTCAAAAGAAAAAAATTCAAATTTAAAAAAATTTTCGATTTGAGCCTCAATAAACGCCTCGTAACTATAAAATTTATCACTAAAAAATTCTTCTAAGTTTTTCATAAATTGCAATTAAAGTAAAATAGGCAAAAAAGAGCAAGTATATTTTATATTAGCAATTAATTATTTTTTGAAGGATTTTTAGTACTTGTTGGGTATTGTGCGATAAGTGAGCGTAATACTATTTGCTTGGGGATATTAAGTGGTACAAAAATAGCTCAAATGAGACTATTTTGAGCCACTTAGGCAAGGATATAATTACAAGCAGAGCTATTCACTTGTGGGGCGACTACCCTTATTTGTATGGGCAAGGCACTATAAATGAAAAGGACGTTTTCTTTGCTTATAACTTAGATACAAAAGAACTTAAGGCAAAGGAAAGGCTCAGACTGCTGACAAAATCCAAAATCGCTAATTGGGCGTGATATTGCCCTTGATACTCCGCTTTGCTTTTGTTTATTACTCTCACGTACCACAAGTACGCTTCGACCCCTAAACAAAAGCAAATACTCATCTAAGACGCAATTCGAAGCCCCAACAAAAAATTCTTAGTCTTGCGATCTAAGAATTTTTTGGGGCAAATCGAATGTGAAAAGTTTAAGATTTATTTAGCTCGAAGCAATTTTAAATCTTGAGCTTTATAATCCTTTTTAGGGAGTGTTGAGCCTGCTTCGAACATTCCTTTTTTAGGGTCTACTGCCCCAACGTAGTCAGTGTTGGCAATGTCAGGGTAGAACTTTAAAATATATGCGTAATTAAGTTTTGATGGGGCTAATTTTAGAGCATTGCCTTGTATAGAAAAATCTAAATTCTTCACATCTTTAACAAGTAACTCCTCTTCGCAATAATTATGAGTCCAAAGAGGGGCATTGTCTAGTCTAACAGAAGTAAAATCGCCAGTCGAACTTAGTGCCAAATTATTTTGTATAATCAAATTTTTCGCAATAGGTTCTTTCCCCTTAGCAAGCATATTTTTACTAATATTTGCAGGCAATCGCAATCCATAATTTACTAGCATATCGACATTTACAAAAGTATTATTGAAATAATAAACGTCCCTACCTGCACTATCTACACTATGAGGAAAATCGTTATATTTAATGCCTCGCCTTGCGTTTATAACAACATTATTATGCACTAAAAAGCCACTGCTATTATTGTCTATATATAAACCTGCAACGCCATTTGTCCACGTTCCCTTGTCAGGCTCAAGCACGTCTTTCATAATATTATACCTTACGATATTGTTTCCATAAGGGTTTGTTCCCACCTGCTGATTAGTATAAAAAGCACCTTGGTCGACTATTAAATTTGTAGTATTTTCTATTAGATTATGCTCCCATATATTGTTTGTAGCATATATGTCGCACCAATTTTTTGAAGCATTGCCCCCTTCTAAACCACTGCCTCCAACATTTCTAACAGTATTTTTACGCAAAAGAATATTATCGCCCCAAGGGTGAATACCAGCACAACGCACAGCAAGCCAATTTATATCTTCAACTATGCAATTTTCAACTAAGGCATTGTCGCCCTTTATCCTTATACCAGAGAAGTAACTATGTGCAAAATAGGAATTTGTGATTTTCGCCCCATTGGCTTTAACATACAAACCTATACTGCCATTTGAAATGTCGCCCCATTGACATAATAGACTTTGATTGCTTGGAATTTCCTTAGGGTGCTTAGCGTGAATGAAGGGAGCCATATATCGCATAGAGCAGAAATCCATAGCAAAATTATCCCCAAAAACAGCCAACGAAGTCGCCTTGAAATTTAGCCCAACTAAGCTTACATTCTTTGCATTCACCTCGACTGCAGTTAAAGCAACTCTATATTCTACCTTTAAATTTTCATCTTCTTGAGCGTCATTTATAATAAAATAAGTATTGTTATTACTATCTATATACCACTCGCAAGGAGCGTCAAAAGCCTCTTTTGCACCTATCACATAACCGAGACCTACGCCCTCTGCAAAATTTATGCTAGTTGGCTTATTTGGATTTTGAGGCACAACATAACCACTACTTGCCTCGCTTGCATTTAGGCTAATTATGCCATTTTCGTCAGTGCTAACTATTGGTAAAATCAAAGAATACCAAGCTGCAAAAGTTTGACGCTTCAAGTAGTGCCTGTCGTGAAGCCCAAGATAATAGCCATCTGTAAACTTTTTAACAGGCTCGCCCTCAATAACTTCAGTAAATCTTACTATATCCTTATCCTCCTCTTTAAGCATAGTCCAAAGCCAATCTTTGTTCGATTGCATAGACTCTGTCTTGTTTGGATAGCGTGCCAAGTGGAATAATTCGCCACCTACAAAAACATCTACAACTTTCTCATTCGTAGGTATTTTATATACCTTATGCCCATTAACATTCGCTTCTTCGCAGTCTTTCAAAGACACTTCTTTCATAGGCGAAATCAAAACATAATCATCTTTGTAATTTTTAATTTCAAGATTATCTTTAGTAATATTTATACTTTCTCTATAGATACCAGCTTTAAGAACAATACTATCGCCCTCCTTTGCAAAATCCAATGCCTTTGCAATTTTACTAAAAGGTTTTTCTAAAGAGCCATCTGCCTCTTGAGTGTAATTGCAATCTACAAAAATATCTCTAGCACTTAGGGACGCACAAAATGCAAATAAGGATAGGCAAGTATAAATAAGTTTTCTTTTCATAAGTTATTTTTAGAATAAACTTTTTCCATAAAAAACCAAGAAAAAAGTATAGGTGAGTTCTAAAAATTAGCAATTAATTATTTTTTAGATTATTTTTAGCGTAATTTTTTTGCGTTAGAGGAGGATAACGGCGTTATCTGACGATATAAGCAAAGAAATTCAAGCAAAAATAGGCAAAAAAGAATAATTGCTCTTTTCTTAACTTTTTAAAAACTAATTTTTAGAAGTCGCCTATAAAAGAATTTGTCTTGATATACTAAGCAAAAAGCATAGGATTTCTATTATGTTGAGTTCTAAAAATTTAAAACTAGTCTTTTTGCACTGCTCGGGAGGCAATAAAACAGATTACGCTGAGCTTTTGTCGCATATTGCAAAATCTATCAATGCAGAAATTCTAAGCTTTGACGCTCCTCTAATTAAAGATGAAGCGAAGTCAAAATATTTTTGGTTCAACAAAGATGAGACACACCCAAGACGTGATGCCATTGAAAGCGATTTTGACTATGCACTAAAGTTTATTAAAGACAAAATTTTGGCTCTAAAAATAGCTCTTAGCGACATAATACTTCTTGGTCATTCGCAAGGTGGGGCTATGGCAAGCGTAGTTGCAACTGAGTTAAATTTAAAATTGGCTGTCAGCATAGTGGGCGACCTGCCCTATAATATAAACTACACAAATAACTCAGAAACCCCTATACTTTGGCTTGAGTCGAAAAACGATACATATCTAAGTAGCGAAAGGAAAGCTTCTTATACGCTTTTTAAAGATATTAATGCAAATCTTAGCTACAATATTTTAGAAAATTCTTCGCATTTTGACTTTGATTTAGATAAAGATAATATAGCTAATCTAATTATAAACGCCCTAGAAAATGACTAAGCACTTCAGATATACACAAGAAAATTTGCTCGCCCTAAAAAAGAAAGACAAGAGGCTTTGCAAAGTTATAGACTCACTTGGCGTCATAAATAGAGAACTCGATGGCGATATTTTCCCATCGCTAGTGCGTGCTATAATTGGGCAACAAATTTCTACAAAGGCTCAAAAGACTATTTGCCTGCGTCTACAAAATGGGCTAGAAGAAATCACCCCTAAAACTCTCGCCGAAAGCCCCCAAGAGCTTCTACAAAGCTTTGGCATATCCCTACGTAAAGTTGGCTATATAAAAGAGATTGCAAACAAGATACTAAGTGGCGAAATCGATACAGATAAGCTACACAGCCTTAGCGACGACGAAGTCTGCATAGAATTAACTAAACTCAATGGCATAGGCATCTGGACAGCCCAAATGCTTATGATTTTCTCTATGGAACGCACAAATATTCTTAGCTATAATGACTTAGGCATACAAAGGGGCTTGAGAATGTTATATCGACACAAAAAAATCACAAAAGAGCTTCACCTAAAATACTTCAAGCGATATTCCCCCTACAACACCCTTGCCAGCTTCTACCTCTGGGCAATATCTGCCAACGCAATC
>JAWXTY010000010.1:0-54515 GCA_044433115.1 Opitutales bacterium
GAAAATTATTTTTATTTTTTATATCCACCCCTCCAGCTATACATTTTAATATGCCTTGAAAGAGATTTTATTTATCTTTATTTTTTATACCCACCCCTCTAGCTATACATTTCAATATGTCTTGAAAGAGATTTTATTTGTCTTTATTTTTTTATATCCACCCCTCCAGCTATACATTTTAATATGCCTTGAAGGATACTTTATTTTGCTTTATTCAAGGACTTTGCTTGGGTTAAAGGCTTTGATTTACGAAAGGCTTTGATTTACGAAAGGCTTTATCTTAGGGATAAGGGTTTGTCTAGGATTTCGGAGATTACTATGGACTTTTTAAGTAGGGTTTTGTTGTGGACAAAGTCTCTTATTTCTGTGGATTTTATGTCTGTGCCTATTTCATCTATGTTGTTGGTATTGCAAAATGGTGTATTGTTTGCTACTTTATTAAAGGCAATTTCGCTCTCGGCAAGGAGTTTTTGGGTCTCTTTGAGTTCTTGGTCGTAGTCGAATGTATTTTGAGCGTAGGCTTCATCGCTAGCATTTGACGTAGTTTTTTGGCTCGTTGAGCTTGAAGAGTTTGATTGACTTAGGTAGCTTGTTGATTGGTTTGTTTGGGTTGTTTGGGTTGGGTAGCTTGAGTTTCTCGATTGGCTTACTGTTTGGCTTGAGTTTCTCGATTGACTTGAGGAGTTTGCGTGTCTCGAAGAGCTTTGTTCGTAAGAGTTTTGAGGGGTATTGTTTATTGAAGTGTCGTAGTCTTCGTATATTTCGCCTTCCTCTTCAAAGACTGGTCTTATTTGTCCATAATTTGTGCCAAACATATCTCCTTCTTGGGCTTTACGTTCTCTAATCATCTCTTGGAGGCGTTGTCTTGCCCTTGCCATATCCTCTGACTCGCTTGAGTTGCCAGAGAATTTTGGTCTTGGGCGTTGACTTTGCGTTGACTTTGAGCTTTCGTCCTTAGTCAAGCCAAGCATTTTCATAATCACGCCTCCGAATACCACAAGTATCCATATCCCAACAAAAAGGAATTTCATTAGGTCATTATCGCCACTTGCTAGTATAATGAGGTCTTGCATTATTTAGATTTATTGCTGTCTTTGCCTGAGATTGAGTCTCTCATATTAGTATCAGATAGCAAGTTTTGCATTTTATAATAGTCCATAAAGCCCATATTGCCACTTTTTAGAGACTCTGCCAATGCTAGTGGTACTTCAGCTTCAGCTTCAACAACTTTCGCTTTCATTTCCTCTACCTTAGCCTTCATTTCTTGCTCTAGGGCAACCGCTGCAGCCCTTCTAATTTCAGCTTGAGCTTGAGCCATATTCTTATTAGCAATTGCTTGAGCTTCTTGTAGCTTTGCACCAATATTTTCGCCTACGTCGACATCTGCAATATCTATAGATAAAATCTCGTAAGCTGTACCAGAGTCTAAACCTCTGCTTAGCACTACCTTAGAAATGTGGTCTGGGTGTTCGAGTACGTATTTATAAGTTTCAGATGCCCCAATAGTGGAAACAATACCCTCGCCTACTCTGGCGATAATAGTTTCTTCTTGAGCACCTCCTATGAAAGTTTTTAGATTAGTACGCACTGTAACTCTAGCTCTAACTTTAACTTGGATACCATCTTTAGCTACGCCGTCTATGCTACGCTTAGAGCCATTTGGGTCTGGGCAATCAATAACCTTAGGGTTGATAGAAGTTCTAACAGCCTCGCCCACAGTTTTGCTAGTTCCCTTTGTAGCTAAATCAATCGCCCTAGCCTTTTCCCAAGACAAGTCCATACCAGCTTTATTTGCTGCAACTATTGCTTGTACAGTTGGTAGCAAATTACCTTCTGCTAAATAGTGTTCTTCAAGCTGATTTATACTTAGAGCCAAGCCTGATTTAACTGCAGTAATTCTAGCGTCGACAATCATAGAATAAGGCACGCCACGCAATCTCATAGCAAGAAGCGTCAACATAGGTACAGGAGCACCTGCCAAAAGTGCCTTAAGCCACGTTCCTACAAAAGTTATAACTATAGCTAGCACCACAATTACTGCGATAATTACTGCTATTAAAACTATGCCAGATACACTTGTGAAATCTGTCATATTTGCCAATATTGTGTTTTTCATATATTCCTTATTTTATTATTAAATTATTTCAACTATAGCATTACGTGCTTAACAAGCCTTTACTATCAATTTGAAGCTGTCCTTTGCGACTACTTCGATTTCGCTGCCTTTTTCTATGAAGTCCAAGTTGCTTTGAGCGTCGTATTCTACGCCATCTATTTCAACTTTTCCAGACAAGGCAAGAGCTGTTAGAGCCACTCCCCTTTTGCCTACAAAGTCGGCAGAGTCGTCTATAACAGGGGTTTCCTCTGTATTTATAGAAAGCTTTTTCGTCAATTTCATCTTTGGGAAAGCCTTTATAGCAAAGGCAATCGCAAGCAGTGCCAATCCTAAGCATATAGCAACTACCACAAAGCCCCAAAAAGCTCCGTAGCTCGAAAAGGCTATGAATATAGCATATAAAAAGCAAAGCACTGCCCCTATGCTAAGCAAGCCAAGACTTGGCAATATAAATTCCAAAAAGAGTAAAATTGTAGCTATAAATATTAAAAATATTATCATTATGAAGTTGAGATTACATTCATTTCGCAGGCTTTGCAATCAAATTCGAGTTTTAATTTCATATTGCCTTGTTTTAAATATATCGGCTCGCTTGGCAAATCTGTAGCACTTGTGGTTTTTTTACACAAATTTAGCTCTCGCAAAATGCAGTGTCTCGTACGCATAAGAGTCTTGTTGCTAAGGCTTGTGCCGTATTCCAAAGCGTATTCTTCAACTTTGATATTATTTGATTTATAAAATTCTTCTGCCTTTGAATTGAGTACGTTAAGCCTGTAGTCTCTATCTATATTTAAATTAGAGCAATCGCCACATACCCCAAGTTTTCGCTCTCTTTTAGATAGGGCTATATTTGCAGTCTCTATGATTTTCCCCTCGAGCTTTTCGCAAAGTTTACGCCTAATATCGTTTAAATCAGACACCTTAAGATGAGGTAAATCCTCGCAACTAACTTCAACTTCGGCTATTTCAAATATAGATTGTCCACTCTTTTTCAGAGCCTTATTTATACGTTCAAAGGCACTTTCTCTGTTTTGAGAAATCTCGCAATCGCCAATTCTCACGCTTTGGCAAAGCCCATTTTCGCCAAGAATATTAAATACAAAGCTTTGCCCATCTTTAGCTATAGAAATATTTGCAGGCAACTTTCTTTGAAATTCCTGAGCAAAAACTTTCTCGTCTTGCGTACAAGAATTACGCCAAATTTGCATAGGAGCATAGAAATCTTCATCGCACTGGCAATACGCAACATTACGCTCTATATACTCCACTCTAAAGCCAAAAGAATAACCATCGTCATCTAAGGCAAAAAAGCCATCGCCATTATAAACGCTTGCATCTAGCCTACTAATATCAAAGCAATTCCAAGACAATGGCTTAACCTTTCCCATATACTCACCCCTAGCCTTTGGGCTGGCAAAAGATGAACAGTTTTTCTCAGTGCCTTCAAGGTGATAAGCACAAAAGCCTCTATTGAATACCTTGTCTAAAGATGGCTCGAATGCCTCATTTGTCTTGCCAAAGCTAGACCTCTTTAAGTTGGGGCGTTTTGCTAAAATTGTGTCGAGTTGCTTGCTATACTTATTTGTAACATTCTTTAAATATGCTTTATCTTTGAGCCTGCCCTCTATCTTAAATGAGCTAACTCCAATGTCGACAAGCCTTTCGAGATAGGCTAATCTGTTCATATCCTTTAAGGATAAGTAGTGAGCTGGTGGGGCAATTTCTCTAAATTTAGAGTCGAGTAATTCATATTTAAGCCTACAAGCTTGCCCACACTCGCCTCTATTTGCACTGCGTTTTCCTATAGCATAACTCAAGTAGCACTGCCCACTATAAGATACACACAATGCTCCGTGTACAAATACTTCAATTTCAACATTTGTATTCTTAACAATATCCTCTATCACGCTTAAAGGCAATTCCCTAGCCAACACCAACTTATCAAAGCCTGCCCTCTCTAAAAATTGAGCCTTTTCTACTGAATTTATATGGCACTGCGTACTTGCGTGTAGCTCAATAGGGGGTAAATTTAAGCTCAAAATTCCCATATCTTGAACGATAATTGCATCGACTTTCACTGAGTGCAAATTCCATATCAATTTCTCAGCTTGAGCCAACTTGCTGTCTTCTATAATAGTGTTTAGAGCAACATATACCTTTGCTCCAAATTTATGAGCATAATCGCAAAGCTGGGCAATGTCTGCTATGCTATTTGAGGCGTTGCTTCTAGCTCCAAAGCTATCTGCACCAATATACACAGCATCTGCACCTGCGTTAATTGCAGATATGCCATATTCTAAATTCTTTGCGGGACTAAGTAATTCTAATTTCTTCATCTAAGTAGATAGCAATTCAAGGCTAAATAAGAAAAAAAGCAACAAATAAAAGAATTTATTATCTTTACAAAGAATAAAATATATATAAAATTTCGTAATTGTAAAAAAATATAATTACTATGAACAAAATAACAAGACGTAAATTCTTGGCAAAATCTTCAGCTTTTGGACTTTTTGCCTCTACTATACAATTCCTCCCATCTAGCATACTTGCAAAAAATTCGGTTTCCCCAAGCCAAAGAATTAATGTAGGTTTTGTCGGAACAGGCTTAATCGCTAAAGGACACCTCGCCTTTGCTGCTAGTTCGCCAAGAACTCAGATAATGGCTACTTGCGACGTAAATAGCAAGAACCTAAAAACAGGGGCTGGTATCATAAATAACGCTGCAAAGAAAAATTCTGCTGTGCCTTTTAGAGAAGTTGATACTTACGAGCATTATGAAGAACTTATCGCAAGAAAAGATATTGATGCTGTTTGGGTATGTACTCCTGACCACTGGCACGTTCAAATCGCTGTTGCTGCAATTAAAGCAGGCAAAGCTGTTTACCTCGAAAAGCCTATAAGCTTGACTATAGAAGAAGGTAGAATTTTGGCAAATGCTGTAAAGAAATATGATGGCGTTTTACAAGGTGGTTCTCAACAAAGAAGTTCTGAACAATTTAGACTAGCTGCAGAATTAGTTAGAAATGGCTACTTAGGCAATATGAAGCGTATCGACGTATCTTTAGGCGTATTCCCTGCCGAACCTAAGAATTTAGAAGAACAACCTATTCCTGATGGCTTCAACTACGATAAATGGTTAGGTCATACTCCTTGGAGACCTTATAATGCTGAGAGAGTAAAAGGTAATTATAAAGGTGGCTGGAGATGCTTCTTAGAATATGGTGCAAGAAAAGAAGGCGACTGGGGTGCTCACCACTACGACATCGTACAATGGGGCTTAGGTAGAGATAAATCTGGTCCAAGCGAATTTTATCCAGAAAACTACAAGGGCGAAAAATACCGCCACTTTAAGTACGACACAGGCGAAACTGTATATGTAAACGACCCTAAGTTGGATAAGGAAAAGACTACTACTGTTCTATTCCAAGGCGACGAAGCTGAAATTATGGTTAATCGTAATCGTATAACTTGCACAAAGCCTAGCTTGCTAAAGTTGCCTCTAAAGGCTAGCGATGAAAGATTGCAAATTTCTGCAGACCACAGAGCTGACTTCTTAGACGCTATCGCTTATGGACATAAAAATATCGTAAATGCAGAAACAGCTCATAGAACTGCAACTGTTTGCCAATTGATGTCTATTGCTCGTCGTACAAAGGAAAGCCTAAAATGGGATCCTAAAACTGAAACTATAACTGAAGGCAGCAAGGAAGTTAAGTCTATGACTTCTCGCCCAAGACGTGCACCTTATTTAATCGAGGCTTAATATTATGAAGAAAATTATAACAATATCTACACTATTTATTGGGGCTACAATGGCATACGCTGCTCCTATGTTCCCAAATACTCCTCAGGCAGAAATCGTTGCTTGCTCTCAAAAGGGTGGGGCGGCTTCCGCTGAGAAGATTATGCAAATTCAAGCTAAAGAAGGCTTAGATGTGTCAAGAGATACATTCTTAATCTACCAACTAGCTTATTGCGAAGGTGCAAAAGACGTTCTTTTAGCTGCTGCTAAAAAGGATAACTCTTATGCCATCAAGGCTATTAAGATGTTGAGATTAGCTGATGCTGAAGACACTCTTTTGGGCTTAGTTAAGGCTAAGGCTAATTCTGCTAAAGACGCTATTGATGCTTTAACTACTTGTGGTTCAGAAAAATCACTAAAGTTCTTTGTTGACAATATGGCTACAGCTGACTCTTTGATAGGCGACTATGTAAAGGTTTCTGCTGAACTATACAAAGCTTTAGACGAAACTAAAGTAGCTGCTATGAAAAGTGCTATTGAAGGCAAAATTGCTTCTGCAGATGGCAAGGCAAAGGCTGCTCTCGAAAGAATTATCGTAGATACTAAGGGCAAAGCTGCTACTGAAGAAGCTCCTGCTGCTACTGGTAGAAAAGCAAGAAAGAATAAGGCTTAATTGCTTAATCAGCCAAACAAAAAATGCTAGAATTAAACTCTAGCATTTTTTTGTGTATTTATATAGGGATATATAGAACTTGAACTTGATTTTTTAGAAGCCCCATTTCACCTAGTCCTATTAGACACAAAAAAAATGCTAAGCTCTTTGAAAGACTTAGCATTTTTTGTTCTTAAAAGTAATTCTAAAAAATCTTACTTCTTAGCCTTTGCAACAGGTGCAGCTGTAACTCTTTCTAAGGCAGATTTTACCTTAGCGTCAGCAGAACTTGCTTGAGCGTCGATTTGCTTTTTACACTCAGCTTGCTTATCAGCAGGTAAAGCTCTATATAACTCAGTAGCAGTCTTTACATAGTCGCCTATTAAAGAGCCTGCTTTCGCCATACCATCTAACAAGAAGTTCAAAGTCTTTTCTGAACCACAAGCAGACAAAGCGTCTAAAGCGTCTTTTGCAGACTTTGCCTTAGCCTTAACTAAGCCCAAAAGAGTATCTTCAGCATCAGCTAATTTCATCATCTTAAGTGCCTTAATAGCATAAGCATTGTCCTTTTTAGCCGCAGCTAAAAGAGTATCTATAGCCCCTTCGCAAGAAGCTAGTTGATAGATTAAAAAGCTATCTCTAGCAACATCTAAACCTTCTTTAGCTTGAATTTGCATAATCTTCTCAGCAGAAGCTGCTCCTCCCTTTTGAGAGAGACTAACGATTTCTGTTTGAGGAGCATTTGGGCAAAATACTATTGCCATTGCTGGTATTGAAGCACCTAGAAAAAGTGCAGATATTGTAATAAATTTTTTCATATTCTTCTTATTCTTAAGCTTTAGTTTCGATGAAATAAGGAGCACGTCTTGGTCTTGACAACATAGACTTTACAGTATTGCTACCTTGAGATATTGTTTCAGTTTTAGCGTCCCACTTGAAGCTTTCATTTGTACGACGAGCAATAGACATCAATTGGCAAACTGTTGCAGTTCTATGTCCAACACTTGCAGGAGTGATGTTTTTGTGTCCATAAGCGAAAGCGTTTAATAAATCGCCTCTATGGTCATTAACAGACACTTGCAATCTTTGGTCGCTCTTTTTCAATGGCATTTTCAACAACTCTGGCTTTGTACAAGAAATCATAGATCTATTTACAGTAATAGATGCTTCTTCGCCAGTAAATCTAATAGTTTGTCCCTTAACTTCTGGGTTATTTACATATACAGTTTCGCCAGTGTCATACTTGAAATGACGTAAAGGCTCGCCATTAGTGTTTTCTGGGTGGAACTCGCAAGGACCAGAAGCATCTCTATTTAAAGCCCATTGAACTATATCGTAGTGGTGAGCACCCCAGTCGCCTTCTTTTCTTGCACCATATTCCAAGAAACATCTCCAGCCACCTGAATATTGACCTTTTACTCTTTGAGCATTATAAGGGAAATAAGGAGTTTGACCTAGCCACTTGTCATAATTAAAACCAGCAGGAATAGGTTCTTCCTTCAAATTCTTAGGTTCTTCTGGGAATTGACCTATAGATACGTCAATACGCTTCATTTTACCTAAGTAACCATTGCGAACTAATTCTGCAGCGACTCTGAATTGCTCAGTACTTCTTTGTTGAGAACCATTTTGTAGCACACCATTAGTCTTTTTAACAACGTCTACCAAAATTTTACCTTCTTCTACAGTCAAGCTAATTGGCTTTTCAACATAAACAGCTTTGCCTCTCAATAAACAAGATACAGCCATTTGTACGTGCCAATGGTCTGGAGTACAAATCCAAACAGCGTCGATGTCATCTCTGCCTAAGATGTCCATATATTCTTCATATACGTCAACTTCTCTGAAAGCCACATTCTTATTTTTCTTGGCTGCTGCATCAACCATAGCCTTAGAAGAATTGAGCTTCTTTTGGTCTACATCACATAAAGCCATTAATCTAGTTCTTGGAGAACTTGCCAAATATTGCAAGTGTCCCTTAGCGATACCACCTGTACCAAAACAAGCAACATTTATTGTATTGCTTGGAGCTGTTGCGTCTTTCGCAAGAATGCGAGAGGGCAAGAATTGTATAGTCGATGCCAAAGCACTAAATGCAGTACCCTTAGCGAGGAAGTTTCTTCTTGATATGTTTTTCATATATACGTTGTTTTTTGTTCAAATTAAAAGAGTATATTTCAAATCCCAACTTATAAAGAAAAAAGTTCAGCTTTCTTTTTTGCAAAGACTCATCACTATATACAAAGCAAGAGAAGTGCCTACTCCAAATATAACTTGGCTAGCAGATTGCAACTGCCAGAACTTTGGTAGAGCTATGCCTATAAATATCAAAAAGTTATACGAGCAATAGGCAATTCCCCAAAGCATAGAAGCTATAGCCCCTCTGGTATTGCCCCTCTTCCACAAAAATCCTAAAACAAGGGGTATGAAAATACCTGTGGTTATTATATCTGAGGCTATCCAAGCGAGGTCTAATATAGAGCGTATATTCAAGGCAAAAAACATTGCGATTAAACTTAGCACAAGTGTCGCTATTTTTGAATAAAAGACCTTTTTCGCTTGGCTTGCCTTCTTAAATTTAGATAAATCTAAAACTAGAGTCATAGCTGCTGTATTTATCAAAGAATCCATAGTCGACATTATCGCCGAAGTTATACCTATAATTACAAATACAGCAAGCACTGGAGGCATATAATTTAAGATTATTGCTTGTATAGCCCCACCTTCTGGCAAAGTTTCAAATAGGGGAAGAGCCGACATTCCAGTGAACACTACTATTAGATATAGAGGCACAAAGACCACAAAGCTCATTATCGCCATTTTCCTTGCGTCGCCCTCGTCTTTAACTGCAGATACCCTTTGCCACACGTTCGCTTGTATAGACCAAGAAAAGCCAAAAACTATTACATATACAAAATATTTGCCTGAGCTTGCAAAGAAATCAGTGTAGCCTTGTTTTTCTCGACTTAATGCTACTTCTGCTATATTTTCAAAGCCTCCACTATAATATAAGGCAACAAAAAACACTGCTAGAGCCGATATAAAAAGTAGCACAAATTGCAAAATATCTGTCAATATAACAGCCTTAAAGCCCCCTATAATAGAGTATAGCAAGACAACAGAAGTACCCACAACAAGGGCTAAGGTATAATCTAGCCCCAAGAACGCCCCAAAGAAATCTCCAAGGGCTACCATTTGCGAACCTGCGTTTAAGGTCATAAATATAACTATCATTAAGGCAAGGATTTTTGCTACAAGTGGGCTATAGCGACTTTGCATTATCTCGCCTTGAGTCAACGCCCCAATCTTTCGTATATGCTTGGCACTTAGCGTGATGAGAAATGTTGCAAAGAGGACTGGAACACCATAATACCAAAAAGCTCCTATGCCATCTTGATATGCTAAATCTGCTGTAGCTATTGCCGAACCTGCTCCCCACCACGAAGCTATAAAGCTTATAGACAATGCCCAAAATGGCAATTTCCTACCTCCAAAGAAGTAATCTAGCAAGCTCGAGTCCTTTTTAGACTTTGCCACTATAAAAATCAATAAGGCAAAATATAAACCTAAGCCTATTATGCAAAATTCTTTTAACATATAAAATATAGGTGGGTTCTAAAAATTAGCACTTAGCTATTTTTTAGATTATTTTGAGGTTAATTTTTTATGTTTTTAAGGAGGATAATATATTATCTAACGCAAAAACAGAGAAAATTAGACCAAAATAAGCAAAAAAGAGCAAGTGTATTTTTCTTTTACTTTTCAAAAACTAATTTTTAGAACTCACCTATACCTAATAGGCTTTTTGTAGGTTCTTCAAGTTAAAAATATCTTTATGCAATGTTTTTTGTTACGACTTATATGAAATGAAAGATACAAATACTTCTACAAAGGGGCTTAGTGTCCTAACCTTAGCTATGATTAACATTGCTGCAGTTGTAAGCTTGCGTGGCTTACCCTCTGAGGCTGAATATGGCTTAAGCTCTATATTCTACTACATATTTGCAGCTGTATTCTTCTTGATACCAGTATCTTTGGTATCTGCTGAAATGGCAACTGCCCTGCCACAAAAAGGAGGTGTCTTTAGATGGGTAGGCGAAGCATTTTCGCCCTCACTTGGTTTTTTAGCAATATGGATACAGTGGTTGCAAAACTCAATTTGGTTTCCTACAGTGCTAACCTTTGCCGCAGTTTCCATAGCCTTTATTGGCACAAACGAAGTCGCAGACGCTGCCTTAGCCTCAGATAAATTCTATACGCTTGGGGTGGTTCTTGGTGTATATTGGTTGGCGACTATGGTGAATTTATTTGGCGTAAGTATATCAGGGGCAATATCTAAGTGGGGTGCGATAATTGGAACTATGATACCTGCCATCATACTCATAGTTCTTGGATTTACTTATATTGCAACAGGTGGCGAGATTTATATGCCTATAAATTATTCAGACCTAATTCCCAATATAACGAATTTTAACACTCTAAACTTGGCAGTTGGTATATTCTTATTTTACGCTGGTATGGAAATGTCGGCAGTTCATATTATGGATATAGAAAATCCTCAAAAGAATTACCCTAAAGCTATATTTATTGCAGCCTTCATATCCGTAAGTATCTTTGTATTAGGAACTCTTGCATTGGGATTTATTATTCCCCAAGAGCAAATTAATCTAACTCAAAGCTTGTTGGTAGGTTTTGACAAACTCTTTGCATACTTCCACTTAGAAGCCCTATCTAGCATAATGGCTATATGCTTGACTATTGGCGTATTTGCTGGGGTTGCAACTTGGATAGCAGGTCCTTCTAAGGGTATGCTAGAAGTTGGAAAGGCTGGATATTTACCAAAATTCTTCCAAAAAACCAACAAACACGGCGTACAAATAAATATATTAATAATCCAAGCTTTGATTGTTACTTGCCTATCTACCCTCTTTGTCTTGTTGCCATCAGTACAAAGTGCCTATCAAATATTAAGTGCCTTGACTGTGGGCTTATATCTAATTATGTATATACTTATGTTCCTTGCCTTCATTAAGTTAAGGATAAAAAGACCAGAACTTAAGCGTCAATTTAAAGTGCCTTTAGGCTTGCTTTGGGGCTTCTTGGGGCTATTTGCTTGTATGCTTGCATTTTTCCTAAGTTACTATCCTCCATCTCAAATATCTATAGGAAATCCAGACTTGTGGGTAGCTATCCTAGTTGTAGGCACGCTCCTTGCAGTGGTAGTTCCCTTCATAATCTACGCCCTAAGAAAGGACTCTTGGAAAGATGAGAACTCCACTTTCGAAGCCTTCACTCAAAACAATCCTCAAAACAATAAATAATTATGCAAACAATAATACCAAATTACATATCTAGCGAAAATGACGACATTTTTGCCTCAAAAGAATTAGCCCAAGCCCTACCTAAATTTGAAATGCCTCAAAATGAGGAAAGCCCAGATAGGGTATATCAGGCTATCAAAGACGAACTTATGATGGACGGAAATTCTCGACAAAATCTCGCCACTTTTTGCCAAACTTATCTCGACGATAATATCCACAAAATTATGGACGATTGCATAGATAAGAATATGATAGATAAAGACGAGTACCCTCAAACTGCCGAAATTGAGAATAGATGCGTGCATATCCTCGCCGCACTTTGGAATAGCCCTGAGGCAAGACAGACGCTTGGTTGCTCGACTACTGGTTCGTCGGAAGCTGCAATGTTGGGAGGTTTAGCTCTCTTAAGAAAATGGCAGGCAAAGAGAAAATCCCAAGGCAAAGATATATTGCGACCTAACCTCGTCTGTGGACCCGTACAAATTTGTTGGCATAAATTTTGCAGATATTGGGATATAGAAATGCGAGAAGTCCCTATGCAAAATGGCACGTTTTTAATGACTGCCGACTCTATGTTAGAGTATCTCGACGAAAATACTATAGGGGTAGTCCCTACCTTTGGGATAACTTATACAGGAGAATATGAGGACGTAGAAGCAATTTCCAAAGCCCTAGATGAATATCAAAAAGAGACTAGCCTCGACATTCCTATCCACGTTGATGCTGCAAGTGGAGGCTTTCTTGCCCCATTTTCTCAGCCAACAAAACTTTGGGACTTTAGGCTAAGTAGAGTTAAATCTATAAACGCCTCAGGACACAAATTTGGCTTATCTCCCTTGGGAGTAGGCTGGGTTCTTTGGCGTAAAAAAGAAGATTTGCCTGAAAATTTGATATTCTGGGTAAACTATTTAGGGGGCAACGAAGCCACTTTTGCCCTAAACTTCTCTCGCCCTGCAGGACAAATAATCGCACAATACTACAATTTTCTACGCTTAGGCTACCAAGGCTACAAGAAAATTCAAGACGCTTGCTATGCCACCACAAGGCACTTAGCCGAAGAAATTTCTAAGCTCGAAATCTTCGATATAATCTCAGATGGCTCAAATGGAATACCTGCTTTGACTTGGTCTTTGAAAAAAAACTCAAAAATAAATTTTAATTTATTCGATTTAGCCGATAAATTAAGAAGCAGAGGGTGGTTATCTCCAGCTTATTCTTTACCAAAAAATGTTGAAGATGTAGTTGTAATGAGAGTCTTGATTAAACACGGATTTTCTATAGATATGGCTAATCTCTACTTAGACGATTTAAGGAGATGCCTCGAGCATTTCGACTCGCACCCAGTTAGCGTATCCCTAGATAAGGGTAGCTTTAACCACGGAGCGGGCTTAAAGGCAAAATAATTTTTTAGTTAGTGTATGGGTTATACAAGAGGGCTTCTTTTTAGCAATAAAGGGAAGCCCTTTTTCTTTTTTGCCATTTTTAAAAATGTTGAAGCACTTCTTAGCTTAGTCTAGTTTAGTCTAGTTTAATTAGCCTTATACTAATATGACACGAAAACTAAACGAAAGTCTCAAAAAAAAGCACTCCGAGAAAACCCCAAAGTGCTTTTAATTAAATTAAGAATTAACTTATTCTGCCTTAAAAGAAGAAGAAGCCTTGAACTTTACAGACTTAGAAGCCTTAATTGTAATCTTATCACCAGTTCTTGGGTTAATGCCAGTACGTTCTTTACGTTCTGCAACAGAAAATGTACCAAAACCGATTAATTGCAACTTGCCGTTTGCTTTTACGCCTTCAGCGATTGCCTTCAAAACGCAATTTAAGCTACGTTCTGCACACGCTTTAGATGCGTCTTGACCTAATAGTTTTTGGATTTCTTCTACTAATTGTGCTTTATTCATATTTTTTTAAACTTTTATTGTTCTATTATTTATAATTAAATTTTAAAGACTATGCTTTACTAAGATACTTACAATGCTTTAGATTGCTTTAGTAGTCAAGTAATAAATTTAAAATTATTTATTTATTTATGCTTGCTTTATTTTTTTTGACAACATAATCTTTAGCTTATAAAATTTTAACAAAAAATATAGTTATATAAAAATATGAAAAATCCTATAAAAGTTGCAATCACAGGAGCTGCTGGTCAAATAGCTTACTCTCTATTATTCAGAATCGCTTCTGGCGAAGTATTCGGTTACGACCAAGCTGTAGAATTAAATTTAATAGAAATTGAGCCAGCTATGAAAGCTCTCAATGGCGTTAAAATGGAATTGGACGACTGTGCATTTCCTCTATTGAAGAAGTTGACTACAACTTGCGATATTAACGAAGGCTTCAAAGACGTAAATTGGGCTTTGCTAGTTGGTAGCGTACCTCGTAAAGCTGGTATGGAAAGAGGCGATTTGTTGTCTATCAATGGCAAAATCTTCATAGGTCAAGGTAAGGCTATAGAAGAAAACGCTGCTGACGACGTTAGAGTTCTAGTTGTTGGCAACCCTTGCAACACTAATGCTTGGATTGGAATGAAGCACTCTAGCAAAATTCCTGCTAACAGATGGTTTGCTATGACTATGTTAGACCAAAATAGAGCTATGGCTCAAGTAGCTCAAAAGGCTGGCGTTGACGTAACTTCTATTAAGAACCTAGTTATTTGGGGTAACCACTCTGCAACTCAGTATCCTGACCTTTTCAATGCTACAGTAGATGGCAAGAACGCTGCAGAATTAATCAACGACGAAGCTTGGTTAAAGGACAACTTTATCCCTACAGTACAAAAAAGAGGAGCTGCAATCATTGAAGCTAGAGGTTTATCTTCAGCTGCTTCTGCTGCAAATGCTGCACTTGAAACTGTTAAGAAGCTAATCACTCCAACTCCAGCTGGCGAATACTTCAGCGTTGGCGTATGCTCTGATGGCTCTTACAACACTCCAGAAGGAATTATTACATCATTGCCAGTACGCACAAATGATGGCGTGAACTGGGAAGTTGTTCAAGGCTTGGGTATTAACGAATTTTCTCGTGAAAAGATTGACGCATCTAATGCAGAGCTAATCGACGAAAGAGACACAATCTCTTCTGTTTTAGGTCTATAATTAGTACTCAATTAAGATTTAAATAAAAAGGGTGGCTTGATTGCTACCCTTTTTTTGTGTTGTGAATTTTATATTATTGCAAAAACTTTGTTTTTACTTTCTAATCAAGACTAATTTTAGAAAAATCTTATATAATGAGAACCCTACATAGATACGTATTTACACAAGTGCTTGCTGTCTCTTCTATGACAGTTGGGCTTTTTGCCTTTGTCCTAATAGTTGGTAATGTGCTTAAAGAAGTTATGCCACAGGTATCTGCAGGCAGGATAGACTTGGGCTTCTTTTTATATATAATAGCTATGCTAATTCCAAAAGTGATAACTTATGCACTACCTTTGGGTATGCTAAGTTCGATATTGGTGGTCTTTGGCAGAATGTCAGCTCAAAGCGAAATCGTGGCTATCAAAGCAAGTGGGCAATCTATATTCTCATTGGCAGCCCCTGTCTTTCTCTTAACAATAATCGCAACTTTTGCCTCCATTGTCATAAATTTCTATTACTCGCCCATTGCCGAGGCTAAATATAAGGCAGACTTGGTGAATATAATAAGGAATGCCCCTCTTAAATTTATTAACGAAGGTGCTTTCATCAAGGACTTTCCTGGATATGTAATTTATGCTAATGAAAAAGAGGGCGACTGCCTCTATGACCTTAGAATATGGGAATTTTCCGATAGAGGACACATTAAATCTGCTTATGTAGCTAAACGTGGCGAACTTTCTTTTGATGCAGAAAAGGAAATCATTCAGCTAAAAACATTTGAAGCTGTTAGAGAAGAGCGTAAGCCTCCACTACTAGACGATAACGCTCCTTACGAACAAGAAATCGTCGCAACAGCAAACTCTTTTGAAGCCGTTCTTCCTCTTAATAAAATCTTAGGCTCGTTTAAACCTAATAAGAAAAAACTTGGGCTACTAACTCTTGATGAACTCATTCAAAGACGTAATTTATACAGAGATGGCAAGTCTGAATTAGCCTACGAAGGTGCTCCAAAACTAGATGAAAAGCAATCTTATGCAATGCAAATTAAAGTGCAGTTGCACATACAAAAAGAATTTTCAATTGCCTTTTCGATTTTCTCTTTAGTATTGCTGGCAATCCCCTTAGGTATCAAGGCATCAAGAAGCGAAACTTTTGCAAATTTAGGTATAGCTCTAGTCTTGGCAATGGGCTACTATATGTCGACTGTAATCATCTCTTGGTTTGAGGTAAACCCTCACTTACGCCCTGACATACTAATTTGGATACCTAATATCATCTTCCAAATAGTAGGAATAGCCCTATTAATTAGAGCAAACAAAGCATAATTTATGAAATATATATCGCTACTTATCCTATTTATACTACCTCTTTGCTCTTTTGCAGACAAAGCTGTACCATCGGCAAGAATGGGCAAAATTGGAGGCATTCACCCCAAGGCTTGGCGTATATCTGAAGAAGCAGAGCAAAAGGGCGAAGGTAAAAATTATATATTTAAAGTATCTATCTACAACAAAGATAGCCTATGCGACTCCTTCTTATTTAAATTAAATGCAGGAGCAAAAAACACAAAAAAATCCCAATTTGCTATAAAGGGCGACTTAAATTCTGATAAATTTGGCACAGAAGTATCCCTTGAGTTTACTGAAGAAACAGACTCTAAGCTAAAGGCAATCATTAGCCTAAAGGCAAAGTATCTTGAAAATATAGCCTTTCAAAATGGCTCGCACCAAGCAATATTTATAAATGCGAAACAGGAAAATAAAATATCAATAAGCCAAGAAAGCCCTATGATTATTGATATAGATGACACTTCTATCTCCCTAAAAATAGAAGTTGCAGAAGATAAGTAATTAAATTATACGTATAAAATCCTGCCACAGTGTTCGCAAGTAACTGGAGACACGTCTGGACTTTGAGCTTCTTGGTTTAAACTCACAGATAGCTTCAAGTGGCAACCTGAGCATTTAGACTCTTGAATTTGAGCTACTATAGGAAACCTTGTCTTTGCTCCTAAAAGACGCTCATAGACCTCAACAAAACGCCCTTCAACTAAGGCTAATTGAGCTTGCCTATTTTCTTTTTGCTTGGCAATTTCAGCTGAAACTTCGTCTGCTACTGATTGCAAAGAGGCAATTTCTGCATCAATTTCTGCTAAACGCTTAGTATGCTCTTGCTTTTTTGTAGGCAGAGAACTTTCTAATTCATCTAGCTCAAAGAGGATTTCAAGTTCAACTTCTTCAACTTTAGAGATTTCTTCCTTTGCCCTATCTATAGTAAGTTGCATAGCTTGGTACTCATCATTTTTCTTGAGAGTGGCGTGTTGTATTTTATATTTAACAACTTTTTCATCGAGGGCTTCTCGCTCTATCTTAAGGGCTGCTCGCCTTGCGTGATTATCTTTAATAGAGGCTTCAAAGTCTGCAAGAGACTTATTTGCAATAAGAATATTTTCCTTTGCAGAATTTGTATTAGATTGAGCCTTAGCTAATTTTTGAGATAGAGTAGCAATAAGCATATCTATATTTTGCAAAAGAAGAAGATTTTCTATATTGTTTGACATAATGATAAGTATTTAATAAAAACTTAGAACTTGCAATTAAAAAATATATTTTAGATAGTATATATATGAATATACTTTGTTTAGACTATGGAGAAAAACGTGTGGGATTATCTTATTCAGATGAATTGGGGATAGCCCTACCTTTGCCTGCTGCGATTGAGGCGACTCTTGAGGATAAGATAGAGCATATTAGGCGTGAAGTAAAACTCAAAAAAACTGAGCTTATCTTAGTTGGATACCCCTATAATATGAATGGCTCTATAGGATTTAAGGCTAGAGAAGTCGACGGGTTTATAGAAAGACTTAAAAAGGAATTTCCAGATATGAAATTTGACACCACTGACGAAAGGCTTAGCTCTTTTCAAGCTCAGATGGACTTAGATAACTTTTCAAAGTCGCATAAAAAGTCTCTCAAAGCAAAAAAACAGCATAGAAAAAGTGGCGATATAGACTCTCGCTCTAGTGCCTTGATTTTACAGGAGTACATCGACAATGCCTCGCTATAAGTGTATATGTGCCTACGATGGCTCGGAATTTTCTGGCTGGCAACATCAGATAAACGCTGTAGGCGTACAAGATATTATAGAAAAAAAGCTAGAACTCATCTTTAAAAAGCATATAAAAATATACGCTAGTGGCAGAACTGACTCTAAAGTCCACGCAAAGGGGCAATGCTTTCACTTCGACGCTGATTTCAAGCATAGCCCTGCCCAACTCCTCCAAGCCCTACGCTCTCTGCCAAGACGAGATATTCTATTTATAGATCTAAAACAAGTTTCGCAAAATTTCAACGCACGCTTCGACGTAAAAAGCAAAACCTACATATACTCTATATGCAAAGGCTACGCTATGCCTGATAAATCTAAGTATATGTGGTCTTTGGAAAATAGAAAAATTGACGTCGAAAAAATGAGGCAAGCCTCGCAAATATTTTTAGGCGAACACGATTTTACAGCATTTTCTGCAAGCAGAGGCAAAGGCGTCAAAGAAAAAACTGTCAAAACTATATTCAAATTCGACATTAAAGAAACGAAAAAGGATATAATTATCGAAACTCGTGGCTCTGGCTATCTATACAAAATGGTGCGTATACTAGTAGGAAGCCTATATCAAATTGGTATCAACAAACTCACTAAAGACGAAGTTCTAAAGATACTCAACGCCAAAGAACGCACAAACAAACTCTTCGTCGCTCCCCCCAACGCCCTAAGCCTACATAAAGTCTATTATTAAAAAAGGCTGTTTGAAAAACAGCCTTTTTTAGTGGACAGTGGACAGTGGACAGTGGACAGCGAGACTCAAGAAAATTTTTGAGTCTCTAGTTTTTAGCGATAGTTTTTTATTCAAAAGCTCAATGTTAAACCTCAATGTCAAAGGTTTAAAGTCAAAGCTCAAAAGATAAAGCTCAAAAGATAAAGCTCAAAAGATAAAACTCAAAGATAAAGCTCAAAAGATAAAACTCAAAGATAAAGCTCAAAAGATAAAGCTCAAAGATAAAACTCAAAAGATAAAACTCAAAGATTTCTTTTTATATTTAAGAGGAACGCCAAAAACTAGCGATATTAAGCTCCCCCGAAAACTCGCTGTCCACTGTCCACTGTCCACTGTCCACTGAAAGACGCTGTCCACTGTCCACTGAAAGACGCTGTCCACTGTCCACTGTCCACTAAAAAAGGCTGTTCTATTGAACAGCCTTTTTTATGTTACAAGCTTAGGACGTATGCTTCGAGGTCTCGGAGTTCGTCGTCTGTTAGGTGAGTTGTTCTGCCGTGCTTGTCTTCTTTATTGAAGTTTTTAAGCATATCGAAGATAGTAACAGCTCTGCCATCGTATAGATAAGGGGCTGTACGCCAAACTTCACGTAAGGTTGGAGTGTCAAAAGCAAAGCCTTCGTATTCATTTAGACCACTGCCTACATCTACCTTTTCCATATTAGTTAGGTATTTGCCATTGTGGCACATAGAGCAGTCTGCGTCTTCAAATATAGCAGCTCCACGCCTAATTGCGTCTTCATACTTTTTGTCGTATAAATAAGGGCTAGGCACAGCTTCGAGTGCTGTTAAATATTTATCTATACAAACTGCGTCTTCTTCTGGGCGAACTGCAAACTGAATGTGAGTTATGCCCTTACGTACTGCAATTTCTGCAAATTTACGAATACCAGTAATCATAGAAGGAGGAGTTTGGTGTGCATAAAGCATAGACTTAGATTGCTTAGGGTTGCCCATACCATCGTTAAGCAAGTCCCAATTCAAGTTATCAGAACGAACTTCAGTGTGGCAAGTTGCACAAGATAGCCAATTTTGGAAGCAAAGAGATGCGTCGTGGAAATATAAATCGCCGCGTCTAACTTCGTTTAGAACTTCATTGCCACCTATAGACCACTTTTTAGGCTTTAGCATAGGGTCAGTTAAGTCTAAAATATTTAGCGTGTCAGAATAGTACATAGAAGCTACTACATTATTGCCTCTAATAGCTACAAATCTAGGACCAAAGCCATCTAGGGCTATACGCTTTCTAACGTCAGCAACAAAAGCAAGGTCATTATGAGGTTCAAGGACAGTACCATTTTTGTCTGGGTGTCCCTTATTTTTCTCGTACTTTTCGTGCATAGCAACTAAGTCGATAATACTCAACTCGTGAGTGCCAGCTCCAACAACTATCAAAGTTTTGCCATCTTCAGTTATACTAATTCCATAAGGATTAGCAAAGCCACGGTCTACGTCGTCCAAGAGGAAAGTGAACTCCATCTCGTCTTTTTCAGTGTTGATTACGCCAACTGCATTAGTGTCTACCCAACCTTTTTCAACTTGACTAGTAGGTACGTTAAATCTTGCTACTACGTGAGTTGCATATACATATTTGCCATCAGGCGAAATCGCTAAACCTGTGCCATTTATAGCACCATAACCAAAATTAACTTCATTAATAGGAGCAAGACTTTGAGCGTCTAGCACAGAAAGAACGATATTAATATCTTCTACAAATAAGCCACCTTTAGGAGCTGGGTGCAAGTTTAGCACATATAATTTCTTGCCGTCTTTGCTTTGTATCATAGAATAAGGCTCTCTTATAGCATTACCTATAGACTTCTTTTCGAAAGTATTTATATCAAAGGCGATAATTTCATTAGCGAACTCGTTTATTATATATAGAGTCTTGCCATCGTTACTAATTAGAGAAGCCCTTGGCATATGCCCTACTGGGAACTCTTTTATTACCTTAAATGTAGTCAAGTCTACCACAGCACAAGAGCCTTCTGGGGCTTGGATAGTAACATAAGCGAGCTTGCTGTCTTTGCTAATTGCAAAAGATGAGATGTAGCCAGACATTTCGACATCAGCTAGAGGCTGAGCTTTTGCATCTAAGATTTTCAAGATTTTGCCTGTTCTGCAAGCTACTAGCAATTTGCCATCTGGGGCAAAGTGTATAGCTTCAGGGCTTAGATATTTTTCGCCATAATCAGGTATATCGCCATAGAACTCTCCGTGGGCTTGTACGCTAGTACTTGCAAGGAAAGTTGACGCAATTGCACATAGCAATATTTTAATAGTGTTTTTCAATTTCATCATTTTAATAAAAAGTTATATAGTATTTTATAAAATCAAATTTATAGAAGCTTTGCAAGTCTTTTTTTAACAATTGTATTAATTAGACAATACATAGCTAAATAAAGTTCAAAAAAACGCTCGAGACGTGTAGACACAGAAAAAAGGCACTCTGCTAAAAGAGAACCTTTTTGTCGTTGAGTATATGAACTATACCAAAAAAAAGGGAGGCTTTTAAAAATTGCTAATTACAACCAATTTTTATATGACTCCCAATAAATTACGCTTTTTCTACTAAGCCAGCCTTAAGAGCTTTAGCACTAACCCAAACTCTTTTGATTTGACCAGAAGCCAAGCGAACTCTAACTCTTTGTACGTTAGGTTTGAAAGTACGATTAACTTGCTTAACTAATTGTAAGCCGATACCGCCACTCTTCTTGCTTTGACCTTTGTGTATGATTTTACGACCAGCTACTGGACGCTTACCTGTTACTATACATATTCTTGCCATTTTAAAACCTTTCTATATTAAATACCTTAGATTAGCTCTCAGAGCTAACTTGACGTTTCGCAATTGCTGCTGCCTTAGCTGCTGATGCGTTGATTTTTCTCTTACGAGCAGCCAAGCTACGTTGACGATGTGCGTTAGGCTTGCTGCCTGCACTCTTATTCTTAGCCTTGCGTTTTGCTCTTGATGTCCATTGTACTAAACCACTCATTGTGTCTATCCTAATTCTGTCGTGATAATGTTTCGTATGGAGTTCTTAAAAAAGCCCTCCGTAAATAAATTAAAATATGTAAAGTAGCAGTTTTAACTTAGGTGTCGAGCTTTTTTTTTGTTTTTTTGCATTTTTATTTAAAAAGGGCTAAATTTTTATGCTTTTTATAAAAAAATGAGAATAATTTGCAACAAAAGTTCTATATATGTATTTATAAGGGGTAGAAGTGATTTTTAGGAATTAGCATATTGACAGTTTTTGAAAATCATCATTAAATTACCCACAATGGATAACACAAATAAAATAAAAGACACTCCGAAAGTTGCAAGCTACGAGACTGAGCAAGATGTATTGCTTATGCGAGCTGTACAAGAAGGCGACGATGGAGCTTTTAGGATATTGGTGCAAAAATGGAAAAACCCCTTAGTAAACTTCTTTTACAAATCGCTTAGCGATGCTCATATATCTGAGGACTTAACTCAACAAGTCTTTATAAATCTATACAAAGCAAGAGAAAACTATCAAGCTAAGGCAAAATTTTCTACTTATCTATTTTATATAGCTAGAAGAATATTGATAAATAATTATAGGTCTAATAAAAACAAGCCTTTGGATAGTTATGAATATTCACACATAGAGCAAATTGCTGTAGAAAGAAACTCAAAGCAGGCTGAACTTGAAGAAATTTTCGAAAAAGTTGTATTAAGCTTGCCAGAAAAGCAAAGAACTGCAATCCTTCTTCTTAAACAGCAAGAACTCTCTTACGAAGAAATAGCAAAGGCTATGAATGCAGGGATAACTTCGGTTAAAACTTGGATACATAGAGCTAGAACTACTCTTAGACAGGAGTTAAAAAAATATGACAGATAAAAAAATCGACAGTTTATTTGCAAAGCAAGACATTAAGCTATCTTCAGCTTTTAATGAGGCTTTGTTTGCAAAAATAGAAACGCAAGACTCGACTATAGACGAGTTGTTTTTAGAAGATAAACTAAGTTTAAAGCCAAGCTTTAACGAAGAAGTTTTAGATGATGCTAGAATTGAAGAATTTCTATCTGCCGACAAAGTGTGCCTAGATGATGATTTTTGCAATTCTATATTTGCGAAACTTGCAGAAAAAGAAGCTCCAAAGAAGAGAAATGTCTGGTCTATATTTGCTAAGGTATCTACAGTTGCAGCAGCTTTTATTGCTGGTATATTTATATTTAATGACTTACCTAGCGATGAACTTTTAGATACAAATTCAGCTATGTATCAAACTGCAAAGGAAAATATCAATATAGAGATAGATTATTTTCTGCTTGAAGCTGATATAAACGAGCTAAGCACGCAAATTGACAAATTAGAAGTTGCCCTACTTGAAGAGATAGAGTCTTATTATTCTTCTACTAATATTTAGGGGATTTTTAAAGGTGAGTTCTAAAAATTAGCACTTAGCTATTGTAGCTTTTAAAAAGGCTTTACAAAAAATTAAAATTTGTCAATATTGGGTTTTAAAATATGGATACCCAAATAATATTAACTATAATCTTTTGCATTATAGTGTTTTTATATATGACTCAGTTGCTGGCGTTGGAGATTACTTCAATATTGATATTGCCAGTGCTGGCTTTGTGTTGCCCATATATGACTACTGCAGATATATTTAGTGGTATATCTTCGCCTGCGACTATAACTATTATATGTATGTTTATACTTTCGGCAGGTATGTTGAAGTCGGGGGCTTTAGAGCCTTTAAGCAATTATTTATCCAAGCAAGCTAAAAAAGGTTATATAAATTTCCTTTTGCACCTTGCAGTATTTGTACCTATAATTAGTGCGTTGATAAACAATACGCCTTTGGTGGTTATGCTAGTTCCTGTGGTCTTGGCAGTTGCTAGAGAAAATTCCATAATGCCCTCTAAGTTGCTAATTCCCTTGAGTTATTTCTCTATATTAGGTGGCACATTCACTTTGATAGGCACTAATACCAACATTTTGGTAAACCAGTTATATATAGATATGACAGGCAAAAGTGGATTTTCTATGTTTGAGTTTTCGCCTATGGGGTCTGTATATATGATTATAGGCTTGGTATTTATAATGACTATAGGTTTGAAGTTATTGCCTTCGAGGACTTCCCTTTCGGCTATATTGGGCAAAAGCTCTACGGCAAAGTATGTAACTGAATTATCTATAACAAAAAAATCGCCCCTTTGTGGAAAATCTATAGAAGAAGCATTTACGAAAGACTCTAAGATTAGGGTGCTTCAAGTAATTAGAAATGAAGAGATTTACGCTTTGTCGAAACTCAAGGAGATTGAACTTCAAGCAGACGACGACCTAATCATCGAAGCTAGTGTAGACAACATAACTAAGTATCTAGGCTCGCACTTGGATTTGCCAGAAAATGCAAAGACTGACAACAAGCTTAAGCTACAATCTATGAAGGTTATGATAGATGAAGCTGTGGTCTTGCCTGACTCTAAGTTTGTTGGGGCTACCTTAGAGTCTTTGAAATTTAGCAGAAACTTTGGAGCTGTAGTTTTAGGTATACAAAGAGGAGGCAGACACCACAAGAGATTTATAGCCTCTATGGAAGTTCGAGCTGGCGACTTACTTCTTTTGCAATCAGACCAAGATGGCTTTGATAGGCTTAGAGATACAGGCGATGTCCTTTTGCTAGACAAGCCAGTAGCGTCGAATAAATCTAAGAAAAACGCATACTTGTCTTTATTAATAATGGCTCTAGTAATTGGAGGAGCTACCTTTACTAGCATACCTCTAGTCATATTGGCAATCATAGGCTGTGCTGCAATGTTCCTACTTAAGATTATAGATATGAACGAGGGCTTTGGGGCTATAGACTCTAAGGTAATCCTGCTTTTAGTTGGAGCTATACCTCTTGGGGCTGCTATGCAAAAGTCGGGCTTAGCTCAGCTAATTGCAGATACGCTCTTGGGGCTGACAAATGGAATGCCTAATTGGGTGGTTCTAAGTATGTTCTATTTGCTAACTAGCCTGCTTGCAGAAATTGTGTCGAATAAGGCTACTGCTGTTATGCTAACTCCTATTGCTATACAATTTGCAGCGACTCTTGGGGTAGACCCAAAACCATTTTTGATGGCTATATGCTTTGGAGCAAGTGCCTCATTTATGACCCCTATAGGCTATGCAACTAACACTATCGTTATGGGTCCTGGTGGCTACAAATATGTAGACTACCTCAAAATAGGCATACCTCTAAATATACTTATGTGGATTATCGCCACTATATTAATACCTATATTCTACCCATTCTAACACTTTGAAATAAAAAAAATGGAAAATATCAAAATCGCTAAAGATTTAATAAATACCGAAATTCAAGCCCTCGAAGATTTAAGGGATAGCTTAGACTCTTCTATATCTAAGGCTATAGAATTGCTATATGCAACTAAGGGCAGAATTATTATAACAGGTATAGGCAAGTCTGGAATTATTGCTAAGAAGATTGTCTCTTCGATGGCGTCGACTGGAAGTATTGCTTTCTTTGTACACCCCTCTGAGGCTAGTCATGGCGACTTGGGTATGATTAGTACTTCTGATACTGTCATTGCTATTTCTAATAGTGGAGAGTCAAAGGAACTTGTGGATATACTTAATTATTGCAAGCGTTTTGACATAACTTTAATTAGCATAACTAAAAATGAAGATAGCACTCTTGCTAAGGCGAGCGACTTGGTTTTAAAACTGCCAAAGTCTAAAGAAGCTTGCCCTTTGGGCTTAGCTCCCACATCTTCGACTACTGCAACTTTAGTGCTTGGAGACGTTCTAACTGTTGCCCTTATGACTAAAAAGCACTTCACACCTGCAGACTTTAATCTACGCCACCCAGGGGGCAAGCTTGGCTCTATATTGCTAAAGATAAAAGATTTAATGCACACTGGCGATGCTATGCCTCTGCTTAATGAGAAGGCTTCTATGCACGAAACTCTCCTTGAGATGACAACTAAGCGTCTTGGCTGTGTAGGCTTTGTAGACGACGAGGGTATACTTGTTGGTATATTTACAGATGGCGATTTAAGAAGGTGCTTATCTGAGGAAATTCTAAATTCTAAAGCCTCTGAATTGATGGTAAAAAAGCCTAAGACTATAAGCAAAAACGCCTTTGCCTCTGAAGCTATTAAAATTATGAACGACAAAAAAATCACTACCTTATTTGTAGTAGACCAAGCAGGAAAAGCTCTTGGTATAGTTCATATACACGATTTAATCAAAAACGCAGTAGTATAATATTATGAAAAAATTTATGAATAAAAAATATATAATCTTAGGAATTATCGTATTTACAATCTTGGCAGTAGCACACGTGCTATACTGGCATACTGACTTGTTTAGAACTGCCCTTTAGAGGAAAGTTTCTTTAAGAAAATCTGTATATTTCGATAAGAAATATATGGATTATACAACGTTTAAACTCGAAAAAGATGGAGCTGTCTTAAAGGTCAGCTTCGACAACCCTCCTGTAAATATTCAAGACCTAAAGATGCTTGACGAGCTTGATGCCTTAGCTGAAACGCTCGAAAATGATAGAAGTATTAAGGTTATTATATTTCAGTCTAATCACCCCGAAATTTTTGTAGCTCACGCAGATGTTGGCTTCCTTAAGGATATGTCGAGTAGGGCTGAAAGCAGAGAGAGCGTGGAATTGCTCTATTTGCAAAAAGTTTTAGAACGAATTAGCGACTTACCTCAAGTTAGCATAGCTAAAATCGAGGGCTATTGCAGAGGTGGCGGCGACGAATTTGCCTTAGCTTGCGATATGCGTTTCGCCTCATTGCAAAAAGCTATATTTATGCAAATGGAAGTTGGAATGGGTATACTCCCTTGTGGAGGTGGAACTAGCAGAATGGCACGCCAGATGACTTTGGGTAGAGCCTTAGAATATGTGCTTTCAGCTCGTGATTTCACTGCAAAGCAAGCAGAAGAATATGGATTAATCAACAAGGCACTAGACGACAAGGACTTAACAGAATATGTCGAGAGCCTTGCAAAGAGAATAGCCCTATTTTCGCCTCTATCTATAGAAGCTTGCAAAAAGATGATAAAGTCATCTATAGATATGCCAATTAAGGACGCTCTCAAAGAAGAAGCTTGGTGGCTCTATCAAATGACAAGCACGACCCCTGCCCTAAAGAGGTTTCAATACGCATACGACACAGATTTCCAAAACAAAATGGAAAATCAGCGTGGCTTTGAAGCAGCTTTAGTAGGCTTGCAAGATATTAAATAAGACAGAATATATTAGAATATATCAGAATATGGCTTTACGTGGTTTTTTCGATTTTCATCACGTAAAGTCATATTTTTTGCCTATTTCAAAAAAAATAAAGCCTATCCCTTTGAAAATTGAGTAATTTTTGATAAAACATATATATTTTTCAGATATTTCATCAAAATTTTGACATATTTTCAAAAAAGTTAGATTATACTAACTTTTTTGTTGACATATAAAAAAGAATATAGTCTAATATAAAACATAATTTAAGTAATTTGATATATTCATATTATGGAAAATTCATAATCTAAGTTAAAAATGGCAATTAAAACTTGCCGATTGTCTGCCGACAATAGCTGGGTCAATTTGTGTTAATTCGCAAGTTGACCCTTTTTTGTGCCTTATTTTCTAAAGGTGATTTCTAAAAATTGGCAATTAGCTATTTTTTAGGATTATTTTTAGCGTAATTTTCTTGTTTTTTAAGGCGAACACCTTCAGGGGTAGAATATTTGCGTTAGCAAATACCTGAAAGGCGAGACATCTTTAGATGCGAGTTCAATAATGCAATTATCTAAGGTAAAAACAAGGAAATTTAAGCAAAAATAGGCTAAAAAGAGCAATTGTAGCTTATCTGAGTGCAAAAACAAAGTTTTTGCTTTCTTGAAAAAACCAATTTTTAGAACTCACCTAAATCAAATACCCAAAAACGGAAAAACGACATAGAGCAATCATCTCAATGTCGTTTATTTAGTTGGAGATTTCGTCGCTCGTAGCGAGCTATCTCTCAAGGGAGCTTAAGCCCTTTAAATCTAAAAATAGATGCAGTTTAACTACAATTAGACTATTTCTTAATTTCTTTGTGTAGAGTCCTACGCTTAAGTGAAGGATTGTACTTTAGCTTTTCAATCTTTTCAACTTGTTTACGAGGATTACGGCTAGTCATGTAACGAGAAGGTCTTTTACCTTCCTTACGTGCTTCTGTACATTCTAAAATAACTGTGTCTCTTGGCATCTTCTTATCCTTTTAAAAATTGTTAAGTAATCGAATATGGCACTTAAAAATAATTTTTCAAGTATTTTTTTCAAAAAAACGCATTTTTACGCAAAACTTAGGCTTAAATAGGCAAAAAACTTGCAATATAGATTAAATGTTGTAGCTTTATAGCCTATGAAATATTTTTTGATAGATGGACACAATCTAAGCTTTAGGAGTTTTTACGCTTTGCCTGATTTGAGAAATGCAAAGTCATTTCCCACAGGTGCTTTACACGCTTTTAGCCAAGCAATTTTGCGTTTTGAGTCTATGCTCACGCCACATAAGACTATAATATTTTTCGATAAGGGCAAGTCTAAGAGACATACTGAAATATACCCCCTATACAAGGCTCAGCGTAGTTCTATGCCAGAGGATATGAGGGTGCAGATGCCTTATATAAAGGAAATATGTCGCTTGATGGGCTTTGCTATAATAGAAGAAGAGGGTATTGAGTGCGATGATTTATTAGCTAGTGCAATCAAGAAAATCAAGCAAGAGGACAAAGACAGCGAAATATATATAATTAGTAGCGACAAGGATTTTGCCCAACTAATTTCGCCTAAGATATATCAGTTGTTGCCGCCTAAGAGTTCTAAGGCAGGAGACACTTGGACTACTTTAGATATGGTGGCAGTACGCACAAAGTTTGGAGTCTCGCCAAGTGAGATAGTTGATTACTTAGCTTTAATAGGCGATACAGCTGACAATATTGAAGGTATAATGGGGGTAGGTCCAAAGACTGCTGCAAAGTGGATAAAGGAATATTCTACTCTTGAAAATATCATAAAGAGGGCTTCTTGGATAAAGCCAGTAAAGTTTGCAAAAGTCATAGAAGAAAGTGCAGAAAAACTTCTTATCAATCAAAAACTTATAAGGCTAGACGACAGCTTCGAAATAAATTCTTTAGAGGGACAAAAGATTGATTTTAATTCGCTTTTAGCCCTATTCGAAGAGATGAGTATGAAGAGGGCTATAGATAATTTAAGGAAGATGGCAAAACTGGGGGATTTCTAAAAATTGGCAATTAGCCATTTTTAAGATTATTTTTAGCGTAATTTTCTTGCGTTTGACGAAGATAGCATCGCTATCTAAGAAGAAAAGCAAGGAAATTCAAGCAAAAATAGGCTAAAAAGAGCAATTGTAGCCTATCTTAGTGCAAAAACAAAGTTTTTGCGTTCTAATCAAAACCAATTTTCAGAAGTCCCCAAATATATGATAGATTTATAAATTTTGCGTTGCACTCAAAAAAGTGTTGAAAAAATATCAAAATTAATGAGAATATTTTAATTATGGGATTTATGTTTAATTTAGAGAAAATATTTAAGGGGAAATGCTTTAGCTTAATAGGCGTATTTTTTGTTGTGGCTTGTTTGCTAAGTCAAGTGGCGAATGCTCAAGGCTATAACGCTGGGGTAGTTTCTGTAGATAGAGGGGTGGCGAAAGCCCCTATATATAGGATAGCGATAGAGTCTGACTCGCCTGATTTGAAGGCTTGGGCTAAGACTGCATTTGCTGTACATGGCAGTTATGAAGTTATGCCAAAGGATACGCAATTTGTCTTTAGATTTACAAATGTAGGCTTTAACGCTATATCTTTGAGTATAACAGGCTCTGGCTCTTTTGAACAAGTTGTATATGGAGACAGCACTTACGATGCTCTTTTGAAGGCTTGCGACTTGGCAGTTACAAAGACCTTAGGCTCAGTTGGCTTCTTTGCAGGAAAGATTGCATTTTCTAGCGACAAAACTTCGAATAAAGAAATCTACATAGGCGATTTATTCTTCTCTAAAGTTAGACAATTTACAAACGACAAATCCTCATCTATACTACCTCACTGGTCTGCAGATGGCAACAAGTTATTCTATACAGGCTACTTTAGGTCTGGCTTTATGGACTTATACGAATGTGATTTAGTCAACAAGACAAGGCGTATATTTGCAAATTATAGAGGTACAAACACTGGGGGAGCTCCTAGCCCAGATGGCTCAAGGGTAGCTATGATTTTAACTAGTACTGGCAATGCTGAAATTTGGACAGCTTCAACTAACAAGACAGACTTTAAGCGTATCACACGCACTGCGGCAGTTGAGTCTTCAGTAAGCTTTAGCCCAGATGGCAGAAATTTGGTATTTTCTAGCGATGAGAGGGGCGGACCTCAAATTTATGTAATGCCAGTAAATGGAGGGAAGGCTCAACGCATACCTACTAATATAAGTGGCTACTGCTCTGAACCTACGATTAACCCTATTTTCCCTACGCAAATTGCATTTACTGCAGCAGTTTCTGCTTCTTTCCAAGTTGCAGTTTACGACGCAAAGACAGGCAAAAGTCGCTTTGTAACTACTGGCAATTTTAGAGCTACTCAGCCAAAGTGGTGTAGCGATGGCAGGCATATAATTTTCACAAAAGAAATTGGCAAAATGACTTCTATATGTATAGTAGACTCAATTACAGGCAAGCAACGTGCATTACACTCTAAGGCATTGGGAAATTGCACTGGAGCTACATTCTTTTACCCTTACAAATAATAAACCCACTAAAAATGACTATTTACACTTTAGACCTAGAAGGAGTGCTTATCCCAGAAATTTGGATAGCATTTGCTGACGCTGTTGGTATAGAAGCCCTCAAAAGAACAACTAGAGACGAACCTGACTACGATAAGCTTATGCGTTATCGCCTAGATATTTTAGACGCAAACAACTTGAAGCTTAGCGATGTGCAAAAAGTAATTGACACGCTAGAGCCTCTTGAGGGGGCAAAGGAGTTTTTATATTGGCTAAAGAGCAAGGGCAGAGTTGTGATTTTGTCAGATACTTTTGAAGAGTTTGCAGCTCCTCTAATGAAGAAGTTGGACTACCCTACCCTATTTTGCCATAGCCTCGAAGTAGACGAAAGTGGCAAGATTACAGACTATAAGCTAAGGACTTCAGACCAAAAAAGAAAGGCTGTAGAAGCATTTAGAGCATTGAATTTTGAAGTTGTTGCAAGCGGCGACTCTTACAATGATTTATCTATGTTAAGAGCTGCAAACAAGGCTATAATGTACCAACCAAGCGACAAGTTTGCCAAAGAGAATGCAGACTTGCCTATAGCTAGAAATTACACAGATTTAAAAAATTATATAGAAAGCATTTAATTATGGAAAAAGGAAGATACGCACAAAGAGGAGTTTCTGCTGGTAAAGAAGAAGTACACCTCGCAGTAGATAAACTGGATAGAGGCTTGTATGAGAGGTCTTTTTGTAAAATAACTAAGGATTACTTAACTTTCGACGAGAATAAGTGCAATATAATCCACTCAGATGGCAGTGGCACAAAGTCTATATTGGCTTATTTGTATTTTAGGGAAACTGGCGACGCTTCTGTATTTAGAGGAATTTCGCAAGACTCTATAGTTATGAATATCGACGATTTGCTATGCGTTGGGGCAGTAGATGGCATATTAATGTCGAATACAGTTAATAGAAATGCTAAGAATTTCCCTGCAAATGCTCTAGCTCACTTGATTAATGGCTCAGAAGATTTCTTAGAGACTCTTCGTAGCTATGGGCTTAAGATATATAGTGGCGGCGGCGAAACTGCTGACGTTGGAGATATTACTTCTACAGTTGCAGTAGACTCTTGTGCTGTAGTGATTATGGACAGGAAAGATGTCATCACTGGCGACGAAATCGTTGAGGACTTAGCTATAGTTGGCTTAGCTTCTTTTGGCAAGGCGAACTATGAGGAATTTGAAAACAGTGGCATAGGCTCAAATGGCTTAACTAGTGCTAGACACGACATTTTATCGCCTTATTACAAGGAGAAGTATCCTGAAACTTTTGATAAGAATATCAAGGAAGAATTTGTGTATTGTGGCAAATATAAGTTTGAGGACAAGCTCCCTAATTCTAATTTGACTGTAGGACAAGCAATCTTGTCGCCTACAAGGACTTATGCACCAGTAATTGCAAAGCTATTAAAAGATGACGCTTCTGTTGTAAAGGGCTTAGTTCACTGCTCTGGTGGTGGTCAAACTAAGTGCTTGAGATTTGGCAAGAGCGTACACTTTATTAAGGATAATCTCTTTGATGCACCTGCTATATTCCAAGCTATACAAGAAGCTAGTGGTACAAGCACTAAGGAGATGTATGAAGTTTATAATATGGGTCATAGAATGGAAATCTTCTGTTTGAAATCTGATGTTGAAAAGGTTATTGCTACTGCAAATTCTTTTGGCATAGAGGCAAAACAAATTGGCTATACTACAGCATCAAAGAGAGCAGATGGCAAAAATCACTTGACTATAAAATTGCCAAGCGAAGATTTAGAATACGACCCAAGAGACTAAGAAGAAAGAAAAAATATGTTACAAGTAGGAATAGTTGGCTTACCAAATGTGGGCAAAAGTACTTTATTTAACGCACTAACTCGCAGTAGAAAAGCAGAAGCTGCAAATTACCCATTTTGTACTATAGAGCCTAATGTGGGCGTAGTTGAAGTGCCAGACGAAAGACTCGAACCTTTATCTAAGATAGCAAAGGCTTTGAAAATCATACCTGCTGCTATAGAGTTTGTAGACATTGCAGGCTTGGTTGCAGGAGCGTCTAAGGGCGAGGGATTGGGAAATAAGTTCTTGGCTAATATTCGTGAAGTAGACGCTATTGTTCAAGTAGTTCGTTGTTTTGATAACGACGATATTTTGCACTCAAGTGGCTCTGTAAACCCTATTAGAGATATAGAAACAATCACTACTGAGTTGATTTTAGCAGACTTGCAATCTTGTCAAAAGCAATTAGAGTCGAACTTGCGTAAGGCAAAGGGTATGGATAAGGAAGCTGCAAAGAATGCTGAGCTTTTGCAAAGATTGGTAGACCACTTAAACGAGTTGAAGCCTGCAAAGCTTATGGAATGTAGCGATGATGATAAGATTAGAATGAAATCTTATTTTCTTCTAAGTGCAAAGCCTGTTATGTACGCTTGCAATGTGTCTGAAGACGACATTATAGATGGCGGCGAAAACGATTATGTAAAGGCAGTTCGTGAATATGCAACTACTCAAATGCAAGCAGGAATATGCGTAATTTGTGCAAGGTTGGAAGAAGAACTTTCAGAATTGTCTGTAGAAGAGGCAACAAATTACCTTGCTGAGCTGTCTATAACAGATAGTGGTGTTTCAAAATTGATTAGAAATTCTTACGACTTGTTGGGCTTAGCTAGTTATTTCACAGCTGGTGTGCAAGAAACAAGGGCTTGGACTTTCACTAAGGGAATGACAGCTCCTCAATGTGCAGGTGTGATACATACTGACTTTGAAAAGGGCTTTATCAAAGCTGAAGTGATTTCTGTAGAAGATATTTTTGAATATGGCAGTTTTGTTGCAGCACGTGAAGCTGGCAAGTACAGACTTGAAGGCAAAGACTACATATTTAAAGATGGCGACGTTGCAGTCTTTAGATTTAGCAACTAAGAAACTAGCTATTTTTAATTAAATTATTAACACAAAATCTACTTCTAAAAAGCTTAGGGGTAGATTTCATTATCTAAAAATATATATAAATTATGGGGAAAATATTCAATTTTATAGCGTCGATACGCTTTTCTATAGTCCTAATGTTATATGGGGCTTTGCTAATCTTTGTGGGGACTTTGGAGCAACAAAGTCTTGGTATAGATGTAGTTCAAGCGAAGTTCTTTGAGTCGTATTTTTGTATGACTTCTGTGGGGATACCTATGATTGGGGGCTTTACAATTGGGATATTGCTATTTTTGAATTTGAGCTTTTCGCTCATAAAATATGCAAGGTTCAGCTTTAGGGGGCTTAGCTTTATTGTTGCCCACTTGTCGCTACTAATGCTGATTTTAGCAGGATTTATTCAATATGAATTTAGGCAATCTGCTACTTTAGTTTTACACCAAGGGCAAGATACGCACTATCTATCAAAGTTTAAGAAGAACACTAATTTCATAGAGGAAAGTATAGACTTGGGATTTAGTGTAAAATTGATAAAATTTGAAGCTCAAAAGTGGGACTCAAGTAATATACACAAAGAGTTTTCGAGCTTAGTTGAAGTAAACGACAAGGGCAATAAGGCTCAGTATTTGATAAGTATGAACAAGCCATTGAGTTATGCAGGCTGGACTTTTTATCAAAATAGCTATCAAAACGATGGGCATACAAGTATTATTGGGGCAGTTAAAACTCCTTTTAAGCAACTGCCTTGGATTTCTGTTATGATGACATTTTTTGCAATGTGTGCTTTGTATATACAAAAATTAATCTCTAAGAGGAACTAAGAATGAAGAAATTGTTAATTATACTAAGTGCCATTTTTTGCATATTTTTCCTATCTAAGAATTTCATATTCGAGAAGCTAAGCAAAAGCGACTTTAGCTTTGAGACTATAGAGAGGCTACCTGTGCTAAAGGCTGGGCGTACTATGCCACTATCTAGTGCAGCAAACGACGCAACAAGGGAATTGCTTGGCAAGATTACTGTTAATGCTCCTGAGAAAATTTCGGCTACAAAGTGGCTAATTATGCTAAATGCAGACTGCCCTGACGCTCTCGACGCAAAGGTATTTAAAACTGATAATAGAGACTTGCAAGACTTGCTTGGCTCTGACTCGAGATATTACAGCTTTGCTCAAATACAAGCAAAGTTCGCAGAAATCGAAGCAATATCGCAGTCTAAAGACAAAAATCCTTATACTACAGCCTGCATAATAGCTGTAAATTCATATTGGAAATTTATCCTGCTTAAGGATATGTTTGCCTATTCAATGGGCGATAGCAAGGCTGAGTTTAGGCAAGCTTGGCGTAAGAGTATAGAGGAGGCGACTAAGGAATTTGAGATGGCTCAAAATGAGGGTAGAGATATAAATGAGTCAGTGCTGGTTCCTGCGAACACTCTACTTAAAATCCTAAACGAGCGTTCTGGTATAGAAGAATATTACAACGACTCTTTGATACGCATATCCTTTAAGGACAGCACAGCCTACACTGCTAACGAAGAGCTTATGCAAAGGGAAGTTAGCCCTGCCCTCGAAGAGTCTTTCTTGAATATGGCAAAGTTTTTAGACGCTCTAAAGGCTGAAAATTACCAAGACGCTCAAAAGTATCAACACGAGCTAATGGATAATACCAATCAAGACTTTAGGATAGCCTTTGAGAACTTTACAAACAAAGTAGACGCCTTTTACGCAGGTGCGTTTATGTTTGCCTTTGCCTTTGTGTTCTTTTTGTTGGCTATAGCATTTCCGAATAAGGCTAAATATTTCAATAGCATAGCCTATGTATTTTTCAGCTTTGCCTTGCTAAGTAGCACCTTTGCAATGTTCGCAAGAAGTTATATACAAATGCGTCCACCTGTTACAAACCTTTACTCATCTATAGTATTCTCAGGCTGGGCTTCAACTATACTAGCATTCGGCTATGGACTCTATAGAAAGAAGGAATTATACCTCCTTGCAGGGGCTTTAGTTGGCTTTGTATGCTTGATTGTAGCCCTAAACTTGCCTTATTCTGGCGACACAATGGGGCAAATGCGAGCAGTTTTAAACTCAAATTTCTGGCTAACATCACACGTAGTAACAATAATGATTGGCTACTGTGCTGTGTTCTTGGCAGGGGCAATTGCCATAATGAGGCTGATAATCATTGCCATATCTCAAAGCACCACAGAACTTGAAACTAAGGAAACAACTTCAAGCATTTATGGCATTTTGTCGCTTGGGCTACTCTTTACTTTCCTTGGAACTATGCTCGGTGGCGTTTGGGCAGATATGAGCTGGGGACGCTTTTGGGGGTGGGACCCTAAGGAAAATGGAGCATTGATTATAGTGCTTTATGTGGCAGTGTGCCTGCACGCAAAGATATTCAAGATTATTAGCGATAGAGCCTTTTTGGCAATGACTGTATTTGCAAATGTGGTTACAGCGTGGGCTTGGTTTGGCGTAAATATGCTAGGTATTGGTATGCACTCCTACGGATTTTTCGACTCAAAGTGGGGCTACTTCTTCATATTTGTTGCGTCTCAACTTCTAATAATGCTCTTAGCTCTATTCAAAGAAAGAGGCGTTGAAGAACTTGACGACGAAGATGACGAAGAACTTGACGACGAAGATGAACTTGACGACGAAGATGAACTTGACGACGACGATGAACTTGACGACGACGATGAACTTGAAGAGGACGACGACGAAGAACTTGACGACGAAGATGATGAACTTGACGACGAAGAGGTCGAAGAAACAAATAATTAAGACGATTAGTCGAATATTTAAATAATTTACAAAAACAAAAAGGCGATACTATTTTTCTAGCATCGCCTTTTTTATTATGTGATAAGGAACTTACAATCTCTTGATGTTCCAAATATCATTAGCATAGTCCATTATAGTTCTATCAGAAGAGAACTTAGCACATCTAGCTGTATTTAGTATAGCCATCTTAGCCCACTTTGCCTTGTCCTTATAAGTCTTGCCAACTTCTTCTTGAGCCTTGCAATATGCTTCAAAGTCAGCACATACCAAGAATGGGTCGCCCCAATCTAGGATAGATTGACGAGTCAAGTCGAATGCGTGCTTGTCTGCTGGGTTAAAGTAACCACTTACCAACCAGTCAAGAACAGCTCTTAGCTCTTCGCTTGAATTGTAGTAATCATAAGGATTGTAGCCATTAGCCTTTAGAGTTTGAACTTCTTCAACAGTTTTGCCAAAGATGAAGATATTGTCGTCGCCAACTTCCTCTAAGATTTCAATGTTCGCACCATCTAGCGTACCAAGAGTCAAAGCACCATTTAGAGCCATCTTCATATTACCTGTGCCAGAAGCTTCCTTACCTGCTGTAGATATTTGTTCAGATATATCTGCTGCAGGAATGATATTCATCGCCAATGTTACGCTGTAATTAGGGATAAACACTACCTTTAGCTTGCCCTTAATACGCTCGTCATTATTGATAGCTTGAGAAATCTTATTAATAGCATAGATAATATTCTTCGCTATATCATAACCAGGGGCAGCCTTCGCACCAAAGATAAACACTCTTGGAGTTATATCCATATCTGGATTGTGGAGCAATGCTCTGTATAGTCTCAAGATGTGAAGTAGGTTTAAGTGTTGCCTCTTATACTCGTGCAAACGCTTGATTTGTACGTCAAATAGAGCGTCTGGGCTAATTTCAACATCGCAAAGTTCCTTAACAATCTTAGCTAGACGAACTTTGTTTTCACGCTTAACTGCCATAAACTTCTCTTGGAATACAGCGTCGTCAGCATGAGCTTCCAAGCCACGTAGCAAATCTAAGTTAGCAGGCCAAGTCTTGTCTTGTATAGCCTCGTCTATCAAAGCCGAAAGCCCCTTATTTGAAGTCTTTAACCAACGTCTTGGAGTGATACCATTAGTCTTATTATTGAATTTTTCAGGGCTAAGTTCAAAGAAGTCTCTCAACAAGTTTTCAGTCAAAAGCCTAGAGTGGATTTCTGCAACGCCATTTACACTAAATGAGCCAACTACAGCCAAGTAAGCCATTCTTACCATTCTTTCGCTGCCTTCTTCTATTATAGAAACCCTAGACTTTAAATTGTCATTATTAGGGAACTTCGCCTCAACTTCTTCCAACCAAATTCTATTGATTTCGTAAATAATTTGCAAGTGCCTTGGCAACAATGCCTCAAATAAAGATACAGACCACTTTTCCAAAGCTTCTGGCAATAGAGTATGATTTGTATAAGCAAATATCTTTTGAGTCAAGCTAGTTGCATATTCCCAAGTTAAGCCCTCTATATCAACTAATAAACGTATCAATTCAGGAACTGCTATAGCTGGGTGAGTGTCGTTTAATTGAATTACTGCCTTTTCTGGCAATAAATCCCAATTTGTGCCATTTGCAACCTTGAACCTTCTAATTATATCTTGTAAAGAGCAAGACACAAAGAAGTATTGTTGTATCAAACGCAACATCTTACCATTTTCAGTCTTGTCATTAGGATACAATACCTTAGAAATAGTTTCGCTTTGAGCCTTTTGAGTAACTGCATCAGTGTAGCCACCTGCATTAAATGACTCTAAGTCAAATTCACTAGTAGCCTTAGACTCCCATAGACGCAAGAAATTCACTGTCCTTGTGCCATAACCTACTATAGGCAAGTCCCAAGGCATACCCAAAATTTCACGTGTGTGATGCCATTTATAAACTTTGTCGCCCTTGTCGTTTACACATTCTTCAACGTGTCCACCCAAGAAAATCTTTGTAGCATATTCAGGACGCATAAACTCCCATGGGCTACCATATTGCAACCAATTATCAGGAGACTCAACTTGCTTGCCATCTTCAAAGCTTTGTCTGAATAAGCCAAATTCATATTTAATACCATAGCCAACTGCAGGTAAATCTAGGGTAGCTAAAGAGTCCAAGAAGCAAGCAGCGAGCCTACCTAGACCTCCATTGCCCAAGCCCATATCAACTTCGCTTGCAATAATATTGTCGTAGCTAATACCCAAATCAGCCATAGCATCTTTAAGGGCATCTTTTACACCAAGATTAGTTAGGGTATCTCTTGTTAGCCTTCCAACTAGATATTCCAAAGATAGATAGTACACTCTCTTAGGGTCGTTATCGTGCTGTAGCTTCATAGTCTCAATGAAACGTCCCATAAGGAGGTCTCTCAAGGCATAAGCTGTAGCAAACCACCAATCTTTCTCAGAAGCGTCGTGTACCGACCTTGCTATAGAACGCTCTAAGTGCCATAGCATAGACTTCTTAAGAGTCTCAGCATCTACTTTTGCATAAAATTCGCTTTCAGGAATTTCATTATTATCTTTTATTGTTTCGGTCTTTTTAGATATTTTTTTCATTTTTTTACGAATTACAAGTGAGTATTGTACTTGCTCTAAGTAATTGCAACACAAAAAAGCACATCAACCGAAAGAAAAAGCTTTAATTTCTTAAAATAACTGTCAATATAGTGGAATTAAGAATGATAGGTGAACGAGCATATATGAATAGAAACCCTCAGTTTTACAAGGGGTTTAAAGCACAATACCCAGCAGTGTTTTGGGTTTTGGTCTTGAATTTTGGCGTATTTATATTAAATATGCTAACAAACAGACTCTTTAATTCAAATTTTATTGCAGACTTTTTGTCGCTATCACTAGAAGGGATAAAAACTGGCTTTGTCTGGGAATTGCTCTCTTACAGCCTCGTTCATCAAGGGCTGTTCCACTTGTTGATGAACTCTTTGGCTATATTCTTTATAGGGCGTTTTGTGGAGGCAAAGCTCGAAAAACGTAACTTTTGCATACTCTATTTAATGGGTATCTTCTTTGGGGCTTTGTTTTGGCTTGTATCTATGATGATGGTCTCGCCTAATTATATAGGGATATTGGCAGGGGCTTCTGCTGGCTCTTTTGCCCTAATAACTTTCTTTTGCTTGGCTATGCCTAATAAGTCTATGACTTTTTTGCTATTTTTTGTGATACCAGTAACTCTAAAGCCTAGAATTTTATTATATATATTATTGGGCTTTGAGCTTTTTTCTTATATTACAAGCGAAAGTGCAGGCTTTGGCACTGTGGCAAATTCTGCTCACTTAGGGGGTATATTCGGAGGCTATCTATTTTATACTCTATTTAAAATCAACTTTTTCTCGAACATAAAACTAAGCATATTTAAACCAAAGGCTATGAAGATGTCAGCTTCTGACTTGAATTATAGCGTAAATATGGTAGATGTAGAGGAATTAAAAAAAGAGGCAAATAGGATACTCGAAAAAGTCGCAAAAAAAGGGCTTAATTCTCTAAGCGACAAAGAAAGAGCTACGCTTAAAGAGTATAAGGACTATATTTAAAAGGAAGCTTTCTAAAAATATTTAAACGAAAAATGAATAAAAAGGTCTAAATAATAATAGACTCTATAATAACTATAAAAATGAAAAAATTTAATAAAATAAAAATAACTACACTTTTGACAATCATCTCTCTTGGCTTTCTAAGTGCCAATGCAGAAGTGTCGCCTACGCTAACTCAGGAAACAAGCCCTAAGATGCGTGCAGAAAATGAATTGCTAGTTAAGTATATGGAGCAAGTGCATTTTGATAAGGTAAATATTCAAGACTTAGATGTAAGGCAGTTTATTAGAGAATTTATGTCTAACCTCGACTTTATGAGGCTCTTTTTCCTTGCCGAAGATGTTCAACAATATCAAGACCAATATACCCCTATAGTAGATAGACTCCTTCATCAAGGTACGCTTTTGCCTGCATTAGTCATATACGATAGGTTCTTGTTGCGTACTAGAGAAAGAGTTGCGTGGATTAAAAATCGCCTAGAAAAACCTATAGATCTCGAAAAAGAAGGCACTTTTACCCCTAATAGAAAAGATATGGACTGGCCTGAAAGCCCTGCCGAAGCTGATGAGCTTTGGGAAAATAGACTCCTTTTTGATATACAAAATATCCTCTTGACTTATGAAAATAACGAGAAGAAAGAAGACGATATTGCAAAAGGCAAGAAAACTTCAAAGAAAAGTAAAAAAGCTATCACTGAAGAAGAGTCTACAAAGGGTATGACTTTCGAAGAAAAGTTTGCAAAGGCTAAAGTTGATGTATTGAAAAGATACGAGAAAATCTTGGAAAATGCAGAAAAATCTGACGCAATAGAAGTTCAAGAAATTTATCTAAATTCGCTATGCTCTATGTTCGACCCTCACTCTTCATTCTTGTCTGAGTATCAATTAGAAGAATTTGATATTGCAGTGCGTAATGCTCTAGTGGGTATTGGAGCAGTCCTTCAAGATAAAGATGGATATTGCGTGATTAATGAGCTTGTTGCAGGTGGACCTGCAAAGAAGTCTAAAAAGATTAAGACTGACGACAAAATCGTTGCTGTTGGAAATGAAAATGGTGAAATGGTCGACGTTGTTGGTATGAAGCTAAGAAATATCGTCAAAATGATTAGAGGCGACAAAAACACTGAAGTTCGCTTACGTATAGAGCCATCTGCCGACCCTTCTTCTACCTACGAAATAGTATTAATTAGAGACGAAATTAAGCTAACTACAAATTTAGCTAAAGCTTCTTTATTTGAAATACCAAATAAAGATGGCAAGCTCACTAAGATAGGCTTGATAGACCTACCTGCCTTTTATGGCGAGAAAAATAGCCCCGACGAAGCTAAGGGATTTTCTATTACAAAGAATGTAGAAGAACTTTTAAATAAGCTCAAGGGAAAGGGCGTTGAAGGTATAATTTTGGATATGAGACACAATGGCGGAGGCTTTTTGCCTGAAGCTGTAGACCTAGCGGGGCTATTCATCGAGCAAGGACCTGTAGTTCAAATTAAAGATACAAGGGGCAAAACAGTAGTACTTAGCGATGAGGATAAAAAAGTTGTCTGGGACGGACCTTTAATTGTTATGGTTAGTAGGCTTTCTGCCTCTGCTGCCGAAATCGTTGCAGGTGCTTTGCAAGACCACAAGCGTGCATTGATTATTGGAGATAAAACAACTCACGGCAAGGGAACAGTACAAGGCGTATACGAATTTAAAAACAATAACCCTCAATTAAAGGGAGCGTCTAAGGTAACTGTACAAAAGTGGTATAGACCTAATGGAAATTCTATACAAATTAAGGGCGTAAATTCTGACATCATCTTCCCTTCTGCCTACGATGAAATGGAAATAGGCGAGATTAATAAGGAAAATGCCCTCAAGTGGGACGCTATAGACCCAACTAATTTAGGCACTCAATACTTCTATTCTATCAACGAGAAAAATGAAGATTTAATCACTACTTTAGCTAATCAATCAAAAGAGCGTCAAAACTCTCTTGAAGAATTTGCATTCTACTTAGAACGCATAGATTGGGTAAATCAAAAGCAACAACAAAAAGTCTTTAGCTTATCCTATGCAGACAGAAAAGAACAAGTTGCTAAAGATGAAAATTTCTTAGAGTCCTACGAAGAGCGTGAAAAAACTTATATAGAAAATCTAAACTACTCCTTTGAGGAAATCCTCTTAGATAGTGCTATAGAAGAAAAGAACAAGCAAGAGCAAGAAAAGCTTGAAGCAAAGGCTGAAGAAGAAAAAGCTAAGCTTGCTGATGATGATAAATCTACTGAGGCTGACTCTGAAGAGCCTACTAAAATTAGCACTGACGAGGACGAAGATGAGGACATTCCTGTATTCGACGTTCAGTTACGTGAGACTATACGCATAATGAAAGATATTCTAAACTATCAAAGCGAAGTTGCTTCTAAAAACTAGAAGTCCCCTAAATAACAAAAAAATCTACTCTATGAACTAGGGTAGATTTTTTGTTTTACAACTATTAGCTGAGTTCTAAACTAGTGGGCTAATTTAAGAAGTATAACGCCAGATAGTATCAAGAGTATTGCGAAGGCTCTAATGAAAGTTAGAGCGTCGCCAAAGAATATGACTCCAGTTAGGAATGTGCCAGCTGCCCCAATGGACGTCCACACAGCATAGGAAGTCCCCATAGGTATAGACTTCTGAGCAATAAAGAGCAAAAAGCCACTTAGAGCCATACAAAAAAGTGAAAAAGCAATCCACGAATATTTGTAGGACGTAGTTTGAGAAAGTTTAAAGCCAAGAGGCCAACCAACTTCTACTAAACCAGCTAAAAATAAATAAATCCACGCCATATAATACATATAAATATGGCTTTTTTAAAAATTGTAAAGCTATTTTTTCAACTTGCCACAATATGAATTTGCAAGAGAATAATATTCAATGCTCTTTGAGCTTTCTTCGATAATTTTTTGCTCAAAATCCACAAAGTCCTTTTGATATATAGTTATAATGCAAGAGCCTCCAAATTTGAAATATCCCATTTCATCGCCTTGCTTTACATCTTCGCCAATCTCGTTTAGGTTTACTATAGAGCCTACATTTGTTGCCCCTACTTCGAGTATTGCACAGAATTTATCCTTTGCCACTTCAAGCAAAGTTAAAACTCTTTCGTTCGCTAAAAGGTAGTCAATTTTCTCACGCAATGCTATAGGACTAACTGAATTTAGCTTGCCCTTAATTAGCTTTCTTGCAACGATTTTGCCTGAAATTGGGTAGTGAAATCTATGATAGTCCACAGGGCTTAATCGAGAAATCATCAAAGAGCCACCTTCAAAGAGCTTTGCCAGCTTTTGGCAATCTACAAGTTTTTCTAAGCTTAGCTCTTGCCCTTTGACATATAAAGAATAGTCCTTTGAAATATTTTCTACAGCCAAATTTCTAGCGTCTGCAGGGAAAATAACTTGCTCTGAGCCTTGGCTTGCAATAGCTCTTGCTTCAGGCTTTAACTTCCTTGTAAAGAAGTCGTTAAAATTCTCAAAATCGCTTTTAATTGCGTCGTCTAAATTGATATTATAAGATTTAGCAAAGCCTGCTATATAGCTTTTGCTAATTTTGCTATCTGCCCACAAGCCAAAAATCTTTGAGAAAAACTTTCTATTTATAGCTAAGTGTAGTGGCAATTTCCCAACAAAAGTTGCATATAAAAAACGCATAAAAGCTTCGGAAGCAATCTGCTCTTTTTCGTATTTCTTAGTATAAGGGTTGTATAAAGTTATGTCTTGTTTCATATTAGGTGTTGTAAAAATATTTAATTTTCTTCTTTAAGGCAGTGTTGCGAACCAAACTTTCGTTGTTTTCCAGACACATTCTCCAAGCATAGGACTCTGCAATTATGAATACTCTTTGCTTGGCTCGAGTGATTGCTGTATATAACAAATTGCGTTGCAACAACATATAATGTCTCTTTAGCAAAACTAAAATCAATATAGGAAATTCACTGCCCTGTGATTTATGGACACTTATTGCGTAAGAAAGTTGCAAATCAGTTGCGTCCTCCTTCTCATAAATAATATGTTGTCCTGCAAATTCTATATCCAAAGAGCCTTCTTGCCCATCTATATTAGACAAAATCCCCATATCGCCATTGTAGACTTGCAGGTCGTAATTATTGCGAGTTTGAATGAGTTTGTCGCCCTTTTTAAACTTGTTATGCCCCATAATTACAGAAGTCGTATTAGGGTTAATCTTCTCTTGCAAAAGCTTGTTAATCTCCTCTATACCCCCTAAGCCCTTGTGCATAGGAACTAAGAATTGAATATCTCTTATAGGATTGATACGCAACTGTTTAGGCAAAATATCCCTAGTTAAAGCCAAGGCGATATTCGTCGCTTCATAAGGATTATCTACAGATATATAATTTACCTCCCTATCAAAATCGCAGTCGTAGACGCTCTTCGCCTTATATTCAGATAGCGTGTTATGCCCCTTTAAAATGTCGTGGGCAATATTTACAATGTCGCTGCCTTCCTTTTGCCTAAAAATTCTCTCTAAACGCACTGTACTAAAGACTTTCGACTCCATCAAGTCCCTAAGTATATTGCCTGCTCCAACGCTTGGAAGTTGGTCTATATCACCCACTAAAACCAAGTGAGCGTCCTCTTCTATAGCCGAAAACAAGGAAGCTGCAAGCTTTGTATCTAGCATAGACGACTCGTCGACTATGAAAAATTTTGCCTCCAACTTTTTGTACTGCCCATAGTTAAACTTCTCTAAGACTTGGTTGTACGACAACAATTTATGTATAGTACTTGCTGGCATAGAGCAACTTTCGCCCATTCTCTGAGCAGCTCTGCCTGTAGGGGCTACCAAGGATACATCTACCTTTTTCGCCTTTAATATAGAAGTTATAGCCCTCAATACTGTGGTTTTGCCAGTTCCCGGCCCTCCTGTAATTATGCTAATTTTGTTCGACAAAGATGAACGCACTGCCTCCTCTTGCTCTGGTGCTAAAGTCATCTCTAGCGATTTTCCAAGCCAGATTATCGCCCTATCTATATCTATAGGTGGCAAGCTCGAAGCCCCTTGTTGTATGTAGTTTAAACTCCTTGCAACTTGCCTTTCAAGCCTGTCGTTATAAGACAACTGCACAGCCGAAGTCCCTATCATAACTAAATCTTTATCAGCAACTAAGTCTGCCAAGTACGCCCTACAAATCTCAGGGTCTACCTCTAAATTCTCTGCAGTTTTCTCAAGCAAATTCTCTATATTTGCAATAGTGCTACCATCGTCTTCAAACTCAGATAAGCTAAAAATTAGCCCAGCCTTTACCCTCAAAGCCCCCTCGTTGGATATACCAGCATTTAGGGCAATTTGGTCTGCTGTCTTAAAGCCTATACCCCTAATCTTCCTCGCAAGTTGATAAGGGTCTTTCGCTATCACATCTATAGCATCATCGCCAAAAACCTTGACTATATCCGAACAATTCTTAGGGCTAACTCCATATACACGCAACTGCAAAACAATTTGTCTTACAGCCCTTTGCTCGTCCCAAGACTGCTTTATACGCTTTGCCCTAGTAGCTCCAATACCAGCAACTTCCATAAGTCTAGCTGAGTCCTCGTCGATAACCCTAAGCGTGTCCTCCTTGAAATAATCCACAATCTTATTCGCATAAGTCTTGCCAACTCCCTCAACTAGCCCACTGCCTAAATACTTCTTAATCCCATATAAAGACGAAGGCAATTTGCTCTCAAAAGACTCCACCTTAAACTGAGACCCATAAGCCTTATGTTCCTCCCAAGTGCCTCTAACTAAAAGAGTTTCGCCACATTGCACCGAAGGCAATATGCCAGAAATATTCTGAACTTTGCCACTAGAGCTAAGCTTCATAGAAGCAACACAATAAGAATTTAGCTCGTTAAAAAATACAATTTTTTCTACTGTGCCTTCAAATTCTTCAAGCCCCACACTCATAAATCTGTAGCAAAATACCCCTTAGCCAATTCCTTAAAATTAGCATAAATTCCCTTTGCATTGAGAGCAGTTTCCTCTAAAACTTCCCTAGAAACAGTGCCAGTTGTAACTAACAAACAATCAACATTGGCATTTTGCGAAGAATTATAATCATATAGAGAGTCGCCTATAATCAAAGCGTCTGCAGGGTCTATAGAAAGCTTATCTAAAGCACCGAGCGTGAACTCCAAATCAGGTTTTCTTGGCGAGTGCAAAGTAGTTCCAGTAATAGCATTAAAATAAGGGAATATACCCAATCTATTCAAGATTTCCTTTGCAGCTAATTCTTCCTTATTAGTAAAGAGTGCAATTTTATAATTATTTTCCCTCAAGTAACTTAGAAGCTCTACACTATGAGGCATTAAAGTTAAGCCATCATAAATATATTGATAAAAATTATCTAAATATATCTTAGCTATAGGCTCTACATACTCTTCGTCAAAGAGCTTAGACATAGTTACTAAAATTGAGCCACCAACAGCTCCAACTACATCTTCATAAACAGGGACATCTATCCCCAATTTTTTGCAACAATATGTGGTACAATTATATATAGCACGGAAATTATCAACTAAAGTTCCGTCTAAATCAAAGAGTACTAATTTTTTGTCTGCCATAGGAGTAAAGATACATAAAAAATCAATACCTACACTATGTATAGGTATTGATGTTTAAAATATAGGTCTGGGTTTAGTAATCAGTATAAGTGATGAAGCCCCAAAGCCAAGTTGTTTTACCGCCACCTGGAAGTTCCATTACAGTCAAATCGTCTGTAGTAACGTGTGCAGTTGCTGCAGGTACTGGACCATAATTATTAGGTTCATATTTGTATATACCCAAAATGTTAGTGCCAGCGTGTGCATTTCCTTCTACGTCTGTTGAGCTACATGCTGAAAGCAAACCAACTGAAAGTATTGATAATATTGTTAAAAGTAATTTTCGAAATTTCATAGTATTTTATTAAAACATATATTTTCTTTAAATCAATCTTTTTTTTTATTTTTTTTCAAAAAGCGAATAATCTTGATAAACAAAGAGGGTATATATAAGGTATCTTATAAAAAACGAAAGGATTATTATGCACATGGCAGACGCTTTAATATCGCCTCAAGTAGGCTTGACAATGACAGCACTTACAGCTGGGCTTCTTGGCTATAGCATAAAGAAGGCAAAAAGCACTTTTGACAGCGAAAGAACTCCATTAATGGGGCTTTTGGGAGCTTTTGTATTTGCTGGACAAATGCTAAATTTTGCAATACCTGCAACTGGCTCAAGTGGGCATATATCAGGTGCAATCCTCTTAGCTAGCATACTTGGAGCAAGCCGAGCCTTTATAGTGATGGCGTGCATATTGGCAATTCAAGCTCTATTTTTTGCAGATGGGGGTATCTTAGCCTTAGCTTGCAACATCTTTAATTTAGGATTTTGGGCGTGCTTTATAGCCTATCCTCTAATATTAAAACCAGCCTTAAAAAATGGATTTAGTAAAGCAAAGGTGATTATTACTACGATTTTAGCCTGCATAGTCTCAGCCCAACTTGGCTCATTTTGTGTGGTTTTAGAAACGCTTTTATCAGGGCAAAGCCAACTTAGCTTTACAACTTTCGCAAGCCTTATGCAAGGCATACACTTAGCTATAGGGGCTATAGAGGGCGTTGCAACTGCCCTGCTCTTGCTCTTTTTACACCAAGTAAAACCTTCTCTTTTTGATAAGGAAATTAATAGCAAAGAGCTATCTTACAAAAGCGTATTTGCAATTATAGCCCTTGCAAGCGTCGTGCTTTCTTCTATGTTATCGCTATACGCAAGCTCTAGCCCAGATGGCTTGGAGTGGTCTATAGAAAAGACTACAAGCGAAGAATTAGTATACGAAAGCCAAAGCCACGAGCTAAGTTCTTCCCTTGCCGAAGTTGCCCCTATGCCTGACTATAATGTAGGAGCAGGCGAAGAGTCTTGGCGAGCATCGCTTGCAGGATTTTTAGGTACAGCACTTAGCCTTGCTATAATATATATACTAAGTGTAGCTCTATTTAGGAAACGCAAAGCATAATATGGCAAAGGCAAATAAATTGATACGCTCGATGGCAGATTTAAACTCAATCGAGCAGATGGCTACAGGAAGCTCGCCTCTACACAATTTGTCTGCCTCTATTAAAATATTAATGACGCTTTGCTTCATACTCTGCGTCGTATCCATAGATAGATATGCCCTAAACCAAGTTTTAGCCTTTGCATTTTACCCCATCATAGCCCTTTGCATAAGTAATTTAAGGGCAAAAATTCTCTTAAAAAAAGCTCTCTTTTCACTCGCTTTTGTGCTGTTTATAGCCCTTGCAAATTTATTTACAGAAAGTACGCTTTGCTCTGCTTTTTTGGGCTTTTCTAGCCTTATGCTAAAGGCGTTTTTGTGTATACTTGCAGTACTCATTCTCTCAGCTTCCACAAAGATGAACGACATTGCCCAAGCTCTTCGAAAATTCCACATACCCTGCATTATCGTACTTCAACTTATGCTAAGTTTTAGATACATAGAAGTTCTAATTAAGCAGGCAATCAATATAAAAAATGCCTACTTGCTACGCTCGAATAGGGAAAATATCCCACTTCGTGATTGGGTGAAATTAGTAGGAAGCCTCATATTAAAATCTATAGACAGTGCAAACTCACTCTATAAATCTATGCTTTGCAGAGGCTTTAATGCCCACTTTGTAATTAAAGACAACTCAACTATCAGCTTTAAAGAATACCTCATACTCACTGCCTTTTGCCTAATATGTATTAGCCTTAGAGTCATAAATTTTAACTTCACTTTTTAAACCCTATGATTAATGTAAAAGAATTAACTCTGAAATATAGCCCTGAAATTTGTGCGATAGATAATGTGTCATTTCATATAAAAAAGGGCGAAGCTGTTGCTCTTCTTGGAGCAAATGGTGCAGGTAAATCTACCTTAATAAGTGCTATGCTGGGGCTTATCGACATTAGTTCAGGCTCTATAGAAATAGATAAGATTAAGCTCGAGCAGAAAAATATATCTAATATACGCAAAAAAATAGGGCTGATATTCCAAAAGTCTGACGAGCAACTCTTTTGCCATAGCGTAAAAGAAGACATTGCCTTTGGCATATCAAATGGCGATTTAAGCAAAGAGGAAATAGAAGAAAAAGTTGAGGAAATTGCCCAAAAACTAAATATAACAAAGCTACTTTCACGTAACTGCCAAAGCTTATCTGAGGGCGAAAAAAAGCTATGTGCCTTAGCAGGCGTGCTAATTATGAATGTAGATATAATAATTTTCGACGAGAGCGACGCTATGCTAGACCCTCGCAGCAAAAGGCACTTAGCAGAAATTATAAACGCCCTACCTCAAACAAAGATTATAGCAACCCACAATCTGGACTTTGCAAAGAAAGTCTCTACAAAATCCCTAATCCTCAAAGACTCTAAACTTATAAAATTCGCCCCAAACGAAAATATCCTAAACGACATAAACTTCCTAAGCGAAAATTACTTATACTAAAGGTGGGTTCTCAATCTTCAATATCAATTAAGCCAAAAATTTATTCATAATTAGCATTTTCATCTTTTTTCATATTCTTCAGAGCCTATATTTTCTTTATTTTTATTAAGTTCCTCTAAGATTTCTATAGCAAATTTCTTAACTAGACATAAGGCTTCGTCTTCATTAAATACACCTTCCATAAGCAACAAAAAGCTATTATAGTTGTATTTTGCATAAATATTCCCCTTAGTCTGTGCTATATAAAAATATGCAGCTCCTATAAGTAGATTATCCCCAAAAGGGATCATAACGTAGCACTCCCCTAAATTATTAAAGCCTGCAGGATTATCTTCAAAAACTGCTTTACGCCTAAAATCTATATAAGTTTCAGCTTTATCTAAAATCATAGAGCTGTGTAAATATTGCATATTTAGCCAATCTGCAACGAAGAGAAGTCCACATTCTCTCGCCATAGCAAAATATTTTTCGGCAAGTTCATTATCTTCCAAAACGCCCCAAGCATTATCGTATAATAGCCCCATCGAAAAGGAAGAATAGGCAAGTTTTTGCTCTTTCAAAAAGAGATTTTAATGGGTGATTTTCATCGTAAATAAAGTTATAAGTATTCTCTGACATATCATTAATATTTTAAAACTTTGTAAAACCTTAAAGTATTTTTCTTGTTTTTTAAAGGCAATAATGCAATTATTTAAATAATGAAAATAGCATTGGCACAAATGGACGTAAAGCAGGCGGGCTTTATTGAAAATATACAAGAGGCAAAAAGGCTTATTAAAAAGGCTCTCGAAGAAAAGGCTGAGCTGATAGTCTTTCCTGAAATGTTTCTAAGTGGATTCCATTATGGCAAGAATAAAGAGTTTCTCTTGAAAAATAGAACTTTCCTTAAAGATGAGCTAAGCAAGCTTGCAAAAGAGCATAATATAGCTATATGTGGCTCAACTTGTGCTATAGATGACGAAGATAATGTCTACAACAGGCTATACTTCTTTGACGAAAATGGAGAAATACTTGCCCAATACGACAAAATCCACCTCTTCACACTCTTTAATGAAGATAAGCATATCAAAAATGGCACGCAACTAATTAGCCTAGATTACAAAGGGCTAAAGTTTGGGCTATCTATATGTTATGACCTACGCTTTCCTGAGATGTTTAGAGCTATGACTTTTCAAGGTGTAGACGCATTTATACTCCCTGCAGGCTGGCCTCACCCAAGACTTGCCCACTGGCAACACTTAATTAGAGCTAGAGCTATAGAAAACCAAGCCTACTTCATTGCGGTAAATCAAGGAGGCACAGAAAATTTTGGTATGAGCGACATAAACTATTTTGGCTCAAGTTCCGTTATAGACCCTTGGGGCGAAACTCTTGCCCAAGCAAAACTCGATGAGCCAGATTTGCTATTTGCAGAAATAGACCCTGCCCTAGCTCAAAAAGTTCGCAATAAATTAAACGCCCTCCAAGACGCTTATTTTTACAAAAACCAATAGAGCAATAAAGCAAATTGCCTAGCTAAAGTTATTTAATCACAAAAATCCAGACACAAAAAAGCTCTCAGAATTTCAACTGAGAGCTTTTTGTTTTTAACTATCGAGCAATAGCAATTACTCGATTATAACTCTAAAGCCAACATTGTAAACTCTTTGCCATGGGCTATATGGTCTACGCAATGTAACCTTGCCATAAGAAGGTCTATCTGCCCATGAACCACCACGAATTACAACCTTATCTTCAACAACCTTACCACCTATAGTTTGAGTATAAGGGCTTCTTGTCAACTCAGCAACATTGCCACCTATATCATACAAACCAAAGCCATTTGGCTTATAGAAATCAGTTTGACCTCCGTTTGCCTTAGATGTCCAAGGTCTATCAAGCTTCCAGCCACAAGTTGGACACTCAGTAACCTTTTCGCCTGCCTTAGTTGCATAAGCGATATGTCCACAATCTAAATGCTTGTACTCAACTGCATTCTTCTTGTTTTCAAAGTCCTTATAGCAAGGTACTAACTGACCATCATCAAAGCGACTGTCTGCAGGTACATAAGCATAGAATGGATTAGGATTGTCCATAGGTTGAGGGTCAACACCCTTAACTGCGAACTTAGAAGCTTGCTTGTCAGCAAAGTTTTCGAATTGAGAGAAATCTGTATTTAAGTCGCCATACCAGAACTCCTTGTCAGAGCCAGCACGAGCAGCCCATTCCCATTGTTCTTCTGTAGGGAGAGTAACCTTCTTATTCAATTTCTTAGACAACCATTCACAGAATGCCATTGCTTCCTTATAGCTAACTCTAATTACAGGCATATTAGCACCATTTGCAGGATAACCAGGGTTGATGTGGTCTTTCCAGTGTCTATCTAAGAAACCTGAATTATGCTTTGAATTAAATTCTGCATAAAGAGCATTAGTGATTTCAAACTTAGTCATAAAGAATGGCTTCTTTATTTCAGTAAGTCTAGTTGGACCTTCGTCGTAGAAAGAGTTATTTGAACCTTGAACGTACTTGCCTGCTGGTATTTCAACGAAGTCAAGCTTATGTCCTTCAACGTTTACTGTAACAGATTTACCTTCCTTAGCCTTGAATGGGAACTTAGGAGCAGTAACAGTTTTAGCCTTTTCGTGAGTCAATTCCTTGCCACGCTTATTGAACTTAATGCGACCTGCTTGACTATACTTTATGTCGTCTTGCTCATAATTATAGTCAGTTCTGTTCGCATACTTCTTCATAAAGTATTGTCTTTTAGTCTCTTGGTCGTCAGGTACACCATTGCCCTTAGCAGAGATGTCGCCCTTTTGACCCTTACTAGCCTTAGTATAAGCTTCGCCTAAAGTGCCGTGATAAGGAATATTTAAGTCTATCCAAGTATATAATATTTTCTTAGAGTCCTCGTCCATATTAACGCCTTTATGTCCCTTTTCCAAAATTTGGATTAGCTCAGAAGTACTAGCGTGGAACTCTAATGGGCTCAAGATATTTTGGTTACTTTCAGGACCAGGACGACGAACGTAAGGGTGCAATTCTAAGTATGAATTAGAATAATTCTTTTGTCCCCAAGGTATACTAACTTGCTTAAAGTTAGGCATTTCTTTCTTAGAACCATTATGACATTCTACACAATACGCATCTAAGATAGGCTGAACTTCTCTATCAAAAGAGAAACCTCTAGGCTTGCCCAAAAATTCTTTTACATTTTGAGGAGGCTTTCTACCTGCCATTGCTACAGAACCTACAGGAGCTGTATTAGATGGCTCGTGGCAACCTACGCAACTCAAAGTTTCGCCAGGGCGAATAGTCAACCAGCTTCTGAACAACGCCATAGCCTTGCCATCTTTGTCGAGAGGTTGCAAAGAATATGGTCTGTTTGCAGGCAACTTAAACATAGCAGAACCATCTTCTTCTACGTCAACTGTACCATGAACACGCTTGATTTCCCAACCAGATTCCATACCCATTGTTTCGTGGCTAACTAAACCACCACGCTTAATTGTATTACTATAATTATAGTTATACTCGAAAATTCTCAATTTCTTTACAGAACCCTTTTCAACACCAGCAAGACCAGGACCTTCATAGATGTTATTTAAGAATACATAGCCAAAGTCTAAGTCTTCATCAACTTTGTCTGCAATTAGAGGAGGCTTTTCTCTCTTGCCCATAGGGATAGGCTCAAACAAGTCATAACCTTCTTTTTCATAAGAAACTAACAAAGTTTTGTTGTCGAACTTGTCAACTAAGTATAGAGAAAAGAACTTGTCCTTTTTCTTGTCTTGCATAGCAACAACTATGTAGTTTTCAGATAGTGGATATGGGTGCAAGAAGTGTACTTGAAGCTTGCCTACCAAGTTATCTAACATCTTAGCAACATAAGGCTCGCCATAACCTAAGTATTGGTGAACTCTACCTTCGTCTTCGATAACGCCCTTAGACACGTCAAAGAGGTGCAACTCGCCACTTCTAGCTACGCCGTGGTGTCCACTAACTACACCTACAAACTTATTCGCATCGCCAGGGATTGGTCTTACATAGAATAAAGAGTTAGGCCAATAGCTAGTAGAGCCATAGTGAGACATTTGACCAGAACCATCTGGGTTCATTCTCATCAAAATTCTTGAAAAATAGTGTGAATTATCAGTGTACTCCCATCTAGTGAACATTACTCTGCCGTCATTCATTACAGTTGGAGACCATGAGTTTTCTTGGTCGAAACTTAATTGACGAATAGTGTCATCTCTAGTTTCAGCCTTATCAGACTTAGGGTCCATCTTGTATATGTTGGAAACAGGGTCTAATCCATTTACACAAGGAACACCAGCATAGTTTGCAGTACTCATAAAGATAACCTTACCATCAGGGAGGTATACGCTATCGTAATAATCAATTTCGTCGTACTTTTCTATAGATAAAATTCTTCTCTTTTTAGTCTTTAAGTCCAACTCGTAAACTTGCCATCTGTCATTTTTATTCAAAGCAGAATACATAATTTTAGAGCCATCATAGTCTACGTCTATGTCAGTAACACCAACAGTGTCTGGAGATCTATAAAAAGATTTTGCACTCTCTGGCTTTGTAATATCCATAGAGTAAATTTCGTCGTCAATTTGCGAAGAATACTTAGGGTTTCTGAACACAGAAGAAGCGTTAGCCGCCCAATTTGAAGGCAAGCCCTTAGTTCTTATGCTAGTCTTTCTTCTGATGAATAACCAGTCTTTATTTTCTTGCAATAATGGGTTTTGAAGCAAAGCTTCCCTAGCAAAAGCATCGAACTTTGCTTGGTCTGCAGTAGACAACTTGCCATTGGCATTAAACTTTTTGAGTTCCTGCTTGTATTTTGCTGGATACCTAGAGTCTTTCGACATATCCTCAATAGCTTGCGTAACTCGTTTTACATCATAGTTTTGTGCAAAAGCAGCTGCAGATGCACACAACATAATAATCCCTGTAATAAAACTCTTTTTCATAATCAATACACATTTTGAATATTTTTCAAATTATGTCAACAAGTTTTTTACAAATAGATATAAAGAAAAAGACCCCCCATAAGAGAGTCTCAGTCAAATCGCAATGTCAGCCAAAAATTTGCAACGCAAAATTTTTGTAGGGGCGTTAGATTGCCCTTCAGACGAGTATTTGGAAATTTTTGAGGGTCGCAGCGTACTTGTGTACCTAAGAGTC
>JAWXTY010000011.1:0-51596 GCA_044433115.1 Opitutales bacterium
GGGGCAAGTTGTTATCGAGACTATGATGGGGGCAGTTAAAGATGTCATAGCCCCTATAATGGGTAAGCGTGCTACAGAGGCGGCATTTCCTTTGATAATTTGTTTCTTCTTTTATATTTTACTAAATAATTGGAGTGGGCTTTTGCCTTTTGCAGAGACTTTATTTGATATACAAAGCGTTAATATCGACGCAAGCCAAGTTGCTCAATATCAAAACGAGGGCTATGAGATTGTAAAAAATGCTGATATTATCACAGCTATAAAGCAAGTACCTATTTACAAGCCTGCAAATTCTGACTTAAATTCAACTCTTGCATTGTCTTTAATCTCCTTTATTGCGTGGATTTACTTTGTTATGCGTTATGCAGGACCAAAAGCACTTTATTACGACTGGTTTGGCAATAAGGCAGATAAAAACGAATTGCCTAAGATGTTGTATCTAGCAATGTTCGGAATATTTTTCTTTGTAGGTTGTATAGAAGTTGTATCTGCACTATTGAGGGTAGTTTCCCTATCATTTAGGCTTTTTGGCAACAACTTTGGTGGCGAAAAGCTGATTGCAAGTATGGGCAATTTTGCATTTCCATTCTACTTTTTAGAAATAATTATAGGGCTTGTTCAAGCTTTGATATTCTCATTACTAACAGCAATTTACATAGGGCTGATAACAAATCACGACACAGCCGAACACTAATTTTAACTTAAACAAAAAATAAAGGATAAAAAAATGACAGGATTATTGACATTAGCAGAAGCAGCAGCAGGAATAACTGGAAGCATACAAGGCGGTTTAGGTTGCCTCGGTGCATCTATAGGTGTAGGTTTCGTTGGTATGAAAGCAGTTGAAGCTGTAGGTAGAAACCCAGGTGCATCAGGCAAGATTTTGGTGCAATCTATCTTAGGTATGGCACTAGCAGAAGCTGTTGCATTCTACGCATTAATGCTCGGGTAACATAGAATTTTCAAAGCTATGTATGCGATATTAGCATCTGGTGCTACGCAAATAACTGAGAAATTTGGCGTAAATATAGGCTTATTATTAGGCAATTCTATAACTTTTGCACTAGTTGCATTTATCATTTATAGATTTGTGTTTAAGCCTGTAATGGCAAAATCTCAAGAGCGTATAGATATTATAGAAAAGGGCTTAGCAGATGCTAAAGAAGCTGAAACTGCCCTTCAAAGCACTCAAGAAACAGTTGCCGAAAAACTTTCTGAAGCGACAACTGAAGCTATGTCTGTAATATCTGAGGCAAAAAACCAAGCAAAGCAAATTCTTGAAAAGGCTAATTTAGAGGCGAGCCAAGCTAGCACGCAATTTCTAAATAAGGCTCAAGAGCAACTAGAAGCTGATAGGCTCAAGATGAAAACTGAGCTTAAAGCAGAGCTTTCTCAATTGGTCTCTCAAGTTGCCCAAAAGGCAGTTAAAGAGCTTTTAACTAAAGAACAACTTAGCCAAATAAGTAAAGTAGCCTTAGAGGATATAACTAAGTAATGACTATAAAACAACAAGCCAAATTCTTAGCAAACTTCGCAAAAAACAGCGATGGACGCTTTAGTAAAGACAAGCTAATTGCCCTATTTGAATACATAAAGGCGAATATGGATAGCAATAAGTGCTTGGCTTTGCTTAGGCAGATAAAGAAGATTGTCAGCGAAAGCGAGGCAAGCTTTTCTGTGAAAGTTGAATATGCTGGCGAACTTAGTTCTGCTGATAAAGACAAGCTTAAGGACTTTATCAACAAGACTATGAATAAGGATATGGACTTTAGTTTTGAGGAAAATGAAAGTTTAATTGCAGGCTTAAAAATTACAGCAAGCGATATTTTGTATGAGAATACTTTATCTAGTACTCTAAAAAGTTTAGGGAAATAAAAATGAGCGACATAATTAAAGAAATAGAAAAAGAAATTAGCCAAATAGAAATGCAAACTCGTAAAGATTGCATAGGCAAAGTAATTTCAGTTGCAGATGGTGTAGCGAGGCTCAATGGGCTAAGCAAGGCTATGTATAACGAAATGATTGAATTTGATAACGACACTTATGCGATGGCTTTAAATCTTTTAGAGGACGAAGTAGGTTGCGTTATTTTGGGCGATGCCGACAATATTAAAGAGGGCGACACTGCTAAAACTACTGGGAAATTGCTCAGCGTGCCAGTGGGCAAGGGGCTTTTAGGACGTGTAGTTGACGTGTTGGGTAGACCTCTTGATGGCAAGGGTAAGATTGAGGCGACTGAATATTATCCTGTAGAAAAGATTGCACCAGGGATTATGCCAAGAAAGGGCGTAGACCAACCTGTACAAACGGGGATATTGGCAGTCGACTCTATGATACCTATAGGCAGAGGTCAACGTGAGCTTATCATTGGAGATAGGTCTACAGGCAAAACTTCTATTGCAATAGACACTATCATCAACCAAGCCAACACGAACAGAAAAGGCTTAGCTAGTGGCGACCCTGAGTTTAGACCTATATATTCTATATACGTAGCTATAGGGCAAAAAAATTCCAACATAGTTAGAACTATACAAACTTTAGAAGAAAAAGGAGCGATGGAGTATACTATAGTAGTTGCCGCTGGTGCTTCTGACAACGCTTCAAATATATACATTGCACCTTATTCTGGTTGTGCGATGGGCGAATATTTTATGAATAATGGAATGGACGCTTTGATTGTTTATGATGACTTATCTAAGCACGCATCAGCTTATAGACAAATTTCTTTGATTTTAAAGAGACCTTCAGGTAGAGAAGCGTACCCTGGCGACGTGTTCTATTTGCATAGCCGTTTGCTAGAGAGAGCTGCGAGATTAAACGAAGAAAGTGGTAATGGCTCTTTGACAGCCTTGCCTATAATCGAAACTCAAGCTGGCGACGTTAGTGCGTATATCCCAACTAATGTGATTTCTATCACAGATGGACAAATTTTCTTGGAGACTGACTTGTTTAACCAAGGTATACGCCCTGCAATTTCTGTTGGTATATCTGTAACTCGTGTGGGTTCTGCAGCTCAAATTAAAGCATTTAAGCAAGTTGCAGGAAAGCTCAAGGGCGAGTATGCTCAATATAAGGAATTGGCAGCATTCGCTCAATTTGGTTCAGACCTTGACGAGCGTACAAAAAGCACGATTGAAAAGGGCGATAGACTTGTTGAAATCTTAAAGCAATTAAATTCTAGCCCTAAGGCAGTTGGTGTACAAATTATAATTTTGTGGGCATTGCAAGAGGGATATTTTACTGAAGTCGAAGTTAAATCTATACAAAAAGCTATAGCAAATTTAGAAGAATTTTTAGACAGCACAAGCCAAGCTATCATCACTCGCATTGAAACTGAAAAGGTTTTGACAGAGGAAATTGAGGCAGAATTGGCAAAACTTTGCAAAAATTGGAAAAATCAATTTAGTATCTAAGACAAATGAAGGGTATAAGAGAGATAAAGAGCCGAATTAAATCGGTAAAAAGCACTGGGCAAATTACGCACGCAATGCAGTTGGTAGCTTCTTCAAAGATGAAGAAGGCTCAAACTCGTGCAGAAAATGGCAGAGCTTATAATCTCTTGTTGCTAGATTTGATGGATACTCTTATGTCGAAGAGGGATAGCTTGGATTTCAATCCAAGAATTTTCACTAAGTCAGAGGCTAAAAAGAGATTAATTATAGTATTTTCTACAGACAAGGGGCTTTGTGGTCCACTAAATTCTAACTTGCTTAAGATTATTTCTGGCATAGATAGAGACGAAGCGTCTTATATTGCTATAGGCAATAAGGCTTCGAGGTATATAGCTGCGACAAAGAGAAAATTAATTGCTCACTTTGATATAAGCGACAATGTAAAGTTCACTGAAGTCAAGGTTGTAGTAGACTACGCTTTAAAGAGATTGCAAGAGGGCGAATTTGACACGCTCGAAGTGCTTTATCCTGCATTTATCAATACGCTAAAGCAAGATAGCACGCTTTTGAGAGTTGCTCCTATAGACAATTTAGATGAGCATATAGAAGTGATGAAGTCAAAGTATAAAAGTTCATTAAACACTCATAGTGAAGAGGATAAGAGACAGCTTTTAATTGAGCCATCTGCTAAGGAACTCTTTGCAGAGCTTCCACTTTATTATATAAGAAACACAATTTATCATTTAGCCTTGGAGGCAAAGGCAAGTGAGCAATCGGCAAGAATGGTATCTATGAAGGCAGCTTCAGACAATGCAGACTCGCTAATTGCTTCGCTATCTTTACAATACAATAAGGCAAGGCAAGAGGCTATTACTAACGAGATTATAGAATTGTCTTCGGCAATGGTAAATGAAGAATAAGAAAAGGATTTAAAACAATGAATAATGGCTATGTAAATCAGATAATAGGGGCAGTTGTTGACGTAAAGTTTAACACTAGCGAGATACCTGCTATATACAACGCACTAGAAGTTATTATAAATAATGACAACCAAGAGCAAAAACTCGTACTAGAAGTTCAGCAACACATTGGCGATGGCTTAGTTAGAACTGTGGCGATGTCCTCTACTGAGGGCTTGCAAAGAGGAGCTTTAGTTACGGACACAGGCTCTCCTATACAAGTTCCAGTTGGCAATGAGGTTCTTGGGCGTATGTTCAATGTAACAGGCGACCCTGTGGATAACAAGCCTGCCTTGGCTACTAAGGAGCGTTTGCCTATACATAGAAAAGCCCCTTCGCTAGAAGAGCAATCTACTAAGGCTGAGATTTTAGAGACAGGCATTAAGCCTATAGACCTTATTTGTCCTTTCGTTAAGGGAGGTAAAGTTGGTGCATTCGGAGGTGCTGGTGTTGGTAAGACTGTGGTAATTATGGAGCTTATCAACAATATTGCAAAGGCACACGGGGGTGTATCTGTATTTGCTGGTGTAGGCGAGCGTTCGAGAGAGGGCAATGACTTGTATAAGGAAATGTCGGAGTCTGGCGTTATAGACCAAGAGAACCCAGAGAAATCTAAGGTAGCCTTAGTGTATGGACAAATGAACGAGCCTCCTGGTGCAAGAATGAGAGTTGCTCTTTCTGCATTGACTATGACTGAATATTTCAGAGACGTGCAAGGGCAAGACGTATTGTTGTTTGTAGACAATATTTTCAGATTTAGCCAAGCAGGCAGTGAAGTTAGTGCCTTGTTGGGTAGATTGCCATCTGCAGTGGGTTATCAACCTACGCTTGCATACGAAATGGGTGCATTGCAAGAGAGAATTACTTCTACGAAAAAGGGTAGTATTACATCTTTTCAAGCTGTTTACGTACCTGCAGACGACTTGACAGACCCAGCTCCTGCAAATACTTTTGCTCACCTAGACTCAACTATCGTACTTGATAGAGCTATTGCGTCTTTGGGCATATATCCTGCAGTAGACCCACTTGCTTCTACCTCAAATGCACTTAGCCCAGAAATAGTTGGGCAAGAACACTTTGAAGTTGCAAGAAAGGTTCAAGAAGTTTTACAAAAATATAAGGACTTGCAAGATATTATTGCGATTTTGGGTATGGACGAATTGTCTGAAGAGGACAAATTGACTGTAACAAGAGCAAGAAAAGTGCAAAAATTCTTGTCGAACCCATTCCATATGTCAGAGATATTCAATGGTATCCCTGGTAAATATGTGAAAGTTGCAGACACTGTTAGAGGCTTTAAGATGATTTTAGACGGCGAACTAGACCATATAAATGAAAATGACTTTTATATGAAAGGTGCTATAGAAGAAGTTATCGAAGCTCACGAAGAAAACGAAAAGAAATTTAAGAAGTAATATGAGGTTAGAAATAGTCAGTCCAGAAGGTATAGCTTGGCAAAGCGACAATGTCGATAGCGTAAGTTTGCCTTTAGTTGGAGGGCAAATACAAGTATTGGAAGGGCATATTCCCTTGATTGCAATGCTTGATGTTGGCTCTTTGAGCGTTAGTGTAGGTGGAAAAACCGAAGAATTGGCAGTGGACAAAGGCTATGTAAATATCAATGGCGATTTAGTTTCTGTTATGACAGAGCAAGCTATAAAGCTAGAGGATATAGACCTAAAAACTGCCACTGAAGCTAAGATTGCAGCCGAACGTGCATTGGAAGAAGCAAGGAAAGCAGAGCATATTAACCCTGAAAAAATTGACGAATTAGAGCGTAACGTAAAGTTGGCTATGATTCAAATGATGAACAAAAAGAACTAAATCAAGGTAATTTCTAAAAAAAAGCTTGACTGAAGTGAAATTTATAGTAACTTTTGATAGTTTATAAATTTAATAAGGAAGAATTATGGGACAACCAAAACGCAAACAATCTAAACAACGTACACGCATTAGACGTGCAGCAAACAATTACGACTTGCCAGAATTTTCAAAAGATCCAACTGACGGCACTATGTTTAAACCACACAGGGTTAACCCTGCGAATGGTATGTACCGTGGTAGACAAGTTATAAGTACAAAAGTCTAGTTTGTACGATAAGGGGCTAAAAATAGCTAATTGCCAATTTTTAGAAGCTCCTTTAGTATAATATAATAATTGAATATATTTTGCGGGTATTGCTCTTGAATGAAAATTTAAAGACAATACCCCTTTTTTTATTTAAAAGCTTCTTTGAATTAAAGGCTTTTTTAATTAAAAGCTTGTCTTTGTTGGCAAGCTGTCTAATCTTGTATACATAATGTCGGAAAATATAGATACAAAGGAGATGAAAATCGCTATAGACGCAATGGGTTCAGATAATGGACCTGTAGAGTTTGTTGCAGCTATTGCAATGTATCTTAAGAAAAATAAGGATACTTTAGCAAACTTTGTGCTATTTGGGCAAGAGCCTGTTCTTAAAGAACTTTTAGCTGAATTCAAGCTCGAAGCTGAACCTAGAGTTAGCATAGTTCACGCCGAAGAAGTTATAACTATGCAAGAGAAGCCTATGAAGGCTTTAAAGGCAAAGAAGAATTCTTCTATGTTGGTGGCTATAGATGCTTTAAAGAAAAAGGAAGTCGACGTTTTGTTGAGTTGCTCAAACACTGGAGCATTGATGGCTGGAGGCACTTTGAAGTTGCGTCCTCTATTTGGGGTAGAACGCCCAGCTCTTGCTACTGTAATGCCTTCTGATGGCAGAAACTTTGTTATGCTAGACGTTGGGGCAAACCCTAGTCCTAAGGAAATTCACTTTTTGTCGAATGCCATTCTTGGCTCGAATTATGCAAAGGTGGCTCTTGGCAAGGAAAACCCAAAGGTTGGCTTATTGACTATAGGCACTGAAGAGGGCAAGGGCAATGAAATCGTGCAGAAGGCTCACAATATTTTAAAGGAGGCAGGCGACGCTGTAAATTACGAAGGTCTAATTGAGGGCTTTGATGTATTTTGTGGCGACACAGATGTAGTTTTGTGTGATGGCTTTACTGGAAATATATTGCTAAAGACTTCAGAGGGCTTGTTTACGACTTTAAAAAATATAATGAAAAAGGAGTTCACTAAAAATATTTTTAGATGGATTTCTTTAATTTTTGCCTTACCTGTGTTATTAGCTGTCAAAAAGAAAGTGCCTGTAGAAAAAATGTCAGGAGCACCACTTTTGGGGCTAAACGAATTAATAATCAAAGGGCATGGTTCAAGTAAGAGAAAGCAAATCTTGGGTGCATTGCAAATATGTATAGATTGCGTTAAGAACAACTTGAACGAAAAGATAAAAGTTGACATTATAAATGCTAATGCTCAGCTAAACAAAGAAGACCCAGACGAAGAGGAGTAAATTTATGATAAATAGTGGGATTTCACCAATAATTATAGGAACTGGCAGTTATGTACCTGAGAAGGTTATGACTAATTTTGACCTTGAAAAGATTGTAGATACTACAAATGATTGGATTTTTGAGAGGTCAGGTATATTAGAAAGACGCATTGCTAGAGACGACGAGACTACTTCGGATATGGCAGCAGAAGCGTCAAGAAGAGCATTGGCAGACGCTAATGTAGACGCAACAGACATTGATTTAGTTATTTTGACTTCAGCAACTGGCGATATGCACTTTCCATCTACTGCTTGTTTATTGCAGGCAAAGTTGGGCTTGAGAACTAATATCCCTTGCTTTGATTTAAGTGCAGCTTGCACAGGCTTTATATATGCTTTGGAAGTAGCTGGCAGAATGATGCAATCGGGCTTTTACAAGAAGGTATTGATTGCTTCTGCTGAGAAGATGAGTGCAATTTTGGATTGGCAAGATAGAAATACTTGCGTGCTATTTGGCGATGGAGCAGGGGCAGTGGTATTGAAAGCTGAGATTGGCGAGTTATCTGGCGTGATAGGTTCTGTGTTGGGAGCAGATGGCACAGGTATGGATATTTTGAATATGCCTGCAGGTGGGTCAGCAATGCCTTCGAGCGAGCAGACTGTTAAGGATAGATTGCACTATGTGAAGATGGACGGCAAAGAAGTCTTTAAGATGGCAGTTAAGACTATGCAAGAGAAGGCTTTTGAAGTTTGCGAATTGTGCAATATAAACCCTGAGCAAATTTCTTTATTGATACCACACCAAGCAAATTCAAGAATTATCAAGAGCGTTGCAAAGCGTTTAAAGATACCTTCAGAAAAGATTTTTGAAAACTTGGAAAAGTATGGCAACACATCATCTGCAACTATACCTATTGCACTCGATGAAGCGAGAAAGCAAGGTAGGATAAAGGAAAATGACTATGTTTTATTTGTTGCCTTTGGGGCAGGATTGACATGGGGGGCTACTTTGATTAAATGGAAGTAATTTCGAAAAAGGATAATTATGAAAAAATATTTTAAAATTTTATTGGCAAGTGCGAGCTTTGCAATAGCTACAAGTGTTTCTGCTGACTTAGTTTGGAATGCTGAGCGAGGTTGGAATATAGAAGGTGGGGCATTAGCTCCTATCTTGGGCGAAGGTATAAATGTAGAAAATGCTTTGCATGGTATGAATGTTGCTCAAAAGGCAATGGAAGAGGGCGATTATTCTACAGCCTTAAATGTGTATTTGCTAATTACAGGCGATTATCCAGACTCTATATTTGCACCTGAAGCCTTTTATCAAATGGGTATAGCCTACACTAAAAAGCATATGTTTACAGACGCAAACGAGGCTTTTTCGACTATCATCAAGCGTTACCACAATTATCCAAGATACAATCAAGTTATCGCTGCAAAATTTAATATAGCATATGCTGTGCAAAATGGCGAAATTCCGTATTTGTGGGGTTGGCTACCTTGGTTTAGAGACGAAACTGAGGCTATTTCTATATACGAGAGCGTAGTTAAAAATTCGCCTTATTCAGAATATGCACAAATGGCTTTGATGAATATTTCTGTACTTGCCGAGCGTAACGACAAGACTGAATTGGCTATAGACGCTTTAGATAGATTAATTAGTACATACCCTCAAAGTATATTTTTGCCAGATGCTTATTTGCAGTTGGCTAAGACTTATAGGAATACTGTTGAAGGGGCTGCCTACGACCAAGCTAACACAAAGCACGCTATATCTTTTTATTCAGACTATTTGACGCTCTTCCCAGATGGTGGCGAAATCGAGCATGTTGAAGCTGGTATAGATGTTATGTACGACACTTTGGCAAGAAGTAGATTGGTAATGGGCGACTTCTTCTATTATTATAGAAACGACGCAAAGGCAGCTGCTATATTTTATAATGAAACTATTACTACAGCTCCAAAGACTCTTGCTGCAGACCAAGCTAGAGAGCAACTTAAGCTTTTAGCTGAAGGGGTAGATGCCCCTATGACTCCTGTAGACTGGTTCTTTGGTAGATATGAAAGACCTACTATTGAGGCTTTTGAGGACGAAACTAGAGTTGATTCATTACACACTGAAGTATTTAGAGCTATACAAGCTGAAGATATGCTATTTGGCGAGTCTATGATTTACTCAATGGGTGGCTATTTGATAGACCCTATGCACGCTGGAGCAGTATTTATGCCACTAGCACCTATTATAGAACCAAGAGGATTTGTGGAGTAGAATATGACTAAGAGAATTTCAACTTATGTGTTATTAGCTTTGACTTTGTGCTTGGGGCTTTTGACGGCTTGTAATTACAAATTGGCAAATACGCCAATGGACTTGCCCTTTAAGTCTGTATATGCAAAGCCAGCGAGAAATGACTCTGTAGCTCCTCAAGCGACTGCGTCTTTGAGTACTCAAATGCGAAATCAGTTGGCAAGAGTAGCTCAATTGGAGTTGGCTTCTAAGGATAATGCTGACGCTATTTTAGAGACTAGAATTATTTCTTATGACAATTATGAAATTGCGTCTAGCTCAGAAGATACAGGGATAGGTCAAGCATTTAAATTTAGAATGACTGTTAGTATTGATTTATACGATAGAGTCTCTAAGAAATATTATTTGCAAGGCAAAAAAGTAGAAGCTACTATGTCTGTTTATGACAGTACTACAAGTGGCGTGTTAGAGCAAGAGTATCAAAATATGCCTCAGCTTTGTAGAGAATTAGCTACAAATATAGTTAACGAAATAATGGCAATATGGTAAATAAATTGCAACTAGCTCCATCTGTATTATCTTATAACTCTGCATTTTTAGGAAATGCCATTAAAGAGGTAGCTGACGCAAAGTGTGAGTGGGTTCATATAGATATTATGGACGGACACTTTGTGCCTAATTTGAGTTTTGGTTCGCAAGTTATCAAGGATTTAAAGGCACTAGAGCCTAATTTATTCTTTGATACGCACTTGATGTTGGATAATCCACAGCTCTACATAGAGTCTTTTGCAAAGGCAGGAGCTGACTTGATTTGTGTACACTTAGAGCCAGATTATCCTGTGCTTCAGTGCTTGCAGGAAATACATTTAAAGGGCTGTAAGGTTGGTATAGCTATTAATCCAAAGACAGACGTTTCTGTTTTGTATGATTACTTGCCTTTAGCTGATTTAGTATTGTTGATGAGCGTTCAAGCTGGATTTGGTGGGCAAAAGTTCAACGATATAGTTTTAGAGAAAACTGCTCAACTAAAGAAGTGGCGTGATGAATTGAAGCTAAACTTTAGAATAGAGGTAGATGGGGGAATAACTCTTGACAATGTAGACTCTGTAATCGAGGCAGGAGCTGACACTATAGTAAGTGGCACGTCGTTCTTTAATGAGCCTAAGGCTTTTGCAGAAAAGTTTGAAGCTTTGCAGGCTAAGTAATTAGAGCCTAAATGCTTAATAAGAAAAAGCTATCTTCATTGCGAGGATAGCTTTTCCTTTGGGTTTTTGCTTATCTAATTATAGATTGGCAAAAGGATTGTTGTTAAAGGAGTTGTTTGAACTTCTTGGTCTAAAGGAATTATTGTTTCCTCTATTGTTTCCTCTGTTGCCAAAGTTGCCTTGTCCTTTACGAGCCATATCGGAAGCTGTCTTAATCTTCTTTTCTGGATTAGTTTTCATAGAAAGGGATATACGCTTTCGAGGAATGTCTAACTCTAATACAAATACTTTAACCTTTTGTTGAGGCTTTAGAACTGTATGAGGGTCTGAGACGAATGTATCTGATAGTTCGCTTATATGAACTAAGCCATCTTGGTGAACGCCTATATCTACAAAAGCTCCAAAGGCTGTTACATTTGTAACTATACCACTTAGCCACATACCCTCTTTTAGGTCGTCAATTTTATCTACACCTTCTTGAAAAGAAAAGGCTTCGAACTTTTCACGTGGGTCTCTACCTGGTTTTGCAAGCTCGCTTAAAATGTCCTTAAGGGTAGGTAGCCCCACGCCTTCGCTGACATAGTTTTCAAGCTTGATTTTAGTTCTTAGTGCTGGGTCTTTGATTAAGTCCTCTAAAGAAGCAGATAAATCGCTTGCCATTTTTTCTACAAGGGAGTATCGCTCAGGGTGAACTGCACTTGAGTCAAGTGGGTTCTTTGCATCTCTAATTCTCAAGAAGCCTACAGCTTGCTCGTAAGTTTTAGCTCCTAAGCCTTTAACTTTCAATAAGTCTTTTCTTGAAGAGAAAGCACCATTTGCGTTTCTGTGAGCTATGATGTTGCCTGCAACTGTAGCATTAAGCCCAGATACATAGGCTAAAAGCTGTTTAGAGGCTGTGTTTACTTCTACGCCCACATTGTTTACGCAACTCATAACAGTGTCGTCTAGCGACTTTTTTAAGTTAGCTTGATTTACGTCGTGCTGATACTGACCTACCCCTATAGACTGAGGGTCAATCTTTACCAACTCAGCTAGAGGGTCCATCAAACGTCTACCTATAGAAACAGCTCCTCTTACAGTGATATCTTGAGTAGGAAATTCTTCTCTTGCGACTTCGCTTGCAGAATATATAGAAGCCCCACTTTCATTTACCATAACTACGATAATACTCTTAGGTAGCCCAAGGCTCTTTACAAAGCTTTCAGTTTCTCTACTTGCTGTGCCATTGCCTATAGCTATAGCCTCAATTTTGAATTGTTGGCAAAGCTTTAATACAGTTATTTGAGCCTCTTGCTTTTTGAAGCCTGACATCTCAGGATATATAACGTCGTTATGCAACAAAGCTCCTTGCTTGTCTAATACTACAACCTTACAACCTGTTCTAAAACCAGGGTCTATAGCTAATACATTCTTTTGCCCAAGTGGAGCTGCCATTAAAAGCTCTCTAACATTGCTTGCAAATACCTTGATTGCCTCTTCGTCTGCCTTTTTCTTGAGTTCAAGCCTCATATAAGTTTCGCTAGTAGAACTCAACAAACGCTTATAAGAGTCCTCACAAGCCAATTCAACTTGCTTTGCAGCTTCGCCACTGCCATCTACAAATCTCTTCTTAAGTAGAGATAAAGCTCCATCTTCTTCAGGGTTTACACGCATAATTAAGAAGCCCTCAGCTTCGCCACGCCTAACTGCAAGTATTCTATGCGATGGCAAGTTTTGAGCAGGCTCACTATATTCAAAATAGTCTCTATACTTTGCTCCTTCTGCCTCTTTGCCTGTGATTAGCTTAGATGTAAAGGTAGCGTTCTTTTCGAAATACTCACGCATTTGAGACCTTGTGTCAGCGTCATCTGCAACGATTTCTGCAATGATGTCTCTAGCCCCTTGAAGAGCTTCGGTAGGAGTCTTAACTTCCTTTTCTTCAGATACAAATTCTTGAGCTTTTGCAGTAATAGCCTCGCCTTGATTTTCTATTATGAAAGTTGCAAGAGGCTCTAAGCCCTTTTCCTTTGCAATCATAGCCTTAGTGCGACGCTTTGGCTTAAATGGTTGATAAATATCTTCAATTCTAGCAAGTGTTTCAGCTTCGTCTAGTGATTTTTCTAGCTCAGCAGTTAATAGATTGCGTTCCTTGAGGGAGTCTTTTATAGAAGTCTTTCTTGCATCTAACTGAGTTAGGCGTTCGCCCTCGTCTCTAATTTGAGCAATCTGCACTTCATCTAAAGAGCCAGTTGCTTCTTTTCTATATCTTGCTATGAAGGGAACAGTAGCTCCTTCGCCCAACAACTTAGCAGTTTCCATTACAGACTTTACTGCAACATTCAACTTAGTTGCTATTAAAATAATATGTTCTTGTGTCATCTTTAGGTGAGTTCTAAAAATTAGCACTTAGCTATTTTTTAGATTATTTTGTGGTTAATTTTTTATGTTTTTGAGGAGGATAACGGCGTTATCTAAGGGAGAAACCGCCTTTGAATTATACTTTTTAAAGCTTTATACAATAGAGTATTCTTCAAGAAAAGTATAGCTTATTTTTCTAAAAATCTACAAAATAAAACTTCAAGCTCAAAACAAAAACTATGGTATCAAGTACCTCACTTGTTTGGGTTTCTTAAGGGCGAAACCAGCCCTTAAGTGGGGTCTAAGGGGCGACGCACCTTGCCTAAATCTCTCTTTCGCTCTTAAGGAGCGAGGCGATTGATTTGCCAAGAGTTGTTGTTTTGTGTGTATTTAAATCTGTCGTGTAGGCGAGAGGGTCTACCTTGCCAAAATTCGAAGGAGGTGGGTTTTAGGATATAGCCACCCCAATCGTCTGGGAGTGGGATTTGACCATTGGCGAATTTTCGTTTCATTTGTTCGAATTTCATTTCGAGAATGGAGCGAGAGCTAATGATTTTGCTTTGATTTGAGACCCAAGCGCCGAGTTGGCTTGAAGAGGGTCTAGACAGAAAATATTTTAGGGATTGAGCTTTAGAGACTTTTGAGGCTTTGCCAATAATTCTGATTTGTCTTTCGAGTTGTTCCCAGAAGAAGTTTATGCAGATATTATCGTTTGAGGCAATGTCTTGAGCTTTTTGGCTTTCGTAATTTGTGTAGAAAACGAAGCCGTCTTCGTTGTAGGCTTTTAGGAGTACGACTCTAATGGAGGGAATGCCTTCTGGGTTTACAGTGGCAAGGCTCATAGCGTTTACTTCGGGTATTTGGCACTCTTGGGCTTGTTTGAACCAGAGGTCGAAGAGTTCGAGGGGGGTAGGTTTAAGCATATCTTCGCTTAAGCCGCCTTTGCAAAAATCTTTTCTTAGATTAGATAAATCCATTATAGTATGTCCTTTATAGGAGTTGATGCTAGTTTTGAGCCTTGGTATTCTGAGAATGAGTCTAGGGCTTTTTTTATGCTATTTTCGGATTGGGATAGCTTTTTAGCAATTTCGTCGTCGTGTTCTTTTATGACATTTAGCCTATCGAAGAAGCCTGCTAGGGTTATGTTGCTTGGGGATATGGCAGGCTTGTAGGTGAAGATTTTGTCTTTGGGGTCTTCGATTTTTGATAGGAGATTTACCTCTAATAGCTCGTATATGCAATATGAGACGAGGGGTTTAGAGAGTTTTAGTTCAGTGCAAAGCTTTTCTTCAGTAGGGGGGATTTCTTCTTTTAGGAATTTCTTTGAGATGTTGGAAAATATAGCCAAGCATACTAGGTTTTTAGTTCTATTTGATAGCTTATTCCACATAAATCTACTAGATAGAGAGTCTACATTTTGTACAGAAAAACTCACTTGAGCCCCTACTAATACTAAGACCCAAAATACGTATAAGCTAAATAGGGCAAGGGGTAGAACTGCTAAGTATCCATAGAAATTTTGTTTATCGACAACCATTCCTATATAGAGGAAAGACAGCTTGTTATTTAGCATTAAAGCTGCTGTTGCGAAGATACCACCACATAGGGCAGGCAGAAAGCGTACATTGGCATTAGGTAAGAATTTATACGCAAAACTTAGCAATAGAGACAACGCCCCAAAGCCCATTAGGAAGGTAGAGCCTCCCTCAAAATGCTCAAAATATGGAACGTCTTTAAATATGCTAGATAGCTGAGAACTTGCTAAAAAAGTCATACCAAATATACCCACTACTGAACCTAAACTAATTAAAGCCCAATAAAATACTATGCGACTAATCCACTTTCTTGGAGTTTTGACGTTCCATAAAAAATTGAAGGCATTTTCCATAGTAGCACATAGCAATATACAAGTTACAATCACAGATAGAGTTCCAAATACGCCAAGCGAAGCACTAGTCTTTGTTATATTGTTTAGAAAGTCTATAATTTGAGGGCTTAGCGACATTGAAGCATCACCATTTTCACCACTAGGCATTTCGCTAAGGGCAGGTAGGGCAAATTCTATAATGCTTACAACTTGTTGATATACATATTCACTGCCTTGGTTTTTCAAAAATACGCTAGAACATAGCACCAACAATGCAATTAATGGACCTATAGCCAAGAGCGATGTATAAGATAGTGAGGCTGCTTGGCTGAGGATTTTATTTTTATTAAAGGCAGTAGCAGTTATAGATACAACCCTTATGGTTGAAATCAAGGCAGTCATTTTTTTGCTGGCTTCACTCAACTTAAACTCCCATATATCTGAAGTTAAAAATTTGTATATTCTTTTAAATAGAGCTATCATACTTTCTTGGATCTTCTGCCCATGCGAGCTTTGTTCTTAGTAGCTTAAAGTGCGAATGACCTAAGGCTCTTAGAAATCTAATTTTTTTATCGGCAATTTTCACAAAAATCTTCTCGTTTTGAGCAATGGCAAGCTTGAAATTGCCATCTATATAAATATTGCCACCTTGCACTTTGCTCTCTATAGCAATTTGCCTTGCTCCATCAAAGATTATACTTCTATTAGAGAGGGCGTGAGGGCAAATGGGAGTTAGCAAAAAGGCGTTTAAGTTGGGAGTTAGCAAAGGACCTCCTGCTGAGAGATTGTAGGCTGTAGAGCCTGTAGGCGTTGCTAGAATTATTCCATCTGCAAAATAGTCTGCTATGTATTCGTCATTTGCGTAAACAGTTGCTCTATACATTCTTTGATGATTATTGTCCCTTATAACTATGTCGTTTAGAGCCAAAAAGCTATCTTGCCCCTTAGTTAAAGATAGTAAAGAACGTGTACTAATTTTATGCTCGCCTTGTAGTATAGATATGAAATCCTCTTGGCAAATATCGTCAGTAAAGGTAGCAAGAAAGCCAAGCTTACCAAAATTTATACCAAATATAGCAATGTCCTTTTCTATTACATATTCCAAACAAGATAATAGCGTGCCATCGCCTCCTAAAACGCAACAAAGCTCAACGCCCTCAAATTGCTTATGCTCTAAATTTTCCACGTCGAGGATTTTAGTCTCTAAGCCTATACCTTCAGCATAGCCCACAAGCTTCTCTGCCAAAGGTAAAGACTTCTCCTTAAGCTTATTTGTTACAAATACTATATTCTTTATAGAGTTCATTTAGGTTGTATTAGACTAAATCAGGCAAAAAAGAGCAAGTGTATTTTTTCTCTAAGCTTACAATCTTGTAATTTTTTTATAAAAGAGATAAAAAAAGCTTTTAAATTCACATAAACTATGTACTTTAAGAATAGGGGGCTTTTAAAAATTGGCTTTTGCACTAACTAAAGCAAAAAATAGCATACCCAACTAAAAAATAAATACAGATTATGATAGAAAAAACTTTAATTATACTAAAACCTGACTGCTTGGAAAAAAAGTTGGCAGGTGTTGTCCTAAATAGATTTCAAGAGGCTAATCTTGATATTATTGACTCTAAGATGATGGTGGCAAGCGATGAAATCCTAGCATCACACTATAGCCATATAGCAGATAAGCCATTTTACCCAAACCTTAAGGCTTTTATGCAAAGACGCTCTGTAATGGTGCTAATTCTTGAAGGCGAAAACGCAGTTGCAACTGTACGTGAGCTTCTCGGGCCCACTGACTCTACTAAAGCCCCTAAGGGTACTATACGTGGCGATTTTGGTTTGAACACTACTGAAAATATCGTACACGCTTCAGATTGCGTAGAAAACGCTCAAATAGAAATCGAAAGATTTTTCGCATAAAGGCGATTTAATGACAAATCCATTTGAAAAATTAAGCTTTTTAAGCGACGAACAAAAAGAAAAACTCTTAGAATACGCAAGGCTTCTAAGAGAAGAAAACCAAAAAGTAAACCTACTTTCTCGCTCTAGCATAGAGGAACTAGAATATAGGCACATAGCTTTTTGTGCAAGCATTGGAGCTTTTTTTACGCCAGATAAATCTGCAATAATCGCAGATGTTGGCACAGGTGGAGGCTTGCCTGGCTTGGTTATGGCTATATTATTTCCTCACGCTAAATTCGATTTACTCGATGGCGTGGGCAAAAAAGCAGCTGCTGTAAATAGAATTATAGAAAAAATGGGCATCACAAACGCAGTGGCTATTCAAGGTAGAATAGAAGAACGCAAGGCTATCTATGACTATATTGTAGGCAGAAGTGTTTGCTCTCTATTTGAATTTATACGCTTTTCGCACAGAGCTATAGCTCGTGGACAAAGAGGAGACCTCGAAAATGGCGTAATCTACTTTAAAGGTGGCGATTGGGAAAGCGAATTAGCTCAAAAAGACTTGTTTCCAACTAAAACCCTCGAACTTAACGAATACTTCGACGACGAAGCCTACATAGGCAAAAGCATCGTACACGTATCTCAAACTGCTATATATAAAGCATTTAAAAAATAAATCTCTCATAAGGATATAAATATGAAATTGACATTTAACGACAGAGTTGCCCTCGTAACTGGAGCAGGCAGAGGCATAGGTAAAGAAATCGCAATATCTCTAGCTAAAGAAGGTTGCAAGGTAGTTTGCATAAGCCGTAACTTAGCGTCTTGCCAATCAGTTGCAGACGAAATTAACACTCTTGGTGGCTTTGCCAAAGCTTACGCTTTCGACGTCGCTTCTGCTCAAGAGTCAAAATCTAATTGCGAAGAAATCCTTAAAGACTTCAAAAAAGTCGACATTATCGTAAACAACGCAGGCATAACTAAGGATAACCTTATGATGCGTATGAGCGACGCAGAATGGGACGACGTTATAAACACAAATCTCTCAAGTTGCTTCTACTTGACTCGAAACCTAACTCGCCAACTTCTTGGAAATCGTTGGGGTAGAATTATTAACATAACTTCTGTATCAGGTATCTTAGGCAACACTGGTCAAGCTAATTATGCTGCTACTAAAGCTGGCTTAATAGGCTTTACAAAGACTCTTGCACGTGAATTTGCCTCACGCAATATCACTTGTAACGCTATTGCACCTGGCTTTATCGAAACAGATATGACTTCCTCCCTCAACGAAAAAATCGTAGAAAAAGCTAAAGAAGTTATCCCCCTAAAACGCTTCGGCAAAACAGAAGAAATCGCCGCAGCTTGCGTATTTCTAGCCTCCGAAGAAGCCTCATACATAACAGGTCAAATCCTTAGTGTAGACGGCGGTATGGCTATGTAAATAAAGATTTAGAATTGGGTTTTGCCCCAAACCCCACCAAGGGCTTAGTTGCCGCCCTTGGAACCTGAAACAATGCTAGCCTTGACTTTTAGTTTGGGCTTGTTGGCGTGTGATAGTCAGAGTGTTGCCTTTAGGGTCTCGGGAGCTTGCCCAGCTTCCCTTATATTTAATTATATTTATTGTTAAATAAATCATAATTAAATATAAATCCTACTCTCTCGAAAGAGAAGTATCTCTTCCGAATTGATTACAATCTATTTAAGATTTTAGACTTTGTGGTTGGGCAAAATCTTTTATTCGTCATTGAAGTCGTTTATTTCTAGGAACTTATCTTTAAAGGGGTAGTTATCTAGGATTGTGTCGTCTCTTTGTCCAGAGAGTCTTAGGGCTGCATAGAGGGCTTCGATAGTGGCAAGTCCCTTGCTTGGGTCTTGGTATATTTTGGATATGCGTGGGTATGCTGTTTGTATATTTGCAGGGAGGCTTCTTGGGATAAAGTTTCCTGTGAGTTTTGAGCGAAGTTTAGGGAGTAATGCCCAAGTTGAGTCTAGCATAACTAGGGCTTTGCCTGCGTCTTTTTCTGAGATGAGTGGGGCGTCGATTTCTAGGACTATGCAATTTGAAGCGTCGTATGTAAAATCTGGGTGGGCTTTATAAAAGTCGCAATCTGCTCTGCCTTTTAGGGGACTTAGCGAGCATTTTTTGAGTTTTTCCTTAGGGTGGCGTATTAGAATTTTTTTGACTGTAGCTATCTCTGACATAAGGAATATATATCAGCTTATTTTTTAAGAAATCTCAAGTTTTTTGTTGCAAAGTTGAGCAAAAGTAATTTAAATAAGTTTCATATTATGAAAAATAGAATACTTGTAAAAATAAATAAGGCTTTTGAAGATAAGTTATTATTGGAAAGCACAACTGAAAATCTAAAAACTTGGATTGAAGGGGACTTCCTTCAAGATTGGGCTTTATCTACTATAGAGGAGTTTTTAGACAAGGGAATTTACGAGGAGCTTAACGATAGGTTTTTCACAAATTTAGCATTTGGAACAGGTGGTATGCGAGGCAAGACTATGGGCAAGCATACAACTGCCTTAGAAATGGGTAAGGTTTCTGAGCAAGGAACTTATGAGCATCCTGCAGTTGGCTCTAATAATATGAATGAGTTTAACGTGGCAAAGGCGACCTTAGGTTTATATAAGTATAGTGCTGAATTTTGCAAGGCGAATGGAATTGAAAAACCTTTGTTGGTAATTGCTTATGATGTGCGTCATTTCTCTGAATATTTCTCGAATTTGAGTGCAAGTATATGGAAGAAGATGGGTGGCGATGTCTATATCTTTGAGGGGGCTAGGTCTACTCCACAGTTATCTTGGACAGTTAGAAAGATGAATGCTACAGCAGGGATTGTAATTACAGCAAGTCATAACCCTCAAGCTGACAATGGCTATAAGGTATATTTCAATGATGGAGCTCAAATTACAAATGAGAATGCTACTGGTATTGTCGCAAAGGTAAAAGAGACTTCGCTTAAGGAGGCTTCGCAATATTTAGATATATGTCTTGATGGCGTTGGTGTTGTGTCTAAGGAGATTGAACACGATTACGTATTGAGTATCAACGACGCAGTTATAGATAAGGAAGTTTTGAATGCGAACAAGCCTAAGATTGTATTTTCGGCTATACACGGTACTGGAGCAGTTACTTGCCCTGATGTTATGAGGCACTTTGGCTTAGACCCAATTTTGGTTGAAGAGCAAATGACTTTAGACCCACGTTTCCCTACAGTTGCACAGCCTAACCCAGAGTATGCAGCGACAATGGCAATGGGTAGTGAGTATTTAAAGAAGTATCAAGCTCACTGCTTTGTAGCCACAGACCCAGACGCAGACAGAATGGGGGCAGTTGCTCTAACTAAAGAGGGAGAATTGAAGCTTTTGACAGGAAATATGATAGGTTCGCTTTTGACTGCTTATAGAATTAAGCGTATGAAGGCTTTAAATATCATCACTAATCCAGATAACTGCACTATAGTTAAGACTTATGTAACAAGCCCACTTCAAGATGCTATTGCTCAAAAAGAGGGTATAATGTGTGTAAACGTGCTAACTGGTTTTAAGTGGATAGGCTTGAAGCTCTTGGGTTTTGAGAATAAGTTACTTGAAGCTATGCCTGATTATGATTACAGAAATTCGCCTTATTTGGAAAGAGCTGAGCTTTTGCAAAAGCACTCTAAGTTCTTTGTATTTGGAGGCGAAGAAAGCTATGGATACCTTGGCGTGGACTCTTTGAGAGATAAGGACGCTAACCAAGCTGTAATTATGTTCTCTGAAATGATTGCATACCTACAAAGTCAAGGAAAGAGCCTTGTTGAGTTCTTAGACGAGGTCTATATAGAATATGGCTATTACTTGGAGGACTTAAAGAGTATTTACTACGAGGGGGCTAGTGGTTCTCAAAAAATCAAGAACATATTGTCATCTTTAGAGTCTAATCCTATAAAGGAATTATGCTCATCTAAGGTGGCAAAGGCTATTAATTTTGCAAAGGACGATTTAATCGACGCAAATGGCGACATTACGCCTAAGGAAGTATTCTTCTTGTACGAGCTAGAAAATGGCTATAAGGTTGCAATAAGGGCGTCTGGAACAGAGCCTAAGATTAAGTTCTACGTATTTGCTAAACAAGATGTAGCCAATGCTCAAGCCCTTGAAGGTGCAAAGGCAGAAGCTAGACAAACGCTCGACAAGCTCTTGGCAGAAATCGACATATTAGCAGAGGAACGCTCGCAAGGATAATTTTTCAATCAAAAGCAATTTTTGAAAATACCTTAACCCAAGCGTAATTCTTTAAATGAAGATTACGCTTGAATTTTTTTATAAAGGATATTTATTAGAGTATAGAAAATGAATACAGATAAAGCAAAAAAGTATATAAGAGACAGTTTTGTTTGCCTAAAAGACAGAACTTGGCCTGACGCAACTATAGAAGCTGCACCATCTTGGTGTAGTGTAGACCTAAGAGATGGCAACCAAGCCTTAGCTATCCCTATGACTATAGAACAAAAGTTGGAATTATACAATATGCTCTTAAAAGTGGGCTTCAAAGAGATAGAAGTGGGTTTCCCTGCTGCAAGTGATACTGAATTTAACTTCCTACGCAAGCTCATCGACGAAGACAGGATACCAGAAGGCGTAACTGTACAAGTTCTAACTCAAAGTAGAGAGCCTCTAATTCGAAAGACTTTTGAAGCAATCAAGGGTGCAAAAAGTGCTATAGTTCATTTGTATAACAGCACAAGCGTACTTCAGCGTAAAGTTACTTTCAAGATGGAAAAAGAAGAAATTATTGCAATCGCTCAAAAGGGCGTAACTCTAGTTAGGCAACTTGCTGACGAGCTAGAAAAAGATGGTGCAAAGATTTCTTTGGAATACTCTCCTGAAAGCTTTTCGGACACAGAAGCAGAGTTCGCTCTCGAAATTTGCGAAGCTGTAAAAGCTATATGGAAGCCAACATTAGATAACAAAATTATCATAAACTTGCCTTCTACTGTAGAGTACACTACCCCAAACATCTATGCAGACCAAATAGAATGGGTAAGCCGAAATATTTCTAACAGAGACTGCGTAAGCATAAGCCTACACACGCATAACGACAGAGGTACTGGCGTTGCTGCCACTGAATTAGGGCTACTCGCTGGTGCAGACAGAGTAGAAGGCACTCTCTTTGGCAATGGCGAACGCACAGGCAACCTTGACATTGTTAACGTTGCCCTAAACCTTTTCGCTAGTGGGATTAAGCCTAACCTTGACTTCTCTAATCTTCAAGAAGTTATAGATGTTTACGAAAGTGCTACAGCTATGTCTGTTCACCCAAGGCAGCCCTATGCAGGCTCATTGGTATTCACTGCCTTTAGTGGCTCGCACCAAGACGCAATTAAAAAAGGTATGGACATTATGGCTCAAGACAAAGATGGCAACACAAAGTGGGCTGTCCCTTACCTCTTAATAGACCCTATGGACATTGGTAGAGACTACGAAGCTATAATCAGAATAAATTCACAAAGTGGCAAAGGTGGAGTTGCCTATATCCTTAACACAGAGTTCGCATTCGACCTCCCTAAGGAAATGCACCCTCAAGTTGGTACTTACATAAACAACATAGCAGACTCTATGTCTAAAGAACTAAGCCCTACTGAAATCTTCACCCATTTCAAAGCCGAGTTCCTTAACAGAGAAAGCCCACTTGCCCTAGTTAATTACGCAACTATAGAAAACATAAACGACTCAAATGAAGTTAAGCTCAAAACAAGCCTAAACTTCAACAATAAAGTTTATGAACTAGAAAGCATAGGAAATGGTCCCATCAACGCCTTCGTTAAAGCAATTAAACAAATTACTAACAAAGGCTTTAGACTAATAGACTATCGCTCACACGCAATAAACTCTGGCTCAGACTCAAAGGCTGTCGCATACATATCCCTAGAAAGAGACTCCGATAAATCCCACATCTGGGCTTGCGGTGTCGACCCTAGCATAGAAACTGCTGGCATCAAAGCCCTAGTCTCTGCCTTTAATAGGTTATAAGAGTTTTAGAATTAGGGGCTTTGCCCCCTATAACCCCACCAAGGGCTTAGTTCCCGCCCTTGGAACCTGAAACAAGGCTAGCCTTGACTTTTAGTTTGGGCTACTTGGCGTGTATTGATTAGCGTGTTTGCCTTTAGGGTGTTAGTCGACTGCCCGTCTTTCCTTTTAGACAGTGGACAGTGTTTTTCAGTGGACAGTGGACAGTGGACAGTGGACAGTGAGTTTTTAAGAAAATTTCAGAGTCTCTAGGTTTTGGCTTTTTCTTTTTTTTATGAGAGGTTAAAGATTAGAGAGAAGAGATTTTCTTTTTTTATGAGAGATTAAAGATAGGAAAGCGAAGAGATTTTCTTTTTTTATGAGAGGTTAAAGATTAGAGAGAAGAGATTTTCTTTTTTTGCTAAAAGATTAAAGATAGGAAAGCGAAGAGATTTTCTTTTTTTAAGGAAGGCTAAAAACTAGAGATACCCAATTCCCCAGAAAACGCACTGTCCACTGTCAACTGTCCACTGTCAACTGTCAACTGTCCACTGTCCACTGTCCACTGTCCACTAAAAAAACGCTGTCTAGTAAAAAAACAAGTACTTATGAATAAAAATCTTGACTTTAGGGGGGAATATGACAGAAATATAACCTTAATATGCCTAAACGTACAGATATTAAATCCATATTAATTGTTGGTTCTGGTCCTATTATAATAGGGCAAGCTTGTGAATTTGATTATTCAGGCAGTCAAGCCTGTAAAGCACTTAAAGAAGAGGGGTATAAGGTAATACTTGTAAACTCTAATCCAGCTACAATAATGACTGATCCGCAATTAGCGGACGTAACTTATATAGAGCCACTTAGCCCTGAAGTTTTAGAAAAAATTATAGCAAAGGAGCGTCCAGATGCACTGTTACCTACTATAGGTGGTCAAACTGGCTTAAACTTATCTTTAGAATTGTACAACAAAGGAATTTTGGATAAGTACAATGTAGAAATGATTGGTGCTGACGCTGAAGCTATAGAAAAGGGCGAAGATAGAGAAAAGTTTCGTCAAGCTATGCTTAAAATTGGTTTAGAAGTACCTATTTCTAAGGTAGTGCATACTATAGATGAGGCTTTAGCTTGGGCAGATGCTCACAAGACTTATCCTGTAATTATACGTCCGAGTTTCACTTTAGGTGGCACAGGAGGTGGCATAGCGTATAATAGAGATGAATTTGAAAAGATGGCAGCCTTTGGCTTAAGTGCTTCTCCAGTAAACGAGATTTTAATTGAAGAGTCTCTAGTTGGCTGGAAAGAGTATGAGATGGAAGTTGTTAGAGACTGTAAGGATCAATGTATCGTTATTTGCTCTATAGAAAATTTCGACCCTATGGGCGTTCACACTGGCGACTCTATAACTATAGCACCTGCGTTAACTTTGACTAATAAAGAGTATCAGTTAATGAGAGATGCGTCTTTTGCTGTTATTCGTGAAATTGGCGTAAAGACAGGTGGATCGAACATACAATTTTCGGTAAATCCTGCAAATGGCAAGATGATAGTAATTGAGATGAACCCTCGTGTATCTCGTTCATCTGCATTAGCTTCTAAGGCAACTGGTTTCCCTATTGCAAAGATAGCAGCGAAATTGGCAGTTGGCTACACTTTAGATGAGCTTAAAAATGACATCACAGCAAATACACCAGCGAGCTTTGAGCCAAGTATAGACTATGTTGTTACAAAGATACCAAGATTTGCTTTCGAAAAATTCTTGGGAGCAGACGACACTTTAACTACATCTATGAAGAGTGTAGGCGAAGTTATGGCTATAGGCAGAAGTTTCAAGGAGTCTTTGCAAAAGGCATTGAGGTCTTTGGAAATTGGAGCTAGAGGCTTAGGCGGCGGCGGTAAGTACGGCGATAAGGATATTACAGACCTAAGCGTGATTACTAAGGGATTAGTACGCCCTACATTTGAAAGAATTTTCTATATCAGATACGCAGTTTTAGCAGGTATGAGCCAAGAGGAAATCTGCGAGCTAACAAAGATAGACCCTTGGTTTATCAGGCAAGTAACTGAGATAGTTGAGTTAGAAAAAGAGATAGAAGATAAATCTCTATTCAACTTGGATAAAGATTTGTTATTAAAGGCAAAGAAAGCAGGCTTTAGCGATTTGCAAATAGCTACGCTATGTAATACTAAAATTAGAAATATCAAAAAGCTAAGAACAGATAATTCTATAAATACAGTATTTAGATTAGTAGACACTTGTGCCGCTGAATTTGAAGCTTTCACTCCTTATTATTACTCTACTTATGGCGTTGAAAACGAAATACGTTTGAACGACAAAAAGAGAATTATGATTATAGGGGGCGGTCCTAACAGAATTGGTCAAGGTATAGAATTTGACTATTGCTGTGTACACGCATCTTTTGCATTGAGAGACGCAGGCTATGAGACTTTGATGATTAACTCTAACCCTGAAACAGTATCTACAGACTATGATACTTCAGATAAGCTCTTCTTTGAGCCTTTGACTTTAGAGGACGTGCTTGAAGTTTATAATCAAAACAAGTGCGATGGTGCTATAGTTCAATTTGGTGGACAAACTCCTTTGAACTTAGCTAGTGAGCTTAAGGAAAATGGCGTAAATATCATAGGGACTTCGCCTGAGTCTATAGATGCAGCAGAAAATAGAGAAATCTTTAAGAGAATTTTAGAGAAGTTGAACTTAAAGCAACCTATAAATGCAACTGCAAATACTCCAGAAGAAGCTTATGCTCTTGCAGGTCAAATTGGTTTCCCAATTTTGCTAAGACCAAGCTTTGTGTTGGGTGGCAGAGGTATGTTTATCGTATATGGAATGGACGATATGAAGGCTGTTATTAGACAAGCTTTTGAGGCTGCCCCAGGTAAACCTGTGCTTTTAGACAAGTTCTTGGAAGACGCTATAGAGCTAGACGTAGACGCAATTTCAGATGGCGAAATCACTGTAATGGGTGGTATGCTAGAACACATTGAGTACGCTGGTGTACACTCTGGCGACGCTGCAATGGTGTTACCTCCTCATACATTGAGCGAAGAAATTTTAGACGAAGTTAGAGTCGCCACTAAGGCACTAGCAAAAGAGCTAAAGGTAATAGGCTTGATGAATATACAATATGCGATTAAAAATGGCGAATTGTATATCTTAGAAGTAAACCCAAGAGCTTCAAGAACTGTTCCTTTTACATCTAAGGTAATAGGCGTTCCTCTTGCAAAGCTTGCAGCTCGTGTAATGGCAGGCGAAAAGTTGAAAGACTTAGGCTTTACTCAAGAAGTAAAAATTCCATACATAGCAGTTAAGGAAAGTGTGTTCCCATTCTCAAGATTTAGTGGGGCATCAATCGTGCTTAGCCCAGAGATGAGATCTACAGGCGAAGTAATGGGCATAGATAAGGACTTGGGTATTGCCTTTGCAAAGAGTCAGATTGCAGCACAACCTGCATTGCCAGATGGTGGTAATGTATTCTTGTCGGTGAAAGACCACGACAAGGAAAAGGCTTTGGATATTGCTAAACACTTGGATAAGTTGGGCTTTAAGATATTTTCTACAGCAGGAACAGCAAAAATGCTTAAGGAAAATGGCATTCCTGTTACAAGGACGTACAAATTAAATGAGGGTGCAAGACCAAATGTTGTCGATATGATTAAAAACGGCGAGATGGACTTGATTATCAATACGCCTTCAGGTATGTATCCAAGAATGGACGAAAACTTGATTAGGCAAGAGGCAGTTCTCAAGAAAACTTGTATGATTACAACTATTATGGGTGCTTACGCAGCTATAGAGGGTATTGAAGCTATGCGAAATAATCCACTTTCGGTAACTTCTATACAAGAATATATGTCTAAACTAAACAAATAAGGAGATTTTTATATGAAAAGTGCAGTATTTGCCTTAGAAGATGGCAGTGTATTTAGAGGTCAAGCTTTTGGAGCTACAAAAACTATGTTGGGAGAAGCAACTTTCAACACTTCTATGATTGGCTACCAAGAGTTATTGACAGACCCTTCTAATTATAAGTTGATTTTGCTTATGACTAGCGTAGAGATGGGTTGTTATGGAATTTGCCCAGACGACAATGAAAGCGATGGAGCGAAAGTTTCAGGCTTTGTTGTAGCTGAGTCATCTTCATTAGCAAGTAGCTGGAGGAGCAATCAAAGCTTAAACGACTACTTAGTTGAAAACGACATACCAGCAATTAGTGGCATAGACACAAGAGCTATCACTAAGAAGTTGAGAATTACAGGGGCTTTAAAGGCGTGCTTATCTACTGAAGATATTAGCGACGAAGAAGCTGTTAATATGGCTAAGAATTGGGTAGGCTTAGAGGGCGTTGACTTTGTTAAGGAAGTAACTTGCAAAGAGCCTTATTACTTTGATACAACTAAGATTGATATTAATCCTTTTACAGTTGCAAAAACTCACCTAGACAAGAGGGTTCGCCCAGAGCGTCTCTTTAAATGTGCAGCTATAGACTTTGGGGCAAAGACTTCTATATTGAAGAACTTAGCTTTTAGTGGCTTTGATGTAACAGTATTTCCTGCTCAAACTACAGCAGAGGAAATTGAAAAGTTTGCACCAGAGGCAATATTCCTTTCAAATGGACCTGGCGACCCAGCTGCAAGTACTTATGCACACGAGACTGTTAGAGCTTTGATAGGCAAATACCCTATGTTTGGTATATGCTTTGGACACCAAGTTATAGCTCACGCATTGGGAGCAAAGACTTACAAACTAAAGTTTGGTCATAGAGGAGCAAATCACCCTGTTAAGAATTTAGAGACAGATAAGATTACTATAACTTCGAACAATCACGGTTTTGCTGTTGACGCTGAGTCATTGGAAGCAGTTGGTGGAATTGTTACAGAAATTAATCTAAACGACAACACAGTTGCTGGTATGAGACATAAGGACTTGCCTTTATTCTCAGTTCAATATCACCCCGAAGCTAGCCCAGGGCCGACTGAAGCGTCTTATCTTTTTGACGAATTTTATAAGATGGTTAAGAATACTATTGACAAGAAATAAATAAAGATTAATTTTAATAGATAAATAATGAATAATTTTTTTACAGCATTTTGGTGGCGTAGCTCTTCTATAATAGGCGAGTTCTAGTTCCTTGTGCGTAAAAAAATGTATAGATTTATTTTTTAATTTAAAAGGGAGATTAGAGCTTGGCGTCTAATCTCTTTTTTGCGTTAAAAATGGGATTTTAAAAAAATAAAAATTTAAGCAGATACAATAAAATGAACGAAAAATATAATATAGATGAAAATGGTTACTATGGAAAATTTGGTGGGGCGTATATACCTGAAATTTTGTATGGAACTTTGAGGGAATTGAAAATAGCCTATGAAGAAGTTATGAAAGATGAGTCTTTCTTTAAGGAATTTGAAGGTTATTTAAGAGACTATGTAGGCAGACCTAGCCCATTGTATTTTGCAGAGAATTTGAGCAAGAGATATGGGACGAAAATTTATTTAAAGCGTGAGGATTTAAACCACACTGGCTCGCACAAGATTAACAATGCTATAGGGCAGATTTTGCTTGCAAAGAGAATGGGCAAAAAGCGTATCTTAGCAGAGACAGGAGCAGGGCAACACGGCGTTGCAACTGCGACAGCTTGTGCCTTGATGGGTATGGAATGTACTGTATTTATGGGAGCTTTAGACGTTGCAAGGCAAGCTCCAAACGTTGAGAAAATGAGAATGTTAGGGGCGACTGTAAACGCTGTAACATCAGGAAATTCAACATTGAAAGACGCAACTAATGAGGCTATACGCTTTTGGTGCTGTAACCCAGAAGATTGTTATTACTTGATAGGCTCTGTGGTAGGTCCTGCCCCATATCCACAAATGGTGGCGAAGTTCCAAAGCGTAATTAGCGAAGAAATCGAAAAGCAACTCTTAGAAAAAGAAGGCAGTGCTGACCCTGATTATGTGATTGCTTGCGTAGGTGGTGGTTCGAATGCAGCAGGGGCGTTTTTCAATTATTTGCCTAAGGAACACGTAAAGCTTGTTGCAGTTGAAGCAGCTGGCTTGGGCTTGGCTGTCCCTGAAGAAAGTGCAGCGACATTGGCTTTGGGTTCAATGGGAATTATACACGGATTTAAGACTATATTAATGCAAGACGAATATGGACAAATTATCGAGCCTTATTCAATTTCAGCAGGCTTGGACTACCCCGGAGTAGGTCCTATGCACGCACACTTGGCTGACATTGGACGTATTAGCTTTGAGGCAGCGACCGACTCTCAAGCTTTGCAAGCGGCAGCAATTTTGACAAGGACAGAAGGGATTATTCCAGCATTGGAATCTTCTCACGCATTGGCAGCTCTTGAGTTTATGAAGTTTGAAAAAGACGATGTTGTTGTAGTAAACCTATCTGGTAGAGGCGACAAAGATATGCAAACTTACATAAAGCATAAGATTTAGTTTTTGCGTAGAAGATATAAAAAAATGAAAAAAATTAAACAGATTTCCAAAACTCTAGCAGGCGATTTGCAAACGCCAGTAGGCATATATCTAAAGATACGTGATTTAGATGTGCAATCTGCCATGCTAGAAAGTTGCGATTTTCACACTAACTCAAATAGCTTTTCCTTCATAGGAGTTGAGCCTATTTCTAGCATATCTATAAATGATGCAATAGTTGATATAGAATATCCAGATGGCTCGTTGGCAAAATCTAAGATAGACGAAAGTCGTAGCTTGACAGATGCTTTGAAGGACTATGTCAACTCGTTTGAGGTGGAAGATGCTTCGCCTATAAATGGATTTTTTGGATATACAGCTTACGACTGCGTAAAGTATTTTGAGAATATACAAGTTGTTAAGGAAAGTTCGAATAGCCCTGATTTGATGTATATTCTATATAGATTTGTAATTGTGCTTAATCACTTTAAGGACGAGCTTGTAATCATAGAAAATATCCCAGAGGGCGAGGAGTCTAAGATGGCTTATATGGAGTCTGTGTTGCATAATAATAACTATGCACAATATGGCTTTGATATTAGTTCGGAGCTTAGGGCTGATACTACTGAGGAGAAGTTTATCGCAAATGTAGAAAAGTCTATAGAGCATATTAAGCGAGGAGACATTTTCCAAATCGTGCTTTCTCGTGGCTTTAGTGTAGACTTTAGTGGCGACGAATTTAATGTGTATAGGGCTTTACGTAGGATTAACCCTTCGCCTTATTTGTTCTATTTCGACTTTGGGGCTTTTAAGATTTTTGGCTCATCGCCTGAAACTCACTTAAAGATAGAAGAAGGTATAGCTCAAATAGACCCTATTGCAGGTACTTTTATGCGTACTGGCGACGACAAGCAAGACTCTATTTTAGCTCAAAAGCTATTAGCTGACGAAAAGGAAAATTCAGAGCATACTATGCTTGTGGACTTAGCGAGAAACGACTTGTCTAGGTCTTGCAGGAATGTTAAGGTTGATTTCCTCAAGCAAATTCAATATTACTCTCACTTGATACATATGGTATCTCGTGTTTCTGGCGAAGTTAGAAGCGACGACAAGGCACTAGACCTACTTGCAGATACATTTCCAGCTGGCACGCTAAGTGGAGCTCCAAAGGTTAGAGCTATGCAAATTATCAATGACTTAGAGGGCAAAAACAGAGGCTTTTACGGAGGTTGCATAGGCTCTATATCCTTTAATGGCGACTTAAATCAAGCGATTACTATTAGGTCTTTCTTGAGCAAAGACAACACTTTACGCTTCCAAGCAGGAGCTGGCATAGTTGCAGATAGCAGACCTACTAGCGAACTTCAAGAAATCAATAACAAACTTGGTGCATTATTCACTGCAATAGAAAAGGCAAGAGCGTGAAAATTCTAATTTTTGATAACTACGACTCATTTACCTATAATATTCTTAACGCCCTAGACCAACTTGGCTACACAGATATAGATGTTATACGTAACGACAAAATCGCCTTGGAGGATATTGATATATACGACAAGATTATTCTTTCGCCAGGACCTGGTATACCAGAAGAGGCAGGGCTTTTGCTCGACTTAATCAAGAGATATGGCAAAACTAAGAGTATATTTGGTATATGCTTAGGACACCAAGCTATAGGCGAAGCTTTTGGAGCAAAGCTCGAGAACTTGACTAATTTGTATCACGCAAAGACTAGCGAGATTTTCTTTGAGGCTAAAGATCACATTTTTGACTCATTCGAAACAGGCTTTACAGCTGGTAGATACCACTCTTGGATAGTTTCAAGAGATGGCTTTCCTGACGAGCTAGAAATTACTGCCTCAGATAAAGATGGGCAAATTATGGCTCTAAAGCATAAGGAATACGACATACACGCAGTTCAGTTTCACCCAGAGTCTATTTTGACTCCAAATGGCGAGCAAATTTTAAAGAGTTTTTTAGAAGGGCAATAAGATGAAAGATATTTTATACGATTTATTTGACCACAACAATTTGACTTATGAGCAGGCTAAAGAGGTTATGCTAAATATCTCCGAAGGTGCATTTAACGATTGCCAGCTTTCGGCTTTTATGAGCGTGTTCCTAATGCGAGCTATAGATACTACAGAGCTTTCAGGCTTTTGCGACGCCTTAGTTGAAAAACAGCTAAAGCCTCAAGTAGATATAGGAAACGCTTTGGATATAGTTGGAACAGGTGGCGATAGTAAGGATACTTTTAATATTTCTACGCTATCTTGCTTTGTGTTGGCTGGTGCTGGATATAAAATTTGCAAGCACGGCAATTATGGGGCAAGTTCTGTAAGTGGAGCTTCCAATGTTTTAGAGCGTAGTGGGGTGGCTTTTAGTTCTGATAAGGACAAGTTGCAAAGGTCTATAGACGAGTCTAATGTTATATACTTACACGCACCTTTATTTAACCCTGCTATGAAGTCTGTTGCCCCTTCAAGAAAGCAACTTGCAGTTAGAACTTTCTTAAACTTGCTTGGTCCACTCTTAAACCCACTTAGTCCTAAAAACCAATTTTTGGGTGTTTATAACCTAAAGTTGATGAGGCTTTATACCTACATATTGGCTTCGAAGAATGTAAACTATAGCATAGTTCACTCTTTAGATGGCTATGATGAAATATCTTTGACTGGCAAATTTAAGGTGTCTAGCTCTACTGGCGAAAAGGTATATACGCCTGCAAGTCTAAACTTGCCTAAGCTAAAAGAGGAAGACTTAGGTTGCCAACACAATGCAGAAATTGCACTCGACATATTTTTAAATGTACTTGAGGATAAGGCAACGCCAGAGCAAGAACTTTGCGTATTGCTAAATTCGGCTTTTGCGATAAATGTCTTAGAAAGAGATAAGTCTATAGAGGAATGTATGCAAATTGCAAAAGAGTCTATAGAAAGCAAAAAGGCAATGGAGTCTTTCAAAAAATTTGTAGAAATAAATTCTTAGCCCCATTTAGACTATGACTATTTTAGATAAAATTTTAATCACAAAAAAAGAGGAAGTCGCTCTCGAAAAAAAAGCTATGTGCCTAAGCGAAATCAAGGACAAAGAGCTTTTTCATAGGCAGTGCTATAGCCCAAGGGCAAATATAGAAAAAAGAGAAACTTCTTTGATTTGTGAGTTCAAAAGAAGGTCGCCATCTAAGGGCAATATCAATTTGGGGGCAGACATTGCTGAGATTTTAGAGACTTATCAAGAAAATGGAGCAGCTTGTGTATCTGTGTTGACAGACACTCAGTATTTTGGAGGTACAAAGGAGGATATACTCTTTGCTAGAAAGCTTTTGTCTATGCCAATTTTGCGTAAGGATTTTATAGTCGACGAATATCAAATATATCAATCTAAGGCTCTTGGTGCTGATATGATTTTGTTGATTGCTTCGGCTCTTTCTGTGCAACAATGTTGCGATTATGCAGATATAGCAAAGGCACTGGGGCTTGAAGTTTTACTTGAACTTCACGATGAAACGGAGCTTGCTCACACTCGTGCAGATGTAGACTTAGTTGGCGTAAATAACAGAAACCTAAAGACTTTTAACTGCTCTTTAGAGAACTCTTTGAAGCTTGCAGATTTTATCGACGAAAAGTTTATTAGGGTGTCAGAAAGTTCTATCAAAACTGCTGAAGATATACGTATCCTAAAAGAGAAGAATTTCAAGGCTTTCTTAGTTGGCGAAACTCTTATGAAAAGTGGCAATATTGCCAAGGAAATGAAAACCCTAATGGAGGCGTAATATGCTAATTAAAGTTTGCGGAATGTTTTGTAGCGAAAATATAGCTGAGCTAATCAAGCTTAAGCCAGATATGCTTGGGCTTATTTTCTATGCAAAATCACCTCGCAATGCCTTTAATGCCAACGCAGATTACGTATCCAAAATTAGAGATGTTGAAAAGGTCGCAGTATTTGTAAACGAAGAAGTCGAAACTATGCACGCCCTTTGCCAAAAATATGCAATAACTCACATTCAGCTACACGGCAAGGAAAGCGTAGAGACTATTAAAGAACTCAAATCCTTGGGCTACAAAATTACCAAGGCAATATCCATTGCAAACAAAGAGGACTTGGGGGGAATTGCCCCTTACGACGAAGCTTGCGATAGAATTTTATTAGATACAAAATGCGACTCTCACGGAGGCTCTGGCAAGAAATTTGACTGGGCTATCCTAGAGTACTACTGCTATAAAAGCCCATTTATGCTAAGTGGAGGGATAACTCTCGACGACGCAAGCGAAATTCTTGCAATACAAAATCCAAAGCTCTTGGGGGTAGATATAAACTCTCGCTTCGAGTGCGAAAACAATTTAAAAGATATAAGGAAAATACAAAATTTTATAAAAAAAATAAGGAATGATTATGAATAAATTAATGAAAGTTTTAGAAAAAAAAGAAAAGCTACTCTCTGTATACTTCACAGTGGGCTTTCCTAAGTTAAATGATACTCAAGAAATTATCAAGGAACTAGACTCAAGAAATGTTGATATACTCGAAGTAGGCTTGCCATTCTCAGACCCTATCGCAGATGGGCTAACTATACAACATAGCTCTAGCGTTGCCCTAAAAAATGGTATGAATATAGACCTTATGTTCGAGCAAGTTGGCAAAGTTTCAAATGAAGTTAATTGTGCATTGGTACTAATGGCATACTTAAATCCTATCTTTAAATATGGCATTGAGAAAACTTTTATAAAATGTAAAGAAGCAGGAATTGCAGCAATGATTATCCCAGACTTGCCTCTAGCTGAATATATATCAGAATGGAAGCCTCTCGAAGAAAAGTATGACGTACGCCTAGCTATGCTTATCACGCCTCAAAGTGGCGACGCACGCATCAAGCAAATAGATGAGGCAACTGATGCTTTTGTGTATGTAGTTTCTATGGCTTCGGTTACTGGAGTCAAGGACGACTTTTCTCAAGACCAAGTAGAATACTTTAAGCGTGTAGGTGAGATGAAATTAAAAAATAAGACTCTAATAGGCTTTGGTATATCAAATAACAAAACCCTATCTAAGGCAAAGTCATACTCTGATGGAGCAATCATAGGCTCAGCCTACATAAAATGCCTAGACGAAGCCCCTACAATCAAAGACGCTACAGAAAACTTCTTTGGACGCCTTCTGGAAATTAATTCCGACTAGAAAACAAAAACTTTGCACCCTCAAGTGCAAAGTCCCTTAACTTATCTATCTATCTATCTATCTATCTATCTATTTATCTATCTATATCTTAATATATAGTATTATCAGGGATAATAGCGTCTTTATTTACGATAATGATGCCGTCTCTGACGTAGACTTCGCCACATTCCCAGCCTTCTTGTTTAGCTTCTGGGCTAAGTTTTACGTTGTTGCCAATGCGTGCATTTTTGTCGATGATGGCATTGTTGATTACGCAATTTTTGCCTACACCTACACAAGGTATACCTTTAGCATTGTTGGCTGCTATTGATTCTGGGCTTTCGTAAAAGTCTGCACCCATAGATATAACGCTAGATAGCATAGAGCCTTCGCCAATCATAGAGCGAACGCCCATAACTGTTCTTGAGAGCATAGCTTTTTTGATTACACAGCCATCTGAGATTAGCGAGTCGCTAACAGTAGAGCCGAATATCTTTGCTGCAGGCAAGAAGCGAGAGCGTGAGTAAATTATAGATTTTGGGTTATAAAAATCGAAAGGAGGGTTTTCTTCGGCGAGCGATAAGTTTGTGTCGAAGAATGCTTTGATAGTACCTATATCTTCCCAATAGCCATCGAATATGTATGAGCATAACTTCTTTTTGCCGAGCATATTAGGGATAATTTCCTTGCCAAAGTCCATTTCTGAGCCACTCATAGCCTCAATCATAACGTCGTAAGAGAATACGTAGATACCCATAGAAGCTAGGCAGTAGTCTTGAGATTTATCTTCTAAGCCTTGTTTGAGTTCGTCGCTAATGAGGAAAGAGTTAATTAGGTCTTCGTCTTGAACTTTTTCTGCAAAGCGAGTGATTTCGCAAGAGTTATCAACTTGCATAATGCCTAATTCTGGAGCTAGAGCTTTAGGAACTGGCTTGCTTGCAATAGTTACATCTGCTCCACTTGCTTTATGTTGAGCGATTAGTTCAGAGAAGTCCATTTGATAGAGTTGGTCGCCAGAAAGGATTAGGAAGTAGTCGCCTTCGCCATTATGTCCAAAGTGGTGCATATTTTGGCGTACAGCGTCTGCAGTGCCTTGATACCAATTTTCGCCTCTTTCTGTTTGTTCTGCTGCCAATATATCAACGAAACCACCACCGAAGGAGTCAAATTTATAACTTTGCTGGATATGCTTGTGTAGGGAAGCTGTGTTAAATTGGCTAAGTAGGTAGATGTGGTTACAACCTGAGTTAATGCAGTTGCTGATAGGAATATCTACTAGGCGATATTTTCCAGCTAGGGGAACTGCGGGTTTACATCTATATTTAGTCAAAGGGTATAAGCGAGTACCTCTGCCTCCACCCATAATAATGCTAACAACTTTATCCATTTGTTTTCTTTCTTTTTTCTAATTTTTCAGTAATATAAGTAATTTTCAAGACCAAGCCTACTCTTTATTTTAATTAAAGTCGAGATGTTTTTTATAAAAAGTGCTAAAAAAACTAAAAAAATTTTTTTTAAACGTTTTTAGCTTTAGCTTTGTCTAAAAATATCGAAAGAATAATTTACTTATTGTCTTATTTTTTTAAAGCAAATTAGAAAAATTTCAAGATTATAAGAATAGAGAATTGAAAAATAACAATATTTTAACAGAAAAACAATATGGACTTAGCAGAACTAAACGAAAGAGTTAAACAAAACGCAACTTGGCTTGGGCTATTAAAAAATGAGATGGCGAAAGCTGTTGTAGGGCAAAGCTATTTAGTAGATAGGCTATTAGTGGGTATCTTGGCAAATGGGCATATATTATTAGAGGGTGTGCCAGGGCTTGCAAAGACATTGGCTGTAAAGACTTTGGCTTCCACTTTAGATTGCGAGTTTAGCAGAATACAATTTACGCCAGACTTGTTGCCATCTGACATAGTTGGTACTTTAATTTACAACCAGCAAAAGGGCGATTTTATCACTCAAAAAGGTCCTGTATTTGCAAATATCGTGCTTGCTGACGAAATTAATAGAGCTCCGGCAAAGGTGCAAAGTGCATTGTTGGAAGCTATGCAAGAGCGTCAAGTAACTATAGGAGGCGAGACTTTTCAGTTGCCTAAACCATTTTTGGTGCTTGCAACTCAAAACCCTATAGACCAAGAGGGTACGTATCAACTACCTGAGGCACAAGTAGATAGATTTATGTTGAAGCTTGAAGTTGATTATCCAAGCAAGCAAGAGGAGCGTATGATATTAGATTTAATGTCTACAACTAGCCCTAAGATAGATATAAATAAAATCATCACTCCAGAAAAGATTTTAGAAGCGAGAAGTATAGTAGATGAAATTTATATAGACGACAAGATTAAGGATTATATAGTAGACTTGGTTTTTGCCACAAGAAATCCATCTGCATATAATGTAAAGGCAATGGACGCTATGATACAATTTGGGGCATCTCCGAGAGCTACAATTGCTTTGACTCTTGCGTCGAAGGCTCAAGCTTATATAAACAATCGCTCTTATGTTAGCCCTCAAGATATTAAAGACATAGCTTTAGACGTTTTAAGGCATAGGATTATTGTTAGCTACGAAGCTGAGGCAGAGTCTATAAAGTCTGAAGATATAATAAACAAAATTTTAGATACAGTAAAAGTTCCTTAATCTTAATATTTTTTATATGGACGATAAGGTTTCACAAATGCTAAAAAAGGTGCGTCAGATAGAAATACGCACTAATAGGCAAGTTAGCGACGCTCTAGCTGGCTCGTATCATAGTGTCTTTAAGGGCAGGGGTATGGACTTTGAAGAGTCGAGAGAGTATCAAGTTGGCGACGACATTCGCTCTATAGACTGGAATGTTACAGCACGTACGAACAAAGCCCACATAAAGCTCTTTAAAGAAGAGAGGGAGCTAACTATAATGTTGCTTGTGGACTTGTCTGCAAGTGGTTTGTTTGGTTCGGTAGAGTCTAAGAGGGAAAAGATGGCTGAAATTGCAAGTTGCTTGGCGTTTTCGGCTTCTTATAATAACGACAAAGTGGGTTTAGCTCTATTTACAGATAAGGTAGAATTATTAGTTCCCCCTCGCAAGGGGCGTAAACACATATTGAGGTTAATTAGGGATATACTCTTTTTTGAGCCAAAGTCTGCAACTACGAATATATCTATAGCCTTAGATGAGGTAAATAGACTGCTAAAGAGACGTTCTATAGTCTTTTTGCTAAGCGATTTTCTGCAAGAGACAAATGGATTTTTGGCGAGCGACTCGAAGTCTAGCCTTATGAAAAGCTTGAGTTTAACCAATCAAAGGCACGATATGCTCTGCTTTAATGTCTATGATATTAGAGAGCGTGAACTGCCTGACATAGGGACTATATGCTTGGAGGACTCAGAAACTGGCGAGACTTTAGATGTAAATACTTCCAATAAGAATTTTAGGCAACAATACGAATATTTCAACACTCAAAGGCTTAGAGACTTTAAGCGTAATCTTGCAAAAAATGCTATAGATATGCTTGAGATAGACTCGACTAAGGACTATATAAAATCTTTAAAAGACTTTTTTGAAAAGAGGAGAGCAAAACGATGAACAAGACAAGTTTTCCAGAAATTCAAGATAGCTTTGGGCAAATAGGCAAGAGCTTTTTAGAGCTATACTGGGCTTATATGCTAGGGCTAAGTGCTGTAGTTATATTGCTTTTAGTTGCTATATATTATATATTTAAGCCTAAGCCAAAAGTGCTAAGTGCTTATGAAAAAGCTATTGTAGCAATAAGGCAATTAAATACAGATGAAGTTGCAGATGAGGAATATACAACACGTTTAAGCGACATAGTTAGAGTGTTTTTAGAAGAGCATTACAACTTGCCTGCCCCCGAGCGTACAACTCCTGAATTTATAGCTCTTGCAAATAAATCTATAATTATAGAAAAGGATATTAAGGAAAAGTTGCAAAAACTTTTGGAGCTTAGTGATATGGTAAAATTTGCAAAGCAGGCGATTAGCCCTGAGCAGAAGAGCCTAATATCAAAAACTGCCCTTGAACTCATCGAGAAATCTCAAGAGAAAAAAGAAGATAAATAATATGAATTTTGATTTTCAAAACCCAGCTTTACTCTTTCTACTTTTAATACTGCCAATACTTGCAATATTGAGAAGTAGCACAGGAAGAACTGCGTCTGTAATATTTTCAAATATAGCGATTGCAAAGCTTGCAAGTATGAATACGAGAAGCTCAAGCAGGAGCATATTATTCTTTTTGAGATTGTTGTGCTTAGCTTTGCTTATAGTAGGATTGGCTCGCCCAAGGTTAGGTAGTGGTTATGTGCAAAGAGAGGAAAGTGGCATAGATATAGTGCTTAGCATAGACGTATCTGGCTCTATGCGTGCCTTGGACTTTACTAAGGACAATCGCTACCCAATAACTCGCCTTGACGCAGTGAAAAGCGTAGTTACTGACTTTATCAAAAAACGCCCTAACGATAGAATAGGGGTAGTTATATTTGGGGTAAACGCTTTTTTGATGTCGCCTATTACGCTCGACCACGATTGGCTTTTGCAGAATTTAGAGAGAGTTGAACTTGGCGTTATAGATGGAGGTGCAACTGCAATAGGCTCGTCTATAGTAAGGTCTGCTGAAATGCTAAATTCTTTGACAGACTCTAAGTCTAAGGTGCTGATTTTGTTGACAGATGGCGACAATAACGCAGGTAGCGTTTCTCCAATAGCAGCCGCAGAGGCAGCGGGGGCTTTGGATATAAAAATTCACACAATTTCAGCAGGCAAAGATGGAATCGTTCCCTTGGCAGCATTGGATAGAAATGGCAGGTTATCTAGGGATAAATATGGCAGACCTATCGTAGCTGATAGAGGGCAAAGCTCGGCAGATGATAAGGCTTTAAAGGAGATTTCTCAAATTACTAAGGGTAAATTCTTTAGGGCAGAAAACTTAAAGCAACTAAACGACATTTACTCAGAAATTGATAAGCTCGAAAAGACTAAAGTTCAGCTAGAGCACTTCACTTCTTACGAGGAATTATATCAATACTTCTTGATACTTGCCCTATGCTTTTTGGGTTTAGAAGTACTTCTAGCAAACACGATTTATAGGAGGATACCATGATTTTTGCAGATTGGATTTATTTATACATAGCACTTGGCTCTATAACTTTTATATTTTTACTCTTTATTAGGGCAAATAGGCTAAGGAAAAAAGCTTTGGCGACCTTTATATCCACAAAGTTATTTAAGCAATTAAGCTATAATCACTCAAATTTTGCCCTTTATTCAAAGTTTTTCATACTCATACTTGGCATAGCCTTTGTATTTATTGCCTTGGCAAGACCTCAGTGGGGCTACACTTGGCAAGAGACAAAGTCTAAGGGAACTGACATAATCTTTGCCATAGACTGCTCGAAGAGTATGCTTAGCCAAGACTTAAAACCAAATAGAATTGAAAGGGCAAAACTTGCGATAGAGGACGCTTTAGGCTATATAGAGGGCGACAGGCTTGGTATAGTTGCCTTTAGTGGTATCGCATTTTTGCAATGTCCTTTGACTTTAGATTACTCTGCTTTTAAGATGTCTTTAAAGGATATAGATACAAATTTAATAGACAGAGGTGGCACAAATATATCTGCTGCTATACTCGAAGCTGAAAGTGCTTTTAAGGCTAGTTCTGGCTCTAAGAATATAATATTGCTAAGCGATGGGCAAGAGCTTGAAGAAGACGCTATTGCAAAGGCTAAGGAGTTGGCTAAAGAGGGCATAAAGATTTATACTATAGGGGTAGGCGACACAAAGTTAAACCCTATTAGTTATACAGATAAATACGGCAAAACTCATACTCTAAAAGACTCTGTAGGCAATGTAGTTGAAACTCAACTAGACGAAGCTCGCCTAATGGAAATTGCTGAGGCAGGTGGGGCGTTTTACTCTCGCTTAGATACAAATGGTATGCAAAGGGCTATAGAGGAAATTCAAAAGGAAAAGTATGAGTTGGCATCGAAAATGAAGCAAAGTGCTATAGAACGCTATCAAATATTTTTGGCTATAGCCCTTGTTTTGCTATGCTTGGAAAGTTTGCTTGGAACTAGAAAACTCTTTGCAAAGAAATTGAAAAACATCGCTCTAAATAACTTAAATACTATAGCAATTTTTGCATTGTGCCTAGTTGCCCTTAGTCAAAATCTTCAAGCCCAAGATAGCCCTAGAGATATATTTAATAAGGCAGTTTTAGCCCAAGAAGATGGAGATATTGAAAGTGCTAAAAATTTATATAAAAGAGCAATTTCTGACGAAGAAGAGGATATGCTCTTGCACGCAAAGGCTCTATATAATCTTGCAAATATGGAATATGCACAGGCAAAGCAAGCCTATGAGAATGTAGAGGATATTTCAGAGCCTATAGAGGCTGCTTTTGCACTTGTAAATGAATATGAAAATATAAAAAAGCAAGGCGAAGCAATTTTAAAGGAGGGTAGCTATAGATATATAGACGACCTTGCAAATAATACAAAAAACCTCGAAGAACAAAGCTTTCAAGACGCTTTAAAGCAAACTAAGCAATATTTGGAAAATACACAAAAAACTTTTGAGGAATTTGAAAAGGCTAAGGAAACTCAGCTAAAGGCTCTCGAAAACCCAACTAGGCAATTGGAAAGTGCAGAAAAGCTCTATAACTCAGCCCGAGATTTAGCCCCACAAGAAAGCAATATTGGCGAAAACTTAAAGGCTACTAGACAAGCAAAGGCAATTCTTGATAATGAGATTAAAGGACTTAAAGACTTTGAAAAAAATGCAGAAAATATCTTTAAAGATAGCAAAGAAAAACTCCCTGCTATTATCGAAGGTATAAAGAAGCTAATCAAAGAGGACGAAAATCAAGATAATCAAGATAATCAAGAGAACCAAGATAATCAGCAATCTCAGGATAATCAGCAAAGCCAAGACCAACAAAATCAAGAGGGGCAGGACTCTCAGGACAATCAGGATAATCAAGAGGGGCAGGACTCTCAAGATAATCAGCAAAATCAGTCTGATAGTCAAGGCAATCAAAATCAGCAAAATCAAAATCAGCAAAATCAAAATCAGCAGGATAAGTCTGACGAGCAAGCTGTAGATAATAGAGATAAAGGCGAAAACTCTCAAAATCAAGAGCAACAAGGCTCTGAGCAAGAGGGCAATGAGCAACAAAATCAAGAGCAAGGTCAAGACCAACAAGGCTCTGAGCAACAAAGCCAAGAGCAAGCTTCTCAAGGGCAAGAGCAAGAACAGGCTCAAGCTCAAGAACAAGGGGCTGGTGAACAAGCTGTAGGGCAAGACGAGCAGGCTGTTTCTCAAGATGAAGCCTCAAATGAAGAGCAAGGCGAAGTTTCTGCTCAAGACTTTAGAATGACAGAAGGTGCAATGACAAAACGTGAGGCAATTCAGCTAATCGAAGCCTCCGACACAAAGGGTAAGCACTTGCCTTTTAAGGGTTTTGGAACAGGCACTCAAAGATACGACAAAAAAACTTATAAAGACTGGTAAAACTTAAAAATATGAAAAAATTATTAACAATCATCACTCTATTCTTTTTATTTCTTGGCTTAAAGCTAGAAGCCCAAGAGATAACTACAAATGGCTTTAGCCCAGCTAAGCTTCGCCCAAGTGCTGTTTCAAGTTATATCATTAGCATAAAAAATGCAAATGGAACAGTGGAGCTTAGCGATATTTCTGCTAAAATTCCAGAGGGCTTAAAGCTCTTAGATCAAAGTCAATCACGCTTTAGCAATGCTTCTTGGAATAATGGAGTTATGACAAATGACTCTGGGGTAAATTTAACTCTAAGCTTTGCAGCAGAAAAAGAAGGTACCTATACTATAGAAGCTTGGGAGGCGAAAATTGGGGATAAATCTTTCCCAATTCCAGCTCATACGCTAATTGTAGACAGCAACGCTCCTGTAAATGTACAACAGAGCAACTCGCCTTTTTCTAGTAGGCTAGACCCATTTTCGCATATGCGTCAGCTACAGCAAATGATGGGGGCTAATCGCTATCAAAACCAAGCTCAAGCCGAAAAGCTAGACTTAAGTAATCTAATAAACGTGAAGCTTCAACTTGAAAAAGAAAAAATATACGTAGGCGAAAGCGTCCCTTGTAATATTATATTAGAAGTCGACAAAGAGCTTTTAGTTATGGCTCAAGTAGAGCTTGGGCAGGTTCTAATTAAGGCAAAAGATGCAGATGCCTTCACTTGTCAAGACGTAGAATTAAAGCCAACTAAAGACGAAAATAGCAATCACGACAAAGTTATATATAAGTATTCTACTATAATTACTCCTAATAAAGTAGGCTCTTACTCTCTTTCTTATAATATACAAGGAATTTTCGCAGGTAGGTCTTTTTATTCTAATAATTATCGCTTTGACGAAGTTGCTAAAATAGATGCAGTAAATGTAAGTGCCTTGCCTAATGTAAATGTGCCTGCTTCTTTTACTGGAGCTATAGGCAGTTTTACGCTTAGTGGAAATTCTATAGACCCAAGTTCAGCCTCTGTAGGCGAGCTAATCACTCAGTCTTTTTCTATAAGTGGCACAGGCAATTTTAATAGAATTTCTGCCCCAGAACTCAAGTCTGACGAGAATTGGAAAGTATACGAGCCAAGCTCTGAATTTATAGATGAAGGCAAAGAAAGCTTTCAAGGCAAAAAAACTTTCACCTACAGAATGGTAGCCCAAAAGCCAGATTTAGAATATGCACCTACTCTAAGTTTCTCGTATTTCAATCCAGAAAAGGAGCTTTATGAAGTCATAGAAATTCCTGCTCATAAAGTTAGTATATATCCAGCTGCAAGGGTAAATAGCATTGCTGTTGCCCCTATCCAAGCAGGGCAATTCGACATAATTAGCAACACAGAAGTAGAGACTCAAAACAACACGCCTCTCTTTGCTAGGGCAGATTTTTGGATATATCAAACTATCATTATTGTGCTTTTAGTTTTAGTAATCATCTATAGGCGACGCATATTGTTCTTGAGGAATAATCCAGCTGTAGTAAAAAATTCTAAGGAAAAAAGAGCTGCAAAAATACATCTAAAATATGCAAAGAAATATGCCTTTGAAGCAAATCCTAAAAACTTTTTTGACTCTGCAATCAAGGCAATACAATTCTCTCTATCTCGCACGGAAGATATTCAAGCTCCATCTATCACCTTAAAAGACGCTCAAAGGCTAATAGAAAAACGTGGCTTGGAAAATCAAGACATAGATATATTTTTCAATAGCATAGATGCAATAAATTATGCAGGGGCAAAAAGCTCTTCTTTCGACTTAATCCAACTAGAAAAAAACCTAAGGGATATATGCAAAAATTTATTAGGCTAATTATATTATTCTTTGTAATGCAAAGCTCTTTTGCCCAAAGTGCAAGCGAGTATCTTTCTGGTGCAAACACAGCCTATAAGGCAGGTAATTACGCTCAGGCAAAGACTTATTTCCTCCAAGCTCTAGCCCAACAAGACACAGCTTTCTTGAACTATAACCTTGCAAATACCTGCGAAAAGCTTGGCGAAATAGGAGAGGCAAAAGCGTATTATATGCGTGCTATATACCAAAATCCACGCTTTAAAGAGGCTATATTTAACCTAAATGCCCTCGACAAAAAATATGCTCTATCTAGCTTTAACACAACAAGGGCAGACTTGTTTTTTGATGAGTTATCGCACAATGAGTGGCTAATCTTGTCTGCAATATTCCTTTGGCTGGCTATATTTTTCCTAATTATCTTGCCTTTCCTTAAAGTGAATAAGCCTTGGCAGTACTTCTTGGGGCTAATATTTATTGCTACTTTTGCCCTAAGTGCTAGTGGCGTTTATTATTGGAATTGCTATGCTAACACAGTTGTAGCCCTAGTTGATAACGCTCCTCTTAGATATTCACCTACAAAGGACAGCACGACTTCATCTACCCTAAAGGCAGGGCAACTAGCAAATATCAAAAAGCAAAACAAAGACTATGCACTTCTTGAAAGCTCTTCAAAAAAGGGTTGGGCAATCTTAGACAATAAAGACTTTATGCAAGTCTCTAACTAAGCTAATGGGGGCGTGAAATCACCTCTGATAGTGCGTTTCAAGTGGGTTTTGCTTGGTCATTATAACCAGATAACTCCCTTCTCAAAACCCACTTAAAGCCTTCTCTGAGAGGCAATTTGACGCCCCGATACCAAAAAAATAAATTTTTTAATCATATAAAGACACAAAAAAATCTTAGCTAATCAAAGCTAAGATTTTTTGTTTTATCTCTTGATTTAAGAATTACTTCTTAGAATTTTTTGCGTTATTCTTTAGTCTTTCTTGCTCTTCTTTCATCTTTTGAGCTTGTTCTGCCAATGCTTGGAACTTTTCCATAAATGAAGGACCTTTTCTTGGCTTTCTTGGCTTTTTCTTAGCCTTAATTTCCTCTAAGCTTTCCTTTGTCATTCTTACATATAGTAATTGTACTAGCCCAAATGAGCTTTGAACTGTCCAATATAACAATAAGCCTGATGGGAATGTATAGAACAATAGCAACAATACCACTGGCAAAGCTTTCATCATAATCTTTTGAGAAGGCTCAGCACTTGGCATAGGAGTCAAACTCATTTGAGTGATAGTAATCGCTGCGTTTAATAGAGGTAAAACGTGCAAAGGCATACCAAATATAGTTGGCATAGATGCGATAGTGTCAGGTAGAGCCAAGTCAGAAATCCAAAGGAAGTGTGCAAATCTAAAGTCGCCTACAGATTGTAACATAAAGTATAGCCCTAAGAATATAGGTAATTGTATCAATGCTGGCAAACAGCCTGCCATTGGGTTAATCCCATATTCGCCATATAGGGCAAAAACTTCTCTTTGTGCTCTTTGAGGGTCGCCCTTATATTTTTCTCTTATAGCTTTTACTGGAGCTGCAAGCAAAGACATTCTCATTGAAGACCTATATTGCTTGTTAGTCAATGGGAACATTAGCAATCTAACTACGCAAGTTAAAATTACTATAGACCAACCCCAAGCCCACTCAGGACTCATCTTTGCAACTATGTCGTGAATGAAATTCAAGAACATCAAAAGTGGTTTAGATATAAAGCTAAAGAAGCCAAAGTCCATAGCTAAATCTTGAGAAGTTCCCATATCCATTAGAGCGTAAATATCCTTAGCTCCTGCGTAATAAAAGCCACCAAGCTCCCAAGTTTCGCCTGCCTTTAAGCTATCTATAGGGTAGGCAACATAACCTGCAATACCCATTCTCAACAACTTGTTTTCGTTAGCAATATCGTATACTACAGGACGCATTGCAAGCTTGTTGCCCTTTTTGCCATCGGCTGTAAATATAGAGGCAAAAGCTTGGTTTTTAACTGTAGCCCAAACGATTTCAGGAAATTCTTCTACATAGAAATTCGATTTAGGTGTCGCCCAAAATCCCATAACGCCATCGCTACCTGCAACTTTAGTATAAGAATAAAACTCTGTGTCGTCGCCATCATAAGCTCCTACAACTAAGTTAGAATTGTTTATGTCGCCTTGAGTTGGTATAGCAGAACCTAAGCCTAACCACAAGTCTACATTGCTAATGTCATTGCCTGAAACATTTTCTATGCTAGTTCTAGTCCAGATAGAATTAGAGCTATAAGACTTTGAATTATTCGCATCTAGCCAAAAAGCTCTCTTGATTTTCAAACCATTAACTATTGCCTCATACTCAACTGCATTCTTGCCTTTTTTAACTAGAGTAAATGGAGATTTAATATCCTTAGGCTCTGCTCCCTTTTCAGAAAGAGCAATAGAAAGAGGAGAAATATAATCATCTTCACTCAATACAAAAGCGTCTTCGCCATCTTGAGCCTTTTTGTGTGTAGCTAAGGTTATGTCCTTAATAGCTGCCCCTAAATTAGATACTCTAGCTTTAATTACGCCATTGTCTAGGTCAAAAAATTCTTCTTTAACCTTGGCGTGAGAGCCAGTTGCTGTAGCATCTATCTCTGGCGTTGCAGTTTTAGGCGAAAGAGTAGCTTGCGTTGTTTGAGATGCAACACTAGTTGCAACTGCGTTATATTCCTGAGCTTTTTTAGCATCAGAAAGTAAAAGATAGAACGCTACTGCTATTAGCAATATACCTATAGTTGTATTCTTTTTATCCATATATTATTAAAGTATCCCCTCATTAGAACAAAACAGCCCCCAAAGAGCAAGTTTTTTATCTAGTACTTATTTTAACTCCCCTATAAAGACGCTTTCGCCTAAGTCTGCTATGATAGCTTTTTTGATTTCTTCAATTTTCTCTTTGCTTAGTCCATTTATAACAACAAAGCAGGCACTGCCACTGCCACTCATTAGGCAAGGCACATTAAATTCAGCCTTTAGCTTATTTAAAACTACCTCTATAGCTGGATATTTCACAGAAGCTGCCTCTTGCATATTATTATACAAAGGCAAAGTCGCAATGCTTGGGTTTGCCAACCAAGGCTCAAGCATTTTATTTGTATCTTCAGGTGTGATATAAAAAGCTTTGCTCTCACGCATAGCCTTATAGGCTTGTCCTGTATTTATAGAAAAGGCAGGCTTGAAAACTAGTAGCTCTATAGACTTTATGCAATCTACAGCTTGCTTTGATAAGTTTTGTATAACTTCGCCTCGCCCTTTCATAATAACAGCTTCACCTCTTAGAAATAGAGGGCAATCCGAACCCATTTGAGCTGAAATATCGCTAAGCTCATCTATATTTAAAGGACTGCCACAAAGTTCATTTATAGCCTTTAAAGCTATAGCCCCATTTGAGCTACCCCCTCCAAGCCCAGCTCCGTGAGGCACTCTTTTGATTAGCTCAAAGTCAAAATATTTCTCTATATTAGTCTTTTGCCTAAACAAAATCGCTGCCTTAATTACTAAATTGCTCTCGTTGCAAGGCACGCCTTCCATATTGCAAATGAGGCTGTCTTTATTGCTATTGGCAATCTTAATTTTCAAGCTATCGCCAAAATTTATAGGGGCAACTAAGCTAGTTAAATTGTGAAAGCCATCTTCTCTTGGCTCGTTTATAGCCAATAGATAATTGACCTTGCAGGGCGAAAAATATTCTTTAAAAGTATTCATTCTGTTTGAGTTGAAAAATATATCTTGTTTTTTATCAATTATAATGCAATTATTTTATTTAAAGGCGAGTTCTAAAAATTAGTTTTTGAAAAGTAAAGGAAAGGGGCAATTATTCTTTTTTGCCTATTTTTGCTTGAATTTCCTTGTTTTTACGTCAAATAATTGCATTATTATCCTTAAAAAACAAGGAAATTACGCTAAAAACAATGACTCAAGGCTTATAAAGCCCTTTTTGCCCATTCGCTATCGCTCAGGGTCATTGCTAAAGCAATGCTCCTACGCCCTTGCGGTTGTAGCCTTTAAAATAGCTAATTGCCAATTTTTAGAAATCACCAAGAAAAAACTCAACAAATTTATTTATGCAAAATCAAGCTTGTAAACTTATTTTAGCACTAGACCTTCCTGATAGAGAAAGTGCAATCAACTTTTTAGAACAAATGCGTGGCTCGCTCGAATGGGTGAAAATCGGCTTACAGATGTACCTTAAATATGGGGCAAGTTTTGTAGAGGAAATTGCGTCTATGGGCTTTAAGATATTTTTAGACTTAAAGTTATACGACATTCCTAACACTGTCTCATCTGCCATCGAAAGTGTGGCGACTCTCCCTATATCTATGTTGACTATACACGCTCATGGGGGAGCTTTGATGATGCAAAATTCTGTAGAAAAGGCGAAGCAAATTAACCCTGAGCTTCAAATACTTGCAGTAACTGTATTGACTTCTTTTAGCGACGAGGCTCTAGCTGAAACAGGAATAGCAACAAATGCAAAAGAACAAGTTTGCAAGCTTGCGAAATTAGCTAAGGATAATTCTGTAACAGGCTTGGTATGCTCACCTCAAGAATTGGATATGCTAAGAGAGTTTTTAAGCAAAGACGAAATGATTTTAGTTTGCCCAGGTATACGCCCTCTTGGCTCTGACGCAAATGAGCAAAAGCGTATTATGACTCCTATTCAAGCCACTCAAAAGGGTGCATCTTACATAGTAGTAGGCAGACCTATATTAAAGGCAGCTGACCCTGTTGCTGTGGCAAAATCTATAATAGCAGAAATTAGCTAAGAAAAGGCTATGAAAAACTCAGCTGTAATTTTAGCAGGGGGAAACTCCACAAGAATGCGAGGTACTGTAAAGGATAAGTGCCTTGAACTCTTGCTTGGTACGCCTATAATTATGCACAGTGTAAAAGCTTTTGTCGAGTCTGGCTCTATAAAGGAAATAGTCTTTGTGTGTAAAGACGACGAGCAAAAGGAAAATATAAAAAGCCTAAGTGCTAAGTATTTAGAAGAAAATGGCATAAGCTTTATTTTTGCAGATGGGGGCAAGGAACGCTATAATAGTGTGTATAATGGCTTGCTATGTACTAGCGAAGATATTGACATAGTCTTTATTCACGACTCGGCTCGCCCTCTAGTAAAAAAAGAAAGCATTGTAGAGCTATGCGAAGCTTGCAAAATTAGCAAAGCAAGTGTGCTTGCAAATAAAGTAGTCGATAGCATTAAGCAAAATATGGACTACCCAAGCAATGTCTCTTGTGAGCTAAAAGACCTAAAGCGTGAAGTACTTTGGGCTATGCAAACCCCTCAAGTTTTTGATAAAGAACTAATTATTAATGCTTACACTCACATTATAGAAAATAATATAAGCATTACTGACGACGTTTCGGCTGCCTCTGAAATTGGAGCAAAAATAACTATAGTCGAAAATTTAAATATGAACACAAAAATCACTCTACCTCAAGACATAGCTCTCGTAGAGTATATAATGAAACAAAACAATGAATAAAGATTACAGAATAGGCTTTGGCTTTGACGTACACCAACTCGTAGAAGGCAGAAAGTGCGTCATAGGAGGAGTCGAAATAGAAAGCAAATTGGGAATACTCGGACACTCTGACGCCGATGTCCTAAGCCACGCTATTGCAGACGCAATCCTCGGAGCTTGTGCCTTGCCAGACATAGGCTTCTACTTCCCTCCAAGCGACGACTCTTGCAAAAATATGGACTCTCAGCTCATAATCAAAAGAGCTGTAGAAGAAATTAAAAAACTTGGCTTTGCTATAGTAAATGTAGACACAACTATAGTCTCTGAAACGCCAAAAATCCTACCTCACGTAGCAAAAATGAAAGAAGTCTTAAGCAAATCTCTCGAAGTTTCACCAGAAGACGTTGGCATAAAGGCTACTACCAACGAAAAAATGGGCTTCATCGGCAGAAAAGAGGGAATTACTGCCCATTGCGTATGTATGATTAGGTATATAGGGGGTATTTAATAATTGGTTTTTAAATAGGAAAGCAAAAACTTTGTTTTTGCACTAAGACAGGTTGCAATTGCTCTTTTTAGCCTATTTTTGCTTGAATTTCCTTGTTTATCTCCTTAGATAGCGATGCTATCTTCGTCAAACACAAGAAAATTACGCTAAAAATAATCTTAAAAATAGCTAATTGCCAATTATCAAACACCCCCTTGGGGGTATTTTAAAAGGTTATTTTTAGCAAAAATCACTAGAAATCGAAAAAAAGTATTGACCTAATTGAAAAAAGTGCTTTGCTAGTATCTTTTAAATTTTATAAGAACGGAGAATCAAGAAAATGGGACCAACATATAGACCATCAAAATTAAAGCGCGCAAGACGTTGTGGCTTTCGTGCTCGTATGAAAACTAGAGGTGGCAGAAAAGTCATCGCAAACAGACGCTCTATAGGTAGAGCACGTTTGGTAACTAAGTAATTTAGAGCTTTTATCTGCTTGACGTAGATAAAATCTAGTTGTTTGCAAAAGTAAAAGGACAAATATGCAATTTAGCCAAGAAAATAGGCTTCGCAAAAATAGCGACTTCACTTTTGTAAGACAAAATGCAATAAAGGCGGATTGTTCCGCCTTTATTCTGTATATGAAACACGTAGACGACTCTTCCAGAATTGCAATAGTTGCAAGCAGAAAAGTTGGAAACGCTATTCGTAGAAATTATGCAAAACGCATATTCAGAGAGTTCTTTAGAGGCTACTTTGACTCTTGCGACGAGAAAATTGCAATGATTGTATACCTTCGTCGTGGCTATCATCGCTTCGACTTTGAAAAACTTAAATCAAAATTTAATACAGCCCTAGATAATTTTAAAAATAGCTAATTTTTAGATTATTCTCTCAGATATTAAATCCCCCTTAAATTTGTATCCCCTCAATTAATGAACAAAAAACATTCTATAGGCGTATACATTTCCTTAGCTATAATCTGGCTCTACAAAAAAATAATATCCCCAGTTATACACCTCATACCTGGCTCAGGTTGCAGATTTACCCCCACTTGCTCCCAATACACAGCCCAAGCCCTCAAAGCACACGGCTTCATTAAAGGCTCTATAATGGGATTTTTTCGTATCCTACGCTGTAACCCCTTCTGCCAAGGCGGCATAGATAACGTCCCCCAAAAATTCACCCTAAAAGGACTTTTTGAAAAAAACGCTAAATAGCGTTTTTTTTAGTGGACAGTGGACAGCGTTTTTACTGGACAGTGGACAGTGGACAGCGTTTTTAGTGGACAGTGGACAGCGTTTTTAGTGGACAGTGGACAGTGGACAGCGAGCTTTAAGGGGAAATGAAATGTCTCTAGTTTTTAGCGTTCCATTTAAAATT
>JAWXTY010000012.1:0-47990 GCA_044433115.1 Opitutales bacterium
TTTATACTTCAGGCTCTATAACATTTAAAGCTACTGAAGGCAATGAGTACTTATATATGGGTAACTGGGCAGGTGCTTCTGAGGCTACAGCTTCTGACGCAAATGGTGGTTTCTTGTATCAAACATCTGCAGGTGCTACAACTTTCTATACAGACGCAAGTTCTTCTATAACTATAGGCGATACTAGCCTTACAGGCTATGACTCTATTGCAGGCGAAGGCTCTATAGAAAAGACAGGTTCTGGTACATTAACAGTAAATTCTTCAATGGCGTCTTATAGTGGTTCATTGACAGTTTCTGCTGGCTCTATGTATTATAATAATGCGGCATTGGCTTTGAGTTCTTTATCTATAGCTGAGAGTGCTATTTTCGGCATTAGCTTAGATACTCTTAATTCAAGTAGCTTCACTACATATTCAAATTCAGGTACTATTAGCCTAACAAGTGGCACTTTGACTACGCTTAGCGACTTAGTTAGCAAGTATGGTGCTATTCAAATTGACGAAGCTGGCGAAGTTTCTGCTAATGCTGATGTTATCGATACAACTCTTGTAAATAAGGGTATCTTAAATATAACAGGTGGTGCAATTACTAGCAACTTAACTAATAATGGCTCTTTGAATATAACAGGAAGTGCTTCAACTTCTGGCACTATAGCTGGTACAGTTAATATTGATGGAAGTGGCTCTTTGAGCATTGTTATTAATTCTACAAATTATGGCAGCTCTATCCTAGACACTCTAACAGGCTCTGGCTCTATTACAGTTAGCTTCGATATTAGCGATTGGACATCTGTAGACCTAACTGACACAACATCTATATATACTGTAGGTACAGACTATGATGGCTCTATTACTTTAGATAGCACTTATACATCTATCACTATAGGCGATGATACTTATACTGTATCTGTAGATGGTAGCGATATATTGTTTAGTCTTGACGACTCTGGCTCTGGCGAGTCTGGTGGCGATGGCGAAACTGGTGGCGGCGAAACTGGCGGCGGCGATGGCGAAACTGGTGGCGGCGAGTCTGGCGATGGCGATGGCGACACTACTACTCTTATATCTAGTGTAGACGCTAATGATACTATAGAAACTACTGCTGATAAATTAGATAGTAATGTTACTCTTGGTAGCGACTCTTCATTGGCTGTAAGTGGTTCTATAGAAGAAGAGAAAAACTTCACAGGCGAGTCTGACTCTACATCTAGTTTTGCTACTAGTGGAGAAGCTAGCATTGATGCTACGTTGAACTTCACAGATATTGAAAACATCACTTTAAGCGACGAAACTTCTATCACTTCTAACACTGCTATTACTTTGGATACTGGAAGCGATGACTCTCAAGTTGCTGTATCTGGTGAGTTAGCATTCGAAAGCACTGACGAAGACGCTGACAAAGTTGCAATCACTCTAAAGAGCAATAACATCACATTGACTAAGGACGTTACAGCAACTTCTAATGCTTCAACTAACTTGACTGCTATATATACAGAAACAGGCACAGTAAACTTAGCTGATGGCGTAACAGTTTCTGCAATCATCACAGATGCTAATGGCAATGAACGCTATGGTATTGCTATAACAAATAAGCACGGCACTACAGGTGGTTTAATAATTAACTCAACTGGCAAAATCATAGCTAAAGGTGCTGTAGTTGCTAATTCAGATATGACTATTACTACTGGCACTACTTTAGAAGAACAAGGTTCTTATATTACAACAAACTTCTCTGAAGATGACGCAAATGGCGATAGCTCAGTATTGACTGTAAATGGAACATTGATTTTGACTACTGACGACAATGGCGATAGCTCAGTATTGACTGTAAATGGAATATTGATTTTGACTACTGACGACAATGGTAATATGGGTAGCATTCAAGACACAGGTTTAGTAACAGGTAAAGGTAGCATAGAAGTTATTTACGACTCTAGCGTTTCTAACCTAGTTGGCGAAACTTACGAAGTTATAGATGCTACAACTCTAGCAAATAATGGCTCTGATACAGATACTATACTTAACACTGACGCTATGACAACTACTCTAAGCGATGGCGTAAGCTATAGCGATGGCACAATTACTATAGACAGCCTAAGTCAGCTTCAAGACGAGTACGCAGACGCTTCTGCTAATGAATTAGAATTAGCTACTGCCCTTGACTCTATTGAAACTACTGGCGACGACACTCTCGACGCTGAACTTAAAGCTACAAAGCTCACAGCTAGCACTAATGGCGTTGACTCTTATATAATGAGTGGCAATTCTTATATGAACGAAGTAAATTCTATGATGCTTAGCAACTTGAATGTAGCTAATGTAAATAGAGCAAGAGAAATTCTTAAGAAACCAAAAGCAACTTATGCAGTGTACTCTTCTGACTATAACGAAGATGAAGCTGAGTATTTGAGAGAAGCAAGAAAGGTTGATTATGAATATACATCTAATGAAGCTCAGTTGCAATCTATCAATATGCTAGGCTCTAAGGACGCTGTAAATGGCATAGCTGGTTATGACTACTGGTCTGTGGGTGCCTTGGCAAGCATAGATAAGGTATTGAGCGACAAGTTCCTTGTAGGCTTATCTTTAGGGGGTGTATACTCTAGGGTAGAAGGCGACGCTGGCGACAATGCAAATTCTACAGCATTCTTAGCTAATATTTACGCAACACTAATGCCTTGCGACTCAGTAGAGATATTCGCTAATGTTGGCTACGCTCACTTCTGGAACGAAGCAAGCACTTCAGCAACAAGCACTGAATGGGACTCTAACGCTATCAACGCCTTAGTTGGTATTGCTTACAAGATTGAAACAGGTATTGAAAATCTATCAATTAGCCCAATTGCAATGTTAAACGCTGTATATCTAATGAACGACGACGCTACAGGCGACGTAATCAACATAGATGGCGACTCTTACTTAAGTGCAAAAGCTATGCTTGGCTTAGAAGTTGAATATGCAATAAGCCAAAACTTGATTTCAAGATTTAGAGCAATGTACGCTTATGAATTTGGCGACAACTCATACGACTACACATACGGCTTGGCAAACACAGCAATTAATTCAATACAATATATTGGTGGCGAAACTGGCGAAAGCAGCGTAGTATTAGGCTTTGGTTTATCATACGACTTCAGCGAAACTTGCTCAGGCTACTTAGATTATAACGCATACATCTACGACGCTATAATCACTCATACACTTAACCTAAGCGTAGGTATGAAGTTCTAAGAATTTTAAATTCATAAACAGAGCGTTTCTTGAAAAGGAAACGCTCTTTTTTTGTGGGGACTTCTTTAGAGTTTTCAAAGGAAAGCTTAGATTTATATAGATATAAGAGAGGAGGATTAAAAGAAAGACAAAAGGATATAGGCACAAAAAAAGTGAGCTAAACAGCCCACTTTTTGAAAGTATATTATGCTTTAAACTAAGCCTTTAAAATGCTTGAAGCTTCTAGGGCTTGAGCCTTGATAGCCTCGCAATCGCAAGCCTTAACTTGGGCAGGTGTTGCTAACCAAGAACCTCCTACTGCAGCTATCAATGGATTTGCCACAAATGATGCAAAGTTTGTTACATTCACGCCACCTAAAGGTATGTATTTAACCCCTAAGTGATTGTAAGGGGCAGACATAGCCTCTAAGTGCTTTATGCCACCTGTAGTGCCAGCTGGGAAGAATTTCAATATCTTGCAATCGTATTCCAAAGCCTTTTCTATATCAGAAGGAGTCATAATTCCAGGAGCAAAGGCAAGCCCTGCTTCTTTAGCTGCTTCTAATACTCTTCTGCTGCAACCAGGGGCAACTGCAAAGTGTGCACCTGCGTCTATAACTTGCTTAACTTGCTTTGGCTCTAGAACTGTGCCTGCTGACACTGTCATTTCTGGAACTTCTGCGATTATGCGTCTAATAGACTCAAGGGCAGTCGCTGTTCTCAAAGTTAATTCTATAGCCTTTACGCCCCCCTCACAAAGAGCCTTAGCTATAGGAACTGCTGTGTTTTCGTCTTCTATGGTAAGCACTGCAATTAGCTTGTGTGCCTTAATTAAGTTTTCTATATTATTCATAATTATTCCTTAGTAATTTTCAAATAGTTTGCACCCATTTTCTTAGAGCCAGATAAGAATAGATTTGCAAAAAGCTTATATTCGCCCTTTTTCAATTTCATCTTTTCGATTTTGATTGCAAGTGGGTTTTCACTTTCAGATATTTTCAAAGATTTCTCTATGTCGCCTATGATGATTTCGCCTCCAGATATATCCTTAATAGCAACACCTTCTGGTTGAGCAGGAGCATTAAAGCCCTTTATAGCAGGTATAGCCGGAGATGAGTCCTTTAAATTAACATTAATTTCAGGAGCCCATCTATAGATTTCAAAAGTATACTCGCCATCTTCAGGCACTTTAACATACCAATATCCATCAGGGCTAGTCTTTGCCCCAGACCTAATTGAAGCGTGAGTGATAGCTCCACTAATATGCTTGTCGTGTCCAGTTAGAACAACACTCTTTTCGTTAGGTGCAGCTAAATATATAGGGTGTGTAACTTCATTTTCAACTACGATATACTCCCAATACTTTTCAAATACAGCCTCTAATTCCTTAGCAACTTCAGGGAAATCCTTTATAATATTCTTCTTTTGTGCTACGTCATTTGTAACATCATAAAGAGCAGTTCCACTTAACAAACGCCAGTTATCCTTAAGAACCACATAAGGCTTGTCCTTTTTCATCAACTCTTCTCTTTGAGCATCTACAACCAAGTATCTATCTATAGAAGCACTTGGGTCGTCAACTACAGCCTTAAGGCTAACGCCATCTACCTTCGACATATCTTCTTTGATACCCAAAATATCATAAAGAGTAGGAGCAACGTCTATGTTAGCTGAAAGTTGAGAAATTTTTACAGGTGCTTTATTTGGTATACGCATAAAGAAAGGAACTCTATGACCTCCGTCTAAGTTACTAACTTTCTTGCCACTCATACCGCCATTCCAGCCCTTTTCTTCAGTGCCACCAGGGAAAGTTTTGCCCATTTTTTCAGCCCTTGCCTTTGCAGTTTTAATGGCAGCAGGTGTCATAGCAGCATAATAGCCCCCAGTTGTTCCATTGTCGGTCGTAAATATAACGATAGTATTCTTATCTAAGCCACTCTTTTGCAAGAAAGCCTCTAAGCGTCCCATATTGTCGTCCATATTCTCAACCATTCCATAGAAATCAGCGTCAGGCACTTTATCTAGCATAGTCAAAAATCTCTTAGAATATTTTTCTTCTACATAATAAGGTCCGTGAGGTGCATTTAATGATAGATAGCAGAAGAATGGCTTGTCCTTAGCTTGGCTATCTTTCATAAACTTCATAGCATAATCAAAGAATACATTTGTGCAGTATCCCTCTGTTTTAACAGGAGTTTCGCCGCTTAGATATGTGTCGTTATAATAATTATTGCCCCAGTAGTCTGAAATTTGAGTAACGCCACCTGACTTAAACCAAAGAGTTGTTTCAAAGCCTCTGTCAAATGGTCTATAAGGATAGTTATCCCCCAAGTGCCACTTGCCAAACAAACCTGTAGCATAGCCATTTTCTTGGAATACATTTGCTATAGTTTTTTGGTCTGGTTTTAAAAGCGAACGCCCCATTATAGTATGCCAAATGCCCATCTTGTTGTTATACATAGAAGTCATTAGCCCTGCCCTTGTAGGGGCACAAGTTGAGCCTGCGTGATAGTTTGTAAAGTCCAAACTTTGGCTTGCCAATTTATCTACATTAGGCGTACGCACATAGGGGTTGCCTGTGTATGAAAAGTCGCCATAACCTTGGTCGTCTGTCATAATGAACAAGACGTTCATTTTTTCTGTCTTTGCATTTAGAGCAAGAGTCGCTAATAAGCTTAATGCTAATATAATTTTTTTTATAATTTTCATTTAATTAAAATATGTATATATAATAAGTACTAAATTCAAGCTTTTTTTCGCCCTTGAATAAGCTTTCTACTATATGCCTACCCTTTTTTAGATTTACTTCAAATTGTACGTAATGTTGTTTGTCATCTACAGAACTTTCGCCAACTTGCTTGCCATCTATAGTTAAATTTGCATAATTTATAGGCAATGCCTTAAGAGCTTTTCCCCCTCCATAAGTGATAGGCTTGTCGAACTCTCTTGGGTAACGACGCAATTCAAAAGTGTACTCGCCATCTTCTAAAATTTCTATATCCCAAGTGCCTGTATTTTGATAACCACTTTTAATCATACCTTGGCTCCAAGCAGGATATTTCGTATTAAAAGGTTGCATATAGTGAGCGTCTAACAAGTTTAACTCATTCTTATATATAAAGATAGGGTTTACTTTCGCATTTTCACCTTTATACATATCATCGTACCACTTGTCATAAAAATCTCTAAGTTCTTTGAGCTTTTCTGGATACGCCTCTGCTATGTTGTTGTTTTGACCTACGTCTTTAGATACATCATATAGCTCTTTGCCATAAACTAGTCTCCAGTTGTCTTGCATAACTGTAGACATTGTCCACTTTGGAGGAATACCTGCAATGTGAGAGTCGCTAACTAATATTCTACCTTCAAAGCCAGCTTCATTATTTTTATTAATCAAATTAGTCATAGACTTACCAGCAAGAGGGTGCTTGCCTGAATATTTAACTCCACATAATTCTAAGAGCGTTGGCATTATGTCAATGTGAGCTGTGAGAGTATTAATTTGTCTTTCTGTATTAATTCCTCCATTAGGGTAACGAATAATACAAGGAACTCTGTTTCCACCATCGTAAGCAGTTGCCTTTTTGCCCTTCATACCAAGATTAAAGCCCTCAGTCTCTTGAGTACCCTTGCTTTTTTATCAGGAGTATAACCATTTGCAGTGCCATTGTCAGTCATATATATAACTATAGTGTTGTCTCTAATTCCAAGCTCATCAACTTTGTCCATCAACTTTTTGAAATTGTCGTCTATATTAGTAATCATTCCATAGAATGCACCCCTAGACTTTGGTAACTTGTAATCCTTATACATATTAGCATATTCATCGCCAACTCTATAAGGACTATGAGGAGCGTTAGTAGCCAAGTAACAGAAGAATGGCTTCTTTTGCTTTACAGCACCTTCAATGAACTTAATACTCTCAGCTGTAAATACATCTGTGCAGTAGCCCTCAAACTTTTGAGGCTTTCCATCTACAAAATATGTATCATCAAAATAAGTATTGTCCCAATAGTCAGTAGTTTGCCCTACTCCACCTGAGCCGTGCATAACAACTCTGTCAAAGCCCTTGTCTTGAGGTCTATGAGGTTTCATATCGCCCAAGTGCCACTTGCCGAACATACCAGTAGTATATCCACCCTTTTTAAGCTCTAAAGCAATAGTACTCTCGTCTTTACGAACTATAGCTCTTTGGGTTATAGTATACCAAAGCCCAGTAGAGTTACACTGTCTACCAGTCATAAGAGCAGCCCTTGTAGGTGCACAAGCCCTCTCTACGTGAAAGTTCATCAAGTGCAAACTTTCAGAAGCAAACTTGTCTATATTTGGCGTTTTAACTATCTTGTTTCCGTAATAGCCCAAGTCGCCTATACCTTGGTCGTCAGTTAAAACAAGAATTACATTTGGCTTTTGTGCAAAGATATTCAATGCAAAAAAGAAGCTTAATAAGATTAATAATTTCTTCATAGTAGTTTTTTATTTATTCAAGAAAGATTAAAATAAAAAACGACCTAAAGAGCAAGCGTATATTCAAAAAAAGCATTTTCAGTGGACAGCATTTTCAGTGGACAGTGGACAGCATTTTCAGTGGACAGCATTTTCAGTGGACAGTGGACAGTGGACAGTGGACAGCGAGTTTTCGGGGGAATTTAATGTCGCTAGTTTATAGCGTATGCTTAAAAGCTATAAGAAAATCTTTGAGGTTTGGATTTGAGGCTTTGGATTTGAGGCTTTGATAAAAGTTAGTCTCTCTAAAAATTTTCTTAAGCTTGAGATGAAGATTAAAAACAAACTAAAGAACAAGCATACACTCAAAAAAAAGGATTTCAGCTAAAGCCAAAATCCCTTTAAATTTTTCAGTAAAAAACAGTTATATTAAAATTTTCTTAAGACTCGCTGTCCACTGTCCACTTTTAAAACTACTTCTTTGTTATTTTTACAAAGTTTGCAGCTCCTCCATTTTTAGCCTTTGCCTTTGCAGTATTGCCACTTAGAATGAAGTTTGCATGTAATTTATATTCGCCCTTCTTTAATTTTAAGTTATTTACAGCTATAAATGCAGGGTTTGCACTTTCAGATATAGAAGCTTCGCCCTTGACATCGCCTATGATGACTTCTGCTCCAATGATATTAGTTATAGCTCCACCTGCTTCCTTTGCAGGAGCATTGTAACCTTCTCTTTTCGCAACAGCAGGAGCTGCGTCTTTTATATTCAACTTTGCCTCTAGTGGCCATCTATACAACTCAAAGCTATAAGTGCCATCTTCTGGAACATAAACATACCAAAAACCATCAGTTTTTGCCATTCTTGTAGTTCTCAAAGGTTCTTGACCTACCAAGCAAGAAAGGTGCTTATCGTGTACGCTTAAAACAACGCAATCGTCCTTAGGTGTAGCTAAATATAATGGGTGCATTCTATCGTTTTCAGGAGATACATATTCCCAATACTTCTCATAAACAGCAGCTAATTCCTTAGCAACTTCAGGGAAATCCTTAATAATATTCTTCTTTTGACCAACATCATTAGTAATATCATAAAGTCTATCACCATCTAAGTAACGCCAATTACCTTTAAGTACGGCAAAAGTTTGGTCTTTTTCCATCAAAGACTTTCTTTGAGTATCTACAACTAAGTATCTATCAAAAGGCTTTGTTGGGTTATCTAAAAGAGAAGCAAAGCTCATACCCTCTAGCTTAGACACATCTTCTTTAATGCCACAAATTTCATATAGAGAAGGACCTACGTCCATACAAGAAGTAAGTTGAGGAACATCGCCACCTTTTCTATTAGGAATATTCATAATAAAAGGGACTCTGTGTCCGCCATCAAAATTACTAGTTTTCTTGCCTTGCATACCAGCATTATAGCCCTTGCCTCCATTATAACCACCTCCAGTGCCATTGTCTGTAGTGTAAATAACTATAGTGTTTTTATCCAAGCCATTCTTCTTTAAAAAGTCAGCAAGCCTGCCCATATTTTCGTCCATATTGTCAGCCATACCACAAAAATCTGCAGGAGGAGCATTCTTTATACCCTTATACTTCTCAGAATATTTATCTTCAACTAAATGAGGGCCGTGTGCTACATTTAATGCAACATAAGCGAAAAATGGACGCTTTTCTTTCATACTCTTTTCTATGAAACTCATAGTTGCATCAAAAAATACATCTGTGCAGTAACCCTTTGTAGGCACAGGAGTTTCGCCACTTAGGAAAGTGTCGTCTATATAGTCATTACCCCAATAGTCCGACATCTGTGTAAGCCCACCAGACTTAAACCAAAGAGTCGTTTCAAAGCCTCTGTCGAAAGGTCTATAAGGGTAGTTATCGCCCAAGTGCCACTTGCCGAACATACCTGTAGCATAGCCATTTGCGTGGAACACATCAGCTATAGTCTTGTATTGCCTATCCATTATAGAACGCCCTGAGATAGTGTGCCAGCAGCCAACTTTATTAAAGTGCATAGACGACATTAAAGAAGCCCTTGTAGGAGTACAAGTAGTACCTACGTGGTAATTTCTAAAATTGTAACCACCTTCACTAAGTTTATCTATATTAGGTGTTTGTATATAAGGATTGCCATTGCAAGACAAGTCCCCATAGCCCATATCATCAGACATAACCAAGATTACATTTAGCTTATCAGTTTTTGCACTCAGCGTCAAAATCGACGCAAAAAGTGCAAGTATCATTGTTATTTTCTTCATAGTATTATACATTTATTTTTATTAGTTATTTTTTGTAACTTTTAAATAGAAAGCTGCTCCCTTAGAGCCATCTTTAAGTATATAATTTGAATTTAGGTTATATTCGCCCTTCTTTAGCTTTATATTTTCAAACTTTATAGACTTTGGATTTTCGCCTGCAGCAAGGTTTTCAGTCATATTTATGTCTGCTATAATTAACTCGCCTCCAACTATATTCATAGCTCCCTTAGTTGCATTAGTTTTTGCCGAAGTATTTCCTTTTGGAGAATTTCTAATAGCTGCATCATTGTCTACCTTGCCTGAATATTTATCTAGCATATTTAAAGTTGACTCAGGAGCCCAACGGAACAATTCCATAGTATACTCGCCATCTTCAGGAACTTTTACATACCAAAATACTCTAGGGTCAATTTTCTTACCTGACCTAATTACTATTTGAGACCAACCAGGGATAACCAAGTGCATATCGTGTCCATTTAAAACTACGCTATCATTAGGCTTTGTAGGCAAATATAGAGGGTGCGTAACTTCATTTTCAGGAACAATATACTCCCAATACTCATCTTGAACCTTCAACATTTCAGAAACAACTTCAGGATTACTCGCTGCAATATTCTTCATTTGCCTTCTGTCTGTAGATAGATCATAAAGCTCTTTTCTATCCACTAAACGCATAGAACCTTTCATAACCACAGATCTAGCATCTTTTCTCAACAACTCATCTCTTTGAGTGTCGCCTAACAAATATCTATCTATACTAGACTTAGGGTTATCAATTACAGGCTTCATACTTAGCCCATCTATCTTCCAATCAGACTCTATTCCGCATAAGTCCATCAAAGTAGGAGCAACGTCTATATAGCCCATTAGTTGATTAATCTCTACGCTTTTGCCATTAGGTATTCTCATAAAGAAAGGAACATTATGCCCACCTTCGTAAGCTGCACCCTTGTTAGCCTTTAAGCCATTACTCCAACCTTTAGTAACATTGCCATCTTTATCGAATACTGCAGGAAAAGAACTGCCATTGTCTGTAGTAAAGATATATATAGTATTTTTAGCTAAGCCACTCTTTTGTAAAAATGCTTCCATCTTGCCCATATTGTCGTCGATATTTTCTATCATACCATAAAATGCTGCATTTGGAACACCCTTCATATCCTTAAATCTATCTTCATATTCCTTAGGAGCAACAAAAGGACCATGGGCTGCATTTAGTGATAGATAACAGAAAAATGGTCTGCCTTCAGCTTGAGCTTTTTTCATAAAATCTATAGCTCTATCAAAGAATATATCTGTGCAAAAGCCTTCAGTTTCAACAGGAGTTTCCTTATCGAATAAAACTGGGTTGAAATATGTGTTATCCCAATAGTCAGGACCTTGACCTATGCCACCACCTTTGTGCCAAAATACAGTTTCAAAGCCTCTGTCGAATGGTCTATAAGGATATTCATCGCCTAAGTGCCACTTGCCAAACATAGCTGTTGCATAGCCATTTTTTTGGAAGATTTCAGGCATAATCTCTCTTTTCAAATCGAGAAGTGAACGCCCTTGTATAGTATGCCAAACCCCAACTTTATTACAGTAAACACCACTCATCAAGCCAGAACGAGTTGGAGCACAAGTTGTTGCAGTGTGATAATTTGTAAAATTATAACTCTCAGTACTCAACTTATCTATGTGAGGTGTTTTTAAGTATGGATTGCCATTGCAAGACAAGTCGCCTTGACCTTGGTCGTCTGTCATTACAAACAATACATTAAGTTTATTAGTTTCTGCACTAATCATAGCTGTAAAGCCAAAAAGTGCCATTAATCCTATAGTTATTTTCTTCATTTATTTAAATATTTCCCCTTTGTAACTTACATTAGCTTTATTTATTAACATTTTAGTAGTTTACTCCAATTTTTTCATTATTCAAGAAAAAATTACTTAAGCTTTAGGAGGGCTTAGTTCTTTTCTGCTAAATTTGTGATTAAAGAGTATGTCGCCCTCTTCGCCTATAATATTAAGCTCAACGCTTTCATTGCCCTCTTGCATATCAAAATTAAACTCGCCAAAGGCAAAGATACCTTGTTTATTAAAGAGTTGCTCTTGCCATTGCTTATTGCCAACACCTCCACAAATTCTAGCCCCCAAAGAAGCCATTCCAAATTCATAGAGCTTAAAGCCCTTTCTGTCTATAGAAAATACCCTAGCTCCGTGCCTATCGCCAGATAGCAAAAGTACGCCAGCAATGCCCTTTTCTTCAATGAGCTTATAAATTTCTTCCCTGCCTTCTGGGTCGTAAATCCCCCAAGAGTCTTTGCCTCCAGATACATAGTCGCTCCACATTGTGCCACAAGTTAAAATAACAAACTTGCCCTTTGCCTTAGTTAATTCATCTTTGAGCCACTGCATTTGCATTTTGCCCAAAAACTCTTTCTTTATAGTTTTGCTACGCTCTAATGCCTTTTCGTCAATTTTGCCTGTCTTTTTATTTCTAGTAGGAGTTGGCTCGCCCTCTCTAAAATATCTATTATCAGTCATTATGACATCGCAATCGCCAAGCGAAAAGCTTGTATATATACCCTCATCGCCATTGCCATAATAAGGATTAGACCAAGAATTTACAAATATCTGACGCACGCCTCGCCTATCCTTATCTGTATAGCCATTAGGTATGCCAGACTTGTCGTTGCTAAAATAATCGTGGTCGTCCCAATTTGCATATACAGGAATGTTACACACAAAATTAGACCAGACGCTTTGGAAATCTCTCAACAAATAATCTGCTCTATGCAAGCCCAACTTATTGTTTTTGCCTTGAGCTGCTATATCCCCATAAAGCAACATAATACTTGGCTTACGCTTGTTTATGCTCTCAAATAACTTAGCATTACCTAAACCCCATCTATGAGGACAAGTTCCAAAAGCCACACGCAATTTATCACCACTAGGCAAAGAATTAAAGAAGAAGTTTTCCTCTCTATATTTTTCGCCATCTATAATTATAGTATAGCTATACTTTTTGTCGCTCTTTAAATTTTTAAGCTCAATGGCAACTGCCAAATCTTGGGCTACACTTGTTTCATATACCTCACTTAGCATAGTTTCGCTGCCATCTGTATATTCAACTTGCACCTTTTGAGGCTTAATAGTTCTAAGCCAAAGCGAGACTGTATCTCTACGCAAATTTGCCAACATAGGTTTTCCCAAAAGCTTCCTGTCATAGTTTTCAAGTTGCTTTAAATAAGCTTTATCCTCTATAAGCTCAGCATAAGAAGCCGATTTTGGGTCTTTCTCAAATACCTTCAAAGCAGACTCATACAAATCCATATCCTCTTGGCTCACATTTTCCCAATAGCGAATAATATCCATAGGGTGAGAGTCATTTTTCATAGGGTGATTACCCTCGCCAAAAACCAAAGCCTTAGATGCCTCCTTAGCAAATAGCGAAAAGCCATTCGTCTTTAATACCCCAATACCAACTGTACCAACAAATGCTGTCTTAAAAAAGTCTCTTCTGTTTATCATAATATTTTTATTAAATTCATAGAAAAATCTATATTAAAATCTAAATCAATGCAAGTATTTTTATATCTAAATAAAAAGCCCCCGTTATTAAAACAGAGGCTCTTTGCTATATATCTAAAAATTAGATAAATCTTAGAATTTCGTTTAGTTCTTTTCTTGGAGTTGGAGAGGCGTGTGTGCCATCTTCTATACCACAAGCAATAACTACTGCAACTGTTTCTTCAGCTGGTACAGATAGTAATTCAGAAATCTTTTCGCTATCCATAATACCAAATATGCAAGTGCCAACACCCTTAGCGTGAGCAGCCAAGCAGAAAGTTTGGCAAGCGATACCAGAGTCGAACATTTCCCAGTCCATAGGCTTTAAACCTTCAACGCCATATTGAGCAGGAACAACACCACTTTTACCCTTAACATAGCTAATTACAGCCACAGACGAAGCGTGTGCCAAAGTGTTCATATTATAAGAAAACTTATGTACGCCTTCATTTACCAAAGCCTTGATAGTTTCAGGATTGTCGATAATTGTGTATCTTGCGATTTGTTGGTTAGCCCAAGATGGAGACCACTTAGCTAAGTCAACAATTTCTGTCATAAGTTCACGTGAGATTTTTTCAGAAGTATATTTACGTACACTTCTGCGTTCTTTAATCATTGTTATTGCGTCCATTTTATTTCCTTTTTTATAAGTTTTATAGTCGTAAAAATTTATTTAAATTTAAGATGAGTTCTAAAAATTGGCAATTAGCTATTTTTGAGATTATTTTTAGCGTAATTTCCTTGTTTTTTAAGAATAATAATAGAATTATTTGACGTAAAAACAAGGAAATTCAAGCAAAAATAGGCTAAAAAGAGCAATTGTATTTTTCTTTTACTTTTTAAAAACCAATTTTTAGAACTCGCCTTAATTACTTTGCATTGCCTGCGTCTAGGCGTGCAATAGTTTCAGCTTTCCACTCTTCGAAGTCGCCCTGCTCTATGTGTAGTCTAGCCCTTGCCATTAAGTCTTGAAAATATGCTATGTTGTGTATAGATAAAAGTGTGCCTGCTAAGCTTTCTTTTGCAGAGATTAAGTGCCTTATATATGCTCTTGAAAAGTTCTTAGCATAGCTATCAATTTCAGGGTCTAAGCAAGAGTCGTCTTCTCTAAAACGAGAGTTCTTCAAATTCAAAACGCCATCGTTTGTAAAAGCACAGCTATGCCTTGCCAAGCGTGTAGGCATAACACAGTCAAACATATCTGCCCCAAGCGAAATCATCTCAAGCAACTGCCTTGGCGTGCCTACTCCCATTACATATCTCGGCTTATCCTTAGGTAAATGAGGAGTGCAATATCCAACTTGCTTAAGCATTTCTTCTTCAGGTTCGCCCACGCTAACTCCACCTATGGCAAAGCCAGAAAAGTCCATCTGGGCTAATCTCTTCGAGCAATCAACTCTAATATCCTCATAAGTTCCACCTTGAGTTATAGCAAATAACATTCTGCCATCATATTCATAGCTCTTATACTGATCTAAGCACCTCTTTGCCCAACGTATAGTACGCTCTACAGACTTCTTACACTCGCCCTTTTCGCAAGGCCAAGCGATACACTCGTCCAATACCATTGAAATATCCACGCCAAACTGCCTTTGTATATCTATACAAGACTCTGGCGACAAGAACAACTTTGCCCCATCTAAGTGAGACTTAAAAGAAATCCCCTCTTCAGTGATTTTCCTTAATGCAGACAAACTAAATACTTGAAAGCCACCACTATCTGTAAGAATTGGTTTTTTCCAATTCATAAACTTGTGCAAGCCCCCCATTTTTTCGATAAGTGGCGCTGTAGGGCGAATATTCAAGTGATAAGTATTGCTAAGCATAATCTGAGCTCCAGTGCTTTCCACCTGCTCTGGAGTCAAAGATTTAACTGTAGCTTGCGTACCAACTGGCATAAACACAGGTGTTTGCACCACCCCATGAGGCAAGTGTAACTCTCCACGTCTAGCCGAAGATTTATCGCTAGTTTTAAGTAATTTAAACATATATAAGTTAAAAATCCTAAACGCCCATAGCCTACAATATAGGAGCTGGGTCGTAATTAGTGTAGCTAGGGTATTTATTTGCAAGAGCTTCAACTTGTCCAACAAACACTTGCATTTGCTTTTGAGCCATAGCAGTCTTAGTCTTACCCTTAGCTGAAATAGCTTCAAGTTCAGCAATATCCAAAGGTAGTTCAGAGTCATTTGCAAGACGCTCTAGCAAGTCATTCTTATAAATTTTCCCAGCACGCATATCCTTCGAAGTCGCCACAGCGTGTAGCTTAATAATCTCGTGTGCAGTCTCTCTGCCAACGCCCTTTTTAACAGCTTCCATCATTATAGTAGTAGTTAGCAAGAAAGGCATATACTTTTCATTTTCAGCTTCAACTACAGCAACGTTAACTTCCATTTGATTTAAAATTGTAGAGAAAGTTTCAAGCAAGCCATCTATAGCATAAAATGCACCTGGCAACATAACTCTTCTTACCACAGAACAAGATACATCGCCTTCGTTCCATTGGTCGCCAGTCAAAGATGCTGACATATTCATATAACCACCCAAGATAACTTGGAAGCCATTTAGTCTTTCGCAACTTCTTGAATTCATCTTGTGAGGCATAGCAGAAGAACCTGTTTGTCCCTTAGCAAAACCTTCGCTTGCCAATTCGTGTCCAGCCATTATACGCAAAGTCTTAGCAAAGCTAGATGGACCACTTGTAAGTTGATACAAAGCCGATACAACCTCAAAGTCATAAGACCTTGGATAAACTTGTCCCACTGCATTAATACTTGCCTTTATGCCCAAGTGCTTTCTGATAATTTCGTCTAGCTGAAGAACCTTTTCCTCGTCGCCTTCAAATAAAGTAAGTTGGTCTAGTTGAGTTCCAACAGCTCCCTTAATACCTCTAACAGCATAGCTATCAATAACATATTCTAGTGATTGTATAGCCTTAAGCATATCTTCGCCGAACATCGCCATTCTCTTAGAGAAAGTAGTTAGCTGAGCAATCACATTGTGAGTCCTTGCAGAAAGAGCTAAGCCATCGTATTTTTTTGCAATAGCTGACAATTTAACAAGGGCTGCAACTGCCTTAACTACAACTAATTGCATTGCTCTAAACACTTGAAGCTGCTCAACATTTTCAGTTAAGTCTCTGCTTGTCATACCTTTGTGGATATGCTCGCAACCTGCTAAATCGCAAAATTCTTCTATTCTTGCCTTTACGTCGTGGCGAGTGATACGTTCTCTCTCATTAATAGAGTCTAAGTCTATTTGCATTTTAACTTTTTCATAAGAAGCAATATCAGCATCGCTAATATCCAAGCCAAGCTGTTTTTGTGCCTTCATCACAGCTATCCAAAGCTCTCTTTCAAGGATAATCTTACCCTCTCCACCCCAAATTTCTTTCATATCTTTAGATGCGTATCTCTCTGCTAAAACGTCTGCTATCATTTTAATTCCCTTTTATTTCGATTTTTTATTTATTTAAATTTATTCCTTTGTAGCTTCTACTACAGTTTTTTCTGTTTCTGCTACAGTTTCCGACTTAGGCTCTTCAGTTTTTTCTGCTGTATTTTCCACAGTTTCTTCAACCTTCTTGCCCTTTACAATTTCTTCAACTAAGCTACCATCTATAGTTTCCTTTGCCAACAAAGCCTCAGCAATAGCGTCTAGCTTATCTTTATTTTCAGCTATCAACTTTCTTGCACGCTCTAATTGCCCTACTACAATCTTCTTGATTTCTTCGTCTATTAATTGTGCAGTCTTGTCGCTATAATTTTCCGACCTTGAAATTTCCTTACCCAAGAATATATGCCCTTGATTATCGCTAAATGACAATGGGCCCAAATCGCTCATACCCCAATCGCAAACCATACTCTTTGCAATCTTTGTAGCTTGTTTAATATCGCCTGCAGCCCCATTAGAAATGTCGTCTAATACAATTTCTTCAGCAACTCTGCCACCAAGAGCCGTACAAATATGTCGCTCTAAACCACCCTTAGTTTCACAGTGGCTATCCTTAGTTGGCGTAAACATAGTAGAACCCAAACTTTGCCCTCTTGGGATTATAGTTACCTTATGCACTGGCAAAGAGCCATCGTCTAGTAATACTTGAATTAGGGCGTGTCCTGCTTCGTGGTAGGCTGTCAATTTCTTTTCTGAGTCGTCCATTAATCTACGGCGTTCTCTACCAAAGAATATCTTGTCTCTAGCGACGTTTATGTCCTCCATAGATATAGTTTTGCTATCTCGCCTTGCAGCAGTAATAGCAGACTCATTCAACAAATTAGCCAAGTCAGCCCCAGAGCAACCAGGAGTCATTTGAGCAACTTTCTTTAAATTCACGTCAGCTTCATAACTCAATTTCTTAGAGTGAACTTGCAAAATTTCTTCTCTACCAATTACGTCAGGTAAATCTATCACAACTTGCCTATCAAAACGTCCAGGTCTCAAAAGAGCTGCATCTAGTACATCAGGTCTATTTGTCGCTGCAATAACGATAATGCCTTCGTGTCCATCAAAGCCGTCCATCTCTACCAAGAGAGAGTTCAAAGTTTGCTCACGCTCGTCGTGGCTACCTCCCATACCTGTACCTCTTTGACGACCAACTGCGTCGATTTCGTCTATAAATATCAAACAAGGTGCGTGTTTTCTAGCTTCTTCAAACATATCTCTAACACGAGCAGCTCCAACACCTACAAACATTTCGACAAAGTCAGAACCACTTATAGTGTAAAAAGGCACATTCGCTTCGCCTGCTATAGCCCTTGCCAATAGAGTCTTACCTGTCCCTGGAGGACCCACCATCAATATACCCTTAGGTATTCTTGCTCCTATGTCATTAAATTTTGCAGGATTTTTCAAAAAGTCCACAATTTCAGAAACTTCTTCTTTCGACTCATCGCAACCAGCCACATCTAAAAAAGTAGTCTTGTCCTTGCCTGTATTTAGCAACTTAGCCTTGCTCTTAGCAAAATTCATCGCACCCTTTGCCCCAGACCTCATTTGCCTAGATATGAACCAATATGCAAAGAATAATATGATAAACACAGGCAATAGCGTACTTAGCAAAGACTTCCAAAAAGAGCCAGATGGAATTTCCTTAATAGTCCAAGGGCTATTTTTATCTATCAATTTAGTATATACATCATCAGTAATTTTGCCAGAAAAGTTGAAAGACAAAGTTTTATCCTCAGCATTTTCTGCCCCCTCTTTTCCATACATAGGGTTTTTAATCTTACCTGAAACAACATACCAGCTCCTACCTTGAGCTTCGTCATTAGTTAGGGTAATTTCGACTAAAGCGTCGCTATCTGCAACATTTTGGAGTTGCTTAATATCAAAGTCCTTTATAGTAGATGAGCCATCAGACTTGCCAACAGACCACAACATAACTATAACTAAGCCCAACAAAATCCACACAGATAGAGTTTTTGCTGGCATTTTTTCTTTATTTAAATTCTTTTTATTTTTACTTGTACTCATTGTTTAATAATAGCTATTATTTTCGATTATTTTCTCGTGTAGGTCAATAATAATACGTCAGAATTTGCTCTAACTAAAAGATTTTTGCTTGGAGGAGCGAAAGCTACCCACAATAATGAGCCACTTGAGTCTGCAATCAATGCAATTTTATCACGCATTTGCCTTGGAACTTTTTTATCTACAAAAATATCCTGCACCTTTTTTGCCTTTTTTAGCCCCATATATTCTATAGAGTCGCCCTGCCTTCTATTTCTTGCATATAGAGGAAATTTAGCACTCTCAAAATCTACATAAACCTTGCTTTCAACATCGCTATTTTCCTTTACAAAGCTAATTGCATCATCGCCTAAAAAGAGCTTTTCGAGCTTCAATACAGAGCCATCAGGCAAAAGGTTTTCGCCCATTTTTAGCTCTACGCAAAACTCAGCAAAAGGCTCTTCTTTTTCTACATAACTTAGGATATTATCCTTAAATTCCAAAAAGCCATTTTTAGTACTTAACTTAACTGCAAGATTTAATTTAACCTTATCTAAAAAATCATTTAGAGCCTTAAAAGTAAAATCTATATTCTTTTCATACAAAAACTTAGTTACTAAAGCCCTCAGCAAAGCTTTATGTGTTGCCCTTAGCATTATAGAATTTTCACAAAGCCTAGATTTTGAGTAAAGCTCACTTGTATAATCTTGGAAAAACTCCTCTTGCTCTGCTATTAATGTCTTAGAAAGCAGTGCCATTGCGTCAAAATCCCTATCGCAAATTTCACGAATTTTAGGCAAGATTACATTTCGTACCTTGTTGCGTAAATAATCATTTGTAGCGTTAGACTCGTCTTCGCACCAAGCTTGATTTTGCAATTTAAGCTCCTCAATAATCTCCTGCTTTTTCAAGCTCAAAAAGGGGCGTATAAAAGTTATATCTGGCAACTTAGATATATTCCTTGGAGCGACTAATCCCTCGGGGCTTGCCCCACGCATAAGACGCATTAAAATAGTTTCGCTGACATCTCCCAAGTGATGCCCTTGAGCGATTACATTCAAATTAGCCTTGATTGCACTATCTTTAAAAAATACCATTCTAGCTTGCCTATAAGCCTCTTCGCTATGCTTTTCTATCTTCTTTAAAGGTTTACCTACTATGCACTTAGCCCCAAGTTTATCGCATAAATCACGCACAAAAACTTCTTCTATATCAGCATTAGCACGTAGTTTGTGATTAAAGTGAAAGACAACTAAATTCTCAGCTTTAAACATATCTACAAAGGCAAGCAGGACAAATACAGAGTCTGCACCTCCAGATACAGCAACAGCAAGCTTCCTATCTAAAGAAAGCTCTTTATTGCAAAGCTCTAAGACTTGCTTATCAAAAAAGTTTATAATGTTTTGAGAAATCAACATACTAATAAGACTAAAACCAATATAGAAACAGGCAGATAAAGCAAGCGTAAATCTCTCTTATCTCTAAGGTAAATTAATGTAGCTAAAAGTATAAACAAGGCAGAAATTAGAGTATAGATACTTCCAATTTTTATATCTATTACAAAGGCTGAGTCGCTAAAAAATGTTGCAATCTTTGTCATAAATTCAAGTATCATTAAAATTAAATCGTTCAAAATCCTCGCAACTTCACTTGGCATAAACAAAGCCACAAATCCAAGAACTAATATTAGCGATACTAAAGGTATGAATATTATAAAGTTAATTACGCTAGAATAAGCTACATAGCCAAAGAAGTATGAACACAAAAATGCACCTCCAATCAACGCCGAATAACTTATGCAAGCTGACATAACTAAATAATTATAAAAATTCCTCGTTGCCTTCTCTTTAAAGCCCAACAACTTCTTAGATAAAATATCGTAAGGCTCATAGAATTTAGATAGATAATCATAAAGGCTAAGCCCATATAAAATTATAGAAGCTACAACGCAATAAGACAACAAAAAGCCTATGTTAAAAAGTGTCTTAGGCTCGTATATCAAAGCTATACTTGCAGATAATAAAAGTGCATTAAAGCTGTTTGCCTTTCGCTTAAATACATAAGCTAGAGCAACAAATAACAACATCATATACGCCCTCATCGCAGAGGGTTTTGCCCCACAAACTTGTACATAAATATAGAGCAGAGCCAATGTAATAAAAATACTCAAAACATAGCGTATACCCAAAGTTCTAAAAATCAAAAATAACAAAGACGCAACTAAGCCAACGTGCAGACCACTAATTGCAAATATATGAATACTCGCACTTCTCGCAAATATTTGCTTATCAGCCTTTGCAACCTTGCTCATATCCCCAATAATCAAAGCCCTATACATAGGCAAATATCGCTCGTATTTTGGCGAAGAATTTTCTATGCTCTTTGATATATACTGCCTTATTCCTTGCAAGGTTTTTGTAAAACCAGACACTTCCAAGAGCTTAACATTTTCTAAATTCGACACTAATTTATAAGAAATTTTACGCCTGACTAAAAAGGCATCAAAGCCACTATCTTCAGCATCTATTGAGGTTAAACTTACAAGCAATTTCAACTTAGAGCCTATATCAATTTTCGCCCCTTTGCCATATATTACTAAAAACGCCTCCTTGTTATTTAGCTCAAGCGGAAAGTCTGGGCTATCAAGTATAGTTGCATAAGTGCTTATATACCTGTCGTTTGTAGTATTTATCCCATCTATACGCAAAGTCAAATTCACATCTACAGTTGGCAAATTGGGCGTAGTATCATCAACTCTATAATCATAGTAAAGCAAGCTCAGACAAAAGAAAGTAGCAAAAGCAAAAATCTTATTCTTATACTGGAAGCTAAGTATCAAAAATGCAAAAGTCAATGAATATAGACACAATCTCAAGGACGCACTAATTCCAAAGCTATCTGCAAGCAAAAAGGCGAAAATCATCACTATCAAATAGCCAAAAACTGGAGCTACATTTCTGTAGACTTCCAGCTTTTTATAAATCTTTGACTGTCTTATATAGTCCAATTTAAACACTACTCAATCGAGATACTAGAAAGAGCTTTCACCTTGACTTTAGAGTCGCCAGTGCTATCAAATTCTATAGAGCCAACTGCCCCTTCAAAGCTTTTCCCCAAGAAAAATTCACGCATATTTTTAGGGTCTGCATTATAAGCTTTTGCACTTAAAATTATACTATCATAAGCAAAGGCAGCCTCAAAAGAACTTGGTTTTTTCTCGAAAAGAGCCTTATATTTTTCTATAAATTTTGCATTCTCAGGCGAAGAAAAATCTGTATCTACAAAATAATAAGAAGCTAAACTCATTGGCACATTTACTTTTGAAGCAAAAACAAGCTTTCCTTTAAACCCAGAGTCCTTCAAAGCCTTAGATATATAGCCATACTCCTCGCCAGAACTCATTACAAAGATATAATCTGCGTTAATATTTTGTATTTGTTGGACAAAAATATCAAAATTTGTCTCGCCTTTTTTGAAATACACATCTTGGAATTTTATTTGAGACGTCTCCACTTCATATCTCAAATAAGACACGTTACTCCTTGTTACTAAGTCATCTACACCAAGAGCAATCACATTCATCTCAGACTTTCCCTCCAAGAGATTTCTATCAACAACACTGCCCATCGCCTCACAAATTTGAGTGCCACTTAGAAATATCCTCACAGCATTTTTTGCCTGTACAGTAACTGGTATATAATCATTGAGATAGTTTATAAATTTGTCGCTATAAATCAATTCCTCAGTCTTGTGTATAACAGGCACACGCACGCCTATATGCAAAATATCGCTATTCGACTCAAGCATAGAAGTCAAGACCTGCGAAGTCTCATAAATCCCCTCGCCATCGCTATAAACTTTAAGGATAAGCTCCTGCCCTGCCATTCTATCTTTCGACGCATTAACTTCATCTACAGCCATTTTCATTGCATTATACATTTGCCCAGCAACTTCGGGCTTGTCCTTAAAAGGCAATATCACAGACATCACAACCCCTGTTTCTTCTTGCTCTACACTAGTGCAAGAAAAGGCAAAAAAGCTTAAAATCACGCTAAATAAAATAAATAAATTCTTCATAAATATAAAAACAAATTAGAGCAAAACAGCCCCCTTAGTGCAAGTGTATTTTACAGGTAGGCTCTAAAAATTAGCAATTAGCTATTTTCAAGATTATTTTTTATTTGAAATATGTTTTATATGTGTTAGTTTATTGTTATTTATGATTATTCGACACTCAGATTTAAAAAAGACAAAGAAAAACGACATTTCCCTAAGCCTAAAACGAGGAAAGAGAAATGCTCATAAATTGAGTGCAAACGCAAAAACTGCAAACTTGGTTAAAAGTATATTTAGGGTATTTGCTGCCTTTGCAATAATCTTTAGTGTTGGGATTTTAGCCTATGGGCTTATTAAACCTCAGCTAGACAAGCTCCAAGAAAAACAAAAGCCTGCCCCAAAATTAAAGGCAGGCGAGTATAAAATGATTTATAATCACGAACTTGGTAAATACGAAATAGATTTAGAAAGCCTAAATAATTCCTCTAAAGACTAAGTCTTAGAAGATTTAATTAGAAGCTATAACTTTCAAGTTCGCCCAAGTCTAGCATAAATTCTTCAGCTGTAGCCAAGTTCTTAAGCTTAACTTTGCCTTGACTAAATTCGTCTGAAGCAAAAATTATCGCAAACTTTGCATTCAATGAACTTGCTTGCTTAAATTGCTTTCCAAAAGCAGAAGCTTTCAAAGGATAATCAATCTTCTTGCCCAAGCGTCTTAGAGCAAATATCTTTTCAAGGGCAACCCCCCTCAAAGACTCATCGCCTATCACAACATAAGCGTCGAGATTGTTTACGATACTTCCTTGCTTATTGCAAAGTTCAAGCAAGTCAGAAACTGTTACATCTCCCATACCAAAACCCACAGCTGGCATATCAGGATAGCCCAACTTTTTAACCAAGTTGTCATATCTTCCTCCACCTGCTAAGGCTCTGCCCTTGCCCACTATTTGAAACGCCTCAAATACAAAACCTGTATAATAAGCCAAGCCACGAACTATCCCTAAGTCTATACTAATATAACTAGCTAAGCCCATTGACTGCAACATAGAAAGCAATTCTTTCCAGTCGCCAATACGTTTCGAAAAGTCTTGAGAAGCATTTTTTGAAATTTCGTCTAAAGCCTCTAAGGAATTTATATTTACAAAATTTTTAATCGCTTCTTTAATTTTCAAAGCGTCAAGATTTGTGCCTTCTAGTGCCTTAACAAGCATTTCTTCAAAGGCAGTATCTGGTACTTTTTCTATTTTATCTACAACGCTTAGAACCTTAGAGTCGAGGCACTCTTCTATGCCATTCATTCTTAGGAAATATATCCACAAGTCTCTATCGCCCAAGCGTAGTTTAAATTCATTCTCAGTCAATCCAAAGGATTTAAGTGAGTCTATCAACAATGCTATAATTTCAGCATCTGCACTGATAGATGTTTCGCCTAATAAGTCGGCGTTAAATTGATAGAAAGCTCTAAGTCTTCCCTTTTGTTGCCTTTCATAGCGATAATTTTCGCCAATGGCAAAGTATTTAATAGGTCTCTTTAGACCATTTGCTCTAGCTCCTACCATTCTGGCAAGAGATGGAGTCATTTCTGGTCTTAAAGAAACTGCACGTCCACCTTTATCGACAAATTCAAAAAGTTGTGATTTAATCTCTTCACCTGACTTCTCTGTAAAAAGCTCTAATTGCTCTAATACAGGTGGGTCAAATTCTTCAAAGCCAAAAGATATTGCACATTCCTTCCACTTGGCGAAAACATAATCTCTCCTTGCCAAGTCCTCTGGATAGAACTCTCTAAATCCCGATAAAGTTTTGAACATAAATATTACTTGCGAGTTTTCGAAGCTTTAAATGCTTCTATTTTAGATAAATCTAAAGTAGTCAAAGCTTTTTTAAGCTCTTTACCTGCCTTAAATTTAACCACAGCCCTCTTAGGAATTTCTACGTCCTTTTCAGGTTGTGTTGGGTTTCTGCCAATTCTTGGCTTTCTTACTTGCACCTCAAGTACGCCAAAGTTTCTCAATTCTACATTTCTACCATTTGATAGAGATTCGCAAATTACATCTAATGTACGTTGTACGATGTCCTTTACGTCGTTTTGTAGAACAAAACCTTGTTTACATTCTTCTTTACTTTCATAGATACTATGAACTATTTCTCTTTTTGTTAGATTTTGCATTGCTTTTTTTATTTCAAGATGATTGTTATATTATAAAAATAAACATTCTTAAGAACAAAATATGGCTCTAATTTTAACTATAGTCAAGCAAAACGATTAATAAAATGTGTAATTCTTTATGAAAAACGACAAAAATAACGATAAAAACGACAAAAACGCAAATTTTGACGACATTCAAGAGCAATTAGAAGCTCTTTTTAAATCTTCTAATATAGATTTTAAAAAAGCAAATTTTGCAAATAATTCAAGTTCTCAATCATTTGAGGAGGACTCAGCTGGCGAAAACGAGGCTAAAAAAGTTTTAGAAAGAATTAAAAATTTCTCTATGAAGCCTAAGGAAGTTCGTGATTTTTTGAATAGATTTGTCATTAAACAAGAAGAGGCTAAAAAGGTTTTAGCAGTCTCTATTTGCGATCACTATAATCATATTAGGCGTTGCTTAGAAAACCCTAATCTTAAAAAAGAAGAGTACAATAAGCAAAATATTCTGATTTTAGGACCTACTGGCGTTGGCAAAACTTATCTAATGAAGAATATTGCAAAGCTAATTGGCGTACCTTTTGTAAAGGCAGATGCGACTAAGTTTTCTGAAACAGGATATATGGGTGGCGATGTCGAGGACTTGGTGCGTAATTTAGTAAAGATGGCTAAGGGAAATGTAGAGCTTGCCCAATATGGCATAGTATATATAGACGAAATCGACAAAATTGCAAGCACTGGCACAGACTCAAGGGGCAAAGATGTATCTGGAAAGGGCGTGCAAATCAATCTACTAAAGCTAATGGAGGACTCCAACGTAAACGTGCTTAGCCCTCAAGATATGATGGCTCAAATGCAGATGATGGCTAATCCTAACAAGCAAAAAAAGACTATCAACACACGCCATATATTATTTATAGTAAGTGGTGCATTCGACAAACTTGCAGAGGATATATCAAAACGTCTCAATAAATCTAGCATAGGCTTTAGTATAGATAATGAAGATGAAGACGACGCAAATGTGTCGCAGTATCTCAAATTTTGCGAGACTCAAGACTTTATTAAATATGGCTTTGAGGCTGAATTTATTGGCAGACTTCCAGTAAGAGTCGCTTGCCAATCGCTCTTAGCTGAGGACTTAGCGAATATCTTAAAGTCATCTGAAGGCTCTATATTGCGTCAATACAAGCGAGACTTTCAAGGTTATAATATAGATTTCAAAATAACTCAAGAAGCTATAGATGAAATTGCAAAGCTTGCCTATGAAGAAAAGACGGGAGCTAGAGGCTTGCTAACTGTATTAGAGCGAAACTTAAGGGACTTTAAATTTGAGCTTCCTTCTGCTGGCATATCTTCATTTGAGCTTAATACAGACACTATTGCAGACCCCAAAAAGGCACTAAGTGATATACTAAATTCATCTTTACATCTAAGAGACGAAGTTTTGCAAAAGGACTTAAATAGGTTTATAGAAAAGTTTGAAAAGGATTTTTCCTTCAAGCTAATCTTCGATAAGCAAGCCCAACTAGCCCTTCTCGAAGAAGCCACTTCAAGCGACAAACAAATATATTCCATAGCCCAAGACAAGTTTAAGGACTTCAATTATGGACTATCTATAATTTCCAGAAATAACTCACAAACAACATTTAAGATAACTAAAGAATGTATACAAAACCCAGATGCAACACTGTCTAAATGGGTAGTTGACTCCTTTGATAAAACAAAAGAGTAAAGCTAAGATAATTAAATTTTCTTGTTTTTAAAGACGAATAATGCAATTATTAACCCCTTAAATGAAAAATAATAATTACAAAGAGAGAGACCCCGAAAAAGTAAAGGCGATGTTCTCTAAAATAGCTCCAAGCTACGATAGGGCTAATAGACTTATGTGCTTTGGCTTAGACCAATATTGGCGTAAAGTCTTGGCAAAACTTGCCACAAAGGACGCACAAGAAGGCGATGTATTTCTCGATGCAGCCTGTGGCTCTGGCGATGTTTCTCTAAAGATTTTAGAGCAAGCAAAGGGCAAAAAACTAATAGGTGTAGACTTTTGCCAAGAGCTTTTAGAGATAGCAAAAATCAAATGTTGCAACTACGAAAACGCTTCTTTCGAGCTTGCAGACTGCTCTAATTTAGCTCAATTTAAAGACAATACTTTCAAGGCTATAACTATATCTTTTGGCTTTAGAAATTTTCAAGACAGAGAAAAATGCCTGAGCGAATTTCATAGAATACTAAAAGATAAAGGGCAATTATTAATATTAGAAGTTGCTAGACCAGAGAAATTTGGAGCAAAGATAATATCATTTTTTATGAATAAAATCTGCCCTATCCTCGCAAAAATTGCAGGGTCTAATATGCAAGACTATGTGTATTTAGCAAAGACTGCACAGCTATTTCCGAAAGAGTCTGAGTTTAAAGAAATGCTTGAAAATGCAAAATTTACAAATTACAAAAGAATAAACTTTTTAACATCACTAAATAGCGTATCAATTACGAAAGTAGAAAAATGAGTATAGATTATTTTGGCAAAGACGCCCCCCTAGTAGACATAGAAGAATACCCACAGTGGATTATATACGAAGATAGCGATTATTTAGTATTAAATAAACCTGCGTGGTTGGTTTGCCACCCATCTAAAAATGGCGAGCTTTCAAGCCTCGTTGGTGCAAGTAGGGTATATGCAAATATAGATAAGTTACACTTAGTAAGTCGTTTAGACAGAGAAACTAGTGGAATTGTAATCTTAGCAAAGCACAAAAAGGCAGCCTCTATTGCCCAAAGAGCTTTAGAGGACAGAAAGGCAAAAAAATACTATTTAACTATACTAAATGGCAATATGTTTTATAAAGCGAGCGTATGCCAACCTTTAGTAAAAGATAAAAATTCATTGGTTGCAATCAAGCAAATGTGCTCTACTATTAAGGGGACAGCAAAGTCGGCTCATACCTTTTTTGAGCCAATTTCAGCTACAGAAAAATACACTCTATGCAAAGTAGAAATATTGACAGGCAGAAAGCACCAAATTAGAGCTCACGCACTCTGGCTAGACCACTACGTAGTTGGCGATAAAATTTATGGACCTGACGAAAGGCTCTTTTTAGACTTTATTGAAAATGGATTTACCCAAGAGATAGGGAAAGTCTTGCCTATGAAACGTCAAGCCCTACACGCTTGGAAGCTCGATTTATCCCAAGCTGTAGAGAAGCTAAACTTCACAGCTCCTCCAACTCAAGACTTTGTAGACTTTGCCCAACAAGAGGGCTTGATGCTACCTTAGGTCGCCTTTATTAAGAGGAATTATCTTAAAGCTGAATGTATAGTCTTTGCAGGATACTTCGTAGGCTTTTTGCTCTTGAGGCAGATAAGTCCAGCTATTGATACAGCCTAAGCCCATTTGTATTTTATCTATATGTAGGCTTATAAAATCGCTTTGAGCGACTTCTTGCCAGTGGCGTTGTTGCTTGCCTTTAATAGAGTCGTCAAGGCTCTCCATAGTGTAGAGTAATGCACTTGCTGAAAATGGAATTTTGGAACTAAAGGCAAGCCCATTGCCCTTAGCGTCAAGTTGCTTCCAATAGCGAATATCAGTTCTTGTTCCACTTTCTTGAGGGCGTATATATTCGTAGTGGCTTTCCTTTACGTCAAAGTTATATTTGCCAATGAAAGTGGATTGATTTCTATCTATATAATTTTCAATTTCGCCCCTACCATAGAATTGACACTGTCTATATTCTAAAGGCATTTCAAGACGCATACCAAAACGTAGCATAGGGCAGCGATAATTCTTTGGCTTCTTGCCTTGCCTTTCCTCTAGGAGTTTAAAGTCTTGATTTACAGTAATTACGCCACTGCCATCTATTATATAATCGAGCCTTAAAATTGCGTCGACTTCCTCCATAGTATATTCAGCACAAAGAGCAATATTATTGCCATCTTTTTTATAGTTTATAGATTTCAACTTAGGCTCTATATCCCTCCAAACATTCCAAGTTTTATCACTGCCATAGCCCATATCATTATCAGTTAAAGCACGCCAAAAGCTTGGTCTGAGTTGAGAATTTTTCTCTAAAAGCTTCAAGCCCTTAAATTCATATCCACACAAATAGCCACTTTGCTTATCAAAATTAATAGCAAAATCCTTCGCATATATTTTAATTAAAGTCTCGCTTTCTTCTACATTTATATCTGCATTAGTCGCATAAGCCTCATTAAAAAATGTATTAATTTCTTGCCCTAAAGCAAGTTGTTGCTTTGCAATTTGAGTGTCTTTAGCCAAGAGCATATCGTCTGCTTTAAGGCTATAATATACATTTAAGAAAAGCTCTTTATCGCTTGGCAAAGCCTTAATATCATAAGCTAAATCAAGCGTAGACTTTGCTCTAGCTGGTACATTTAAATTTTCAATCTTACCAGATTTTACAACATCGCCATCTGCAAGAATTTCCCAATTCAATTTATATTTTGCTAAATCTATAAAATAATGCTCATTTTCTATTTCAATTTTTGAGCCATCTAGCTTCTTTGTCCATATATATTGATATTGATACTGAACTTCGTCGGCGTGTGGGTTTAGTCGCCTATCAGGATTTACAATGCCATTATTGCAGAAATTTTTGTTATCAGAATAGTCATAATCATTGAAATCGCCTGAATATCCAAAGACTTCCACGCCCTCCTTTGTTTTGTGATATACAGATTGGTCTGCAAAGTCCCATATAAAGCCCCCTTGAAACTTAGGGTACTTTTTCATAAGCCTAATATACTCGCTGAGTCCTCCCATAGAATTTCCCATAGCGTGAGCATATTCGCACAAAATCAAAGGCTTTTTGCTATCTGAAGGCTTAGTACTTTTTGCATATTCTTCGCACTTAGAATAAGGTCTATACATAGGGCAAAGAATGTCAGTGCCTTCCTTATTCATAGCCTTGCCATATTGTACTAAACGAGTTTTATCTAAATTTTTAACAAGGCGATAAGCGTCAATAAAGTTTTCGCCCATACCTGCTTCGTTGCCCAAAGACCAAAAAATTATGCTTGGGTGATTTCTATTTCTTTGCACATTTCTTTCATTACGCTCCAAATGCCCAGCCTTAAATCTCTTATCTATAGCTAAGGTATTCGAGCCATAACCTCTGCCGTGGCTTTCTAAATTTGCTTCAGCACAAAGCATAAGTCCATTTAAGTCGCAAAGCTCGTAAAAATAGCTATCGTTGGGATAGTGGCTTGTGCGAACTGCATTTATATTTAGGCTCTTGATTATTTTAATATCTCTAAGCATATCTGCCTTAGTAAGATAGCTACCTGTTTTAGGGTTAGAGTCGTGCCTATTAACTCCCTTAATCAAAACAGTTTTGCCATTTATAAATACTTGAGCATCTTTAATTTCTATATTTCTAAAGCCAACTTTTTGAGATATTGTCTCTAAAACCTCCCCCTTAGAATTTTTAAAAGAGGCAATTAACATATACAAATTAGGCTCTTCGCTAGACCAAAGCTTTGGGCTTTCTATACTAAAATTAACATCGCTTTCGCCTGCACTAATATTCTTAGATAAGAGCTTTTCGCCAAGTTTAACCCTCGCATTTTTATCTGGTTTTGATAAATCATAGAAATCATAATCTATACTATATCCCTCAGTATCGCCAAGGGTCTTTAGGGAAATATTCAAAGAGCCATTTTCAAATTTATCGTCTAAAGAGGCTTCTATATTTATATCCTCAATTCGATTTTTCTCCCTTGCATATAAATATACATCACGACTTAGACCTGTGTATCTAAATGCGTCTTGGTCCTCTAGCCAAGTGCCATCGCACCATCTAAATACCTGAAAGGCAATCAGGTTTTCCTCGCCAACTTTGAGAAATTTTGTCAAGTCAAACTCAGCCTCAAGGCGACTATCTTCGCTATAGCCTACAAATTCGCCATTTACCCACAAGTAAAAACAAGAAGAAACTGCCCCAAAGTGTGCTATAATATCCTTAGCCTGCCAATTCGCAGGAATTTTTACACTTTTCCTATACGAACCTACATAATTGCCATCTTCTGGAACTAAAGGAGGCTCTGGCTTTGCCCTATCCTTCCAAGGAAAGCCCTTATTTAAATACATAGGAGTTCCAAAGCCATTTAATTCAAATACAGCAGGCACATCAAAATCGCCCCACTTAGAGTCATCAAAAGCTAGTTTAAAGAAATCTAAAGGTCTCTCGCTAACTTTTTGAGCAAAGTCAAACTTCCACTTTCCATTTAAAGACAAATAATTAGCGTCGCTTTGCATATCCCCATTTAAAGCATATTCACCCTCAGCATAAGCAAAATAAGTAGCGTGCATAGGCAATCTATTGACTTGATTTACAGCAGGGTCTTGATACTCTGTAAAGTCTTGTGCATTTAGCGTCGAAGCAAAAAGTATAGCAAAAGTAATCAGTCTCATCATAATCTTCATAAAAGTATCAATAATTAGATTTATAAAGAAAGTAAAGGCAATTTTTTACTAAAATCTTAAAATGGTATATCTTTTAGTGAAAAAAGTACATTGATAAAAGTTCAAATTTTTGTTATGATAGAGTCCTAACTTATTTATAAATTATATGCAACTTACAATAATAGACACAATCGTATTTGTTTTATTTGTACTTACTGTAGTAGGTATAGGTTTAATCAAAAGTAAAGGTATTAAAAATTCTAGCGAAGATTACTTCTTGGCAGGTAGAGGCTTGTCGTGGTCGCTAATAGGGCTTTCTTTAATTGCCGCAAATATTTCAACTGAACAATTTGTAGGAGCAAGTGGCTCTGCTGCAGGCGACATAGGTTTAGCTATTGCCAGCTATGAGTGGATGGCGGCAGTTACTCTGGTATTCGTAGCTTTCGTATCGTTGCCAAAGTTCCTTAAAAGTGGTATCTACACTATGCCTCAGTTCTTGGAGTTTAGGTTTAATGCCTTGGCAAGAACTATAATGTCTATATTGATAATTATAATTTACGTAACAGTTACAGTTACTGCTGTAATTTACTCTGGAGCAATAACTGCTTCTGCAACTTTTGGCGACATTAGCATATTTGGCGTAGCTCTAGGGATTACTGAATTTTCTTGGCTAATAGGTATCATAGCTGCCCTTTACGTATGCTTTGGTGGCTTGAAAGCTTGTGCTTGGGCAGACTTAATCCAAGCTGCAGCCCTCATAATTGGAGGTCTATTAATTTGCTACTTTGCCTTTGATGCCTTAGGTGCAATCTCTATAAATGAATTAGGCACAACACTGCCTGCACTACCTGATACTCTAACAAATGACTCTGGCACAATGGAAAGATTTTTCACCCTAAATGAAGATAGACTTTCAATGTTCTTAGATAAAGACCACCCAACTCTTCCTTGGACTGCCCTACTTGTTGGTCTATGGATACCTAATTTTTACTACTGGGGCTTTAACCAATTTATCACTCAAAGAACACTAGGTGCTTCTAGCCTTCAAGAGGGTCAAAAGGGCGTTATCTTTGCAGCTTATATGAAGTTAATTATGCCTTTTATCATCGTTGTTCCTGGTATCATCGCCTTTAATATATTCGAAAAAGAATTGATGCAAGAAGCTACAAAGGACACTAGCATCGCTGGCTCTAATATAGAACATATAGCAATTTACAAACTTGCAACAAATCAAAGCATAGATGGACTTATCATATCAGTAAATAACGAAGAAAATGCTATTAGCGACAAAACTAAGGCAAGCGTTACAGCAGAATATAATGAAATAATTGCAAGCAACAAAAAGCCTGTGTTTAAAATGGATAATGCTTGGAAAAAGCTAAATCCAACTTATGCTCAAGAAATGCAAATTTATAATGAAAGCGTTCTAAAGGAAAATGTTGCAACTAAGAGATTAGACCTAGTTGGCTATAAATATGACTCTGCACTTGGGCTTATTATCAAAAACTTAATCCCAGACAATGGCTTTAAGGGCTTCATCTTGGCAGCTCTTTTTGGTGCTGTAGTTAGCTCATTAGCTTCTATGTTAAATGCGGCTTCTACTATATTTACTATAGATATTTACAAGCGTATTTTAAACAAATCTGCAAGCGACAAAAAACAAGTATTTATAGGCAGAATTTGCGTAATTATCTTTGCAATATTTGGCTGTGCAATCGCTCCAAGCTTGGCTAATCCAAACTTCAAGGGCGTATTCAACTTTATCCAAGAGTTCCAAGGCTACTTATCCCCTGGTATCTTGGCAGTATTCATCGTTGGCTTCTTCTCTAAGAAAGCTCCAAGGTTCTCTGCAAGTATAGCATTGATAGCAAGCCCTATTATATACGGATTTTTACAATACTACTTCAATGACATTGCTTTCCCTAACAGAATGGCAATCACATTTGCTTCTATTTTAATTATGCTCTATGCTATTGCATTTATTAAACCTGAAAAGGAAGACGTAATAATTAAAGAAGACAAACGTTTTGAGGGCAAAACTTCTGTACCTGTAAAATTCGCAGGTGTGGGCGTTCTAATAATCACTGCTGCTCTTTATGTAATTTTTGCTTAAAATGGAAACAATCGAAACATTAAAAAATAATTTTTGTGAAATCTACAATCAATTCCCTGAAGTTACAGCAAGTACTTCAGGTAGGGTTGAGTTTTTGGGAAATCACATAGACTATAATGGAGGTATCGTCTTGGGCGTTGCCATTGATAAACATATTGCAGTTGCACTCTCTAAGCGAAGCGATATGCAAATGTGCTTTACTCACCCTAATACTAAAGAAAAAGTCTATGTAGATTTAGATAATATTTTCAAACTTAACCCTAAGTATAATTGGGTGAACTACTGCATTGGCGTGGTTAAATTTATACAAAAAGCTGGATATAAAATCCCTTGTGGCTTTGATTATTTAGATATATCTGACTTGCCTACAGGTGCTGGTCTAAGTAGCTCAGCTGCAATCGAATTATCTATGTGTAAGGCTTTGAAAGAATTGTTTAACTTGGATATGGATACCCTTAAAATGGTTAAAATATCTAAGCAGGCAGAAAATGAATTTATGGGTATGCCTTGTGGTATACTCGACCAAGGCGTTTGTGGCTTTGGGGAAAATAATGATGTTGTTACTATAGATTGTCTAAAGGAAAGTTTTAGCTCTAAAACTTTGCCAAGTGGCTGGAAACTATGGGTATTTAACACTTGCGTAAAGCACTCTTTAGTCGCAGGCGACTATGCGAGACTTAGAGATAACTCTATGAACGCAAGCAAAATACTCTCAGGCTCAGGCGAGGTTAAATTGCTAAGGCACTTTTCTTTAGACGATTTAAATCAAAGCAAAGAACTTCTCAGTCAAGGCGAATACGATTGCGCTAAACATAGTATAGACGAACTCCAAAGAGTTATAAAAGCCAAAAACTGTATAGAAGAAGAAAATGCTGTCGAACTTGGCAAGCTCTTGAGCCAATCACACGCAAGCTCAAGAGACTTACTAAGAAATTCTTGCATAGAGCTAGATTACTTTGTAGAAAAGCTCACAGCCCTTGAAAATGTATACGGAGCAAGACTCTCAGGAGGAGGCTTTGGAGGTAGTGTATTGGCAATGACAAACGCAAACTTCACAGAAAAAGACGCCCTCCACCTTGCCCAAGAATACGAAATCCAGTTCGGAATTAAACCCCAAGTATTCAGAGTCAACTAAACAAGACTCCAAAAATCAAACAAAAAGCCAAGATTTTTAAGGTCTTGGCTTTTTTGTGGGGCTTAGAAGTGGCTAAAGCTGTATTTTGTTGTGGAGGAATAAACTTCATTGGGCTTTAGCATTATGCTTGGGTAGTGCTTGTGATTTAAGGAATTTGATATGCCTTGAGTCTCTAAGCATACGCCTGCGTATTTTGCATAATTCGCCTGAGTAGTAGGGTTAAATGCCTCGTCTAAAAAGTTCGCTGTGTAAACTTGCATAGACAATTCAGTTGTATACACTTGCATTTGAATACCTGAATTAAGGTCTCTTAGGGTCGCAACTTTCTTTAAAGTCTTGCTTGGATTTACTATAAAATTGTGATCTAAGCCTGCGTTTGTAGCTTTAAAAAATTCAGGATTTTGGGCTATTGCTTCCGACATTTTTTTTAATTCACTAAAATCTAAGGCTGTTCCTTTAGTCCTTAAAACTTCGCCAGTTGTGCAGTTATTTGAGTCGCAAGGAGTGTAGAAATCTGTCTCTATTTGCAATTCTTCATCTATGATATTAGGAGCTTTGCCTTGGGATAAATCAAAGTAGCTATGATGTGTTAAATTGCAAGGAGTCAACTTGTCAGATGTCGCTAAATACTTAATTACAAGCTCGTTATCATCTGTAATCAAATAGCTAACTTGCACGTCTAAATTACCCTCGTAGCCCTCTTGCCCATCTGGCGACAAATATTTAAACACAGCCCCTTTAGCGTTTTCCTCATCGACTAATTCTACAGTCCAATTCTTCCTATCAAAGCCCTCAAAGCCTCCGTGAAGATGATTATTTAAAACCTCTTCGTTCTTGGATAAATTATACTTTTTGCCATCTATTTCAAAAGAAGCATTTGCAATTCTATTTGCAACTCTGCCAACAGTTGCCCCAAAATAACACTCGCCCTTAAGATAATCTTCTGGGCTTGGATAGCCCAAGACAAGATTACCCATTTTGCCAGCTTTATCAGGAAACTCCAACTGCATTAACGTTGCCCCCAAAGAGCAAAGTTTCATCTTTAGATTTGCATTTTCTATTTCTAAAATTTTATACATTTCAAAATTTCTTCCTTAGTTTTAGTGCTAAATTCATCTAAGAAGTCTTCGTAATTACTTGCCACAAGCGGGCTAATTTCTATATCTTCAGTAATTTCTATACCAAGAGTTTTTAGCCAAAATTGGAATTTCAAAACTTGGTCTTTCTTAGAACTTGCTGGGCTATCTATGCCTTCTGCGTTTTTAATAGGCGAAAATTCTTCTCTTCTAATTCCCTCTATAATTATAGATTTTTTAGCTTTTGGCAATGCGTCGAATATAAATTTTTCAGCCTTATAAGCATTTGGCACAGAAGTACTTATCTTATTACCATTCTCGTCTAAGTAAGGAATTTTCTTATAAGCTAAGTGGAACATCAAAGCCCCAGTTTTAGATATTTCATCTATAAAATCTACACTAAAGATATGAATTGCAACGCTACCTGCAAGGAATTTTAGCTTGCCATTTTCGTCTTTTAATTCTTGAATTTCGGCAGGCATATCTGAATATTCTATCACGTTTAGCTTATCTTCGTATATACAAAAATGTCCAACCTTTTCGCTTGCATAAGTCTTTTCAATCATCTTAGAAGACACTTGCGAATTTTCCATTATATGAAAACCAACAAAGCCCTCATCTAAAATATTTACTAAAGGATTATCCACTTGAAAGTAGCTTAAATACTTAGCCCCTCTAGCCTTAAGCTCATCTAAAGCTCCACTTTTTAAAATAGCTTTTAGGCTTCCTCCGTGTCCATCTGGGCTTTTAGCTACAGAGCTTTTGCCATCTAGCAAAATCTTGCCATCTTCACTCATACAAGCAAGCGTGCCTTGCTTAAAGAACAATACGTCCTTTTCTGCCAAGCCAAAGTATTTATTTTCCTCAAAGAACTGCCTAGTTTGAGCGTCGTTTAACTCACTAGTCATAATCAACCAAGGAATACTTACATTATACTTAATTGAAGCTCTCAAAATCTTTTGAGCAAATATCTCAAATAGCGATTTATTTTCAAGCACGCTCGCCTTAAATGTACCCTTAGGAGCGTCGAAACCAAGCCTTGTGCCTTGCCCTCCAGCAACTACAAAACAGGCAACTTGCCCATTCATAATTGCTTCAGCACCAAGCTCTTTAGCCTTTTCCCACAAAGAAACGTCGCCTCCTAAATATTCATTTTTAATAATAAAAGGAGCTTCTAATTTTGAATAATCAATCTCACAATCTTGAGTTTTATTTTTAATTAAATTTGCAATTTGAGCGATTTCGTTTAAGTCGATATTCTCTGCTTGAGCCAACAAATTTGTCTTTTCGCCCTCGCTCAATTCTTCAAAGTATTTGAATACCTGCCCTTGTCCAGCCTCGATAAATTTCTCTATAATTTCCATATTAATCCTCAAATCCATTAGGGTGATTGCTATGCCATTTCCAAGCAGTTGCAACGATGTCCTTTATGTTGTCATGCTTGATTTTCCAGTTCAATTCTTCCTTTGCCTTCTTGCTATCTGCATAAAGGCTAGCTGGGTCGCCCTCTCTTCTTGGAGCAAATTCATAAGGAACTTTTAGCCCTGAAACTTCTTCAACTGCATTGATAATTTCTAATACAGAATTAGGCGTGCCTGTCCCTAAATTATAGTGATAGAACTTAGATTTCTCAGCTAATTTATCAAAAGAGGCAATGTGTGCTATAGCTAAATCGTCTACGTGTATGTAGTCTCTAAGGCAAGTGCCATCTGGCGTATCATAATCATTGCCAAATACTTTTAAACTTGATCTTTGCCCAAGTGCAGCTTGAATAGCCAAAGGAATTAAGTGGCTTTCAGGTGAGTGGTCTTCGCCTATATCGCCATCAAGGCTCGCCCCACTTGCATTGAAATATCTGAAAACTACGCTACTAAGCCCATAGGCATTTGCACAAATTTTCAAGAAATTTTCCACGTCCAACTTAGTTTGTCCATAAGGATTTATAGGCAATTGGCTATGCTCTTCAGTCAAAGGCAACTTCAATGGATTACCAAAAGTAGCACAAGTAGAAGAAAATACAAACTTCAAAACATTGCACTCAATCATCGTTTCAATCAAAGCAATAGTTGCAATCAAGTTGTTGTGATAATACTTGATAGGCTCAGTTACACTCTCGCCAACATTTATAAAAGCTGCAAAGTGCATAACTATATCAATTTTTTCCTTAGTTAAAATATCCTTAACGAGGGCTTTATCTTCCAAATTTCCTTGATAAAAAGGCACTCCACTTAGAATAGCCTTTTTGTGTCCATAAACTAAATTGTCTAAAACCACAGGTCTATGCCCTGCCTTAACTAATTGTCTCAAGCAATGACTGCCAATATAACCTGCTCCACCTAATACTAAAACATTCATAATATTTCCTTATTTTTTTATATATACTACCTCTACACAAGGCAGTGAGTCAAACAGAAATAAATGTTCAAAATTCAGTTATATTTATACATTATTAATTTTTTCTAAATATTTCTTAGGCGACAAGCCATAAGAGCTTTTAAATGCCTTGGAAAAGTGGTATTGATTTTCATAACCAACAATATAAGAAGCCTCTTTTATGCTAACTTTTTTACGCATAATTAAGTTTAGTGCGTGGTTTAACTTCAATTTACGCAAGAAAGCTAAAGGCGTAGTTTGCTCATATTTATTAAATAAAGCACATAAATAAGCTTTGTGTATAGACTTTTTTTGCAAAATTCCATCGAGATTATTTATAGTTAAATAATTTTCTATGATGTAATTTTTTATATCCTTAAAGGTTGTGTAAGACGCACTTGAATAATCCTTTTTCATTTTTACATCTTCAGACAAAAATTCAATTAAGATATTCAAAAATAAATTCCCCATACGCACTGCCGAAACATCGTTAAAACTACTTAAGTCCTTCATCTTGTCAAAGAGCGAAACAATCCACTCACTGTCTGAAATTACTATAGCCTCTGCAATGGGAATATTTCGCTCACGCAAGATTTCTTCTGCCCTAAGTCCATCGAACTCAAGGAAATACTTAATACAATCACGCCCAGATAAATTCTTTAAAGTATAATCGTCTTTTTTCGTTCTAATAAAAATAGAGCCAACTCGCAATACCTTTTTATAATCGCCCGACTGCACAAACCAATCGCCATCAACAATAAATTCTATAGTATTTGATACGATATTTGTATGATTATCCAAGAAGAAATTTTTGCTACAAAGCTCTTTGCCACAACAAAGCATAAATATATCTTCATTAGAGGTATAATTTATCTCCTTAAAAAAGTATTTCCCACTAACTAAGTGCTTAGAGAGGAAATCTTTTTTAGATATATTTCGTAGAGACTCTGTAATTTTCTTGGGCATAATTTTTTAATGGGGGAAATTTTAAAGATTAAAGCATTGAACCAAAAATGAAACGACAAGTTATCCAACACAAAAAGAGCATAAAGCTTAATATAATTAAAATAAGAAAGAAGGGAAGTTCGCCTTTATTTTCCTCATTTAAATCTTGCTTAGCCTTATCTCCTTTATCCATAAAATTAAAGCTAGTAAATCCACAAAAAAATAGCAAGAGTATTTTTCAAAATTACTTTACAGCCTTTTTTAAGCAAATACAAAAAGAGCGTTCCCCTTAAAAAAGGAACACTCTTAAAAATAATTCTCAATGCCAAGCAAAAATTTGCAACGCAAATTTTTTGTAGGGGCTTAAAATTGCCCCTCAGGCGAGTATTTGGAAATTTTTTGGGGTCGCAGCGTATATTAATACGTAAGAGTCCAAAAAATTTCCAAAACGGAGCATCAGGGGTGATTTCAAGCCCCTATGCTAAAGATTTTTTGGCAGCTGCCTTACGTTGATTTGCATCTAGGATACGTTTTCTTAGGCGGAGGAAGTGTGGAGTAACTTCTACAAGTTCTTCGCCGTTGATGTATTCTATAGCTCTCTCTATAGAGAAATTGATAGGGGTTGTAAGTTGAACAGTTTGGTCTTTGCCAGCAGATCTAATATTAGTTAGGTGTTTTTCTCTAACTGGGTTTAGTTCAATATCTACAGGTTTTAGAGTTTCGCCAACTATTTGACCTACATATACTTCTTCTTGAGGACCTACAAATAGATTGCCGTGATCTTCCATAATTAGAAGGGCGTATTTTGTAGTAGTTCCCTTCGCCATAGATATTAATCTGCCTGTTTGGTTAGACATAATTTCGCCTGCCCAAGGAGCGTATTCTCTGAACAAGTGAGAGAATATACCATGACCTGAAGTTAAGTTTACCAACTCTGTTTCAAAGCCTAAGATACCTCTAGTTGGCACTAAAGTTTTGAAATAAGTTCTTGAGCCATTGTCGCTATCCATCTCTTCGATTTGAGCTTTACGATTATTCAAAATCTTAAGCATACCTGCAGTATTTTCTTCAGGTACTTCAACATACATAGTTTCAAAAGGTTCTAATGGGTTGCCATCTTCGTCTTTATGTAAAATTACCTTAGGGCGAGATATGCAAAGTTCAAAATTTTCTCTACGCATAGTTTCAACTAATACAGCAATTTGCATTGCCCCACGAGCTGATACTGTATAAACGCCAGCTTTATCTGTGTCTTCAACTTGGATAGAGATATTAGTTTTCATCTCTCTATACAAACGTTCTCTAACTACACGAGATGTAACGTTCTTGCCATCTTGACCAAGAAGAGGTCCATCGTTGATAGAAATTTCCATAGAGATTGTAGGAGGGTCGATAGCTACGAAAGGCAAGGCTTCCATTTCTTCTGTACCACAGAGGCACTCGCCAATTTCAACGCCTTCAAAGCCAGAGATACCAACAATATTGCCAGAAAAAGCTTCGTTAGTGTCGTCTAAAGAAAATGCAGAGAACTCGAATACTCTAGTAGCTTTGCCTTTAACTCTCTCGCCATTGCCTTTTGCTAAGTAAACTGTGTCGCCCTTTTTGATACTACCTGAAGTAATTTTACCTATAGCGATAGTGCCAACATAGTCATTCCAGCTCAAATTAGAAATAAGCATTTGAAATTCGCCATTATTGACTTCGTCAGTCTTAGGAGCAGGAATGCACTCTACAATCTTGTCTAATAGAGGTGTGCAGTCCTTCTTTTCCTCGTCGAGATTATTCATAAAATAACCATCTCTAGCTGAGCCATACAAGAAAGGAGCGTCGAATGCTTCGTCGTTAGCACCCAATTCCAAAAATAGTTCTAAAACCTTTTCTTTAACGTGAAGAGGGTCTGCATTTGGTCTATCAATCTTGTTGATAACAACCATAGGAGTTAGATTTTGTTCGAAAGCCTTACGAAGTACGAAACGAGTTTGAGCTTGAGCCCCTTCAAAAGCGTCTACAACCAAGATAACGCCATCTACCATTTTCATAACACGTTCAACTTCAGCACCGAAATCGGCGTGTCCAGGAGTATCTACAATATTAATAGTGTGTCCCTTCCACTTTACAGAAGTATTTTTAGCCTTGATAGTAATACCTTTTTCCCTTTCAAGGTCCATAGAGTCCATAGCACGTTCTTGAACTTGCTGATTTTCTCTGTAAGTGCCAGCTGCTTGAAGGAGCTTGTCAACCAAAGTAGTTTTACCGTGGTCAACATGGGCTATTATTGCCAAATTGCGAAATTTTTTTGAATCGTTTTCCATCTATATGAATTAAATATAAGCGTTCTAAATCATCATCTTTAGGCTTATACGTCAACTATAATTTCACATATATAGCAAAATATCTAATATTTTAAAGTAAAGGGTGCTTATAAAAATTGGCAATTAGCTATTTTTAGCGTAATTTTCTTGCGTTCGAGGAAGATAGCAGAGCTATCTGACGAGATAAACAAGGAAATTCAAGCAAAAATAGGACAAAAAGAGCAATTGTAGCCTATCGTAGTGCAAAAACAAAGTTTTTGCTTCCTAATCAAAACCAATTTTTATAAGCACCCTACATCTCTAGCTCAGGTACGTCTATGCCCTTTGCCTTTGCTTTTTTGAAATATTCTAAAGCCTTTGCTTTATTTTGACTTATGCCATATCCAAAGTAGAGGCAAGTGCCTAAATTACGCATAGCATAAGGGTTATTTTGGTCGGCAGATTTCTTAAATAGATTGTAGGCATATTTATAGTCAATTTCGACACCTACGCCAGTAGCATAGCAAACTGCTAGATTATTTTGGGCTAAGTCGTTTTTGCCTTCTATTGAATTTTCATAATAGAATATCGCCATTTTCATATTCTTAGAGACACCAACTCCACTGCCATAAAGCATACCTAACCAAGCTTGAGCATTGCCTTGGTCTGCAGCTTTACGAAACCAATAAGAGGCTGTTTTAGAATTTTGCTTAAGCCCATTGCCTGTCAAATAAATTTCACCTAAGGCAAGCTGTGCTTGAGGCGAACCTTGCTCTGCAACTTTTCTATACCAATATGCAGCCTTAGCGTCGTTTTTCTCTACGCCACCTATACCCTTTTGATAGAGCTGAGCTATAGAGTATTGAGCTTGCCCTACCCCCATTTCAGCTGCAATTTCCATATAAGAAAGAGCCTCGCTTTCATCTTTTTCTACCCCCACTCCAGCAAAATAGCAAGAAGCTAAGTTATAATAAGCTTCAGCAATGCCACCTTCTGCTCCTTTTTGATAGTAATCAAAAGCCTTTTCTAAATCTTGTTTTACCCCCAAAGCCTTATCATAGCAAACGCCAAGATTATAACAAGCATAAGCATCGCCAAGCTCTGCAGCTTTTTGAAAGAATTTAAAAGCTACTATATTATCAGCCCTAATTCCATTAGAGCCTAAATTATATATATTTGCAAGCTTTACTAAAGAAGGAATATGCCCCTTCATTGCTGCCTTTTGTAAATAGCTCATACCCCTAGTAGTATCTAAGGCAACTCCATTTGAACCTAAATACTTCAAGCCATCTTTATATAAATCATCTAGCTCATCTGCAAAAGAATTTATACTTAAGGCTATATAAAAGCAAAATACTAAAAGAAATTTTTTAAATAGGTCTATCATATCTATAAAAAATAAAATCAAAAAAAGAAATCTAGTGCAAGTATTTTTTCTTTACATATAACAATTCTTAGCTAGAATAAAACTTATGTTTAAAAAAAATATATTGATACTTATTATCTGCGTTTTGCTGAGTGCTTTTGCTTATGCTTCAAAGCCAAATTTCGTTATATTTCTTGCAGACGATTGCACTTATAGAGAAATAGGGGCTTATGGGGGAGAAAATAAAGCAACTCCTAATATAGATAATTTTGCAAAGGAAAGCTTACTCTTTGAAAGGGCTTATCAAGCAACTGCAATGTGCTCACCAACTCGACACAATTTATACACAGGGCTTTACCCAACTAAATCTGGGGCTTATCCCAACCACACTTTTGCAAACGACGACGTAAAAAGTATATGCCACTACCTCAAGCAAGCAGACTATAGTGTAGCTCTTTTAGGTAAATCTCACATAGCTCCAAGAAGCGTATTTCCCTTTAATTACTTGGGAGGAGGTAACCCCATTAAGCTCGAAAAGGCTAAGGACTATATGAATAAGCAGGTTGAAAAGAAGCAAAGCTTTTGCCTTGTTGTTGCCTCTAATCAACCTCATTATCCTTTTACATTGGGTAAGCCCCAAAACTTCCCTGAAAGCAATATCTCGCTATCTCCAAACTTGCTAGATACCCCTCAAACTCGCAAGATTTATTCGAAATATCTCGCTGAAATTGAATATATGGACAATCAGTTTGCGACTATTTTAAGCTATATAGACGAGCTAAATATCAAGGACAACACAGTAGTAGTCTATCTCAGCGAACAAGGTGGAAGCTTTCCTTTTGCTAAGTGGACTTGCTATGACGATGGCGTAAAAAGTGCATATATAATTCGCTATCCCCAACTAATCAAAGCAGGAACAAGGTCGCAAGCTATAGTTGAATATGCAGACATAGTCCCTACATTTATGGAATTGGCAGGTCTTGAAATACCTGAAATTTTAGATGGCAAAAGCATAGTTGAAAACCTTAAAGACCCAAGCAAAGAAGGCAAAAAATATACATTTTCTATGCAAACTACAAGGGGTATAAAATTAGGCAGCGATGCCTACCCTATTCGTTCTATAAGCAATGGCAAATATAGATATATACTCAATTTAATGCCAGATGAAAAATTTGTAAATGTACTTACAGAAGGCACTTCAAATGGCGACTATTGGGAGTCTTGGAAAGAGCTTGCAAAGACTGATACAAATGCAAAAGAGCTTGTAGAGCTATATCAAAATCGCCCCCAAGAAGAACTTTACGACACAGAAAATGACATTTATTGTAGGAATAACCTAGCTGACAATAAGGAATTAGAACAAATTAAAGCAGAACTAAAAACAGAATTGCTCGCCCAAATGCAAAGAGTGAATGACTTTGGCATAGAAACTGAACTTAAGGCAAGTGAGCGAAAGGCTGGACAACTAAAAAAGAAAAAATAATATGAAGAAATTAATAAGCCTAAGTGTAATTATATCTCTAAGTGCCTTATCCCTATTTGCAAGCGATAGACCCTCCCAGCCTAATGTCATATTAATATTAGCAGACGACCTTGGTTATCAAGACCTAAACTGCTTCGACTTAGATGATGAAAAAATCTACGAAACTCCATTTCTCGATAGCCTAGCTAAAAAGGGGGTAATGTTCACTCAAGCTTATTCACCGGCTCCAACTTGTGCTCCAAGTCGAAGTGCGATTATGAGTGGTCTGCACCCTGCAAGGACTAATTTAGTTCACGTATCAGGAGGAGGAGTCCCTGTCCCTATATCTAAACGCAATTTAAATATATCACCTTATTATACAGGCAGGTCTAGCACTAGCGAAAATACCTTGGCAAAAACTCTTCGTAACAATGGCTATATCACAGGACACGTAGGCAAGTGGCATATGGGAGATCACGCTGAAATGCTTGCATTTAAATATGGCTTTGACTACACTTTTAACGACGTTGGTGTCACAAAGTCTATGGGCGATAGAAATGCAAACTTTGCCACAACTTCGCCAGACGACCCATATCAACTAGACGAAAATGGCTATCCAAAAGACCAAACTAATCTAAACGCAATCGAGTTTTTAAATATAGCAACAAAATCAGACAAAGCCTTCTTTTTGTATTACGCAACTTTTCTCGTTCACGCACCTATACACTCAAGAAGCGAAGCTCTCTTAAAGAAATATTGCGATAAGCTAAATATGCCATACCCTCTAAAGCCTGAAGACCTATATGGCAAAGATACACGTGGACAAAAAAATCCATATTACTGTGCAATGATTGAAATGCTAGATTACTACTGTGCTAATCTATATAAATACCTCCAAGAGACTGACGACCCAAGGTGGAAAGGTCATAAGCTACACGAGAATACTTATATAATATTCAGCTCCGACAATGGGGGTATGGAGGGGCTTTCTGCTGAGCGTTTCACAGACAATTTCCCTCTACAACGTGGCAAAATTTCTGCTATGGAAGGTGGAATTAGAGTGCCTCTATTTGTTGTAGGCAAAGACATTCCTACTAACACAAAGAGCGATGTCCTCGTAAATGGCTTAGACCTCTACCCTACTATAATGAGCCTAACTAATTCTAAAATACCAGAAAATAAACGCTTCGATGGCATAGACCTAAGTAATTTATTAAGACAAAACCCTAGCGACGCTTCTTTAGTTAAAGACAAAGATGGCAAAATAAGAGACACTATGCTTTGGCACTTCCCTATAGGCGTTGCCCAAGAAAGTGCAATCAGAATTGGCGACTATAAACTAGTTAAAAATTACTATCAAACACCTGAGCTAGAACTATTTAAGCTATACGACAGCGACAAAAAGGAAAATGCAGATATAGGTGAAGCCAAAAATCTAGCAGATGAAATGCCAGAAAAAACTAAGCAAATGCACGCAAAACTTATGCAAATGCTTGGCGATTTCGACGCAAAACTCCCTCACAAAAACCCTTATACTACAGAAAAAGTTGAGGGCAAAGACACTGTTATGTCTGTAGTCTCTCACGAACTAAATGGCAACACTGCAGAATTTGTTGTAAAGGAAAATGGAGCAAAACTCGCAAGGGCTGATTTGTTGTATAAGCTCGATAATTGTGCATACGAAGAAAATTGGAAGTGCATACATAATCTTGAGGTAAAAGATGGCAAGATTGCAATAGAGTTACCAGAGAACACAACTCATTACTTTTTAAATTTAGTAGATGAAAATGACTTTTTAGTTACCTATCCTAGCTATTGGCAAGGCAAGGCAACTAAAGCTGGCGAAAAGGACTTTAACGAAACTGCCCTAAAAACCCCTAAGGCAAAGGAAATCACTAAACTTAAAAAGAGATTAACTCGCCCTAAAAACGCAATCACTATAGAAAATTACAAAGAATTCGAAAACAAATAATATATATGAAGAAAACACTAACTATACTAAGTATCTGTCTTGCACTTACTAGCCTAATTGCAAAGGATAAAAGACCAAACATCATCTTCTTTTTGACAGATGACCAAACTAGAAACTCTACTGGTATGTATGGCAACGAGCAAGTTAAGACTCCTAATATGGATAAACTTGCAAACGATGGCGTGATATTTGCAAATAGCTATGCGACTACTACTATTTGTATGGCAAGCCGTGCGAGCATTATGACAGGTATGTATGAATACAAAACTGGTTGCAATTTCGACAAAGGTCCTTTACACAAGGAAAAGTTCGAGTTGTCTTACCCGGTACTTCTTAGAAAGGCTGGCTACTACACTGGCTTTGCTGGCAAATTTGGCTTCGCTGTAACAGATAGTAGCGTAACAGATAGCTCATATCACTCTTGGGACGTTATGCCTATGGACTCTTTCGACTGGTGGGCTGGCACGCACGGGCAATCTAATTACGCAACAAAGACCAATCACGAAAACTTGGCAAAATACGCCGATGAGTACCCTCATTCATCAAGAGCCTACGGAGCTGCTTGCTCAGACTTCATCAAAGACGCAGTTAAAACTGGCAAAGAACCATTTTGCTTGTCTATGAGCTTTAAAGCTGCCCACACTCCAATAACGCCTGACCCATTTTTTAACAATGTTTATAAAGGCGTTGTCTGGAAAAAATCTCCTAATTATGGGGTAGAAAATGGCACACACCTAGTTATGCAATCAAGGCTTGGCAGACAATATACTCCTAGTATGAAAGCTGCAGGAAACCCTAATTTAACTAAGTACCATCAACTCATTCACGGAGCTGACTATGCTATAGGTATGATACTAAAAACCCTTGAAGAACAAGGAATTGCAGATAATACTATCATATTATTTACAAGCGATAATGGCTATAGCTGTGGAGCTCACGGCTTTGGAGATAAAGTATTAGCATACGAAGAAGCTGCTAAAACGCCTCTAATTATCTACGACCCAAGAGCGAAAAAAGCCGACACTGTTTGGCGTAACGCAGTTGCTGCAAATATCGACATTGCCCCAACTATCTTGGAATATGCTGGCGTTGAAATACCAGAAAATATGGACGGCAAAAGCCTTGTTAAAGTTGTAAACGACCCTAAAGAAAGAGTTCGTAAGGCTCTCCCTCTATACCAAGCTTGGGGCTGTGTTACTACTATTTCGATGGCTGTAGTTACCGAAAATTACAAGTATATCTACTGGCCTTTCGCCGAAAATAATCTACCTGAAGGACACGAGCTTTTCCACTTAACTCAAGATAAATATGAAATGCAAAACGTCTATGATAACCCAGAGTATAAGCCTGCCCTAGACGAATTAAAAGAGTATCTTGCTATTGAATTAACAAAGTTTAAAGCAGAAAATGTTGGACACTCTTCTTATAAAGAATTAGCAACTTTATATGATCCAGAAGTTTCTTGGGACGAAAAGCGAAAGATTATACCAGACCTCTTCACAACTGGATACCACAGCTACCCTAACCTTATGAAAAGCAGAGGATACAAAGGCGATATTTATGATTATGAAGCTGTTATGGCTTTCTTAAACAAGCCAAAAACTAAAAAGACTTCTGCAAAAAAGAAGGAATAAATCTCTTAGTCTCTAACGCTACTTGCAACTAAGCCCTTTACAATAGGGTAAACTAAGAAGTTCAATAACAAT
>JAWXTY010000013.1:0-46909 GCA_044433115.1 Opitutales bacterium
CGTAAGATTACGTTTTAGACGAGTATTTGGAAGTTTTTGAGGATCGAAGCGTATATTAATACGTGAGAGTCTCAAAAATTTTCAAAACGGAGTATAAAGCGTGATATTACGCCCCAAAGGGTCGAAGCGTATATTCATACGTGAGAGTCCTAATTTATTTCGAAACGCTTTATAAGGGGTGATTTCACGCCCCCAATTTACGCCCCCTCGTAACGTTTGAAGAGAAGAGTGCCGTTGTGTCCTCCAAAACCTAGATTTGTGCTTAGGGCTATGTTTACATTTGCTTGTCTTGCAGTGTTAGGAACATAGTCTAAATCGCAATCTGGGTCTGGGTTTTCGTAATTGATTGTAGGAGCAACAATGCCTGTGCTAATTGTTTTTGCACAAACTGCAGCTTCTAAAGCACCAGCAGCTCCCAACAAGTGTCCAGTCATACTCTTAGTAGAGCTTACCATCAACTTCTTAGCGTGGTCGCCAAATACCTTATTTATAGCCATAGATTCAAACTTGTCGTTATAAGGAGTAGAAGTGCCATGAGCATTGATATAATCTACGTCTTCCTTATTAACTTGAGCGTCTTCTAAGACACGTTCTAAGCAATTAGCTAAACCTCTGCCTTCGATGTCAGGGCTAGTAATGTGATATGCGTCGCAAGTTGCACCATAGCCTGAAATTTCGCAATATATTTTAGCACCTCTAGCCAATGCGTGGTCAAGTCTTTCTAAGACTAGAACAGAAGCACCTTCGCCCATTACAAAGCCACATCTGTCAGCGTCGAATGGTCTTGAGGCACGTTTAGGTTCGTCATTAAAGTTAGTTGCCATAGCTTTCATAGCACAAAAACCTGCAAAGCTCAAAGAAGTGATAGCAGCTTCAGAGCCACCTGCAAAGATTACGTCTTCTCTGCCAGCTTGTAAGTGTAAGAGAGCTTCGCCTATAGAGTGTGTACCAGAAGAACAAGCACTTACTACTGAGAAGTTAACGCCCTTTGCCCCTAATTCTATAGCGACAACGCCTGAAGCTATATTAGAAATCAAGTTAGGAATCATAAAAGGAGAAACTCTTCTTGGACCTCTTTCGATGAAAGCTCTTGCGTTCTTTTCTATAGTATCCATACCGCCTACGCCTGAGCCAATTAGAACGCCAACTCTATTTGGATTTACTTTTTCCATATCCAAGCCAGAGTCTTGTTTAGCTAATTTAGCGGCAGCCATTGCAAAGTGAGTGTATCTATCACTACGCTTAACTTCCTTTGCGTCCATATAATCTTCTGGCTTAAAAGACCTACATTCAGAGGCAACTTGGCAATTTAATTGCGATGCGTCAAACAAGCTAACAGAGTCTATTCCATTTTTGCCTTCGCACAAGCTATCCCACATAATATCTACGCCATCTCCAAATGTAGAAATGACACCAATTCCAGTAACAACAATTCTTTCTCTACTCATATTTATTCCTTTAGGTGCTTAAAATATATACTACAAAATTCCCGCCATTGCTTTTATGAATAACGGGAATTTCAAAAATTTAATCAAAAGGAGCTATTGAAAATCTAAAATTAACTATTTTCAAAAACTCCATAAATTCTATAACAAGATTACTTGCTAGATTTTTCTCTTAGGTAATCAATTACCTTACCAACTGTAGTCAACTTTTCAGCGTCTGACTCAGGGATTTCGTCGTTAATATCTTCCTTAAATTCTTCTTCAAAAGCCATAATCAACTCAACTTGGTCGAGAGAGTCAGCACCCAAATCATCTACAAAAGAAGCTTCCATTGTGATTTGTTCTTCATTTACATTTAATTGATTTACAATTATTTCTTTTACTCTTTTTTCTATATCTGACATAATTTTATTCTTTCTAGTTAAAATTTTAAATTTTGGTGAGTTCTAAAAATTAACAACTGATTATTTTTAGATTATCCAACTATATTGAACTTATATGAGCTTTTGTAAAGTTTTTTTTTAATCCAATTGTCTTAAAGCTTCAGTAGCCCCCTCAATATTTCCTTGAACAGCAATCCTCAAATACTCCTTTGCCTTTCCCCTATCTTCTTCTATACCATAGCCTAAGGCATAGCAAAGCCCTAAATAATAGCAGGCTAAAGGCTCATTTTTTTCGGCGGCTGGGCTTAAATATTTTATTGCATTTTCATAACTTTTTTCAACAAGCTTGCCCTCAAAATAGCATTTTCCAAGCAAAGCAAGTGCATTTTCGCTACCTAATAGCCCTGCTTGAACGAGATATTGCAAAGCCCTCGACGTGTTTTTGGCAACGCCCCTGCCCTCTAAATACATTTTTCCAAGCATATAAATAGCATAGGAATTTTTAGATTTTGCACCCTCTAAATACATTTGTCTTGCCTTGTTATAATCAACTTCTTCAATCCAGCCAAAGTAAAAATAGTCGCCCAAAGTTGCACTAGCTCTGCCTACTGCCAAGTTTGAGGCTCTTTGAAAATATTCCCTTGCCCTTTCGTAGTCCTCTTTAGTATTAGCTTTTGCAAAATAGGCTTCGCCCAAGTTATTTATAGCTTCAATACTGCCTCGCTCTATAGCTTTTTCGTAAAAGAATATAGCTTTATTTAAGTCATAAGAGCCTGAAATTTCTGTAGCAAAGCACTTAGCTAATGCGTTTAAAGCTTCAGGGTATCCCTTTTTAATAGCAGAAGAATAATATTCTATAGCCTTTTCGTAATCAACTTCGCCAAAAGCACCTTGTTGATAAAGCATACCTAAATTATATTCAGCTATAGCGTTCCCTTCTCGAGACGCACTGCCTAAAAGCTCTATAGCCCTATCGTAATCCTTAGGCACGCCCTCAGCCTTTAAATAACACAAAGCCAAGGCAACTTTTGCCCGATTACTAAACATAGAAACAGCTTCCTCTAGTAATTCTATTGCCATTTCTACATTTTTTTCAACTAAAACTCCTCTCAAATAACACTGAGCAAGCAATGCCTTAGCCTGCTTTGTATTAGATACAGATAAATACGCCAAGGCTACGCTATCGCTAGCTTGCAAGTGAATTTTCTCTATATGCAGATGAGCCAACACAAACAAAGCGTCAGGATTGCCTGCCTTTGCAGAAACCTCCAAAAAGCCCAAAGCTAAAGATAAATCTACAGGCACGCCCAAGCCCTTTAAGTGGCAAATACCCAATGCACACAAAGACTTTTCGTCGTTACTCCTCTTTAAATCCTCAATGTCCTCGACATAAAGCACTGCGTCCTTATTATAATTAATAGTCGAAACCAAGCTTGCATATTGCATAGGACTCAGTGCAAAAGCTCCCATAGAGCTAAGTAGAAATATAAAAAAACTCAAGCTTCTCATTTTATCGCACACTTTAAAAATAGCTCACGCAACACAGACTCATCTGCCTTAGATTGCCCTAATAATGCCTTAAATGCCCACACGTAATTCATCTGAAAATCTATCAAACGCTTTAAGGAAAATTTGTTTGCAGTTAAAGCCAACCTTGCACAAGCATACCAAGAATTTTGCGTAAATACATTGTAATTACTCTTATTTGAAGCCTCCTTGAAATATTCTTGATACTTAATTGCTAAAGCCTCAAAACTCCCTGTACTTGCCCCTCTTTGCGACACTGGCAATGCCCCAGAATTTATCAAAGCTCTAAGTTGTATCAAAAGCGAAGTCTGGTTTTGCAAACTAGATAATACAGGACGTGCCGACGCTGCCTTATTTGTAAAGAAATACCTAGTTAACGCCTTGTTCGCCAAGTCTAAATCGCCACTAAAAAAAGCATTTGTTATATCAAAAAACTCGCCCTCTCCAAACACAGAAACATTCTCCAAGACAATCTTCTCAGTAATTTGCCCCTCGTAATTCACATAAGCTGCAAGTCTATTTAAATCAGATATAGCCATTCTTGGCGACATAGCCACCAAGTTCGTCAAAGCATAAATCGCTGCAGGACTTATCTCAACTCCAAGTTTTTTCGCCTCCAACTTTATCAACTTCTCGCAAGCCTCACTTGGGTCTTTTGCCTTCAAATCTATAAAATTAGACACCTTGCTAATATCCTTAAATACCTTTTTACGCCTATCTGCATTACTTAAGGAAATTATCAAATTAACATCACTACCTTCCAAAGTCTTTATCGCCTCAAGCAAATTTCCAAGAGCCTCTTGCGTAGTCTCCGACTTTCCAGTTGTCGTATCTGCAATGAAATTCAAAGCCCTAAGCCATATCAACTTATTAGGCTCAAACATCGACACTGTCATCATTGAACTTATAGCCTGCCTAATCACCTTTTGTGCCTCATCTACTGTATTTACACTCGCACTAATAATCTCCTTAGAATACTCATCGTGAATATCCACCGACAACTCCTCATACAAAGACCTCGCCGCATTCTCCGCTATAAACTCATCATCTGCTACTATTAAATGACACTTTCCCATATATTATTAGACTGCATTTTGTGAACTTTTCTGTCAATATTATTTTGATGAAACCTGAGGCAGGGGGCTTTGCACTTGAGGGTGCAAAGTTTTTTGTGTCTTTGTTTCAAGGCAAGAATTTTCTATTTATAATTTATCTTTAAAGAATAGATATTTGCGACGACTTTGACTGAAAGTCAATTAGAGCAACTTTAATCACAGATGTTAAATTTTTTAATATGTGCCACAGTTTGTTTCTTAAGTGTAATTTATATATAAATTACACTTAAGAAACAAACACTGCTTTGCTTTATACAGCAAAGCCCACACTGCAACAGCGACAAACAAACATCAACAAAACCCAAATAGCAAGCAAAGCTTGCTACGTGCAGGGCGACGCCTTGCTTCGGGGGTGCAGGGGGCGGAACTTGTCCACCTGCCTCAGGTTTTTAGGGCAGAGTATGCCCTAAATGGGGTCTAAGGGGCAAAGCCCCTTACCTAAAATCTCTCATAAGCCTTTTCTTTTTATTCTTGTAATTTAGAGAGTAATAATTTAGAGTTTATCATTAATAAGATGATTGATGTAAAAAAAGAAGAATTGGCGAAAGAGACGAATAAGGCAATACTTGTGGCGACGAGAACGTCTCAGGAGGCGAAGAGTTCAGAGAGTTTGATTGATGAGCTTGAGGAGTTGTGCCAGAATGTGGGTATATACACTGCTGACAAGATTATAGTAAATTTAAAGGAGATAAATTCTCAATTTTATGTAGGTAAAGGCAAGGCAGAAGAGATTGCAGATACTGCTAAGGCTCTTGGGGCAGATTTTATTATTTTTGATGAGGAGATTAGCCCATCTCAGCAGAGGAATTGGGAGCGTATGTCTAATTTATGCGTTATAGATAGGCACGAAATCATTTTAGATATATTTGCAGATAGGGCTCAAACTAAGGAGGCTACACTTCAAGTTGAGTTGGCAAAGATGGAATATAGCTTACCTCGCCTTAAGCGTGCGTGGACTCACCTTAGTCGTCAGCGTGGAGGTGGTGTAACCCAACGTGGTGAGGGGGAGAGCCAACTTGAGTTGGACCAACGTATGGTACGTGCAAAAATTGCAAAGCTTAAGGAAAAGCTAGAAGAGGTTAAGACTCAGCGTAAGTTACAAAGGAAAAAGCGTCAGCGAACTCCTGTGCCTTGTGGGGCTATAGTTGGATATACAAACGCAGGTAAGTCCTCATTGTTGAATGTCTTGGCTAAATCTGATGTACTTGCCCAAGACAAGGTTTTTGCGACATTAGACCCTACTACTCGCAAACTAAACCTACCAAGCGAGCAAACAGTTTTGCTAACAGATACTGTGGGCTTTATTCGTAATTTACCTCACCAATTCATCGATGCATTTAAGGCTACCTTAGAAGAAGCCCTTGAGGCAGACTTTTTAATACATGTTGTAGACTCTTCTAGCGAAGACGTATTTGAGCATATACAAACTACAAATGAAGTACTCAAAGAACTAGGTTCTAAAGACAAAGATATTATCCTTGCCTTTAATAAGTCTGACTTGCTTAAAGACGATATACTCAAGACCCAACTTTACTACCAATTTCCAGACGCAATTAATATAAGCGTAAAGACTGGCGACAATATTGATAGCCTTTTAAGCAAAATAGAGGACATTATCAATAAACACAGCCTTGTCCTAGAGCTACTTATACCTCATAGCGACTACCACATTATCGCCAGCCTCTACGAAATGGGAGCAATTCGCAACAAAAAAATCGAAGACGAAGGCACATACCTAAGCGTAAAAGTCCCTAAAAAAATGTTGGTGAAACTAGAGAAATATCTAGTAAAAGCTTAGCCTATCTTCTAAAATCTAGGGAAATCGCACAACGATAGTGCGATTTTTGACAAAAACTGCACAAGGACGGTGCAATTTGCATAAAAATGGGTTGTTTAAACGCTCGATATTGCATATAAAAGTTAATCGAAAAAAATTTAAAGGATAATTTGTAGCATTTAAAGAATGAAGAATGCTAAGTTTTTAGCATTTGTATAGCGTATTTGCTTGATTGCAGGGAAAAAATTTTACATATTATATAGCAAAATGAAGGACGAAAATTTAGAACAAGCAAAAAAAGTTGTGTTGACTTGTGCTCAACCTACAGGGAAACTACACTTGGGTAATTACTTAGGTGCTTTAAAGTATTGGGTGGAATTATCCAATAATGAAGAGTGCTATTTTGGTATTGCAGATATGCACGCTATAACTATGCCTTACACTCCTGCAGATTTGAGAAAAAATGTCTACGACTGCTTAGCTCAATATCTCGCTTGTGGCTTAAACCCCGACAGTGCAATCTTCCCTCAAAGTGCTATTAAAGGACACGCAGACTTGGCTTGGTGCTTGGCTTGCTTATGCCCTATAGGCAATTTAGAGAGAATGACTCAATTTAAGGATAAGTCTAAAAAGCAACAAAATTCTTTCATAGGCAGTGGCTTATTATATTATCCAGTCTTGATGGCTGCCGATATTTTAATATATAATGCTGACATAGTGCCAGTTGGCGTAGACCAAAAGCAACATATGGAGTTGGCTAGAGACTTAGCTCAAAAGTTTAATATGACATATTCAGATACATTCAAAATCCCAGAAGCTTCTATACCAGAGACAGGGGCTAGAATTATGTCTTTGCAAAACCCAGAGTCTAAGATGTCTAAGTCTGACGCTAATCAAAGTAGCGTAATTTATATAACAGACCCTAGCGACGTGTTGCGTAAGAAAATTATGTCAGCTGTAACAGATAGCGACACTGTAGTTAAGTTCGCAGACGACAAAAAGGCTATTTCTAATTTAATGTCTATATATTCTGTAATTACAAAGAAGTCTATGGCTGACATTGAAGCAGAATTTGAGGGCAAGGGCTATGGTGATTTCAAGAAAGCAGTTGCTGAAGCTGTAATAGAGCATTTAAGCCCTATAAGGGAAAAATATGAAAGCCTACTCAAAGACAAAGCATATCTTGATAGCGTATTGCAAAATGGCATAGAAAAGGCTCAACGCAGAGCTAATAGAATTATGTCAAAGGTGTGGAGAAAAGTAGGTTTTTATACAAAATAGGATTGTTAAATAAATGAAAAAACTACCAACTTGGGCTATATATCTAGCAGACATTATGTGCATTGCCTCAGCATTGCTCATAGCCTTTAACTACTTTATATTAGGCGTGCCTATGGACACTATTGCAATTTTGCTTTGCTGTTTTATGGTTTTGAGTGCCACTGCGATTATATGCACAGCCCAATTTTTTCATTTTAAATATACAAAACTTAGCAACGAAAATAAAGACACAAGCCAACTTGCTAATATAGAGGAAAATTTTCAAATAATCTTTAAGCAGGTTTCGGCGATTAAAAGGGATAATTCCACGCTAAACTCAAACTTTAGCTCGCTACTTGAAAGGTATAATCAAACTAAGCACACAAGTGGCAACTCGCACGACAAGGTTCTTGCAGAATTTCACGCAATAAAGGCAAAAATCGAAGAGCTTGAAACTAAGTTTGCAAAAGAAGATGACTTAACTCGCCTCAAGCTCGAAGTCGAAGATAGCATAGACAACTTTAAGGCAGACACTGAAATTGAGTTAGGCAAGCTAGACGACATTGATAGTGCAGTCAAAGAACTAAAAAATATCTTAGAAGAAATTTCTACTAAAGCTGAGGAAGTTAAAGAAGCTCAGCCTGAAATTGAAGAAGCTACAGAGGAAGCTACAAAAGAAGATATAGAGGAAATTGAAGAAGCTGTGGAAGTTGAAGAAGCTGTGGAAGTTGAAGAAGCTGAGGATATAGAGGATTTATATTCAAGCGAAGATGATGAAGATTACTTTGATGATTTTGAAGAGGACGATGGCGTAGACCCTGCAGATGACATATCTCAAATAAGCCTAATGTCTCGTGCCTTAAATAACACTCAGCAATCGCAGTCTGTACTTGGCTCTTTTGCAAAAATTGATAAAACAGCTCAAAAAGCAGAAGAAATTGAAGAAGACGATGGCTTTGTGGATATAGAGGACACTGAAAGCTTTGCAGACTTAGACGAAGAACTCGACGACGACCTTGCTGACATAATGAGTCTTGGCGAAAAGTGCATAGAAAGCACGCTCACTATAAACGCTATGTTGGGCTTAGGCAACAAACCTTATATTAGAGGAACTGCCCCAGAGCTATCTGAAAGCGAAGGCATTTTGATGGAATTTGTAGAGATAGGCAAATGGCGTTATAGCTTTAAGGACTTGTCTGGAAAGGCAAAAGTGTCTATCTGGCTAAACGACGAAAAAGTCTCGACAAATGGCGAAATTTCTATATCCGAAGGCGAGAACCTCGAAATAGATGTAAATTTTAATTAAGGATTTTTTAAAACCAGTGGGTATTCTAAAAATTGGCAATTAGCTATTTTTAAGGCTACAACCGCAAGGGCGTAGGAGCATTGCCTTAGCAATGACCCTGAGCGATAGCGAATGGGCGAAAAGGGCTTTATAAGCCTTGAGTCATTATTTTTAGCGTAATTTTCTTGGCTTTTGAGGATGATAACAGCGTTATCTGACGAGATAAGCAAGGAAATTCAAGCAAAAAGAGGCTAAAAAGAGCAATTGTAGCTTATATTGTTGCAAAAACAAAGTTTTTGCTTTCTAATTAAAACCAATTTTTAGAATACCCACCATGCTTAGTATCAGAATAATCCCTTGCCTAGATGTAAAAAATGGCAGAGTTGTAAAAGGTGTAAACTTTGTAGACCTAATAGATGCAGGCGACCCTGTAGAACAGGCTAAAGCTTACGAAAAACAAGGGGCTGATGAGCTAGTATTTTTAGACATCACAGCCTCTAGCGACGAACGAAATATTATGATTGAAGTCGTCGAAAAAACTGCAGATACTTGCTTTATGCCCCTAACTGTAGGTGGCGGACTTCGCACTGTAGAGGACATACGCAGAATGCTTAACGCAGGAGCTGACAAAGTTTCGCTAAATACTGCTGCTATCCTTAACCCTCAGCTAGTCTCTGACGCATCTTTTAAATTTGGCAATCAGTGCATAGTTGTCGCTATAGACGCAAAGAAAACTGGCGATGGCAAGTGGAATGTATTCACACACGGAGGCAGAAGGCAAACGCCTCTTGACGTAATAGAGTGGGCTAAGGAAATTGAAGCACGTGGAGCAGGCGAAATATTACTTACTTCTATGGACGCAGATGGCACTAAAGATGGCTACGACATAGAACTAACTAAGGCAATCACCGAAAACGTTGGCATACCTGTAATAGCCTCTGGAGGAGCTGGCAACTTGCAACATTTGGTAGATGTAGTAGAAAAGGCGAATGCAAACGCTGTCTTAGCTGCCTCTATCTTCCACTTTGGCACTTATACAATACAAGAAGCTAAACAAGCCCTCATCGCCAAAAATATCCCAGCAAGACTTTTAGTATAATAAGACTTTTAATATAACAAAACTTTACGATTTAATAATTTTAACAAACAATCAAAAAAAGGAAAAACAATGTTAGTAGTATGTGCAAAAGTTCTAGCAAAAGCAGAAAAGCTAGACCTCGTTAAAACTGAGTTATTAAAACTTATAGAACCTACAAGAGCAGAAGCAGGCTGCATAAGTTATGAACTACACCAAGATAACGAAAACCCTAACCTATTCTTCTTCTTCGAACATTGGGAAAGCCTAGAAATCCTAGAAAAACACCTAGCTACTCAACACATAGCCAACTACGTAAAAAATACCGAAGGCTGCCTCGACGAATTTACTGTCCAAAAACTAACAAAAATCTCCTAGCAAGGTGGGAAGGGCAAGCCCCTCCACGTCGGAAACTTCGTTTCCTATCTGTGTGTACTCAAAGGTTAGCAACAGACGGATTTTCCTAAAGGAAAATTCCCTCCTCGCAAAAACATTTTAGAGCGTTTCTTATTCAAGGGACGTTCTTTTTTTGCACAAAAGACAAGCCCCTGTCCTCTTTGCACCCTCAAGTGCAAAGCCTAAAATCTTAAATAGATTGTAATCAATTCGAAAGAGATACTTCTCTTTCGATGTGGAGGGCTTTTTGTTGAATTATCTTTAATTTTTTAAAATTAATTTAATTCAACAAAAGGGCAGCTGGGCAAGCAACCGAGACCCTAAGGCAACACACTGACTATCAAACGCCAATCAGCCCAAACTATGGCTCAAAGCACTGCTTTGTTCGGGGGTGTCGGGGGCTGAACAAGCCCCTGACAAAAAGAAAAGCTCTACGCTTACGCTTACGCTTACAACATAGCCCCAAGCCCCTGACAAAAAAAGACTCTATGCTTAGGATTATTTATTAATCTTTTAGCATTTTTATGCTACTTTTTATGGTGGAGATGGTTAGGAGGTCGAAGAGTTTAATTTTTGTTTTGTTGCCCTGAGTTATTATGGATAGAATGGGGATAAAGAAGAGACGTAGAGTTTTTTTGTGTCGAGCTTTGGCTAGATATAGTTCGTAAAGCTCGGGGTTATTGAGCTTCATAAAGGCTTGTATTCTTTGGGTAGCGTCGAGGATTTTTGCGGATTGTTCTTTAGAGGCATTTGTGTTGTGCATTCTATATAAGAATAGGACTTCGTCGAGGTTATGAAGTTTAGTGCAAGAGCTTAGGCGGCAAAATAAAGAGTAGTCTTCGGCAGGGGTGAAGGCTTCTTCGTAGGATATATTATTGTTGAGTAGGACAGATTTTCTAATCATTGCTACAGGGTGGATAATTGCACAAGCACGCATAAGGGCGAGTTTTATGTTTTCGTTTTTATTTGGGTTACGCAATATACCAATTCCGCCGCCAATCGTTTTAACTTTAGTGCCTACAACGCCATAATCTGGGTTATTGTCTAAGAAGTCTACTTGTTTTTGGAAACGTTCAGGAAGCGATACGTCGTCGTGATCCATAACAGCAATATATTCGCCACGAGCAAGGGCTAAGAGCTTGTTACGAGAGGGAGTAATGCCAATATTTTTATCATTTTTGAGATACTTAATACGAGGGTCCTTAAAAGAGGCAACAATTTCATCTAGCCTAGTATTATCAGGGCTATCATTTAAAATAAGGAACTCAAAGTCCCCGAAGCTCTGCTCTAATATAGACCCAATTGCCCCACGCAAAAACTCCTCATTAGTATTATAAATAGGCATCAAAACCGAAATCTTAGGCATTTTCTCTTTCATTGCAAAACCTTTTCTAGGATTTTATATTATTATACTTTTCTTTATTGATTTTTCGCCTTCTTCCAAAAGATAACTTATAGGCTAAATACATCAATGGGTGCTTTATTTTTTTTGAAAACCCTTTCTTTGTTAGTGAAGGTTTATATACGGCACTTATTACAGAATCTTCTAGCTTCATATCCCTTTCGAAATTTGCTTCTATATCAAATCGCTTACAAAAGTACAAATAACTATCTTTAGGATCTTTAAACAATGCCCATTTATTAATTGGAGGATAGGTATATAATACATTCCTCAAGATAAAATGGCTTTTTTTGAATGGGAAATTAATTTTATACTCATAGTCAAAGTTAAAAAATTCACCATCTTTAACTATACAATTGTGAGGTATAGCATCAAAGGCACTTTGCAATAATTCTCCTTGAACATCGCTATCATATTTTTTCAAGCAACTTTCTATATATCTTTCAAATAAATCTAAAAATTCCTTAGGGTTATTATAATAAGCTAGGTTAAATAAAATAGTAGATAACTTATCTCCCTCTATCAAATCTTCATCGTTGAAATTCTGTTGAATTAAAGAGCTTTCTTCCTTTGCCTTAAATATATAATTTTTACGAACCTTTACGACATTATCTTTTTCGATAAACTTTGTTGCAACATCATTTTTCCTGCCATTTGAATAAACAACAGCCCTAAGCCCATCATCTTTATGCAAAAGTCTTGTGCTTGTATCTGAATTTTCGTCATTGGTTGCTATAAATAAATATGAATTGGAAAACTCACCCAACAAGCCAGACTTAGCTAAACTCATATACGCAAGCTTTTCTGGAAAATATCTCCTATGTGGTAACAAATAATCCTCCGACTCAAATTCCCCCATAATATCAGCAGATACCATAGGGTGTTTTTCTACAAATTCATCTGTCAAAACTAATTTTGTACACTTATAGTCAGGCAATAAATGTTGCACTGACACTGAATTAAAAGACGAAAGCATTTCAAACATTTCTTTTCGTGAAAAGGTCTTTATCCCCTTTAAATAAGAATAGCCACAAATGCCTGCAAAATATTGAGCATAATGGTCTTCAGTTGCTCCTGAAAAATATTTCAAGCCATTTTTATTTTCTATACTAATTAGCAAAACACCGTCTTCTTTTAAGAAAGATTTTGCATGTGCTATAGCCCATTTAAAAGCGTCAGGAGCATCTATATATAGTCCAGCATATTCCAAGACCCCAAAAAAGCAAACAACGTCATACTTTCTGTCGCTATGAAAATCTTGATAATTTGCAATAAAGCCCTCCCAATTATCTAAATCTCGCAACCTTTCTTTTAAGCAATCAAATCTCTTTTGAGTCCCTTCTACCACAGTTAAGTGCCTTGCCTTTTCTGCAACAAAGCGAGACATTGCTCCCATACCTGCCCCAAACTCTAAAACATCTAAACCACTAAAGTCTAAATGCCTAATGCTATTATGTCTAATAGTAGAAAGGTGATATTTTATTGCCCACTTGTCGTACTTATCATAAGCAATATCGCAAGAAGCACTAATATCTTTTGCCTCCTTTAAAATATCCAAAATTTCACCTTCAACATCTCCGTCGCTATATTTTATACTCATATATCTAACTCCTTTAAAATTATTTTAAATAATACTCCACTATTTTGATTATACATATTTAGAAGCTTTTAGTGAATAACAGTTTAGTTCGCTTTCGAGCTTAGTTACGTCGATTGCGTATCGCATATCATACCCTCTTGAAGTTTCTGCAAAATCATAATTTAGATTTAAACCATCTAAAATCTCTTGCTCTTTATCTCGAGCATTTCCCCACAATACAATTAAATGCAACTCTGTTTCCATCTTATAGTTCCTCTTCATTTTAGTCTCCTACTATACACTGGAATTTTGCAAATTTTTAGTAGAAGTTTAATTTTTTGTTAAAATTCTTAAAGAGAGAGTGTCTCAGTAAGGTTATCTTTAGGCTGTAAGTTTTTCTATTTTTTTGTTATTGTCAATACTTTTATTGAAGTTTTGGGCTTCTTCAAAAGGATTTTTATCTTCCTTACTTCTCCTAGGAGAAGTCGCCTCCAAGGATTCAATTAGGGCGGGTATTTTTTCGTAGCTTTTTATTCGCTTGAAAGTTTCTTGGGATAAGATTAATCCACTGCCTATCCACAGTCCGCAGGTGCGTTCTTTCCAATTCGTAACCCTGCCTATGTGGCGACGCACGTTCCTAAAAGCATTTTCTATACTATTAGTGCTTCTAAACGTCATTTGCAAGGTTTCATTAAGGCTAAGTTTATGTATCGCAGTAAGTTCCGTTTCGCTCTCTTCTATGCTATTTATTGCGTTTTGATGCTTTTTTAGCAATGATTTTAGTTCTTTTATTACTTTTTTTGCTTCTTTTTCGTCGCAGGCTTCTCGTAAGTATTTAAATTTAGACATTACCTTTGCCTGCAATTTTTTAGGGGTATAATGAAGCACATTTCGCTCTTTGTGTATCAAGCATCTTTGGATTATTACGCTGGTGCCAAATATAGTTTTTGTTGCCTTATCCAAAGCTTTTGAGCCGTCTAAAACAACAAGCAAATCTCTCTTTGTTGGAGACTTTAACCCTCTGTCCCTCAAGCTGTTAAGCAAGTCAATGCAGACAGTTTCGTTCTCTGATGTACCTATCCTGAAGCCCAAAATTTTCTTGTGCCCATCTTTGTCGAAACCAAGAGCTACCACCGCAGAAAGCTCTTTGCTAAGCCAAACGCCATCTATCATCAGAGCGACTAAGTCGTATTTTTCAAGCGACTCATTTTGCAGATTTTCGACTAAAACGCTTGCTTTTTCTTCCCATAATTTGCTTAAAGAAGCCTTGCTGATTTTTTTGTCCTTAGGGTTAAGTTTGTTCATATTGCCATAAGAAACGCCACAAAGGATATTACGCATAAGTTGCTCTTCCCAAATGCTAGTATCTTTAATAGCAGTAAGTTGCGTCAAATGAACTTCTTTAGATTTTCCATTTTTCAAACGTTCCCTGACCCTAGGGCACTTAGCCTTATGCCAGTTATTGCCATCAAAAACCTGCGACAAAACCGAGCCAGCTCGATAGTATTTGCTGTTTGATTTAGGGTTGTAAAATGCCCCGCAAAGCTCATCAACTTGAGCCTCAACAGCAGATAAAATCAACTTTAAAGATAATTGATTAACTGCAAAATGTAGCTCTTGAGGAGTAAAAATTGCTTGCATTTGTTGTGAATTTGTAGTTTCTTTTTTCATAAGAGAGTAGCTTTCTGTTTCGATTATTTTTTTGGATTATAATAACCTTAGCAGAGACTCTCTCCCTTTTCAATTTTTAACAAAGAAAAAAACGCTTCCAATTTTTATTAATCTTTTACCTGAGGTTGTGATTTTATTTTGATAAAAGAAATACATAAGACAACGAGCTATTCTTTTACATTTTTGAGAAAAAGTATAGTAAATTTCTTGATTATTATAATACACCAAGTAGCCAAAAAATCTCTCAATTAAATGAGCCATTTGCCCTACAGATTTAAATTCCACTTCAAAATCATCCATACTAAACATATTCTGCATTGGCTTGAAAACATTCGCCTTTGCAATAAACATTGTACCTGCAACAAAATAAAAATTAATATAAGGGAAGCCCTTTTCTTTTAAAAAGCTTTCTAGTTTTTCTTCTGCAACTTTATCGTATCCTCTATTTTTAAGTAAGAGTCTATAATCAGAGACCATCGCAACTTTTTTATCAAAAAGCACGCTTAAAGTATTTTCAAATTTTTCCTTTGTACTTATAAAATTCAATAAATATTTTCGCCAAGAGTCACCTTTTAAGTTATATCCATTTAAAAAAGCATCAACTGTCATATCTCTCTTTGTATGCAACTTTACAACATAGTCATAATCATCTAAATTAACTTGATTGATTATATCTCTCTTTGTATGCAACTTTACAACATAGTCATAATCATCTAAATTAACTTGATTGATTATATGAACAAAAGGAGCAATGTCGAAACCTCTATTTTCAACAATTTCGATTTTTGCATTAGGCTTAAATGCTAAAATATCTTTTTCTAAATCTGCGTTTGATTCAACTATTGTAACATACAAATCATAAGGATTAGGCTCAATATTTCTAAGACAAGCTTTCAATTCCTGCCACATCTCTACATAATAAATATGTATATGCACTAAAATCGGCTTCATTTTACCCTCCTACTATACACTGGAATTTTGCAAATTTTTATTAGTCTTTTACCTGAACTTGTAATTCTGCTTTGATAAAAGAAAGACTTATATTCCTTGCCTATAAATCTAAAAACTATCAATTTAAGCTTTTGGGATATTAGAATGTCGGAAATTGTATTGCTATAAGAATTTTTGGCGTTTTTGTATTTTTCTTTTAGGTATTTTAGTTGCTGGAAATATCTGTCTTGTAGGTTGCCAATCGAGTAATGTTGGCAGTTTAATTGCAATGCCTTTGAGCTAATGTCGAAATTTTCTTTGGCGTTAATGCAAAAATCTTCTACGTATAAATCCCAAGTCAAATTTTCGTCAAATCGCAATTTATATTTATTTATCAAGTCCGAATGTACTATCAAGCATTGGCAATCAAAAGTACCAACTTCCTTTGGCTTCCTTATTTTATTACCAATTTTTAGCACATTATTACCATCTTTATCTGAGTGTTTTATCTCGCCTAAAAATGTTCTGCGTGCAAATTTCCAAAACACTTTCAGCGAAACCCCTATAGCTCCGTATAAACAATTTTTATCTAATTTATCAAGCCTAGCTTGCAAATCTTCTAAAACCTCCCAATCTTCGTGGCAAAATACAAACCAATCTGGCTTCGTATAATCATAATTATTCAAGAACTCATTATATCTTATAGATATATATTTATTCTCTTGATTATTATCAAATGCAACAAAATCTGCACCCTTGTTATTTTTATTATTTTTAACAAGGCGATTATACATTTCAAAATTTCTAACTACTGAAATAATTTTCATTTCAAATAATACTCCACTGTTTTGATTATGCCTGTTTCGAAGGTTTCGTGGGCGTGCCAGTTTAGTTCAGTTTCGAGTTTTGTAGCGTCGATGGCGTATCTTAAGTCGTGTCCTGCTCTGTCTTTTACAAAGCTGATTAGCTCTGCGTATTTGCCCTTAGCTCTTGGCTTTTTTTCGTCTAAAATTGCACATATTGCGTAGACTATTTGCATATTTGTACGCTCGTTTTTGCCTCCTACATTATAGGTCTCGCCTGTCTTGCCCTTATGATAAATCAAGTCTATAGCCTTGCAATGGTCTAGCACGTATAGCCAATCTCTGATATTCTCGCCTTTGCCGTATATAGGTATAGCTTCGTCTGCCAAGCATTTGCGAATAATTGTAGGGATAAACTTTTCGCTATGTTGTTTTTCGCCATAATTATTTGAGCAATTTGAAGTTGTTACATTCATTCCATAAGTATGATAATATGCCCTTACAAAAAAGTCAGAACTTGCCTTAGACGCTGAATATGGGCTATTTGGGGCGTAGGCTGTCGTCTCGTAAAAAAGCCCAGTCTCGCCCAAAGTGCCATAAACTTCATCTGTGGATATATGATGAAATCTGCAATCCTCATAGCCTTCTTTAGGCTCATTAGGTGCATTAAACCAATGTTTTCTCGCACATTCGAGCAAAGCAAAAGTGCCTATTACATTTGTCTCTACAAAGGCAAAGGGGCTTTTTATAGAATTATCCACGTGGCTTTCTGCTGCAAAGTGTATAACTCCCCTTATGTCATATTTTAAGAAAAGCTCTTCAAGCAAATTCTTATCGCATATATCCCCTTTTACAAATGTATAATTATCAAGAACTTCGCACTCCTTCAAATTGTCTAAATCGCCTGCATAAGTCAACTTATCCAAGTTTATCACATTATACTCAGCGTATTTCTTGGCAAAATAAGGCACAAAGTTCGAGCCTATAAAGCCTGCTCCACCTGTTATTAAAATTGACTTAGACATTTCTTTAAACTTTCTTTCCAATGAGGAATTTTTATATTAAAATCTCGCTTTATCTCACTCTTATCTAGTATAGAATAAAAAGGACGCTTCGCTGGCGTTGGATATTCAAAACTAGCAATAGGGCTAATTTTACAATCTAAGCAAAGTTGCTCCATTATTTCAAGTGCAAAATCATACCAAGAAGCAACCCCATCGTTTGTATAATGATAAATAGCCCTTTTGCCATCTTCCACCTGAGGCAGAATATCCACAATCGCCTTTGCTAAATCGCCTGCGTATGTTGGGCTACCCACTTGGTCGGCAACCACATTTAGGCTATCTCTCTCCTTGCCTAGCCTCATCATAGTCTTAAGGAAATTATTCCCATAAGTAGAATATAGCCAAGCAGTTCTAATAACTATAGCAGTCTCTGCATTCTCAAAAAGAGCATTCTCGCCTGCCAACTTTGTAGCCCCATAAACAGACTGAGGGCTTGCCATATCTGTACTTAAATAAGGCTTATGCCCTGTGCCATCAAAGACATAATCTGTAGATATATGCACTATTTTCGCCCCACTTTTCGCTAAATTCTCTATGCCAAGCACATTGATTTTTGTGCATAGCTCAACATCGCTTTCTGCCTTATCTACAGCAGTATAAGCTGCACAATTTATGATAGTGTCTATATTATGCTTAGACACAAAAGCCTTAACTTGCTCAAGCTCTGTTATATCTAAATCTGCAATATCTGCAAAAATCGCATCAGGCAACAAAGCTTTCAACTCAGTGCCTAACTGCCCATTAGAGCCTGTTACTAAAAGCATCTTTAAAGCCCCCTAAAACTTTATCTTTATCTGAAACTAAAGCATTTTGCATATCAACTTTCCAGTCTATAGCCAAGTACTCATCGTCATAACGCAAGCCAAACTCGGCTTCTTTATGATAAAAATTGTCGCATTTATAGAAAAATTCAGCACTGTCTGACAATACAGAAAATCCGTGCAAAAATCCCCTTGGTATAAATAATTGCTTCTTATTTTCAGCAGATAATTCTATAGCAAAGTGCTTGCCAAAAGTTGGCGAGTTTTCACGTATATCAACTGCCACGTCTAAGACTGTGCCAGAAAGCACCCTAATCAACTTAGCCTGAGCAAATTCGCCCAACTGAGCGTGCAAACCCCTTATAGTCCCCTTTGTAGAACTCGATTGATTGTCTTGAACAAAGTCGCAATCTATACCAGCTTTTAACAGCTCCTTCTTTGAATATGACTCAAAAAAGTAGCCCCTATTATCTGCAAAAACCTTAGGCTCAAGTACAACTAAGCCCTCTATAAATGTATTAGTGTAATTCATATTCGCTATCTAGCACCTTTATCAAATAATTTTTATAATCGCAATCACGCATATCCTCTATTATAGCAACAAGCTGAGCTTTGTCTATAAACCCTTGAGTATAAGCAATTTCTTCTATACACGCAATCTTCAAGCCCTGACGCTTTTCGATAATCTGCACATATTGAGACGAGTCCATTAGGCTATCTGGCGTGCCTGCGTCTAGCCAAGCGTTACCTCTAGCCATTGGAGCAACGTTCATTCTGCCCTCTTTTAAATACATATTATTTAGGTCTGTAATCTCATATTCGCCACGAGCAGATGGCTCTAAAGTCTTTGCGTATTCAACCACGTCGCAAGGGTAAAAATACAAGCCCACAGCTGCGTAACTCGACTTTGGCTCAGCTGGCTTTTCCTCTATAGAAATCGCCTTTAAATCAGCGTCAAATTCAACCACCCCAAAGCGTTTTGGATTACTCACGTGATACGCAAAAATCGTCGCTATCTTAGAAGTATTCTCCTTAACATCTCGCTTAAAAGCCTTAAATTGGTCGCCCATATAAAATATATTATCGCCTAATATCAAGCAAACTTCTTCATTGCCTATAAAGTCCTCGCCTATCAAAAATGCCTGAGCAATGCCCTTTGGCTCTTCTTGTATAGCATAAGATAGTTCAACGCCAATTCTCTCGCCATCGCCTAAAAGCCTCTCAATATTAGGCAAGTCCTGTGGGGTAGAAATAATTAAAATATCCCTTATGCCAAACTGCATTAAAGTAGACAATGGATAATAAATCATAGGTTTATCATAAACAGGCAAAAGCTGTTTAGATGTCGTTTTTGTTAGTGGATAAAGCCTTGTGCCATTGCCACCTGCTAAGATTATACCTTTCATATTGTGCCTTTCTTTTGGAAATATTTTACAGTGCAAAAACAAAGTTTTTGCTTTCTATTAAAAACCAATTTTTATAAGCCCCCCATTAAACTAGCTACCAGGGTGAGTTGCTGGGATTGACTCTAGCTCTGGAGGTAGCTTGTCTGCTTGATAAGTTGGGAAAGAGAACTCCAACAAGCTATATTTATCTATTTCAAAATTAGCCTTGCCTTCGCTTCTATCTACCAACAATGCACAAGCTACAGGGGTCGCCCCATTGTCTTTGATAATCTTGATACACTCGTCAACTCTACCACCACGTGTGATAACGTCTTCAACTATCAAAATTTTCTCGCCCTTTTCCATCTTAAAGTTACGTCTAAGTGCAAGCATATTGTCAACTTTTTCCACAAACAAAAACCTCGCCTTTGCTTGTCTAGCCAACTCTTGCCCTAGAACTAAGCCCCCCATTGCTGGTGCTAAAACTGTGTCGAACTCAACATTATTCGCCTTTAGCTTTGCCAAAAGCATTTCTATAAGCTCGCTAACTTGTTCAAGGCGTTCGCAAACTCTTGCACATTGAAAGAAATGTCCTGAGTGTAGACCACTTCTTAGAATGAAATGCCCTTCCAAAAGAGCCTTAGTTTCTCTAAAAATGTTTAATATTTTATCTTCTTGCGTCATAAATTTCTATATCCATATTTTCAGGATTTGAACAGTCTATATATACTGAAGCAAAGCCCTCTTTGTATTCATCATAAAGTTTCCAAAGAATTTTTCTATCAGTTTCTGGAATTTTTAAATTTTCTATATCACTTCTACTAAAGAAAGAGAAAGAGCCTTCGTCTATATCTTCTGGCAAGCTATCAATCTTAACCTTAGAAGTAAATAGGAACATAAGCCAGTGCGTATCTTGCTCGTATGCCTTTTCGCTGACCATCGCAAATAGGTGCAGGCTAGATATATCTACATCAAGGGCAATTTCTTCAAAGATTTCTCTCTTGGCACATTGATGAGGACTTTCCCCTATAGCCATTTCGAGCTTGCCCCCTATAGGGCTATAAAAACCCTGATTAGGTTGCTTATTACGCTTCATAAGCAAAAGCGACTTGTCCTCTTTTTCAACAAAGACAAGCACGCTAATTTTAAATGGAAGAGCCTTATCCATTAATCAAAGACCACTGTTTTGTTCTTATAACTAAGAACTCTCTTTTCCAAATGCAAGCGAAGAGCGTGAGCTAAAGTAGTGCGTTCTAGCTCCTTACCTTTACGCATCAAATCCTCCACAGAATTTCTGTGGCTAATCGGCGTTACATTCTGAGCAATGATTGGACCTTCATCTAAGTCTGCAGTAGCATAGTGAGCAGTTGCCCCTATAAGCTTCACCCCTCTTTGGTATGCTTGGTGGTAGGGTCTAGCCCCTATAAATGCTGGCAAAAAGCTATGATGAATATTTATAACAGGAACGCCAACGTTCTTTAGAAAGTCGTCGCTAAGAATTTGCATATATCTTGCCATTACAACAAGAGTTGCTCCACTTTCCTTAATTAAACGTATTTGTTCTGCTTCAACTTCAGCCTTAGTTTCTTTGCTAATAGGCATATAGTGATAGTCTAAGTCGAACTTTTGAGAATATTCCTTTAGAGTCTCGTGATTAGATACTACTAGTGGAATTTCGCAATTAAGCTCAGATTGCTGTTGACGAGTTACTATGTCGCAAAAGCAGTGAGTAAATTGAGACGTAAATAGGGCTATTTTTTGCTTTTGTGCAAATAGACATATTTCAGTTTCCATCTCCAACTGCGTTTGAGCAAAGTGAGTAAATAGCCTCATTTCCTCTTGGGCATCGCCTTCAGGTATCCATTGGACTCTTTGGAAGAATATTTCATCTTGCCTATCCTTATGTTGGTCGGCGTGTTCAATGCTACCTCCCCTGTCATAAATCCAATTAGACACACGAGCGACAAGACCAGCCTTGTCTCGCCCGTGCATTAGTGCTACTATACGCTTATCTTGCATTTTGCTTAAATTTATTAAAATTCAAAAGTATAAGAAGCAGACATTCTCTTTTTGATTTCTGCAATAATTTCTTTTTCTTCGTTCTCGTCCTTAGCTATGAAAGTTACAGAGAAACGTACAAAAGAGCCAGCGTCGTCCCAAGGTACAGTAGAGATTAAGTTTTCCATAATCATCCATTGAGAGAATGCTTCGCCACTATCAAATTCTATTCTTTCGCCTGTAGCTGAAATTGCAGCCTTAGGAGCTTTTACATATAAGAAGAAACTTGCCTTTGGCTTTTGTGCATTAAAACCACAAGAGTTTAGAGCTTCTACTAATAAATCCATTCTGCGAGAATATTTTGCAGCAATCTTAGATACTATAGACTTATCTTCTAATGCAGCACAAGCAGCCTCTTGTATAGCCAAGAATTGACCTGAGTCTGTGTTATCCTTAACGTCGCCATAAGCCTTAACAATCAAAGCATTGCCACATACCCAACCTAATCTCCAGCCAGTCATATTGTGGCTCTTAGATAGAGAGTGTAATTCTACTGCAACGTCCTTTGCACCTTCTACTTGGAAGATAGACATAGGAGTTCCTTCGAAAATCAAAGAAGCATAAGCACAGTCAGAAACCACAATCAAGTTATGAGTCTTAGCAAAAGCAACTAATTCCTTGAAAAATTCCATAGTTGCAGTTGCCCCTGTAGGATTATTTGGATAGTTGATTACTATAGCTTTCGCTCTTGACAAGATGTCAGCAGGTATAGTGTCTAGTTGAGGTAGGAAATCGTTTTCCTTTTTCAATTCTAGGTTATAAACTTCGCCACCTAAATATTTTGCGTGAGTGCCAAAAACTGGATAACCAGGAACAGTCATAATCACAACGTCATTAGGATTTATAAAGCAACTTGGCAAAATGCTAAGAGCAGCCTTAGAGCCTATAGAGTGTAAAACTTCAGTATCTGCATCTATGTCAACTTTATAAACTTCTTTCATATAAGCTGCTGCTGCCTTTTTGAAATTAGCAGAGCCATTGTCAGCATAACCCCTATTATCTGGGTTATTCGCTGCGTCATTAAGAGCTTGAACAACTTGAGGGAAAGCCATTTCGTCAGGTTCGCCTACTCCCATATCAATTAGAGGCAAATTAGGTTTAGCTTGTTTAGCAGCTAGTTTAGCCCTCTTAATTTTTTCAAATTTATAGATGGCAGTACTTTTACCATAGTTAACTCCGCCTATTCTTTCTGCGAATAGATTTTGAATGTATGAATCGCTCATAATTTATTTATATTGTTGATTATTCTTAAAAATTAATGATACTAGATAAATATAAAAATAGACACAAAGCAATGAAAATCATATATTCACCTAAAGAAATGACTGAGTATAGCAAAGAAATGTTATCTCAATCTAAAACTATTGGCTTTGTTCCCACTATGGGAGCTTTACACAAGGGGCATTTAAGCTTGGTTGCCGAGGCAAGAAAGCGTAGCGATATTGTAGTTCTGAGTATTTTTGTAAACCCTACGCAATTTGGGGCAAATGAGGACTTCGACAAATATCCACGCCAACTCCAAGAAGACGCAGAAAAAGCAAAAGATGTAGATGTAATATTTGCACCCTCTTCAAGTGATATGTATTTTGCAGACTCGTCTACTGCTATAGTGGAAAATTCCATTTCAGCGAATTTGTGTGGTATAAGTCGCCCTAAGCACTTTAGTGGAGTTTGCACAGTAGTTTGCAAGTTATTAAATATAGTTAAGCCTAATTTTGCTATATTTGGAGAGAAAGACGCTCAGCAAGTTTCTGTAATTAAAAGAATGGTTAGGGACTTGTTCATAGATACGCAAATAGTGGTAGCTCCTCTAATTAGAGACGATGATGGAATTGCAACAAGCTCAAGAAACGCATATCTAAACGAAGAGCAACATAGAGACTCTCTAATCATAAGCCAATCTCTTAGGGAGGCTAAGGCACTAGTCGACAATGGCTGTGATTGTGTAGATAGAATAGTGGCTCTAATTACAAATAATTTCTCAAAATCGCCTAAGATAAGAATTATCTATATAAATGTAGTAGACGCTGAAAATTCTTTACCTATAAAGACTATAGTTAAGGGCAAATCGAGAATTTGTATTGCCATTTGGCTAGATACTATCAGACTAATTGACAATATATTAATATAAAAAAATGGACACTAATTTTGATATAGTTGTAGTTGGCAGTGGAATAGCAGGGCTTAGCTATGCTTTGAAATGTGCTAATTTAGGTAAACGTGTTTGTATAATTACAAAAAAGAGCGTTTGCGACACAAATACAAATAAGGCACAAGGGGGCATTGCAAGTGTAACTAGTGGCTTAGACGATTTTAAATCGCACATAAAAGACACGCTCATTGCTGGCGATGGGCTTTGCGACGAAGCTATAGTAAAACAAATTATAGAAGCAGGTCCTTCAGCTATAAGAGACCTCATCGAAAATGGCGTGGAATTTACCTCAAATAATGGCGAAGTTGCCTTAGGCAAAGAGGGAGGACACTCCCAAAGACGCATACTTCACGTTAAGGACTACACTGGCAAAGCTATAGAGGAAGCCTTGGTTGAAAAAACTAGAAATAATCCTAATATAGAAATTTACGAAAACCACTTTGCTGTAGATTTAATAACTAGCGAAAAGTACTATAAGTCTGCTGAAAAAAGAGTGATAGGTATATACGTCCTAGACAAGAAGCAAAAGAAGGTACACGCCGTTAAGGCAAAGGCTGTTATGTTAAGTTCTGGAGGCTCTGGACGTGTGTATTTATATACTACAAACCCTAGCATTGCCACTGGCGATGGCTTGGCTATTGCATATAGAGCTGGAGCAAAGATACAAAACTTGGAGTTTATACAATTTCACCCCACTGCCCTTTACAGCCAAGACGACGACAGATTTTTAATCTCCGAAGCTGTTCGTGGCGAAGGTGCAATCCTTAGAGATACAGACGGCAATGCCTTTATGCACAAGTACGACTCTCGCAAGGACTTAGCCCCAAGAGACATAGTTGCAAGAGCTATAGATACTGAAATGAAAAAGCACGGCTCTAACTATGTATACCTAGATATAACTCACTTGGGCAAAGAGGAGTTGATGGATAGATTTCCTAAGATTTTTGAACACTGCTTAGAAAAAGGTATAGATATTTCTAAGGACTTTATGCCTGTAGTTCCTGCAGCTCACTATCAATGCGGAGGTATACAAAGTACTATAAATGGCGAAACGAATATCAAGGGGCTATACGCTTGTGGCGAAGTTTCTAACACTGGACTTCACGGAGCAAATAGACTTGCAAGTAATTCATTACTAGAAGCTATAGTTGTCGCAAATAACGCAAGTGCAGCAAGTACAAAGTATATAGACTCAACTAAATTTAAAGATTGCGATTTAGACTTTTGGGTAGATGGCTCGCTAAAAGACCCAGACGAACGCTTTATTATATCTCACAATATGAGTGAGTTAAAACGTACTATGTGGGACTATGTTGGTATAGTTCGTAGCGATAAACGTTTGCAAAGGGCTGAAAGGCGTATTAAAAATTTGCTCGAAGAAATCGACGAATATTACTGCAATTTTAAAGTTGAGCCAAAGTTGCTTGAACTTAGAAATATGTTGCAAGTTGCACGCCTTATAATTATGTCAGCAAGAAAGCGTAAGGAAAGTCGTGGCTTGCAATATACGCTAGACTACCCTTTAAAATCTAAAAAAATCAAAAACACTAGCTTTACAAAAAAATAAAATGAATATAGAACAATACATAGCAATAGTTGAAGATTACCCTGTAAAAGGCGTAACTTTTAGAGATATAACACCTTTATTGAAGTCTCCTGAGGGATTTTATGAATTAGTTGAAGAGTGGTCTTTAGCCCTAAAGGACATTGAAGCAAATAAAATTTTAGCTACAGAAGCAAGAGGCTTTGTATTTGCTGCCCCTATTGCTATAGCATTGGGCTTGCCCCTAATTTTAGTACGCAAAAAAGGCAAATTACCTAAGGAAACCGTATCTATAGAATACGCTTTAGAATATGGCACAGACTCGCTTTTTGTACACAAAGACGACATCGAAGCAGGCGATAAAATCATAATTATCGACGACATTTTAGCTACAGGAGGAACAGCAAATGCAACTTGCTCTCTAGTAGAAAAATGTGGCGGCGAAGTTGCATCTTGCTCATTTATGCTAGAATTAGATGGCTTAAATGGCAGAGAAAATCTAAGAGACAGAAATCTATTGAGCCTATATCACGCCTAGATGGATAGGGCTATAGAAGAGTTTAGAGCCACTGGCAAAAAAGCTACACTAAAGGACATAGCCAACATAACAGGGCTAAGCCTTAGTGCAGTTTCGCAGGCTCTTAACCCTAGCTCAAAAACTACTATAGGGCTTAGCGAAGTCTCTATAAAAAAGGCAAGGCAAGTTGCAAAAAAGATGAATTATAGAACCCACTGGGGTGCTGTTTCTATCAGAAGTAACTTTATGTATAACCTTGCCTTTTTGAAAGTTGAGGGCAAAGGCGAAAAGGCAATACATTCGCCTTTTTTGCCTAGCTTTACAAAAACTGCAGGGCTAAAAAACTTTGCAGTAACTATGCTAAGCATAGACGAAGATACAAAAAATTTGCCTAGCCTATTTAAAAATAATAGGCTAGACGGTATTGTTGTAGACGCAAGTATAAGCTTGCCAACTAGCCTAGAAGCTGAGCTTAATTCGAGCAATATTCCAAGAATTACTATAAATAAAAAGCTCGAGCAAAATGCTATTTATGTAGACGAAGTCCACTCTGCAAGCGACATTACAAATTATTTAATAGAGCGTCAGCACAAGAGAATTTTATTTCTAAAACCTCCAGAAAAAGACGACAATCACTACAGCATTGCAGACAGAGAAAAGGGATATTTGAAAGCTATGAAAGAAGCTGGTTTAACTACAGAAGTTGTAGAAGTTGAAAGCTCCTTAGATTATAATCAACGCCTAGATTGCTCTTTTTTAGATTTTGACAATCTGCCAGATGCTATTTTAGCCTACGATGACAATCTCGCAAATACCATAGCTAAAGTATTTTATAGAAAGAACATTCGCATACCCCATCAAATAAGCCTTGCAGGTTTTAATGGAAATATAGGGGCTTTGTCTGCTTGGTGTCCTCTTAGTACTATGCTTATGCCACATAATGAAATGGGCAAAATTGCCTTTGAAATGCTCTTTAAACTCATAGAAAAAGACAACAAAGAAAGCCAAAAGGCAATTTCTTTAAAATCCAAGCTAATAATTGGCGAGTCGAATAAATAAATGCTTGATTTTTAGCAAAATTAATCCAATATTTTATTTATGGAATTTAATGCCTATTTGCCTATATTTTTACAAATAATCCTAGCTGTTGGAATGAGCTTGGGTATAATCCTTGCTAGTTGCATTTTTGGACAACGTGCAAAAACTAATGCTATTAAAGACTCGCCTTATGAGTCTGGGGCTGTTCTAAAAGACAAAGCTCACAAAAACATATCTATCAAGTTCTACTTGGTTGCTTTATTATTTTTAATTTTTGATATAGAAGTCGTTTTCCTAATCCCATTCGCTTTTATATACACTGACTTTATCGCAAACAATATATCTATTCTTTTGCCAGTGCTATTCTTCTTGGCAGTGATGATTGTTGGTATTATTTACGAAGTTAAGAAAAACTCTTTAGACTGGAACGTTCCAAAAACAAATATCTAATAAGGCACTATGCTAAATGGATTATAGCAAATACATAGCAAAGTCTAGAATTATAGACATAGAAAGCTCTCACCTAGAGGGGGCTTTAGCTGAAATGCTTGATTGCATTCCCCCACATTTGCTTGAAGAAAATCAAAACAAGGACAATATCCTTGCCGATTTAATCGCTAGAGAACAAGATATAAGCACTTATTTAGGCGATGGTATATTAATGCCACACACAAAGGCGAATATAAAGCATAGCTATTTATTTGTAGTTGCAAGATGCCCAGAGGGGCTAAGTTTTGACAACAAGAGCGAATATAAAGATACAAAACTAATCTTTATGCTATTGGCAAATCAAGGACATAAGAATTACTTGAATATACTTGCGTCTTTAGCTAGAATATTTTCGCAAGACGAGATAATTTCAGATATAATTGCTTCTGCAGATTTTGCTAATTTTAGAGATAAGGTTTGGGCAGTTTTCAAAAAGCGTAGCCAAGATAGCAATGCTCTAAATATAGCTCCAAAGATGTCGCTTTCGACAAAGTCTTTTATGAATAAGGCAAAGCAAATTGCCAAGATTTCTAAGGCGAATACTATATTTTTATTGGGCGATACTTTCCCTAATGGCTTGAATTTAGATACTGTTTTTGACGATTTTAAAACGCTGATTGTTACTGAGCGTTCCTCAAACTTCTTTGAGGGCAAAAAGCTATCTTTCATTAACGTTCGTGCATTTTCAACTAAGAGAATGTCGCAATTAGGCAGTGCTTTGCTTATGGGTATAACAAAGGGTATCATAGGTATAGGCGATAAAATTTGCTGTATAGGTGGTATTAAAGAAAGTGGGATTGTAGATTGTATTACAGTTGTAGATGTCGCAAAAGAATTTTCAAAGATACTAAACTTTAAAGGGCAACTCTTGCCTAATGATGTTAAGCCTGAAGTTGTTGAACGCATATTGGCTATTACCACTGAGCTTTCTGTAGAAGGCAGAGAGGGAAAGCCTATAGGTTGCTTATTTGTAATTGGCGACGCTCAAAATGTCTTGGCTCTTTCAAAGCAGTTGGTGCTAAATCCTTTCTATGGCTACAAGCGTGAAGATAGAAGTATCCTAAATCCATTTATGGACGAGACTGTCAAGGAGTTATCTATGATAGATGGGGCGATGATTATAGATGGTAATGGCGTTTTAGAGACAGCAGGTACGCTAATTCATACGCCAGATTTCACTTTAAACCTCCAAGGAGGCTTGGGAGCAAGGCACGCTGCAGCTTATTCTATATCACTTGCAGCTGACTGCTTAGCTATAGTAGTTTCGTCAAGTACAGGTATTATAACTATATTTAGAAATGGCGAAATTTTGTCGCTAAACGAAAAGACTTACTTCTAATGAAGATATATTTTATGGGGATATGTGGCACTGCAATGGGCAATGTCGCTGCAATGCTAAAGGAGGCTAATCACGAGATTATTGGTTCTGACAATGCCTTTTATGAGCCGATGAAGAGCGTTTTAGAAAATGCGAATATAGAGTGCCTAAAGGGATATAGTGCCAAGCGTTTAAAGGAGATTAAGCCAGACTTAGTTGTGATAGGCAATGCTCAAAGCAGAATGAATGAGGAAGTTGAGTACTTGCTCAGCTCTAAGGAAATTCCCTTTACAAGCCTTGCCCAGCTCATCTCAGAGGAAGTTATAAAAAACAGAGACTGCCTTGTTGTAAGTGGCACACACGGCAAAACTACAACTACAAGTATGTCTACTATGCTCCTAAAACAGCACTACGCAAACTGTGGCTACCTAATTGGAGGGCTTATACAAGGTTTTAAAAGTGGGGCAAATTTAGGTAGCTTTGCAGAGCCTTTTGTAATAGAGGGCGATGAATACGACACTGCCTTTTTCGACAAGCGTAGCAAATTCATACACTACAAGCCTAAGGTGCTTATTATTAATAATATAGAATTTGACCACGCAGATATTTTTAGAGACATTATTGACGTAAAGCGTACTTTCAGCCACGTGCGTAGGATAGTTTCAGGCAATGGGCTTATCATAGAAAATGCAGATGATACCAACATAGACTCGCTTGAAAATACGCCTTGGGTTAAATGTATTAAAGTTGGCTTTAGAGCGGGGGCAGACCTCCAAATTCAAAATTTCAAAGAAGAAGAGGACTTCACTAGCTTCGACTTAGTCAATAAATTCCAACGCAAAACTATAAGCTGGAATTTGCCTGCTCAATATAATGCAAGAAACGCCGCAATGGCTATAGCTGGGGTAGCTAGTATCTTAGGAAAGCAAGACTGCCTCGACATAGATATTAGCCCTCTACTAAACTTTAAGGGCGTTAAGCGTCGCCAAGAGATATTGCACAAGAGCGATAAAGTTGTTATTATAGAGGACTTTGGGCATCACCCTACTGCTATTAAAAACACTATCTTATCTATGCGTAACAAATATGCAAAACGCAAGATTATAGCTTGTTTTGAACCAAGGAGTAACTCATCTCGCACCAATGTTTTCCAAGATGATTTTGCAAACTCGCTATCTCTTGCAGATGAAATTTGCATAGGCAAAATCCAAAATTTAGAAAAAATCCCCCTAGAAAAGCGTATAGATTTAGACAAGATGTCTGAAGTTGCAAATAAGCAAATCAACGCTTTCACTGACAACCAAGAGCTTCTAAAACACATAGAAAATACAATCAATAACCAAGAAAGCTCTTGTGTGATATTCTTTAGTAATGGCTCTTTTGACGCCATTCAACACAGCGATTGCTTAAAAATTTAAATGCTTAAGTGCTTCAATAACCAAGAAGCTAAATTTAGGTTTCGTGGGGATTTAAGCGACTCAATTAGGGCGTTTGCGTCTTTAGCTGTTGCTTCGAGGGCTTTAGGGTCGTAAGTGCTGTAATTCATATATTCAGCAAGGACTTTTGGCTTTGCGTCGAATTGTATAAATTCTTTCCAAGCAGTCTCGCCCAAAATGATATTGCAAATACCAAGATAATCTATCTTAACCAACATTCTGCCCAAGAAATAAGTGATTGGGTTTGCTATGTACATTATAGCCCCAGGGATAGCAGCTAAGTTCACTGAAAGCGACATAGTCCCAGAACTCATTAGCACAGACTTTGCCTTAATTTGAGGGGCGTCGGACTTGATAAATTCTATGCGTGGGGCAACATCGCTAAAGTTTTGCATAATTTCGTCGAGCTTTCCCTTAATTCTGTCGTCTGGGAAAACCACTAGAAACTCCTCCTTAGGCATAAGCCTTGCAGTCTCGAGCATAGCAGGAAATATACGAGAAATCGCCCCCATTCTACTACCTGGCAAAAGCATAATCTTGCCATCTTTATCATAGGCTAAATTCGATTTATACCCCTCTTCTAAAAATGGGTGTCCAATAAATTCGACATCTAAAGAAGTGTCCTTATAGCAATCCTTTTCGAAGGGGAAAATCACAGCGAGCGAGTCTAAAAGCTTTTCCATCTTAAACCTACGCTTAGCCTTCCACGCCCAAATTTGAGGGCTTATATAATAGAGTATCTTGACATTACCACCTCCCTTTTGAGATATGCCACGCTTATGCAATTCTTTCGCTAAGGCAAGGTTTAGACCAGGGTAATCCACTAAGCAAATCGCCTTTGGTCTATACTTATCTATCCACTCTACCATCGCATCTAAGAAAGACTTAAAGAAAGAATAATTTTTCAAAACCTCCACTAGCCCAACTACAGCGTGTTCAGCTAAGTCAAACAAGAACTGAGCCTTAGTTGCCCTAAGCATAGCCCCACCTATAGTGCATACATTTAGATTTTCATCTTTAGCATAAAGGCTATTGAGCATTCTTGCTGCGTGTTCGTCGCCAGAGTGTTCGCCTGCTATAATTAGCAAGTCGCACTTATCAAATTTTGGAGGATTTAGCATATTTTTATAAAGATATTTGTCTTGTAATTTCTAAGGCAACTTCGAGAGCTTTTGTAGCTAAAAGAGCGTCGACTTTAGGTTTTTTATTGTTTATGACACAATCTGCAAAGCTAGATAGTTCACGCTTTAGTGCCTCGTCTTTTTCTATGACAAGTTCTTGGCTTATAAGTTCGCCAGCTTCGTTCATTTTAACTAAATGCCCACTTTGAGTCATAAAGTCTAAAGATACATAAGCTGAGTCTTGAAATACTTTAATTTGCCTAATTCTCTTTTGACTAACCCTACTTACATTTAAGTTAGCAACACAAGAGTTGGCAAATTTTATCCTAGCATTAGCAATGTCCTCTCTTGGGCTAAGCACCCTCGAGCCTACTGCGTCAACGCTTACAACTTCTGAATTTGCAAGAGCTAGAACTATACCTATGTCGTGTATCATCAAGTCTAAAACCACCCCAACTTCGCTTCCTCTAATATTAAAAGGAGCAATTCTGTCAGTAACTATATACTTAGGACTTTTAAACTGAGCTTCCATAATATCCATAACAGGATTAAAATGCTCTATATGCCCAACTTGTATGATTAAATTCTTTTCTTTTGCCTTTGCTATCAAAGCTTCGGCTTCACTTAGAGTAGTGCAAAATGGCTTTTCAACTAATAAATGGCAATTGCTATCTAGCAATTCAAGAGCAACTTCACTATGCCTATCAGTGGGAACTACTACGCTAACTACATCTGCCAAGCTTGCTACTTCCTCTAAGCTACTTGCAACTTTGCACGAAAATTTATCTGCAATTTCCTTAGCCCTCGCCTCATTTGCGTCCATAACAGCAACAAGCTCAGTATTCTCTAGCTCCGAATATATGCGAGCGTGATGCTCACCTAAGTAACCAACTCCAACAACTGCACATTTCAATTTTTTATTCATATTAATAGCAATTAAAGCACGATAGCTAAAAAGAGCAAGAGTATTTTCAAAGAGCTTATTGCAAATCGTCAATTTTGATATTTTCCATCATTTTTTCTTCTGAATTGAAAATATTAAAGGGTCTAATTCTGCCAGAAAAGCTTGGGGAAGAAAATGTATCTGAAATGACGAGCAAAATAGAGTCTAAAATAGGGTCGAAAGCAAAATCTGCTATATGCCCTAAGATAGGCACGCTACTTGCAATCTTCCAATTAAAGTACATACGAGCCGAAACTGCGTCTGTCATAGCAGTATAAATCGCCTTGCCAAATAGAGTAGAAGTCTGAGATTTTATCTCTAAATTAGGCAAGCTTATCAAGCCCTTATCTAAGGAAAAATCACTCTTTACGCTTGTAAATTCAAGGGTAGTAAGAGGTATCTTAAAGACCTCCAAGGCACGAGAAACGCCCCCTAGTATGCTCACCTTTTGCAGTTCAGGGTTGTCTATAGACACATTGCCACTTGCCTTATATGACTCAAAATCCAACAAAAAGCCCTCGGCAGTCAAAGTAGAATTTAGCCTACCTAAGTAATTCGATGGCGAAATTGGGTCGTCTTGCTTTTGAGTGTCTGTAATTTCCAAAATCAAATCTAAAAGCTTTCCTTGATTTAGAGATTTTGCGTCAAGTTCTGCCCTGAAATAATTCTCGCCATCTCGCTTTTGCATAGAAAAATCGCCAGATAAATCGCCATCGAAGAACTTTGCCTCTGTGTCCTTTATATAAAAATCACTGCCTACAGCGTTGCCCCTAGCCTTTATAGAGTCGAAGTTGAAATATGAAACTTTTATAGGGCTTTTGCTATCAAAATCAAAGTCTATGAGCTGTTTAAAATTAGGGTCTCGGCGTGGATTTTTGTCGTATAAATCTAAATTTACACTCAAATTGCCATCGAAGCTAACTAAGTCTATAATATCCTCTACATCATCACCTCCAAGAGCGTTGACTCCCTCAAAGTTCATATCAACACTGCCTACAATGTTCCTATATAAGTAATTTTCCAAGCCTATAGATGGGTCGTAAACCCAAGCTAGATACGCATTTGCATAGCCATTTGCACCCTTTAAAATCACATCATAAGCACAAATTATTGAAGGGTTCACATTCAAAGACAAAGAAATATCATCAAAAGCATAGTCGTTATACTTAGCCTTTTCTACGTCGATTTTAGCATATACCCAAGTAAAATCAGGGTCGCCCCACTTTCCATTTACAAAGACCTCAACTTCAGGATAAGCCAAAAGCTCAAACTGCTCAAAAATCATATCCCACCAACTCGCCATAAGCCCATTTAAAGCACTTGGCTCAAAACTTCCAACTAAATTAAATATGTAATCTAAAGAGTGTATGCCTTGATAAATATCGCCTCCTATAGCCCAGCCATCTTCACTCAATAAATATATATCCTTAACAAAAGCGTCGCCCTTTTTTAGCTCAAGCCCCAAACTTGCATAAACTTCGGCAACACGCTCATTGCCAAAATGCACCTTCTTTCCAAGCACATAGCCATCGAGCTTTACATCGTCTAAGGCTTCAAATTTGTCAAAATCAAGCTCTAGCAAATTCCACTTATCTATAGCTTCCTTAAAGTACAAAGAAGTCTTGCCCCATATAGAAATAGGCTCATTAAAGGAAAGCCTTTCAATGACTTCACTAGTCTTTAACTCCTCTAAGGCAGGTATTTCTAAAAGTATTTGAGGATTGTCAAAATAATCAAAGTCTAAGGCAATGCTATTTTTGTCGACCTTTGCAGAAATATCTAAATGCGATTTGCCACGCTTTGTGTAGAAATCTAAACACTCTGGAGTCTCGTCTAAACGCAACTCTTTAGTCTCTAAGGATATATAATCTATTTTATGCTGAGCTATTTCTAAGTCATTTAGCCAAAGTTTCAAGTCTTTTAGGGAAAAGCTAGAAAGCTCGTCCATATCGCTATAGCAAAGTTTTGTTCTAAAATTCAACTGCCTTGCCTCAAACTTATCATCTACATTAAAGCCCTTTACCCTAGCTAAAATCATAGCCTCTTTCTCCTTTAGAGCCTGTGAGTTCAAGCTCAAGCCCAACTTTATATTAGATGCAAAAAGGCTATGCTCTTTCACTTTCAAATCAATATCTTTTGCCCTAAATAGGCAATAGAGTTCTTCTAGCTCATCTTTAGATATTCTAAATTCTATGCTTAAATTTGGGTAGTTTAGCTTATCTGTATAATCCTTAACTTGATTTAGCTTAAGGGAAATTTCCTCCCAAATTTTCAAATAATCTTCTATAGATTTTTGAGGGCTTTCAGGCTTTTCTACCCCCTCAACTTTTTCCTTAGCAAAAAAGCGTTGGTCTACGCTTCCTTTTATATCTGCCCTTAGCCCACCTATATTTGCCTTAAAGCTGCGTAAAGACCAAGTCTCGCCCTTTTTGTATATGCAAAAATATATATTGCTAAGTAAGCTTAAATCGCTCTCATCTACATTCACTGGCGACAACACGCCATCTTCTACATAGGCATAATCCAAGTTTAGCTTAGCCCTAAAAATAGAGTCGAGCGAAATGTTAAATGCTATACGCTTTGCAGTCAAAAAATCGCTTGCAGTTGCAACAAAGCTCAATTGAGGCTCTTCTATAATAATATTCGCCTTTAAGTCGAAATCTATACTCTTTGCCTTTAGAATAATACCCTCTTTTTTCAGCTCTTGCCTTAAAGTATTCTCTAAGCTAAGAGGTAGCGTAAACTTCACGTTAAAGTATATGCAAGCCAAAAAGCCCAACAATACAATAAACAACCCGCAAAGTGTAATATTCACACAATACAAAAAAAAGCTAGAGACATTTAAAAAGTGCCTGCCCATCGCTTTTATTTTTGTTGTTTTAATCATTGCTTGTCAGGGATAGGAGTTGCAGAAACACCCAAGAAATAAAGTGCATTTATCATAGGTTCAGCCAATTCGAAGATTTTCCCCTTATACAAGGCATACTGCAAATTAGCCCCTAGCCTATCTGTCAACAAAATACTCTCTTTAAGCTCTTCATCGCCACCTGTGCCTCGCATAGATATAGTAATTCTCAACTCATAAGCCCAAGGATACTTCTCGCCATTTACACTACAAAGCATATCATCAAAACTTCCTTGAACATAATTTTTTGCATACAAAGTCTTAGAATAATTCAAGAGCGTTGCAAAAAGTTCCTTATCCTTATTGCTCTTAGTTGCAACATATTCAGCAAAAGAACCATCTACAGCCTTTGCCTCCAATACAAGCTCCTTCGTCATTAAATCCACAACATCTATACTCATCAACTTTGAATTTTCTGGCAAAGAATACAACAACTTAGACTTATAATCCATCGCATTTACCTTATACTTATTTATAAGCTCGCCACTAATTGCATATATAGAGTCCTCGTCCTCCAACTTTGCATAATATAAAGTTACAGCCCCCTGCTTGAAAGCGTCGCCAATTAATAGAGTCTTTTTTGCAGAATTATCAAAGCTTAAAGCAAACTTCAACTTAGGCTTTGCCAAGCCATATCTAGCCAAGTCCTCGTTTTTCATATCACTAATAAACGCCCTAGCTATAGTGTTATTTAGGCTCGCCAACAAAGAATTTACTACGCTTAAATCTGCAGTGCTAACTTCGCTAAGCTTTGTGCCAACTCTTCCAGAAATGTCCCAAGTGTCATCGCTCAACTTCTTTAAATTCAACATAGACTCCCCAGAAGAAATCTCTATATTATTACAAGAATGAGCCGAAAATGTCATTATATCCCTACTACGCAAATCCTCTTGCAAGCTCTCTAAACTCTCGAAAGCAGTAGAGTCTAAGGTAAATATAGTTGGGTTATCAGACAACTTTGCATACACGCTATGCGTCTCCTTATTCATATTTCCCAAGAACAAAGTTTGGCTCTTATTTGTGCTATCTAAAGTTATATTTATAGGGAAAGATAGCGTATCTAAGCCTGCTTCTAGCTCGCCAAGTTCGTCGAAAGATTTTATATATGCCGAAGTTACTGCAGACAAAAATGCCTCAACTGCCTTATTAGATGCGTCAGCAACAAAAGGAGCTTCAAAAGCCCAAGAACCCTCTAAGTTCTTAGTTAAGCCAACACGCCTCCAAGTAGCCTTAGCCTGAGTATTCAAATCCTTAACAGGCAATCTCAAGGCTATAGAAGAAATCTCAAACTTAGGTATACTTATCACATTTTGGCTACGCAACCTATCTATATCCACCATCAGTGAGTCTGCAAGCTGTCTATCAGCAACAATGACTCTATCCTCCAAAGAGTCTAGCATATAAACCTTTTCGCCAACAGATGCAGAGTTGCCAATTTTCAAGGAATACATAACTTTGTCGTTGCCATATTTAAAAGTGCAAATAGGGTCGTCTAAGCCATAGTCAGCAAGGCTTTGCCCACGCAATTCTAAGTCTTGAGCATCAAAGCCTATCTCCTCATCTAAGAACTTCAAGTTATTTAAAATTCTATTTACAGCAAAGGTATTTGCCTCCCATTTTATAGGCGAAATAATCTTCCACTTGTTGTTATCTAAGACCACAATCCTAGACTTTGCCAAGTTTTTCCCATTCACTTCTAGTCTGCTTATCTCAACTAAAGGTCGCTGAGTTCGCTCGATTACATTATCAGAAAATTCCAATTTCAAAATCACAAAAAACACTGCTAAATTCGCAATGATTAAAAATAAAGTAAGACGCATTTTTCTCATATTATCTCCTTAAAAATAAAACTAACAAGCCGAATATTGCAATAAATGCAGGTAAAATCAAAAATCTAATCAACAAAGAAATAATGTCAGACTCACTCAAAGTCAAAGAATATTTGTCAGCACTTTTGCTTTGTATATTCAAAAGAGACTCTCTTTCAAAGAGCCAATTTAAGCTATTTGACAACAAAGTCGCATTGCCCAATCTATTAAATAATCTATTTGAAGCAAAGTCCTCATCGCCAAAAACTATCAACTTGCCCCCTGCTATACTTAACCCCAAGTCGTTATTACCCGTTTTCGAAGCCAGCATTGCCAATGGTATAGGACCTGCAAAGTCCAAGTCCTCGTCGAACTTAGGCTTTACTTGAGTTTTATAACTCATTTCAGCCCAACTATTTTGACCACTTAATAACAATATACTATGAGCTATACTTCTATCTATGGGAGACCCCAAGTCTTGCCTAATCATTCTTGTTGAACCAAACTGCAAAGGCAATTCCAACTTATACAAAAGGTCGACAATTTCGTGCCTATCTTTAGGAAATTCCTTTACAATCAAGTCGCCGCCTGCACTCTCGTTTAAGCCAGTAGACTCAACTATCATAGAGTCATCGCTGCGTATACCCCAGTCGTAAAAAATTTCCTCTAAGCCATTTGTAGACCCCAAAGAGAGCATAACCATCAATCTACCATCTTTTTTCCACAAATAATCCTTTAGCAAATTTATCTCCCTTGGCAAGAATGCAACTTGGCTCGCTGCTATAAGTATCATATCTGCATCTTCAGGAATTTGCTTTAAGTCTGTTATAGTCAAAGTATCAACTTCGTAATTCCTGCTCTTTAAATAAGAAGAAAATTCTGAAAGCCCCCTCAAAGAGTCTGTGCTATTTGGAGACATCTCGCCATGTCCTGACAAAAAGTAAATCTTGGGAGTATCCTTAGAGGCAACTGACAATATCGCCGAACTTAGAACCTGCTCGCCCTTCCAAACAGCTCGCCTTTGCTCTGTTAAATCATATAAATCCGAAAGAGCCAAAACCTTATACTTCTTGTCCTTTGAAGCTACAATGATTGTATTTTCGATGTTTTTCCCAAAGCGAGTAACAATTTCCTCAAGCTTTTTAGTCTCTACGTGAGGCTTTATATAAGTCGCCTTAATTAGCCCCTTAGAATTGCTCTTTGACACATATTCATACTGAGCTAAAAGCCTTCTAATATCCCTTTGAGCTTGAGCTGTATCCACAGAGCCTAAGCCCTTTTCCACAGTTACATAAATATCAATAGGTTCTGCTATATCGTTTATATAAGCAATGCTCTCTAGCGAAAGTGAGTTCTTCTTATTGTCTGACAAGTCGAACTTAGAATAATATCTCGATGCCATAAAATTGAGCATCAAAAACAAGAGTAGCCCTAAAATAATTTGTACAAACAAGTTTAAATTATTCGCCCTTCTCGCAAATCTAAAATCTTTAAATGCAGCTCTCATCGTTTAATATTCATATTTATAGTTGTTATAGACAAAAACAAGACGCTGACACTAATGTATAAAAACAGAGGTCTAGTATCTACGAGCGTGCTATTAAAATCCTCCAAGTGTCTAAAGCTTTGAGTATATTCTGCCAAAGTCGCCACCCAAGATAAATAAGGTGCATCTGGTATAGTTATAGAACTAAGAACTCCCCCTGCTATCAATATGCAAAATAGCATAAAAAAGGATAGCATTGCAGCCACTAGTGTAGTCCTAGTCAAAGACGAAGCGAAAATGCCTATAGCTATGTAGCTTAATCCACTAATTAGTATAAAGGAATAGCCCGACAATATGTCCTGCATAGAAAAGATACCTCCTGCTGTCATTGAATTAGGCAAGTATATCTTAGTCAAAATAGGGAATAACAAAGTCAAAGCCCACAAGGCTATATAGTAAAAATAGCAAGCAAAGAACTTTGCCAAGACAACTTGTAACACAGAAACGGGAGTCGTCAACAAAGAGTCCAGCGTCCCCAACTTCTTCTCTTCTGCAATGCTTCGCATAGTCAAAATTGGAATTATAAACAAAACTGGCACTGGAAATATACTCAAAAACTGTGCAGTTGGTGCTTGTGCTGACGCATTTTCACTCAAACTCACCAAGCTCAACATATACACAAATGCCATAAATACAGTAAATAACACTGCCGCAACATAAGTAGATGGCGACATAAACATTATGTAGAGCTGATTAGAAAATATTGCGTTAAATTTCCTCATTTCTCATCTTTCTTAGATATAGACCAACTACGCTTTGTCGCCTCCATAAATATATCCTCTAAAGACGCCTTTATCTCTGCTAATTGTGCTAAATTAAAATTCTTATTCTTGGCAAAATGCTCAATCAAAGTTGCCCCTTGATGCTCTTGCCCTGTAGACTTAACTTCAAAGTCTGTATAAGCTGACTGCCCGCTTGGACTAACTCGCTCCAACTCAAAAGGTGTAGACATCTTGCCAAGCTCTTCAACAAATTCTTCCTTAGTTGCTATCATACTCAACTTGTAACGCCTATCTGGCAAGAACTCTTTTCTCAGCTCCTTTGGCGTTCCATTTGCAACTACTATACCTTGATTTATGATTATAACCTTGTCGCAAATCAACTCAACTTCTGGCAAAATATGACTACTTATAATAACAGCCATCTCGCCCCTTAGCGAATTTATCAAATTTCTTATAGCCAATATCTGGTGAGGGTCTAGCCCTATAGTAGGCTCGTCCATTATAATCACATCAGGCTTTGCCAAAATTGCGTCAGCTATACCAACTCTTTGCCTAAAACCCTTTGACAACTTTGCAATCATACGCCTAGAAGTCTTTCTATGCAAATTACAAATCTGCATAACCTCATCTACCCTAGACTTTAAAGTCTTAGATGGCAACCCCTTTATCCTCGCCCTATACCTCAAGTATTCTATAACTCGCATATCCTCTGGCAAAGGATTATTCTCAAGCATATATCCTATATGCCCACGTATTAAATCAGGGTCGTTTGCAACGCTCTTAGCACAAATAAAGGCACAGCCACTAGTTGCAGGCATCAAACCACTAATTATACGCATAGTAGTAGACTTACCCGCTCCATTTGGGCCTAAAAAGCCCAATATCTCTCCCTTTTTTATAGAGAAAGATACGTCGTCTAAAGCTCTTAGGTCGCCATAACTCTTAGTAAGATGGCTGACGCTAACAGCATAATCTGAAATATTTTCAGACATAATAAATTAAATAAAGCTAAAGTTTTCTATGCAGAAACTTTTTTCTCTACGAAAGATTTAATATCTCCTAGAGTTTTCAAAGCCTCGATTTCGTCATTATCTATAGTAGTGCCTATCGCTTCTTCTACAGCCAAGACGATTTCTACCATAGTCAAAGAGTCCAAGCCCAATGCTTCAGCTAATACCATATCGTCAGAAGGATTTGCCAAAAGTGGCTTAAATTCTTCTTCTACAAATCTGTCTAAAATACCTACGATAATTTGAGGGATTAAAGTTGTGTCGCTAGTTTTCCTAAAAGCAACTACTGCTTCTATAGTTTCTTCAGAGCACTTTTTCAAGTTTTCTCTCAAATTAGCTTCGTCTTCTACTGTAAAATTTTCATTATTCATAATTAAATATAAGTTAAGGGTTTTTGGGGTTTTTGCAACTATTTTATTTAGAACTTGGATTTATAATCACGCTTAGTGCTTCTTTTATATTGGCACTAGCTGTGTTTTCTAAAGTCCAAAGCAAATATCTTTGCAAGATAGGGCTGGCTATATAAGACTTAATATAGTTATCTACAAGTATATACATTCTGCCCTTTAGAAGAGCTGTCTCTTGTTGCTTAGTGTTTGGCTCAGGCAATTCTTTACGAAATACCTTCATCGTATACTCAGCTTGAGCCTTATATTCATAGGCTTGCAAAATTCGCTCTATAGGTCTGTAATTGCCTCTAGCAAAAAATTCGCCCCACAAAACTTCCATATCCACAGGGCTTAGCAATTCGCCCTCATAAGGCTTAAAATCAAAACTAAATTCGCCAAAAATATAACTTTGATATATCAATTCTTGGCTAGATATATTCTTCTTTGCAAATCTTGGCTTTTGCATAAATGCGTTAATCATTATAGTCCTATTCCTATCTGCCTCACTCATTTTAAGAAATTCTTCTTGCAATTTATTATACAAAAACGCATTGTCTGCAAAAACTGTCTTATAAAAACTAATCAACATTGCATCAAAGCCATTATAGCCTCCCTTTTTATAAAAATCTAAGCCCTTTGAGAAAAATGAAGAATAAAAAGCTTCCTTATCATAATCAAAATTATATCTAAATACAAAGCTATTAATTTCATCTTTAGTCAGCTCAACAGGAGGAAGTTCCCAATCAGTCAACAAAATCTGAGCCTTCGACTTAACTGTAGTGCCTTCCTTTAAGTCCTTAACTTCAAAGAATATATTGTAAAGCCCAAAATCGTCTGTATCGCTAAATTCCAAAAACATATCTACAGGGAAAAACAACACATTCTTCTTGTTTTCCATAACCCCTTCTATACGCTTATTTTCCATCAGCACAGTACCTCCTCCAAAGCCATCTTTGAACAAAGATAAAGTGCATTCAAAAGCATATTCGTCGCCATCGTTCTTAACTATATCAGTCAATATAGGCAAATATCTAAAACTTTCGCCCCTATGAATTTCGTCTAAATACTTTATATAAAACTGCGAAGGTGGCATTCTATAAAAGCTATCCATTGGCGACTCAGTCAATATAGAACTCACCCCAAAACTCGCCACGCTTAGCTCTTTGTCAAGCTCGCTTGTCTCTGCAACACCCTTTGAGGCTTCTTCTGTGGCTTGAGCAATTTCTTGAACTTTTGCACTCTCATCTTGAGCATTTGCAAAAGGGAACAAAGAGTAAGAGAATAATATTAAAAGATTTAGATATTTCATCTGTTTAGGAATTTAGTTAAAGTTGTAGGGAATTTATACTTTGCCAAAATAGTCCTTATATAAGAAGCACGAGCTACATCTCTTTGATAAGGGCTTTCTATTTCGCAATTTTTTATCAAAATCAAATGAGCCTTTTGTATATTCATCATTAGAGCATTTATATCCTTTTTCATTGTCTTAGGGAATATTCCCATTGCACTTGCAAGCTTCAACATAGATAAGCAACCCAATGCCTCTGAGGAATTTATCAAAGCAGAATACATCAATAAGCCCCACGCCCTCGATATTTTATTTATCAAAAATTCAGGCGTTTCCTTTATCATTTTTACCCTTGCATCTAGCTCAAACTCTTCAAGCTTCAACGCAATCTTTGTAATATCTAGCACAATCTGCTCTTCAGAGATACCCAATGTACGCTGATTTGACACTTGAAAAAACGAGCCTAAAGAGTCGCTACCCTCGCCATTTGCCCCTCTAATTACTATGCCAAGTTGGTTTACCCCACGCATAACCTTTTCCATCAAATCGCTTTCAACTAAGCAGGGCAAGTGCATCATCACAGAAGCTCTCATACCAGTTCCCACATTGCTTGGGCAACTAGTTAAAAAGCCGTATCTATCTGAATAAGCATAATTTAACTCCTTAGCTAAAAAGGCATCTAATTCAAAAGTCCTCTCCCAAATTTTTTCGAGCGACAATCCCTTATCTATAGATTGTATACGCAAGTGGTCCTCTTCATTAAGCATAATCAAGCTAGAAAACTTCTCATCTAAAACGAGTCCAGCCCTGCCATTTTTATTTTCAAAAAGCTCCTTACTTATAAATCTGCACTCTAAAAGAACAAGCCTGTCAATCTCGCTCAGTTGCGACATATCTAAACTCTTGATATTCTTGAGCTTCTTGTATTTCTTAAGAGCTAAAAAAGTGCGAGTATAAATATCATTTAAGTCGTCTTTTTTTGCAATGCTCATAAAGTTCACGCCCGACAAATTCCTCGCCAAGCGTATCCTAGAACTTATTATCACAGAAGAACTTGCACTATGATATAAGCCTGCATTTTTATCTATAAGACTCTCAAACATAGCTATTTCTTTAAGGATTTAATTTTGTCTCTAAGCAAAGCTGCGTCCTCATAACGCTCTTGCGAGATTGCCAAAGCTAAGTCTGCATTAAGCTTTTCAAGCGAAGCCTCTTCTATCTCTTCTACAACTTCCTTTAAGTCAACGTCCTCTGGAGCTTTATCTTTAGCTACAGGGCGTTTCTTTCGCTTCTTAGAGCCTTCTAAGACTATCCCCTTATGCTCTTTAGAGAGATGTATCTGCTCTAAAATCTCGTCGAATTTCCTAGAAAACGCCTCATAGCAATGCTCGCAAGCAACCTTTGTCGCCTTTTCAAATTCTTCAAAGCTAGTCTTACAATGAGGGCAAATTAGGATTTTAGGAGCTTTTTTCAAGCCTCCCAACATATCTTCTACAACGCTTTCGAGCTGTGCTGGTTTCTTTTTCAAAACCACTTGAGTATCAATTAAAGCCTTAAGCTTGTCTTGATTTTTCTCTGCACACTCTTGGCATAAATGAAATTTCAGCTTTTGCCCACCCACAAATTTAGTTATGTGGACAGTAGCCTTTTTTTCACATATATCGCACTTGTAGTCAGACATTTCTAATATTACATTTTCAAAAGTTCTTCAGCCGAAGGAATATCTCTAATAATTTGAGATGGCATAGGACCTACCCCTATATATCTCAAGTTAGGTAAAATCTTTGTGCTGCCTTCTCTATTTGCCAATTCCACAATCTTCTTAAAGCAGAACACTACATAGTCCTTAGCCTCCTTAGGTAAATCGGCAAAAGAGCGAACACCTGAAATATCTTGGCTAAATGGCTTTAATTCTTCATAAACAGCCTCAAGCTTCTTGCGAACATTGTCATTACGTGGAACGTGCTTGTAAATCTTGCCAGTCTCTGTGCATTTATACGCCACACATACCTTTAAATTGCCATAAGACTCGTCGCAAGATAGTGCGTCTAGCTTATTGATAACTAAGTCCTCGTAGCCCCCATACCTCAAAGCGTCAGCCTTTTCTACAGCGTCGAACCAGCCAACCATACGTTGTCTGCCAGTACTTGTGCCAAATTCCATTTCCTTTAGCTTAACAGTCAAAGGCTGAGCGTCGTCCATCTTAGTAATAAACACGTGAGTACCCACCTTAGTATCATAAGCCTTACAGCAACCTAGAGTGTGAACTGCCCCTATAGGCATACCAGCACTTTGGAATAGCTCAGGAACTGTAGTGTGAGACGCAGTTACATTAGGCGAAAATCCGTGGCGTTTATCCAACCAATAAGCCTGACCAAACTCGCCTATGATGTATCTGCCCTCGTCTATAACCTTTAAGCACTCTTCTCTAACGTCGCCAATATTCTTAGCCAAGAACTGCCCTGCTGCCCAATAGTTTTCAACTATAGCATCTAAGTTTAGTTCAAAAGCATTTTCTGTTTTAAATTGATGAAAGTCGAACTCGCTCTTTTCGAATACGCCACTTTCTATAGCCTGAGCGTTTGCCCTAACTTCTGCATTAGTCAATATATCAAAGAAGCCAAACCAGTCTTCTTCAGAAGTTTTGCATACATATTTAATAGTGTCGCAAGCCCTCAAAAGCTTTGCCTTTAACTTAGCTGAAAATGTTTCTTTAGAAGCTAAAAAGTCGCTATACCAAATTTGGAACTGCCCAACTTCGTCTAAATAAGAAGGAGTAATTCCTCTGCCAGTTGAGCCACGAGGTTCTTCTTTAAGTATATTAACTCTATAGCCCTCAAAAGCTAAGTCCAAGAGTCTATGACCTACATCGCTAAGCAAAGTTCTTTCGTCGATAAGCAATCTTGAGAAAATTTCATAAGACTCTTTTTCGAGAGGCACGCCTTCCCAAATAAATTTTCTTGGGTCTGCAACAACACCACAGCCAATGGCTAGCGTTTCTACAGATTTTTCAATTACGCCAGCAGGCAATAAATTCAACTTAACATTACCAGCCGTATGTCCAGAATTTGCTCCGCCATTAACTTTCATAACAATAGCAGCAATATCTTCTCTTTTTGTCTGCCCTTTAAGTTCTTCGATAACTTCGTAAATTAGGCGACCTTTACCTTCGTCTCCCATACTTATGCCAATATCGGCGATTATTTGACTTTTAAATTGTGTTAAAGACATATCTTTTCTTATTAATTATTCCTCTTGTAATTTCCTCTTGGGTATTCGTAACCTTAAAGAACTTATAGTTTAAACAGATTTTTCTGCCTTTGTAAAGTATATAGACAAAAAAAGTGCTACCAAATTTAATTAGTAGCACTTTAGAATATTTTTTCTTAGCTATCTTAGTTTAAGCTTAGAGTTTCAACTGGTTGAGCTTCCTCAGCAGAGGCTTGTTTAGCGTCTTGAGTTGTCTCTTCTTTTTCTTCCTCATCTTCTTCAGAAGAAGCTTTGTCAGAACTTACTTGCTCAGGGTCGATATTGCCGAATGTGTAAACGTCGCCGTTGCCACTTTCAGTGTTTTGATCAACATCAGTTGGGCTATAAGTCTTGTTGCCGATGATGAATGCACTGTTGCCTTCAGCATTTTCTGATAATAGAGGAGAGTTAGATTCAGAGTCTGGGCTAACTTCCTTAGTACCTTCAGCACCGTATTGGTCAAAAGCGTCTCTTACTGAACCACCTGTGATAACTCCATTAGAAACTACGTCGTCAAAGCTACCTGAGTTAGAGTCGATGTAATCTTCTACATTATCAGCTGCGTCGCCAGAGCCATTAACTATGATAGAGCCATTGCCTGTAGAGCTTAGAGTTGGCAAGCTGTCAACGATTTCGCCTTCGTAAGTGATAGAGCCAGAATCTATGCTTGTGCTAGCGTCGCCAGTAGCAGTGATTATGCCATCAGTGCTTACAGTAACGTCGTTATCGCCAGTTACTAATACTGCACCAACTTGAACGATGTCGCCATCAGCTGTTACCTCAATAGAGCCTGAAGTAGAAGTCATATCGTCTAATTCCAAGTTGCCAGTTTGAGCGATTGTGATGTCGCCATCAGCTTCAGCACTTAGGCTACCAGCAGTAGTGTTAACGTCGATGCTGTCATCAGCTGTTAGGTCTACAGAGTTAGCAGTGATAGAAGTTTCGTCTTCGCTTGTGATAGAGCCAGTAGCTGCGATTTCTACGCTATCGCCACTTACAACATCGCCTACTTCCAAGTCGCCTGTGTTAGATACTGTTACGTCGCCTTTAGAAGTTGCTGTTAAGCTACCAACTATAGTATCAACGTCGATGCTAGCACCACTTAAGTCAGCAGAGTCAGCTACGATTGTACCAGTGCTTGTCATATCGCCAGTAGTTGCAATTTCAACAGAGTCAGCTACAACATTACCCAAGTCTAAGTCGCCAGTGTTATCTATATTCAAGTCGCCTTCAACTGTAGCAGTCAAGCTATTAACATCAGTTACTACTGCGTCTGTGTTAGTGATAGAGCCATCAACATTTAGAGTCAAGCTATCAGCGGTTACAGAAGTTTCGCCAGCTTCAGTAGTGAATATTACATCACCATCATTAGTAGTTGCTAGAGTTATATCGTTACCTGCACTTAGAGAGTCGATTGAAACATCGCCATCATTAGTTATATCAATGCTACCACTAGTTGAAGAAGCACTCAAGCTATCTACATTAGTGCTTAGAGCAGAGTCATTAGCACCTGAGATGT
>JAWXTY010000014.1:0-44763 GCA_044433115.1 Opitutales bacterium
AACTTTGAACTTTGAGCTTTGAGCTTTGAACTTTGAGCTTTGAACTTTTGAGTAAAAACCAATCGCCAAGAACTAGCGACTCAAAAATTTTCTAAAGACTCGCTGTCCACTGTCCACTGTCCACTGAAAGACGCTGTCCACTGTCCACACCACAAAAGTTGCTTGCAAGCTTTTGAGGGAAGCTTTGCTTTAGCAAAGACCCCTTTAGGGGCGAGACGAGAACCACTGTTCGAGCGAGTTCAATCCACTGTCCACTGAAAATGCTGTCCACTTTATAGGTGGACGCAAAAAAGAGCAAAGTATTTCTACCTTGCTCTTTTTAAAAACTACATTTTGACATTGCCAAACTAAGTAGTTTCCCCCTTGGGAAAGTATCTCCCCAAATGGGAATGTACCTGTTCGATAAGTAATATTAACGTTTTGAGAATTGGAAACGTTTTCTTGCTCCTGGTTGACCAGGCTTCTTACGTTCCTTAGCACGTCCATCACGAGTGATTAGACCTGCAGATTTCAAAGCCGCTCTTAAAGAAGAGTCCCACTTTTCTAAAGCTCTTGCCAAACCATGGCTGATAGCACCAGCTTGACCAACAGGTCCGCCGCCATCAACTTTGATGTTCGCATCTATTAAAGTAGCCTTATCTGAAACAACTAAAGGGCGTGATGCCAAAGCGAGCAATTGGTCTGTATAGCAATACTCGTTAAGAGCCTTGCCATTCACTTTAATTTCGCCTTTACCTTCAGTCAATCTTACGCGTGCAACAGATGTTTTACGTCTGCCTACACTAACAAATTCTGTAATTGTGCTCATTGTTATTGTTTATTAAAATTTAAAAGCTATTGGTTGTTGTGCTGTGTGAGGGTGTTCAGAACCTGCATACACGTGTAGCTTCTTAAGCATTGCACTTGCCAACTTGTTCTTTGGCAACATACCTTCAACTGCATGTGTGATTAAAAATTCTGGTTTTCTTGCACGGTAGTCTGATAGTTTAACGTAGCGTTCGCCACCAACGTAGCCTGTATAGTGCATATACTCTTTCCTGTCTTCTTTCTTGCCTGTTACTTTTACTTTTTCGGCATTGATGACTATGACGTGATCGCCATGGTCCATATTAGGAGTATATACGGGTTTATGTTTGCCACGTAATACGTTTGCTATTTGTACCGAAATACGGCCTAAGACTAGATCTGTTGCGTCAACAACATACCATTGCTTCTCTTCTGTTACTTTTGCTATTGTAGTTTTCATTATTAAAGAAAAGAACCAAAGTTAACTAATCTTTGCCTTTCGTCAATTCTTTTTTTCACTTTTTTTACTTTTTTATCAAAAATAGCCCTTTTTTTGTATATTTTGCTTGTAAAGGGTACATTTTTGTTGAAAATAGCTCTTAAATAAAAATTATCTTATGATTAAAAATTTCAAAAGCTTATTAATATCTTTGCCTTTAGTTCTTGTAGCTTGTGCAGGGAGTAACTATACATCAAATTTTTCTGGGCAAAAATGGGAACCTATCTTCATCGAAGGCACCGATAAAGCTCATAAACCAAATTCTGCTGACGCACGTGCATTTATAGAGTTTTCAAATAACGAAATAAGTGGCTTAGCTGGCGATAATCTATTTAAAGGCTCTTTCCAATTTGGCGATAACGACAAAATTGAAGCCCTCAAACTTCAACATACATCTCTAAAGGGTACGAATGCTGAATTTGAAAAGGCTTTCTTAGAGGCTCTAAATAACACTGTTTACTTTAATAAAGAAGCTGACACTATCTCTCTATATTCAAGAGAAGGCAAAATTCTTATGCAACTAGCACCTCTTGATACTAAACAAGCATATAAGGCTGAGCTAAAGGAAAGCGAAGTGAAAAACGAATTTGCTCAAAAGATTGCAGAGAACGCTCCAAAGGCTCTCGAATTGACAAATACAAAATGGCAAGCTATATTTGTATTAAATGCAAAAGATGAATTTGTTTCAGAAGGTGGCGAAGTTCCTTTTATAGAATTTAGAGAAGGCAATAAAGTAAATGGTATGTCTGGCGTAAATAACTTTAATGGAAATTGCCAAATTGATATAGATAAGATTAATTTTGGCAATATGGGCTCAACTAGAAAGATGGGCTTGAATATGCCTTATGAAAAAGCCTTTCAAGATGCTTTGAGAAATACAGTAAGAGCTGAAATCAATGAAGAAAATCTACAATGCTTTGACGCAGATAATAACTTAGTCCTAGAATTTAAAACTTTTGTAGAAAAGACTAAGGCTAAAAGGTCTCTAAGCTTAGCTGACACAAAATGGCAAACTATGTATATATCAGGAGCTAAGAAGTCTTTTGTTTCTAGTGGCGACGACAGAGTTCCTTTTATAGAATTTAAAGGTAGCAACTCTATCAATGGCTTCGCTGGCGATAATGTATTTAATGGTGGCGTTAAACTTGGCAAAAATGGCTCAGTAAAGGTAGGTAACCTTGCCCTAACTATGATGATGGGAGCTAACGGCGAATACGAACAAGCATTTATGCAGGCTCTAAATAAAACTGCCAAGGCTGAAATTCAAGATATGGGCTTCTTATGCTTATTTGATAAAAATGGCAAATTGCTTATGCACCTAAAACCTATTAAGCAAGAAGCTAAGGTAGAAATTGCACCTATAGTTATCCCTGCAGAAAAAGCTAAGATTGACGAAGCTCAAGCAAAGGCTAAGGAAGAAGAATTAAAGGCTCAAGCTGAAGCTAAGGCAAAAGCTGATGAACTAAAAGCTCAAGAAACTAAATTAAAACTAGAGCAAGAAGCACAAGAAGCTGAACTAAAAGCAAAGGCAAAGGCTCAAGCTGAAGCACAAGCTAAGGCATTAGCTGCTGCAAAAACTCAAGAAGAAGCCGAAAAATTAAAAGCACAAGCCGAAGAAAAGGCAAAAGCTCAAGCTGAAAAAGAAGCTAAACTAAAGGCAGAGCAAGAAGCGAAAGCAAAGGCACTAGCCGAAAAGAAAGCAGAATTGGAAGCTAAGGAACAAGCAAAAGCAAAGGCACTAGCTGAAAAGAAAGCTAAGGAAGAATTAGAAGCGAAAGAAAAAGCTGAAGAATTAGCAAGAGTTAAAGCTCAACAAGACGCAAAGGCTAAGGCACTAGCTGAAGAAAAAGCACTAGCTGAAGAAAAAGCAGAAGCTGAAGCTAAACTAAAGGCAGAGCAAGACGCCCAAGCAAAGGCTAAAGCAAGAGCTGAGCAAAAGGCAGCAATCAAGGCTCAAGAAGCAAAGTCAAAAGCTGAAGTTGAAGCAAGGTCTGCAGGTAGTTTAGAAGATTTATTCTAAAAAGGCTTTAGGTGAGAGGGGACTTTAAAAGCCCCCCAAGAGACAAATTGCAAGATTTTTGAAAGAAATAGCATAAAAAAGACTTGCAAAGTCTCGATAAATTAAAATATATTCATTTGTTTTATAAAAATAGGAGAAAAAAGTGAGAGAAGATTACTTAAGACAAGCACAAAAGATGGTACAAGACCCAAACATATTGGTAAACGTTGTATCACGCAGAGTTAAACAACTTAAAAATGGCAAGAGACCTCTAGTTGAGTCTCTTGAAAAATTAAATTTAGAGGATATTGCCCTAAAAGAAATAATCGAAGGCAAGATTTCTTGGACTTTAAGCGAATAACAAATTCTAAACTATAGGCGACTTCTAAAAATTAGTTTTTCAAATAAACGACCGTTCTTTTTGTTTTGTTTTTGACTATTTTTCTGTGTTTTTTGTTAAATAACCCCGTTATTATCCTCAAAAACACAAAAAACTATACTAAAAACAAACTCAAAAATAACCAATCGCTAATTTTTAGAAATCCCCAGAATTTTATAAAGGCACAGGATTTTCCCATTCTGTGCCTTTATGCTCTATAAATAAGCAAAGGCAAAAGCATTTTTAGCAGGAAGATTTATATAAAACTATGGCACGTAAAAAAGAGAAGAAGGCAATAGAGATAAAGAACCGTAAGGCTTCGCATGATTATTTTATAGGCGAGACTTACGAGGCTGGTATCGTTTTGCGTGGGACTGAGATAAAGAGCCTTAGGCAAGGTAAAGGACAAATTCAAGAGTCCTTTGTGCGTATAGAGAAAAATGAGGCGATTATTTATAATGCACACATAGCTGAGTATGACTTTGGCAATATCAACAATCATAACCCAACTAGCCCAAGAAAGCTATTGTTGCATAAAAAGGAGATATTGAAATTAAAGTCTAGCATAGAGGCTGACCATATGTCGGTTATTCCTTTGAAGATGTATTTTTGCAGAGGTTATGTTAAGGTATTGATAGCAGTTTGTAAGGGTAAGAAACTCTATGACAAGCGTGAGAGCCTCAAAAAAGACCAAGCTATGCGAGAAGCTAAACGTGAATTGAGCTATAGGAGATAATATGTCAGCACCTCTAAATATAATTTTACACAACCCACAAATACCCCAAAATACAGGCAATATTGGCAGGCTATGTGCTATTTTAAACGCAAAGCTTCACCTAATACACCCCTTTGGCTTTACTATATCTGACTCGAAACTAAAGCGAGCTGGAATGGACTATTGGAAAGAGCTAGATGTCAGCGAATATAATTCTTGGGAGGATTTCAAAGAGAAGCACCCAAGCCTTATATGCAGGACGTGGCTATTGACTACAAAGGCAACTCAAACTATATGGGAAGCAGACTTTGAATTTGGCGACGCTTTGATATTTGGCTCAGAAGATAAGGGAGCACCCCAACACGTGCATAACGACCTTGAAGAAAAGCGTATAACTATACCTCAATTTAATACAAAAATGCGTTCTTTGAACCTTGCGACAAGTGCAGGAATAGCGTCTTATGAGGCAATGCGACAAATTTCTTCAAAAATTTAGAGAAAACGCTTGACATTTCTCTAAAAATGCAATCTTATATATACTTTATATTTAATATAAAAGCAGACAAGCAATAATAAGCTTATCAAAAAATAAGCTCGGATGGCGGAATTGGCAGACGCACCAGACTCAAAATCTGGCGATTTCACGATCGTGAGGGTTCGACCCCCTCTCCGAGTATTTTTTATTTAACTTGAAGGAATTTAACTTCAGGTTTTTTTGTGTCTAAAATACTTGCTTTTCGGAGGGTATGTTGATTTAATGAGAGCTATATAATTTATTTGAAAAATCAAGAAAAGGGAAATGATATGGAAGGTATAGTAATAATAGCTGTAATTATATTAGTCGTTGTGGGCTGTATTTGGATTGGATATTTTAATAGTTTTAAGAGACTTAAGATTAAGGTGCAAGAGGGGCTTAGTGGAATTGAAGTTGCTCTAACTAAGCGTTATGACTTGTTGACTAAGATGCTAGAGAGTAGCAAGGCTTATTTGAAACACGAGAAGGAATTATTTAGCGATGTGGTTAGATTGCGTAAGGGTATGTCAGTTAATGAGCTTAATGATGCTGAAGCTAGAATTGAAAGAATTAGCTCTAGGCTAAATGTTCAACTTGAAAATTATCCTGATTTAAAAAGTAGCTCTGTGTTTATGGAATTGCAAAAGGCTATAACTGATGCAGAAGAGCATTTACAAGCTGCAAGGCGTTTATATAACTCGAATGTAACAGCATATAACACAAGTATTGCGATGTTCCCTGCTAGCATTATTGCAGGAATGCACGGATTTGCTCCAGAAATATTTTTTGAGGCTCAAGAGCATAAGCGTGAAGATGTAAAGATGTCTTTCTAATAGAGGACTTTTAAAAGCTTTATGCAAAATAAAAATTCAAACTTAGAGCTATTTACCGCCTTAGACGAGATAAAGAGGACGTATAAAAGGTCTTTCCCTTTCATATTCGTGTTTATGGGGATATTGCTTGCGAGCGTAGCTTATATGTTCTATGACAAGAAGGAAAGCGGAGAACTTGTCTTGCTTTCGCTTGCAGGTATAGCAATTTCTATTATTGGCATTTGTGTAATTTTGACAATAAGGGCAAATGCTATAAAGAAGATGAAAATGTTTTTTGCAAAGAGACTGATGGCTGATTACTTTTCTGAGATATTTGAAAATTTCGACTATAACCCAACAAATCGCATAGATAATCATATACTAAGAAGCCAAATGTTCCTAAATGGACGTATAGACGAGATTAGTGGTAGCGACTATATTAGTGCTAATTATAAGGGATTAGAGCTGGAAATGTCAGACGTATCGCTGACTGAAGTTAAAGTAACTATAGACTCTAAGGGCAGAAGAAGAGAGAGTAGGCATAAATTTTTCAAGGGACTTTGGTGCGTTTGCGACCTTAAGAGGACTTTGCAAACTGACTTGTGGATTATAGAAAAGAGAGGCTTTTTAAATTCGCATCACGGCACAGTAGATACAGATAATGAAGCATTTAATAAGCATTTTGCAGTATATACGAAAACGCCAGTTGAAGCATTTTATGTGCTTACACCTCATATGATGGAGTATATAGAGGCTATAGACAAGAAAGTAGATGGCAAAATTCATCTAAGATTTTTACCTGATGGCAAACTCTATATAGCTATAAATTCGAACAGAGACTCCTTTGAGTTTGGCTTTAATTGTACGATACCAGAAGCGATGGAAATCATAAAAAAAGACTTAGGCTACATAACAGATTTCATAGACGAACTAATGGATAGTAGCTACTATAGGAGATAAACAATATGGAAAATAATATGGAAAAACAACTAATACCTTATGACAAATACATAGTATATGTATACGCAATTTCAACAATTTATGCCTTTGTGCCTTCAATACTTATAATTGCAAGTATGTTTGAAGAGTCTAATATGGCTTCGCTGGCGACTCCTATTATTGCCTTGGCTAGCCTTATATATTATATATATGCAGTCTTTGCAGATACAAAACAAATAAATGCGACTTCAAGACAAGCTCCATCAAGATGGTGGTTAATTATTATGCCTGTGTATCTATGGAAGCGAGCTAATGTGCTAAATCAGCCTAAGAGTGCATTTTGGAGCTTTATAGGACTGGCTTTTGCTGCAATTATAGCGTCAATAGTGATAATTGCAATGACTGCATATCTTATAATTAGCGACCCTGAATTTTTAAAGCAAATAGAGGCAATGTACCTACAAGTTTAGCTAGATTAGCTTAATTATGTGCTTTTCGCCCTCAATGGAAAGGACTAAGTTGTAGTGGGTTTCGGGGATAAAGTCTTTGATATTTTCAGCCCATTCTACACAGATGAAGCTTGGGTCTTTGGCTAATTCTTCAATAAGGAAGTCATCGACGTCGAAGTGAGAAGAAATGCGATATGCGTCAATGTGGACTAAGCCCTCAGGGTATATGTTACATATATTAAAAGATGGGCTTTTGACTTGAGTTTTTACGTCAAGGAATTTAGCCATACCACGCACAAAGGCAGTTTTGCCAGAACCTAAGTCTCCACTTAGACATATAAAGGCATCTGGAGCAATTTCGCTTGCGAATGCACAAGCAATCTCTTCAGTTTCTTCTACGCTGTTTGAGGTATACCCCTGTTTTAGTTTTTCGATAGTAGTCATATATTTAAAGTGTTGAGAAAGTCCAAAGTCGCCAATGGGGCGTGAAATCACCACTGATACTGCGTTTTAAGTGGGGTTCGCTTGGTCATTATAACCAGATAACTCCCTGCACAAACCCCACTTAAGCCTTGTCTGAGCGGCAATTTGACGCCCCGACACCAAAAATTAAAAATTTTTTAAAATAATAAAAAAGCTAACAAATTTTAAAGTTTAAAAAACTTTCAACTTTGTTAGCAGTCCGAGAAGTTTTGTAGCTTCTTCCTTTTATATTATAGTTACTTTCCTCCGAGCAACGCAACCAGCCAAAAATTTGCTTTAGCAAAATTTTTGTAAGGGCGTAAGATTGCCCTTCAGGCGAGTATTTGAGGATTTTATTTGGGGCGTTAGATTGCCCTTCAGGCGAGTATTTGAGGATTTTATTTGGGGCGTTAGATTGCGTCTTAGACGAGTATTTGAAAAGTTTTGAGGCTCGAAGCGTATATTAAATACGTGAGAGTCTCAAAACTTTTTGAAACGGAGTATAAGACGTAATATAACGCCCCAAGGATTGTAGCGTATATTTATACGTAAGAGTCTCAAAACTTTTCAAAACGGAGCATCAAGGGTAATATTACGCCCTTAATTTAGAGCAGAAACGAGCCATACGCTCCACTCCCTTTTCTATTAGTTCGTCGGCTACGGCATAGCTGAAACGTACATAGTCGTCTGCACCAAAAGCGATACCTGGGACGATAGCAACTAGTTCTTCTTCTAAGAGTCTTGAGCAGAACTCAGTTGAGCTTAGACCGAAACTAGAGATATTAGGGAAAAGATAGAATGCACCTTTAGCGTTTTCGCAAGTTACGCCTTCAATAGCATTTAAGCCATCGAGGAGCTTTTGCCTACGCTTTGCAAAAGTTTCGAGCATAGTATCTATAGAAACTTGAGCTTCGTCAGCTTTTAGGAGGGCTTCTAAAGCACCATATTGAGCAAAGCTAGTTGCATTAGATGATGTTTGACTTTGTAGATTAGCGATAGCCTTTGCTATGTCTAAAGGAGCACAGATAGTGCCAAGTCTCCAGCCTGTCATTGCATAAGACTTAGAGAAGCCTGAGGCGATGATAGTTCTGTTTTGCATATCTTCAGAGAAAGTTGCGATAGAAACACATTCAGTGCCATCGTAAACTAGCTTTTCATAAATTTCGTCAGACAAGATAAAGAAGTCATTTTCTTGAGCGATTTTAGCAATTTCTTCGAGTTCGGCTCTTGAGTAAACAGCACCAGTAGGGTTAGATGGGCTATTTAAGATAAGAAGCTTAGTTTTAGGAGTAACAGAAGCTTTAAGAACTTCAGGACTTAGTTTAAAGCCAGTTGCGTCAGTAGCTTCAGCATAAACAACATCAGCACCTGCGAGCTTAACCATTTCAGGGTAGCTCACCCAATATGGAGAAGGCACGATAACTTCGTCGCCAGCAGAACAAACTGCAAGGATTGCTAGGTAGCAAGAATATTTGCCACCAGGGCTAACGATTATGTTGTTTTCAGTAATATCCTTTAGCTTTTTCTCTTCGCTATAGAACTTAGCTAGAGCTTGCCTTAGAGCAGGTAAGCCTGAAGAATTTACATATTTAGTTGCTCCTGCTAAAAGAGCTTTAATGCTAGCGTCTTTAATTAGGTCTGGGGTATCGAAATCAGGTTCGCCTGTACCGAAACCGCAAACGTCTTTGCCAGCTGCTTTAAGTGCCTTAGCCTTTGCATCAACTGCAAGAGTAGGCGATGGTGATATATTAGTTGCCCAAGTGGATAGTCTATTTTTCATACTTTTAAAATTCCTTATTCTCTTATATCCAAATGAAGTTCTAAAAAAAGGCAACACTATATATAATTTTTTTCAAAAAATATCTAAAAGCTTGCCAAATGTGGATAATTTATAATAGATATATATTTATGTTAAAAGGAATTTTTATATCTTTTGAAGGCAGCGAAGGCTCAGGTAAAAGTACACAAATTAAGCTCTTGAAGGAATATTTTGAAGAGATGGGGCGTGAGTGCTTGCTATGCAGAGAGCCAGGAGGTACGAAGATTTCAGAAAAGATAAGGGAATTGTTGCTTAGCAAAAAGTCTGATAATATGTCGCCTACTTGTGAGTTATTGCTATTTACAGCTGCAAGGGCTCAGCTAGTTGAAGAAGTTATAAAACCTGCTTTGGCTGAGGGGAAAGTTGTTATTTCCGACAGATTTTACGACTCTACTATAGCATATCAAGGGGTGGCTCGCTCACTGGATATGAGTGCTGTTAAGTTCGTAAACGACTTTTGTGTAAATGGCACTATGCCTGATATAACTATACTTTTGGACCTAGAAGCCTCGCAAGGGGTGGCTCGTGCTAAGCTTAGAGATGGCGATAATACTGACAGAATGGGCGACCAAAAGTTAGAATTTTATGATGCAGTTAGAAATGCTTACTTGGATATAGCAAAAGCAAACCAAAGTCGCTTTGTAGTTATAAATAGCCAAAGTGGGATTAAAGAGAGCTTTGAAGATATTAAATTGGCAATACAATCTAAGGTGTAAATGGCGTAAAATATGAATAAATCTGAAGAAAGAGCATTAAATATTCTTAAGCGTGCCTATGATAATAAGGGCTTGCACCACGCTATATTGCTATATGGGCAGTCGCTAAGCTCCTTGGAGTTTATTGCTAAGGAATTGTCGAACTTGTTGCTTGATACGCAAAATTGCGATAAGCACCCAGACTTTTTTAAACTTCGCCCAGAAGGCAAAATGCGTCAGATTAAAATTGGTAGCGACTCAGATAGAGTTGGCGGCGAATTTCCCCCTAATACGATGCGTTGGTTACTCAATAAGCTAAGCAAAAGTGCAAATGGCAATGGAGCAAAAGTTGCCCTAGTTGTAGAGGCAGATAGAATGAATATCTATACTGGAAACGCCTTTTTGAAAACCCTCGAAGAACCCCCAGCTGGCACTACCCTAATTATGCTATCTCAACGCCCCAATGACTTGCTAGATACTATTAAGAGTAGGTGCATTTCTATAAGAATTGAGTCAATGCCTAATGAAATTGATAACGAAGAGTGGCAGGAGTGGTTGCAAGACTTTGAAAATTGGATAGCAAAATCTACTAAAATTGGCTCATCTAAAGAAAAGACTAATGCCTATTTAATAGAAGCATACGCCCTTTTGGCACGCTACGAAAAAGTTATCAATGAAATTTTAGAGGAAAATTTATCGCTTTCAGACGAGACTACAGCGAATATGGAAAAGGAAGAGATAGAAGCCCTCGAAGCTTCGGAGCGAAAATCCATACGTAAAGATATGCTAGTTCAAATGGAAAATTCTATATTAAACTCAGCAAGCTCTGGCGAAATAGCAATATCGAAAATATCGCAAATAGTGGAGTCGCTCGAAACATCAGTTGGCTTAATGGAGCTAAATATGAAAGACACAATAGCCCTCGAAAACTTCATACTAACATCAATACGCATCCTCTTCGCCAAAAATTAAAGCCTGAATAAAACTTGATTAAATCAAATTTCCAACCCAATTATTTATTCAGGCAAATTGTTTTTTAAAAAAGAATCAGGGTTCATTTTTTTGATAGATTTATTAAAATTATAAGCATTTAATTTTGATAATTCTATATGTGCAAATTTCTGTAAAATATTAAATCGTACTTCCTTGCTCTTTCCATCTCTAATCATTAAAGCATTTAAACTCTCAGCATTAGAAATAACAAGCAATTCATTTATACTTGCAGTATCTCTTATATTTTCTCCTTTTTTATGTCTTTCAGGATTTTTCTCCCTCCATTCTTTTGCAGACATTCCAAACACTACTATATTCAAATAATCGGCTTCTTCGGCATATTCGAGTTGTTTATTCCATTTTCTGGATTGAGGCAACACAAATTCTTTTATAGCATCTGTATGAATTGAATAATTTGCCTTACTCATAATCCTTTTAACGTCCCATTCTAGATTATAAACATTAGTCTCAATTTGCTTTAATCTTTGATATTCTTTTATCAAATAAAGTTTAAATTGTGGACTAATCCAAGACCCAAATTCGAATGCAATATCTATATGGGCATAAGTTCCTCCGTATCTACCAGCTTTTGATATAATACCTATTGCATCTGTTGTTTCTATCCATTTTTTAGGGGTTAATGTAAAATTATTTAATCCTGCAGATTTTCTAAAGGTGTCGAATTCGACACCTTTAAAATCTTTATTGTGCATAGTCTCCCAAAGCCCTAAAAATTCAACTGTATTTCTATTTCTCATCCAGTTTTTAATATGGTCTTCGCCGTCTTTAGACTTAGTCATATCAGTCAAAGATATATAATCTTGCTCATTTATTTTAATAACAGAGATTATATCATCTCCAATCACCATACTTTTCTTTTTATTTTGCCAAACCATAAATCATTATAAGTTGAAATTATTATTTATAAAATCTTCATCACCAAAAGTAAAAATAATAGCAAATAAAGTCAAACACTTTTACTTAAGAAAAACTTCCAGAAACATAGATTTTGCCCTAGCTTTTCCATCGCCTAAAAGCCCACAAAAAAAGCCCTGCATCGCTGCAAGGCTTATTTAAATATTCCCCGATAGAGACTCGAACTCCAACTAGATGTACCAAAAACATCTGTGCTACCATTACACCATCAGGGATTATTAAGATTTCAAATATGCTTTATTTTTTCTTTTTCGTCAAGACTTTTTTTATATTTTTTTATTTATTGCAATTAAGCCCTTGAAAATTTTTGGATTTTATATATCACCTTTGTAGCAAATGCTTTGAGCAACTTCTTTTGATTTTGCGTCGCCAAATAGGGTATTTATTAGAGAAAATGCGAAGTCAAAGACCGTCCCTGCCCCTTGAGATGTCGTGATATTGCCATCTTTTACGCAAGGCTCATCTACATAGTTCGCACCAAGTTTATCTATGATAGATGTGTGTCCTGTGCATTTTTTGCCGTCTAAAAGCCCTACGCTTTTCAATATAATTGGGGCAGCACAAATTGCAGCAATCTCTTTATTTTCAAGATTTGCCTTTGCTATCAAATTCAAAAACTCAGCGTTATTTATAGCATTAAATACGCCAGCTCCACCACTTATAGCAAGCATATCAAAGTCGCCAGAAAATGCTTTAAGTGTATTGTCTGCAAGGACTTTTATATTGCTTCTGCCCCTTGTTTCTCTTGAGAGATTTAGGGTCAAGACTTCGACTGAAGCCCCTGCACGTCTGAGTAGGTCAATGGGTACAATGCTTTCAATTTCCTCGAAGTCGTCGAATATTATGTATATTAGTTTTTTCATAAAATCTCTCTAATTCCAGTCCAAAGTTCTTTATAATCAAAAATATCGTTATGCCCTGCCCCATCTATAGTTATCAATTTTTTCGGGGCTTTGCAAAGTGCATACATTTTTCGAGCGTTAAAGTAGCGTACAATTCTGTCTTTAGTTCCGTGTATAAATAGGGTATCGCACTCGACTTTGCCTATTTTTTCTTTGTTTTTCAAGAAGTCAAAGGGGAATATATTATATTTAAATATAGACTCCAATGCCGAAGAAAAGCCTCCTATTAACACTAGTTTTGCTACGTCTTTGTGGGTCGACGCCAAATAATTCGAAGCAGATGAACCCATTGAAAAGCCCATAATTATTATCTTATTTGCAGGCACTTTTTTTACATTTACAAGGTAATTAAATGCAATGTTGGCACTTTCGTATACTCCTTTTTCGGAGGGTGTCCCCTTTGTTAATCCATAGCCAAAATAGTCGTAACAAAGCAGGTTAAAGCCTTGATTTGCAATATGTTCAACACGTTCGTAAATCTCGCCAATATCCTCGCCATTGCCGTGGCTAAATAATACAGTATAGTCGACATCTCTATCAAAATAAAGGGCAGAAACTTTGCCATCTATAAAAAATTGCTCTCTAATTTCGCCCTCTTTATAAGAGCTATCTGGAGCTGGATAGGCAAGTTTTTCGCCAAAGAAAAGTATAAATAGCGACAGCACTAAATATACAGTAAAAGCGATACTCAAAATCCAAATTAGGCAATTCATAGCACTTCGTTTAGTTTTTGCCAAGAAGCAATGCTAATTGCCTCAGGGCGTAATTTAGGGTCGATGCTTTCTAGCCAAGTGTTTATGTTGGGGTATTCTTCTGAAATATTTTTGGCTATAGCTCCGATTTGCTTGCGTCTTTGAGAGAAGATTTTGCGTATGCAGTTTTTGGTATTTGCCTTAAAGAAAAATGCGTCTTGCTTTAAAGACAAAGACAATAAGGCTGAGTCTACGTTGGGTTTTGGGTAGAAGCAAGAGGCAGAAACTTTGTAAAGCTCGCAAATGTCATAGGCTGATTTTACGAATATGCTAATTGGGCAAAAGTCCTTATCTGTCTTTGCAGCAAAGCGTTGGGCTGCTTCTTTTTGTAGCATAAGAGACATTCTTGATGGGCGACGCTCTACAGCTAAGTCCATCCAAGGCGTACTTATAGCATAGGGCAAATTCGCCACTATTTTAAAATCCTTAATGCTATCTGGCATAGAGCCAAAGGGGAAATCGAGTGCGTCTGCATTTAGAACTTCAAAGTTTGCATAAGTCTCGTGTGGGTATTTTTCGCTTATATAATTATAGAGTTTTTTGTCGAGTTCGACTGCATATACATATTTAGCCCTAGTAATCAAAGCACCACTTAAAGTACCAAGTCCTGTGCCAACTTCTACAACAACATCATCGCTACAAACTTCGGCAAAGTCGAGCGACTTTCTAACTATATTTGAGTCGATGAGAAAGTTCTGCCCTAAGTTTTTATTAGGCTTATGCGAAAGCTCGCTTAGTATATTAAAAGTCTCTGAGGGGCTAAGTTGTCCTAAAAATTCCATATTATCTTATAAAAATATCTTTTTCCTTGTTATTGAAGAATAATAATGCAATTATTTGAGATAATAACAAGCAAATTAAAGGTTATTTTAAAAAATTAGCTAAAATGAAAACTATAGATAACTTGGTAGAAATCCTCAAAAGATTAAGAGCTCCAGATGGCTGTCCTTGGGATAGGAAACAAACGCATAAAAGTGTTAGGGGGCATTTAGTTGAAGAATGTTCTGAACTCTTAGATGCAATAGATAACGACGACATAGAAAATATGAAGGAGGAAATGGGCGATATACTTATGCACCTACTTTTGCATAGTCAAATTGCCTATGAGGAAAATCATTTTTGCTTTGAAGATGTTGCTAAGGAAATTGAGGCGAAGTTAATTAGACGCCACCCTCACGTATTTGGAGAAGAAGTTGCAAAAGACGAAAACGATGTAACTGTAATTTGGGACGCTGTTAAAGCTAAGGAAAAGCCTGATAGAAAAGAGTCGCCTTTCGACAAAATTCGCCCTGATATATCTGCCCTTAGGCTTGCTCGAGACGTTGCAAGGAATTTCCCTCAGCTAGAAGAAGCTCCTCAAGAGCTAAACGACTCGCAAAAATTTGGCAAAGAAATATATAAGGCAGTGCTAAATGCTGCAAATAATAAGATAGAGCCTGAAGGTGCGTTGAGAGACTATATCAAATTATTGCGTGAAAATGCAAAGTAGCCACAAAGAGATAATCATAGATGGCACGAGCTACCCACTAATAATCAAAACTTATGCGACTTCAAAGAGCATAAAACTGAGGGTTGTAGATGGGGCTATTTTGCTTACAAAGCCTAAGCATACTTCGCAAAGTGAGGCTATGGACTTTGTTATACACAACACAAACTGGCTTTTAACGAGACTTAAAGAGAGCAAAGAGAGCCTTGAAAGTTATCTGCAACGCACAGGCGTTTTATACTTACACGAAAAGCCTTATAAGCTAATTTTGCTTAAAGATAGCAAGGCTTCTTGCATTATAAATCACTCAAAGCAAGAGTTGCTTTTTTCATATACAGACAATGCCTCGCTGCTTGATATACTCATAAGCCTTGCAAAAAAAGCATTGCCCGAAAATCTAAAAGCAACTGCAAGTAGGCTGAATATATCTATATCTAAAATTTCAGTACGCTCACAAAGAAGCCTGTGGGGGTCTCGCTCGAGTTCTGGTATGCTATCGCTAAATTGGCGTTTGATACTCCTGCCCCAAAGCCTGCAAAACTACGTTATTTGCCACGAGCTTGCCCACATAAAATTTATGAATCACTCCACTTCATTTTGGATATACCTAAACACCCTCTGCCCCAATGCAAAAAAGCTAGATAGAGAGCTAAACAAGATTGCCCCAAGCATCTTTTTTTAGTGGACAGTGTCCACTAAAAAAAGAGTTTCTTGTGGCAATTCTTGGCTCTGTCTGAGATTTCTTCTCTGGCAATTTCGACTTCACCTTCGAGGTCTTTTACGTTTTCCTTAGCAATTTCAGCAAGGTCTGAAAGCTTATATAAGTATACATCGCTCAAGTCTTGGCAAGATTTCTCTACATTTGCAGGGGCAGCTAAGTCTATAATAAACAAAGGCTTTCTGCGTTTATTTACAATCATTGAAATCTCTTCTTTAGTCAATAAATTCTCTTGCTCGCTAAGGGCTGTGATAATAATATCCCACCTGTCTAAATTCTCAAACATAGAAGAATAAGGCAGTGCCATCGCCCCAATTTCCTCAGCAAGCTCTTGAGCGTTCGCCCACGTTCTACTTAGAACAGCAATTAGCCCAACGCCTCTCAAAGACAATGCCTTTGCTACACTTTTGCCAACTTCGCCAGAACCCATTAGCAAAATCTTCGACTCTTTTAGCTCTCCAAAAATGCGTGTAGCTAGTTCAGCCGACACGCTACCTATAGTAATTTTGCCTCTGCCAATTTCTGTATTCGTGCGTATCCACTTTCCAACGTGAATAGCCTTTTGAAAAATTTGATTTAAGATAGTCGCACATAGCTTTTCCTTTTGATATTCCTGATATGCCCCCTTAAGCTGAGCCATAATTTCAGTTTCGCCAGTGATTTCCGACTCCAATCCACTTGCAAGCGAGAATATATGCTCTATAGCCTCAACTTGTTCTTTATTATAAGAAATGGTTCTAAAATCCTCGAGCTTATCGCCAAATATACTTGCCAATGCCTGCCAAATTTTAGTAGATAAATCGCCTTCGCCTGCATAATATATTTCAAATCTATTGCAAGTTGAAAGCAGAATAAATTCAGGAATTTCCTTTTCCTTTAAGAGATTTTTAAGAGCTAAGAGTCTCTCACCCTTCAAAAAAAAGCTAGCAAAGCATTCATTTTGCCCTGCCTCTTTCCAAGAAATACCTGTGATATAAAACTTTCGCATACTCTTATTAACGCATAGACTCTATTGCATCGCAAAACTCTATTAATTTTTGAGATGCCCCATTATCAAATTTTTGCAACAATTTCTTTGCCTTAGCCAAATACTTATCCTTTTCTTGATGACAAAGTTCAAAGACATTATTTTCCTCCATCATCGCCAATATAGACTTATCGTCTTTAGCTTCGATAAATTCAAGCAATTTCGCCTTCGATTTTCTATCTAAGCAATTTTCTAGCATAAAAATAGGTAGGGTCTTTTTGCCAGAAACTAAGTCTGTGCCAACAGTTTTGCCACTTTCTTTAGTAGACAAAGTCCAGTCGCAAATATCGTCGTAAATCTGATATGCAATACCCATTTCAAGCCCAGCTTCTTCTGCACAAATTGCCCAATCTTCATCGCCAGAAACGCTTGCACCTAAGTAACAAGACAAGGCAAATAATATTGCAGTTTTGTTCTCTATAATCTTGAAATATTCCTTTAAGCCAACTTCCTTATTTGCATTTAAAAGATTTTGAATAAGCTCGCCCTCGCTCAAATCCTTAACAGTCTTAAGGGTCTTAACTAAGGCAGTGTGGCTATGTTTAGTGAGTATAGTCAAGGCGTGAGAAAAAAGTACATCGCCAATTAGCACAGCCTCTTTTAGCCCATATTTTTTAGATACAGTAGGTTTTCCTCTGCGTATTTGAGCCTTATCAATAATATCGTCGTGAATGAGGCTTGCCAAGTGAATGAGTTCAACGCAAGTTGCTCTTTCCCTAACAGCGTCGTTAAATTCTTGGTCGAAAGCAGCAGAGAAAACGAGCATAGGTCTTAAGCACTTGCCATCTACATCAATGGAGTCTTTCATAAACTTTCTAAGCTCTACATTAAAGGATTTTGCCTGTCCTTTGAGCATAGTCTTTAAAGACGCAATCTTATCTTGCATCGATTTTACAAAAACTTCTAATTGATTATCTGCCATATATACTAAAAGTAAAATATCCTTAACTATATGTATAAAAGTTGCAATTAAAAAAGATTTAATTCTTGAATATTTATAAGAAAGCTCAATTATAGGAGATTAAGCAATGGATTTTTTATTTAAAAACTGTTTATTTCTAGCACCTATGGCAGGTTATAGCGACGCTGCCTATAGATATTTGCTAAGGAAAATGGGAGCTGACTTTGCAATAAGCGAGTTTGTGCATTCTCGTGCAGTGCTAAGTAGGGCAGAAGCCATTTTAGACAAAATAAGAATATCTAAAGACGAAGCATATTGTGGTATACAAATTTTTGGCTCAGAGCCTTCTGAAATGGCTGATTGTGCCTCTATGATTGAAGAGGAATTTAGCCCTGCTTTTATAGATATAAACTTTGGTTGCCCAGCTCCAAGTGCCATAGGCTGTGGGGCTGGTTCTGCTCTATTAAAAACACCAGACAAAATTTTAAAGATACTTTCTACTATACACGACAAGCTAAAGCACACACCCCTTACAGCCAAGATGCGTATAGGCTATAGTCAAGATGAAATGCTTTTGCCCAACTTTATCAAAGAGCTAAATCAAAGCCCTATATCTATGTTATCCATACACGGCAGAACAACTGCACAGGGCTATAAGGGCGACTCGAATTGGCAAATAATAGAAGAGACTGCAAGCCTTGCTACAATGCCCATCATAGGCAATGGCTCAGCCCAGTTATTAGACGAAAATGCTATTAAAAACTCCCACTGCTTTGGCTTTATGATAGGTAGACAAGCATTGAACGACCCTTGGGTATTCCAGCGTATGAAAGCAAAAATCAATGGCGAGAGCTTCCAAGAACCCCAAGAGAGTGCAAGGCTCGAGCTTGCCAAAGAATATTTAAATTACATAGAAGAACACTGCCCTAATTCAAGGTCTCAATATATGCACGCAAAGGCTCAGCTACTTAAATTTGTACGTATGAGTTCTGGCTCAAAGCAAATACGCATAGAAATTGCAAAGTCCAAAGATTTCAACGACCTCAAAAATATATTATTATGAAAAAATTAATCCTCATACTTTTTATCTTATGCTCTTTAAGCCTTCACGCTAAAGAAAAGCTAAACCCCGAAAAAGATAAGGCAAACGCAAGCCTAGATGTGTCCAACCCAGACGAACGCCCTTATATAGAGTCGCAAGATGGCTCAGTGCGTCTCTATGAGGACAAAATCAATTTATGGAACTCTGCATGCGAATTTTATGAGCTTGCCCTAGTTGAATTTGACGCAAAAAAGTACGACGACGCTCTTTATTTAATAGAAGAAGCTATCAAATACGCCCCTGAAGAAATCTACGAAAAGTGGTCTATGTATATGCTTAAAGGCGATATATTACGCTTTGCAGGCAAGTACGAAGAGGCACGAAAAGCCTATATGAAAATTTCCACTGAAACTGATTACATTGGTATACGCCACGCTCAGGCAATCTATAAAATTGGCTTATCCTTCTATGACGAAAAAGAGTGGCACAAAGCCCACCCCTACTTTGAAAGAGTATATGTAGCCTACTTTAAAATGGAATACTACGCTTCTCGTGCATATTACTACGACGCAAAGTGCTTCATTCACTTGGATAAAAAAGATATTTCCTTACGCATTTTGCGAGAATTTTTCCTTGTAATGAAACAAAAAGACACCCCAATCTACCTCCAAGCCCAAGCCCTAAATAGGGAATTGTTAGACATATAATTTTTAGGCGAGACGAGAACCACTGTTCGAGCGAGTTCAATCCACTGTCAACTGAAAAACGCTGTTCCCTAAAACTCCTAAATCAAAGAGCGTTTTGTGAAATTCATAGACCTAATATTAGTGAATTTATGATTTCGCAAAGTTCTAGCACACTCGTTTAAAGTTGCTCCTGTTGTCATAACGTCATCGACTATTATTAGCTTTGAATTTCTTGGCAAGCTTGCATATTTTTCATTAAGAACAAAGGCATTTCTTATATTCTCCTTACGCATATCTGTATCTAAGTGAGTCTGCGTTTGAGTGTCTTTAAGCTTTATTAGCAAATCTGGAATTATTGGCGTTTTTGTATGTTTTGCTATAGCCTTTGCAATCTCTATACTTTGATTAAAGCGACGCTTCTTTTGCCTATTTTTATGTAAAGGCACAGGCACTAATATACTATCTTTAAGGTAGTTTTGAAAATTTGGATAATCTATAAATATCTTTGCAATGTCGTCTAATAGATAAAAGGCACGCCTATATTTCAACTCCTTTACCAAGCTTGCATTTATCCCTCTATAAACTACAGGGCAAAAATTTCCACTAAAGTAAAATTTAGTTCCATAGCACTTTGCACAAGATTTTAGATTGTCCTTTAAATACACAAACTCGCCACAGCTTAAACAGCGTGTCCCATTCTTTTCGTATATAGATTTTGCACAATCCTCGCATATATAAGAATAGCTCGATTTTGGGTTTAAAGCCCCACAGCCTATACAGTGTCTTGGGAATAGAAAATCCAAGAGCTTCGCATAAGTTTCCTTTAGCATCTACTTGCCAAAATTAAAGACATTTATCTTAGAATACCCTGCCCTAGAAGTACTTAGGCACTGAAAATCTGTAAGCTCTTGCGTTTCCAACTCCTCCATAGGCACATACTTAAAGCTGTATTTATCATCTTCTAAGCAATTATATAATGCACGAGTTGGCACTTTTGCAACTGCACATTCAAAGATTTCATCGCCTGCCTTATATTCGCTTGGAAAGTTCAAATTATAAACTTCACCAGCCTCTGGCTTAAAGTTTTTCATAGCCTCTAAAACAAAGTCAGCGGCAGAGGAAGCAACTGTACTTATACAATCTTCAAGCTCAGCATTTACTCTATGCTCTAGCCTGCAAAGTTGATAAAACTCGTGCTTTAATTGCAAAGATACAGAAAATGAAGGAATAAAAGCCCCTGCACTTTCCACTGCCGCTGCAAATGTACCAGAACTTAAAAGCAGTGGCATTGTTATATTATAACCTATATTTATACCAGAAAATACCAAGTCTGGCTTTTCATCTTTATAAAAATGCTCCAAGGCAATATTGACACAATCGCTGGGCGTGCCATTTATAGTATAAGTATCAAAGCCCAAAAACTCCACTTTCTTATGCTCTAAGATATTGTGGCGTGAATAGGCTCTGCCTATCCAACTTTGCTCTGTTGCAGGAACTACTATCTTTAAATCGCCCAACTTTGCCAAAGCACGTGCTGTAGCTTCCAAGAAAGGCGATGTAATTCCATCGTCGTTACAAAGCAAAATCTTCATTAATTACTTTGCTAAATATTCGTTTATACTTGCAGCTGCACGCTTACCTTGCCCCATTGCACTAATTACAGTCAATGCACCAGAGACAATGTCGCCACCTGCGTAAATGCCACTAAGCGAAGTCTCTAAAGTTTCCTCATTTACTTCTAGTGTACCCCAAGGGCTAGTGCGTAAACCAATGCTAGTAGATGGTATCAAGTCGCTAGGGTCGTTGCCTATAGCAATGATAGCAGCGTCGCACTCTATCAAAAATTCGCTACCTGCAATTTCTATAGGGCGTTGCCTACCAGAGTCGTCAGGCTCGCCCAATCCCATCTTTATACATTCCATAGCAACAATCTTGCCACTTTCGTCTTTGATAATTCGCTTAGGATTAGTTAGAAGCTCAAAATGCACACCCTCTTCTTCTGCGTGTAATAATTCCACAGCCCTAGCTGGCATTTGCTCTTTCATACGTCTATAAACTAAAGTAGATTTAGCTCCTGTACGCAACGCAACTCTCGAAGAGTCCATCGCCACATTGCCCCCACCTATAGTTACAATATTCTTCGCATCTATAGCCTCTACCCCCTTTTCTGGGAAAGCTCTTGACAAATTGTATTTAGCTAAAAATTCGGTAGACTTATAAACTCCTATAGCGTCCTCGCCCTCAATACTCATAAGCTTAGGAACGCTCGCACCAACTGCGATAAATATTGCGTCAAAGCCCATATCTTCCCTTAGGGTAGCCAAGGTCTTTTCTTTGCCTATAGGAGAGTTTAAGTGAATTTTAACTCCCATTTTTTGAATTTGCTCAATCTCGTGTAATACTATATCCTTTGGCAATCTAAATTCTGGTATACCATAAGTTAAAACACCCCCTGGAATATCCGAAGCTTCAAAAATTTCTACTTGATGCCCTGCTACAATTAAGTCGGCTGCAGCTGTTATGCCAGCAGGTCCCGACCCAATGATAGCCACCTTCTTAGATGTTGCAGCTGCCACTTGTGGTAACTCTTCTAAGTCGTTTTCACGCACATAGTCTGCAGCAAATCGCTCTAACTTACCTATAGATACAGGTCTTGGATCTTTTTTCATCTTGTTTAATATACAAGAACCCTCGCATTGCTTTTCTTGAGGGCAAACCCTACCACAGACTGCAGGCAATGCAGTTTGAGTCTTTAACTTCTTATAAGCCTCTTGAGGATTACCAGCTAAAATATCAGCGACAAAGGCAGGAATATTTATATGAACAGGACAACCTTTTAGAGTGCAAAAGGGTTTTTTACAATTCAAACACCTCTTAGCCAAAGCCTGAGCTTCCTCCAAAGTAATCTTTGTAGCTACTTCTAACTTACGAGAGCTTTCGCAAGTTGCATTATCTTGGGCTTGTGCCATTTCATTTGTATGGATTGAGTCCGACATATATTTAATCTAAGTTAAGTGTTAATATATTTAATAAAATTCGTATATAATCTTATCTAAAAAGAGAAAAAGAGGGCAAGTAAAATAGAGTTTTTTAAAAGCTTTTTATTTTTATACGCAAAAAAGAATGACATTTTGGTAAAAAAAGCGATTTTTTAGAAGAAAAACACAAAAAACTCAAAAAAACTCAAAAAAACTCAAAAAATGACGAAATAAAATAGCCAAAAAAAATTATTATAAAAAAAATCAACCTCCCTAAAGCCTTTAATAATACCACTTTGAGAGCTTTTTTAAAAAAAATTAAAAAAAAATCATTTTAGGGCTTGACTTTTATCTGCAAATCTTCACTATAGACAACATAATCAATTACATTGATGCGGGCGTAGCTCAATTGGCTAGAGCGCGACCTTGCCAAGGTCGAGGTTGTGAGTTCGAGACTCATCGCCCGCTCCAAAACTCCAAGAAGAAATTCTTGGAGTTTTTTAGCGTCTATAGCAGTGGACAGCGTCTTTCAGTGGACAGTGGACAATGGATTGAACTCGCTCGAACAGTGGTTCTCGTCTCGCCCCTAAAGGGGTCTTTACTAAAGCAAAGCTTCCCTCAAAAGCTTGCAAGCAACTTTTGTGGTGTGGACAGTGAGCTTTAAGGGGACAATGGATTGAACTCGCTCGAACAGTGGTTCTCGTCTCGCCCCTAAAGGGGTCTTTGCTAAAGCAAAGCTTCCCTCAAAAGCTTGCAAGCAACTTTTGTGGTGTGGACAGCGAGCTTTAAGGGGAATGAAATGTCTCTAGTTTTTGAGAGGAGTTTCAGGGGGAACAATAAAGACAATAGAAAACCAACCCTGCCTTGCTTTAAATATGAGTAGGCAAAAAGTATTTGCTATTTTTCGCTAAGCTTTTTCTTGGCGATTGTGTTGCCGATTTTTGCAGATTTTAATAAATAGGTGGGTTCTAAAAATTAGTTTTAAAATAGATTAATACAAAATGATAAGTATGCAAAAAACTATGTCAAGCCACTTTTAGAGGCAAGGTAACATATCAAATAAATACAGAAAAGAATACGCAACAAAAAAAGAGAATGTCCTTAAAGCAAAGGATAAAAGAAGGCAAAAGAAAGGTGAAATCAGATAAAATCAAAAAAAATGAAAAAAGTTTAAAAAAAAGCTTGCAAAGCAAAAAGAGATTAGGCATATTTAATAACTTAATTTAAAGATTAGTTGTGTTTTGCGACTTAGCTTTAATAAAAAGATGGATCGCTAGCTCAATGGTAGAGCAGTTGCCTTTTAAGCAATTGGTTTCGAGTTCAAATCTCGAGCGGTCTATTTTTTTGTATTTCACAGATGCACCCGTAGCTCAATTGGATAGAGCGTCTGACTACGGATCAGAAGGTTGCAGGTTCGACTCCTGCCGGGTGTGCTTCTTAAAATCCCTTAACTATTATAGTTAAGGGATTTTTGCGTCTCTATAGGTTTATTTTTACTATAAAACTGGATATTTTGCCCTGTGTTTTTTTGAATAAAAATACAAGGCTTAAAGTTTTAGCAACTTTGTCGCTTGCAATATGGAGCTTCTTTGCAAGTTTTGCTTATGCTGATAGCATTTATAGCTACATAGAAAACGAAGATGGCACAAAACAAATATATAACTCTTCAACAGGGGCTACTTTTAATATACCAGAATATGAGGCTATTTATACTATAGTTGATGCGAGTGATGGAAATTCAAATTCAATAAGCGTAATTAGCTATCAAAAAGATGCCGATGGAAATTATGTCTTTGAAAATGGCAAGCTAGTAGAAGAAGAACAAGTCATAAGCCTAGCATTAACTTTGCAGAGAAATAACTTTGCTCGTTGACATTTACGCCATTTGTGTAGCTTGCTGAGTCGCTATCTTGAAGAACTAAGTTTAACATAGCTAGAGGAGTGATAGTCAAGCCTTCAACTGTAGTTTCTAAGTCGTAAGATACGCCCTATCAACATATTGAATGCGTCTGAGTCCCAATCAGCTGAGCCAGCTCCTGATTTATAACCCTTGTTCCAGAAGTGTGCGTAGCCGATATTGCCAAATAGCTCTAAGTCTTCATTTGCATAAACAGACAAGCTTTTTGCAAGGCTCGCCTTTTTAGTGTTTAGTTTTGGCTAATCTCTAAAAATTAACGATTTTTAGAACTCAACTTTATTTAAGCCACAGTAGTGTATATAGAAGAGTAGTCAAAGATATTTTCAAAAAAAAATCTCCTTGAGCTTCATTCTCAACTTACTAGAACACTTACACTTAGGAAAAAATTACTACACTAGATATAAGGATAGCCCTTTAAAAATCCCACAAAAACCGAAAGCAAATAATGGGAAATTTACCCCCTACGCACTCGCTACATAAACCTACACAACATCTCAAGGCTAGACGTAAAAAAGTTTTTCGCCATAGCCTCAGAAATGTCGCATAAAATGCTAAGCTTTCGTTTTTGAGTGCTTTTTGCCAAATAGCATAAAGCTTGCTGGCGTTATTATAAAACTCAAAAAGGTAGAACTTATCAATCCTCCAATTATCATTACTGAAACTGGATATAGCAACTCTTTGCCCTCTGCGTTTGCGTCGGCTAATAATGGAAGCAATGCGAAAGTCGCTGTAAAGGCTGTCATAAGTATAGGGTTTACCCTCTCTAGCGTGCCTCGCAATATCATATTTGCATTAAAGCTTTCGCCCTCGTACTTCATTAAGTGTATGTAGTGCGATACCATCATTATAGAATTTCTTGCAGCTATGCCTGCTAAAGCTATCATACCAATTAAAGACGCAACTGAAACTGTCCCTATACTCACATAAGTAAATATCAAGCCCCCTCCGAATGCGATAGGAATTGCTAGCAATATTTGCAATACATAATTTACGCTTCTAAACAAAGTGTATAATAATGCAAATATCACAACTAAGGACAATGCAAAGAGCGTTGATATACGCCTACTTGCGTCTATACTACTTTGAAACTGCCCCTCTATATTTGCATAATAATCGCTAGATAAATTTAACTTAGTATCTATAACTTGCCTAAGCTCGCTTGCTAGTTGCACAGAATTAGAGTCAGTAGTATTTATACCCACAACTATGCGTCGCCTTAGAGAGTCTCTGCTAATTTGATTTGCCCCACGTTGCATTTCCACCTTTGCTATAGATGATAACTTATAGAAATTGCCCTCCTCATTTTCTATCAACAAATTAGCAATCTTTTCGCTACTAGCAAGGCTTTCATCGTCTAAACGCAATAGAATATCAAAAGACTTTTCGCCATCTACTAAATCTCCAAGAACAGCTCCACCAAGCATATCTTTTAGCATATCATTGACTTTGCCAACTTGAAATCCGTACAAAGCAGCCTTGTCTCTGTCTACACTAATATTAAGTTGCGGTATCAAACTTTGGCTTTCCACTTTCACCTCCAAGTCTGGGTGAGAACTAGATAAAATAGCCTTCAACTCGTTCGCCTTTAATTGCAAATAAGTCAAATCATCGCCAAAAATCTTTATTGCAATATTCGATTGCACGCCACTTAGCATATAATCAATTCTATGAGCTAGAGGCTTGCCTATAGTATAAGTAATACCTGCTATGTCATCTAAAACTTCTCTAATTTTCGCTAAGCCCTCTTCTCTTTTTTTGCTACTTCCATTAAAGGCTACCCAACTTTCTATATTGTTAACTCCTTCTGCGTGGTCGTCGTTTTCGGCTCTGCCAATCTTTCTCGTAATAGATTTTATCTCAGGAATTTTCAATAGCTTTGAGTCAATCATATCCCCAATTTGCTTAGCCCTATCTATAGAACTATCAGGCGAAATCTGCACCATCAAAAGAGAGTTAGACTCGTTTATAGCTGGTATAAAATCCTTAGCCATTATAGGGTATAAAGCCAAGCTAAGGGCTACAAATACTCCCCCTAAAAACAACACAAACTTTGGGTGTTTTAAAGATGGCTTTATCAAAAGAAAAGCCACTGCCTTTTTAATATAAATAGAAAACATTGCTTCTTTTGCAGACTTTAATGACTTTTTAGAAATCAAAAACAAAGAACATAGTACTGGAATTACTGTAAGAGCCACAAAGAATGACGCTATCATAGAAACAATAACAGCCTCAGCAAGTGGGCTAAACATTTTGCCCTCAATTCCAGTCAAGCCCAAAGATGGAATAAAGACTAAAAGTATCAATACTGTTGCATAAAAAATTGAAGCTCGAACTTCCACAGAAGCATTCAAAATAACACTAATAGGCGAAGGTCTCTTTCTCAAAGAAGCATTTTCTACTAATCGTCTATGCACATTTTCAACGTCAACTATAGCATCGTCAACAAGCATACCAATTGCAACTGCCAAGCCTCCTAAAGTCATAGTATTTATAGTTGACCCACTTAGCCTAAAATATATAAAACTAATAGCTAAGGACATAGGTATTGCCATTATAGTAATGAGTGTTGTTTTGTAGTTTAACAAAAACAAAAAGAGTATTAAAACTACCATTATCGCACCATCTATTATAGCGTCCTCTACATTTTCTATAGATTTTTCTATAAAGGAGTCGTGCCTATACAAAACATTCAACTCGCAATTTGCAGGCAATCGCTTAGCAATTTCTTCGACACGCTCTTCAATCTCTTTTGATATTTGCAAAGTATCGCCAGCAGGTTGTTTTGCAACACTTAGCATAACGCTATCTATGCCATTTATAGTTGCATCGCCTCGCATTTGAGCCTTTGCATAATCAACTTTAGCGACATCTTTAAGGAAAATATTTTGCCCATTTTGCCTTTTTACTATCACATTTCTTATGTCATCTAAAGACAAAGTTCTCGAAGTATTTCTTATGGTAAACTCCACACTTGAAGTATAAGAAATACCTCCTCCTGTATTAGTTTGAGCATTTGCAACGCTGTCTTTAAACTCTGCTAAAGTTATATTTAAACTAGCCATCTTAAGATTATCAGGAACAATTTTTAGCTCTCTAATTTCTCCTCCTGTACACAAAATTTGCGACACTCCAGTTATATTAGACAAAGGTCTAGCTATCTCATATTGAGCAATTTCACGAAGCTCCATTTTCGACATATCCCTATCGTAGCTAGTCAATCCAAGTATCATAATCTCGCCCATTGCAGAGGCAATAGGTGCAATGATTGGGCGAATACCCTCTGGCAAAAGTTCAGTTGCAACCGAGAGACGCTCTTGTATCATTTGTCTAGTTTCAAAGACATCGCTATCCCACGAAAACTCCAAAATAACAAGAGACAAACTTGGGCTAGATGCAGAACGTATACTCTTTAAATCTTTCATACCACTTAGAGCAGTTTCAAGAGGTATTGCAATTTGTTGCTCAATTTCTTCAGGCGATAAACCTTGAGCTTCTGTAACTATACTTACTATAGTTTTGTCGAGTTCTGGCAATATATCAACAGGTGTAGTCTTTGCAGAATAAAGCCCAAATAGAGCAATAACAAGGGCAGTTATTATTACAAGAAATCTGTTCTTTAAACAAAATTCTATTATACTTGCATATATTTTCATTAGTCTTTGCCTCCATCTTTTTTAGAGTAAAATTCACTCCTAATAAAAAACAAATTCAATAACAAAGAAATTGCCAAGGCGATATAAATTACTGTATTAAAATACTTTGACTGAGTTATAGATGCCATATAGTTTTTAAAGTCGATAAAAAGCTCAAGACATTTTTCCTTAAAACTATGCTCGTGTTCATCATCGCAATGAGTATGCGTAACTGCAACAGGCACAAAGTCATCGGCACTATGCTCGTGATGTTCTCCACTTGCTGCTGGCAAAAATTGCAACTGATAAATATTATTACAAGCAACGATATTACCCTCTTTTAAGCCCATTAAAATTTGAGTAAAATTGTCGTCCTTTTCGCCTATTGCAACTTCTATTTTTTCGTAAATTAAATCATCTGCACACTCTTGAACAAAGACATAATGATTTGGGAAATTGCCCCCTATAGCAGAATTAGGAACGACAAGACACTCTTCTTCCTTAGAAATTTCTATACTAAAAGTAGCTCGCATATTTTGTTTTAAAGCCAAGCTTTCATTATCAACTTCAAAGAAAACGCCTATGTTTTTTGTAGCTGAATTTGCAGTAGTTGCAAACTTTTTAACTTTTGCCGAATAAACTTTATCAGCTAAGGCAGGAATTTTTATACTAGCAATTTGCCCTATCTCTATAGAGGCAAAATCATCTTCGAATACATTTGCTATAGCATAAATTTTCTTGGAATTTACTATGCGTGCCAAGCTTGTGTTTGCTTGAATGGGCGAGCCATTTGTGATTTCTAAGCTTTCAATTACACCATCTGAAGGCGACACTAAAATTACACTTGGAGGAGGGTCGCCAGCTAGCAAACTTTCTATCCTTGCAATGCTTTGCCCCTTTTTAACTACATCGCCTAAAGCAACATAAAGCTCTACAACCTTGCCATCTATACGAGAAGAAATCTCATAAGTACACTCTGGGATATTCTCTATTTGCCCTAGAGCTTGCACGTTTTTAGAAATTTGTCTTTTCTCTGCCTTTTCATCTTTGAGCTTAAGGCTAGCATAAGCCTCCTTTGAAGCTTGCACTCTAAGCGACAAAGCTGCGTTTTCTGCCGAAGGAGCTGCCCCGTGGTCGTGTCCACAAGTAGGTGAGGCTATCAAAGCTCTAAAGCTTAGAGCTAGAGTTATAAGTGCTAAAATATATTTTTTATTTTTCATTTTCAAAATTTCCTAATGCGTAATTTAATTTAATTGAGTTTATGGCTTGTTCGGTTTTTATATCTATATCCATTTCAAGTAAGGCTAAGTGTTGTTGCCAAACTGCAAAAACTTCTGCTATAGAAAGCTGAGCATTTTCATAAGCCTCTAAGTATTTTTCATACAACTCTAAGCTATTTGCTATGCTTTGGCTCTCTTTGTTCTTCAAAATTTGCTCTAAGCGTTTCGCCCTTAAAGAGTAAATTCTAATTTCATTTTTTATCTTAATTTCAGCGTCCAAGGCAAGCTCTTCAACTTTCCTACGCATTGCAATCTTTTCAGATATAGCCCCATTAAATGACTTTATAGGCAAAGGGATACTTAGGCTTATGCCTATAGCAGACTCCCTTTTTAGCCCTACAGGTACATCGCAAGAATTAGCAGTTTCGAGAAAAATACCAACTTCTATATCCTCAAATTTCTCTGCCTCAATTAAAGCAACTTGAGCCTTTACACTATCCTTTGCCTTCAAAAGCATTTGATAATCATATCTCAAAGACAAAACACTTTCACTAAAGCTCTTGTCGCTTGTAGCAATGATTTCAAGATTATCTGCAAGCCTTATATCTTTATCTATAGCCAAAAGCCCCTTAAGCTCTAAAATAGAAGTCTCGTAGTCTATTTTTGCCTGCTCAACTTCTATAGCCAATCGCTCACATTCATTTGTTGCACTTAGGCAATCCAAGTGAGAACCCTCTGCCCTTTGACAAGATGAATGAAGATAGTTTTTAATGTCTTGAAATAGCTTAAATTGCCTTTGGCTCTTAGCTAAATTTTCTGCAACTTTTAGCGAATTTATATAAGCAATTTCTACGCTTAGTGCTAAGTCTTTTTCGGCTTGCTTGTATTCTAAAGAAGCCAAGTCTATGTCTATTTTAGCTATATCTTTTTCCTTAGATAGCCTGCCAAATAGGGGGAATTTTTGCGATATACTTATTTCTAAAGCGTCCTCGCCCTCTTTGCCAAAGAGGAAGTCGTTTCCATAAGACAGCCCAAGGCTTGGATTGTCGAGCCTGCCAGATTGTTCTAGCTTGCCTTTCGACGCATCTATAGAAGTTTTTACAGCCCTTAGCTGAGGGCTATTAGCCAAGGCAATAGAGACTGCATTAGCTCTGGTTAAATTGAGAGTTTTATCTGTATTTTCAGCATAGGCATTTGCACATAGGCACAATGCGACTATAATAATTTTTTTCATATATTTGATTTTTTGATTTTTCGTAGATGATTTTCCCTCAAGGCAATAGCCCAAGGATAGCTTCATTTAGAAAATAAAAATCAAATAATTAGTATACATATATTTCGTATGGTCGTAAAATAACTCGACCTAAAATCCCTTAGTTCACAAAAGGTGGGGATATTAAAAGTTTTATGAAAATGAAACTCTTTAGGGATTAACTTTTCTATAAAGCAAAGCAGTTCAACATCAAGCCTTTTTAGCTTAATAGAACTATTTTGAGCAAGCTGTCTTTGATTGTTAATTAGTCGAAGATTGCAATTATGCGTGCCACAAGAATGACACTTAGAACTTGCATTATGATTGCAACACATATGCTCAATATTGTGTAAATCACTAAAAGAGATATAGCTATAAGCATCTAAATGCTCGTGCTTATCCTCATTAGCTTCACAGTGTTCGTGTTTATTCTCACAATGCTCGTGCTTGTTCTCATTGCTATCTTCTTGATGAAAAGAATGATGAAAAGAATGATGAAATGCGTGCATAGAAAAAGTGCTTGGCACAACAAATGCGAGTGCAAGTAATGCAAATATTAACACTTTTAAACTTCTAAACATAAATTCTTTTACAACTTCTTTTTTTAATCTTTGTCGATAGCGTAGCTTTGAGCTGTTTCTTTTGTAATATAGCCCTTATTTACGAGATTTTCGAGGCTTTGATTTAGAGTAATCATACCCAATCTCGAAGAAGTTTGCATAGTAGACTGCATTTGGTGAATACGATTTTCTCTAATTAGAGACAAAACTGCATTATTTGCGACCAAAATTTCAGCTGCCAAGCAACGTCCCTTAACATCAGTTCTTGGTATCAACTGTTGGCACAAAACGTATTTCAAGACCCCTGCTAGTTGCACTCTAATTTGCTCTTGCTCGTTGGCTGGGAATGCTCCTATAATTCTAGTTATAGTTTGCACTGCTGTACTTGTGTGCAAGGTAGCGAAAGTTAAGTGTCCTGTTTCTGCAAGAGTGAGAGCTGCCCTCATAGTATCTAAGTCTCGCATTTCGCCTACTAGAACTATGTCTGGGTCTTCACGCAAGGCACGCCTTAGAGACTCGCTAAAACTCGCTGTGTCTGCCCCTACTTCACGTTGAGTAACGAGACATCTTTTGCTCGAGTGCTTATACTCTATAGGGTCTTCAATAGTTATGATATGTTCAGCCCTTGTCTCGTTTATTTCATTAATAAAAGAGGCTAAAGTTGTAGATTTACCAGAACCTGTTGCCCCTGTAACAAGAACTAAGCCCTTACGCAATTCGCAAATTTCAGTACAGATTTTTTCAGAAATACCCAAAGACTCAAGAGGGAAAAACTCAGCAGGCAATAATCTCAAAGCCAAGCCAATTCCCCCACTTTGCCTATGTACATTTATACGTATTCTACGTCCACAATCGAGGGTTTTAGCTGTGTCTAATTCATTTTCATCTAAGAATTTTTCATATTCTTCGCCATCAACTAAAAACTTTGTTATAGCAATTACATCAGCTTCGCAAAGAGGCTCAGATTTATCTACAGGCACTAAGTCCCCATGAACTCTCCACATAGGAGGGTTCGGGGCTTTGATATGTAAGTCAGATGACTCAATCGCCACCCACCTATCTATAACATCTTGAAAATCCATATAGCTACTTTCTGCCTGCAGAACTTCTCTTTATCTTAGAGCTTGTTGGCTCTGGAGTTTCTGGCAATTTAGTCGAGTCGTCCTCAGGGCTTTCCATAATTACAATTTCTGTAACAGTGTCAGCTTCTTCTTGAGCCTTTTCTTCCTTTGGGGCATCTTTAGCTATATTTGCCTCACGCTTAGCTTTATTTTGCTCAGCCTTTTGCTTTTTAGACTTAGATGGCTTTCCTATATCTTCCTTTTGACCAAGTTCAACAGTCCATTCTTCAACTAAAGAAGGTGAGTCTATAATAATTTCCTTATCCTTTAGAGGAGTTTCCATATTAACTTTCAACTCTTCCATTATCTTTTCAGAAGCTGCAAGGCTTTCCCCTGGTATAGAAATCACATAAGGCTCTATAACTACAATTAGCTCTGTACGTTCTTTAACCCTAGAATTTGTTGCAAATAAATTACCCACATAAGGAATATCCATCAACACAGGTATACCTGACCTACTTACAGAGTATTTATCTTTAATTAAGCCACCTAAAAGTACAGCTTGCCCATCTTTTGCAACTAGAGTGCTAACGACAGTTTCTTCGTCGATGTCGTTTACGTCGATGTCGTAACCAGTGCCGTAGTTAATAGTTCTAGTGTTGTCGTCTATATTAGAACGCTCTTGGAGTATACGAAGAGTAACAGTTCTGTCGGAGTGTACTCTTGGAGTGATAATCAAAGATACGCCAATTTGTCTATCAATCAAAGTAGGGCTTGGGTCAGTGGTAGTAATACCACTATCTGAATTTACAGTAGTTCCAGCTTCTACTTGGTCTAAGAACTTAGAAGTTGTTCCCACAAATACATTTGCTGCTTCATTGTCTGCAACAAAGAGTGTAGGTGTAGACAATTCCTTAACCTTGCCAGCCTTCTTTAAAGCACTAATTTGAGCAGAAACAGTATCTGTAATAAAGTTTACAGCAGGAGAAGTTCCACTAGTTGAAATTGCGTCAGTAAACTTAGATATAGCACCACTTACAAAGCTTCCACCTGAGAAATTGCCTGAATTAAAGTACCAATCTAAGCCAGTTTCAGTGTCGTCAGACAAGCTAACAGACAATACAGATACCTTCAACAACACCTGCCCTCTCGGCTTGTCTATTTCTTTAATAGCTGTAGCAATGCTTTCGGCAGCCCTCCTGTCTGTAGAGCGTACCATTATAGTATTAGTCTCTGGCAATACAGATAAGTACACTAAAGAAGATTGTACCCTTGAGTGAAATTCTGCTCCCTTTTCTGTAGAGTCTAAGCCCTTGATAGACTTTTGCTTTTGCTTTTCTAAGAGAGAACTTTCTACGCTTTGTCTAGTTTTTTGCAAAGAATTAAATTGTTGGAGGTCTTCGCCTGAGTTGAAATCAGTGTTATTAGAAGAGCCACCACCACCTGAGCCAGATGAGTTTGTAATACCAAATTGGCTACGCTCAGAAAGCAAGTCCATTCTTGACATAGCCTGATCTATCCTGTCGTAAGGGTCGTCGGCGTCATTTTCTGGTCTTTCCCAAACAATTCTATCTCTAAATAAGCCCTTGATAGTGTCGCCTACATCGAATACAGATGGGTATTTCACGTTGATAATTTCTATGTAGTCCTCGGTATAAAACTCCCTTGACGACAATTCTTGCTCTATAGTAGAAATAGTCAAAACCCCACTAGTAGACACGTTTAACCAAAGTCCATTTGCCCTACACAAACTCTCTAAGCAAACCTCGAGAGGCACTCCCTTAAAGTGGCAAGACACTACCCTTTGCGACGCTTCAGGAGTAGCCAAAATAGGTATACTAGAAGATATGCCTATCATCTTTACAACTTCTGCAATAGTCTCTTCGTTGGCAATAAAGCTATCTACTTTAGTCTTTAGCAAATCAGTATGTTCTGTACTTGCAAGAGCAACAAAAGCGTTTATAAATATTAGTGGATATATTAAAAATTTTATGTATTTTTTCATTGTGCTTACCTAATTACTATTGTTTCGTCTGGACGCATTTGAGGTGCGATTACTATAGTATTCTCGTGAATTTCTACTATTTTCAAATACTTTGAAGCCTTGCTTTGAGCATTCCTTGAGTTTGTGCTATTCGAAATCAAAATCAAGTCATCTTTTTTAACTAATTGCCTTCTTGCATTTCTATCTTCGCCTATTTGAACTAAGGCGTAGCTCTCGTCGCTACTAGATAATTTAAATACCCCCTTAAGCTTTATGCTTGTAGATATATTTGAAATATCTATGTTTACCATTGAAGCTGAGCCACTTGCCGCACCTCTTGCACTTCCATAACTAAAAGGGTCGTTGCCTTCAGATAAGAGCTTGAATATCTTATCTTCAGCAATCTCTTGTTGAGTTTGCTCTTTTGCTGGCTCTGTTGGTTCTACATTTGCATAAGCACAAGTATAGCCAAGTGCTAGTATTGTAAATATTGATTTTATCTTCATCTTTTTATCTTTTTATTAAATATTATTTTTACCTCTTTGAAAGCGACATAATCCCCACGAAAAAGCCTATATATACAAAGGCAACTATGCCCCCTACAAATATAAACATTAATGGTTCTATCATCTTACTTAAAATTGCAAGTCGCCTCGACAAACTTTCGCTATGACTTTGAGCAACTTCCTTTAGCTTCTCGTCAGTCAAACCTGTGTTTTCGCCAATCTTTACCATCGACTCAGCCAATGGGCAGTATTTTGCAATGCCACTTAGCCTAATACCAGTAGATAGCGATTGCCCCTGCTTTGTGAGGTCTTCAATCAGTGAAAATTGGTGCTTGAAATAGTGATTAGATTGCGTATCTGCAGTCAATCTCAAGGCTTGGAGGATATTAGTGCCACTATAGAGCAGTATACCCAAAGTCCTACACCACATTACATTTGCAGCATCTGAAATTATCTTGCCAAATATTGGTATATGCAAAAACACGCTATCCTCATAATAAGCTATAGTCTTGTTCTTTCTCAATAGCATTAAAATTACTGCAAGCCCTATAGGAACTGTAACTAAATACACCCCATAAGCTTCAATGAAATCTACTGTGTTAATTAACTTTTGAGTTAGTGAAGGCAACTCTACATTTCTTGTTCCTAAGAACTTCATAACCTTTGGAATTACATATTCCATCATAAAGTAAACAGCTGCAGTAATTGCACAAACAACAAAGGCTGGATATGAAAAGGCTTGGATTAAATCGCTCTTAATCTTCCTCTTTTGCTTAAGTAAATCGGCAGCGTATTCAAACATTTCAGGCAGTGTTCCATTTGCTTCGCCCACTGCTATTAAGCTCAAAGTTACCTTGCTTAAAAATGGCATTTCTCGCTTCATAACTAAGTATAGAGGCGAACCTCCTGTTATCTCGCTTGCAACATTCAACAAAGCACGCCTCATTAAGCTTGGCGACAACTTTGCCACCATCTTAAACGCCTTTAAAATAGGTATCCCCGAACGCAACAAAGAAGCCATCTGAGCAAAAGCTCTCTCAACTTGCCCAGAGCCAACTAGAACTCTCGCCATCTTTCGCTCAAAGCCACCTCTTTCAATACGTACATCGTCGTCCTCCTTTTCAGCAGTGTCAACTACATACAACTTAGACACATTTACACCTCCACGACGCAAAGATTGCATTGCAGCATTACGAGTCTCAGCAGAAATAAATCCGTCTGCTAAGTCATTGTTCTTTTTGCCTGTATATCTAAATATTGCCATTTTTACTTGTATCCTGCCACAGCTTGAACTTCAGCAAGTGTAGTCATCGCACTCAAAGTTTTGTCTATGCCATCTTTTTTCAATGTAGAAAATCCACACTCATTAAATATATAATTGTGCATTTGTATTTCAGTTGCCTTATTTGAAATCATCTCTCTAAAATTATCGTCCATCAACGCCATTTCATATATAGCAACACGTCCAGAATAGCCTGTACCTCCATCAAACTCACTCGAAACTGCTCTTGGGATTTTAGGAGCATTTTCGGGGTCTACTCCCATATACCTACACTCGTCCTTTGTCGCCTCTTCGTATTTTAAAGATTGAGGCGTTGGGCGACGTACCAATCGTTGAGCCATCGCCAATTTCAATGTAGACGCCAAGAGATAGTCAGCTACTCCCAAGTCGAGCAAACGAGTTATAACGCCTACTGAGTCGTTTGTATGCAAAGTCGAAAGCACTAAGTGTCCAGTGAGGGCTGCCCTTACTGCAATGTCGGCTGTTTCCTCGTCTCTAATTTCACCAATAAGCACAACATCAGGGTCGTGTCTCAATACAGAACGAAGTGCCTTATTAAATGTAACTCTCTCATTATCAGAGTCTATCTTAACTTGAGTTACCCCTGACAAAGGCATTTCAACTGGGTCTTCCAATGAAATTATGTGCCTGCCTCCTAAGTCCCTCAAATAGCGTAAAGCAGCATATAAAGTTGTAGTCTTACCAGAACCAGTAGGCCCTGAAACAACTACTATACCTGAAGGCAATTCTAAAACTTCCTTAAGCACTTTTAAATTATCATCACTAAAGCAAAGGCTATCAATCTCCTTTAAATCGCTACCCATATTAGTAGATAAAATACGCAAAGTAATATGCTCGCCAAATAGTGTAGGGATAGTCGCCACACGCAAGTCTATAGACTCTATTCCCATATCTATACTTATCGCACCATCTAGTGGCGTACGCCTTTCAGCTATATCCAAGTCTGCTTGAAGCTTGATAATTGCAACTAATTCAGTGTATTCTTGAGGCTTTAAAGTTCTAATTTGCCTTTGCTTGCCATCTACTCTAAAAGACAAATTGCCACCTTCTTCTCTAGCGTCTAAGTGAATGTCGGAAGCTCTTTGAATTAGTGCTAAATTCAATATATCTCTAAAAACTGCCTCACTACCTATAACTACCCCTTGGTTCTTATTTTGAGGGTAGAGCCTACGCATCAATACATCGAAGCTATCAACGCTATCTGCGAATACAGGACGCACGTGCATATTAGTAGTGTCCTCAACAGCCTCGAGAGTGTCTACAATACTTAGCAAACGTTCATCATTACTATCGCCTTCAAAATTTCTAAAAGCAACAATCAAGTCATAAATCTCTTCATCTTCATCTACAAGCACCTTAGATACAGGTATGATAGCGTGTTTCTTCGCAAAAGATGGAGGAATTAGCCTCTTAACATCTTCGCTAATAGTGATTTTGCTTAAATCAATATTCTTAGGAATATCTGTATTTGAATTGCTCATTTTACTTAAAAAAATATATAGATAATTTAAAGTCTAACTCTAATCCATTGAGAGAAGTACTATCTTTTTTCATAGATAAATTAGAGAGAGTAAACCTCCATTTTAGAGTTTCACAAAGTAATAAGAATGCTTGAATTTGCTTAAACGAGCCTGCTATTTTATATTGATAGTCCTTAGAAGCAATTAGCTTTGAAGTAGAGCTTTCTGGCACTTTAACTGTAGTTTTCTTAGATGTCGTCTTAGTTGGGTTTTGTGCTTGCAAATAACTAGCATCTAAAGATTGCTCAGCTAAAACCCTTAATCCACAGCGTGCAAAGAGTTGTTGTAAAGCATTTATAACCTCAACTTTTGCATCTTCAGATAAAATATCAAGCTCTTGTTTTCTCTTGGCTAAGTCGCCTTCTGCTCTTTTAATAGCAGGTTGCAAGTTCTTCGCCTTATCCTTATTCATAATTATCTCTTCATCTTTTTCAATGTCGAGATTAGCAGGTATAGCCAAGTTAGAAAGAGTTTTAACTTGTGTATTTAGAGGCTTTATGTAATCACGTGCGAACCACACAGAAAAGCCCACACTAATTGCAGCTCCTAAAATAACTCTGCCCATAAATGGGATTTTATCCCACATTTGCAAAAGCTCGTGCTTCCAAATTCTTAATTGTCTTTTAATTGCGTACATTTTTATAAATATTTAAAAAATTATTGTTTTTTGGCTATTTCTATTTCAAAGCTATTTTCTTGAGCCTTTGAATTTATAGTAATCTTGCGAGGGATAGCTTCTTTTTTATAAAGAGCAAGTTCTTGACTGAGCTTTAGCACAAAGTCGCTATGAGTTTTAGTATGGAGCGTACTTCCCTTTATGATTGTTTTGCCTGTGAGCTTATCTTGTTCTATAGACTCAATCCAAGATGTAGGAGGAACTATTTTAGCAATAATATTTATTAGCTCTAAAAAGTTGTCGTCGATTTTACTTGGAGACCTTTGCAAGCTAGTAATTAAACTACGCATTTCCTTAAGCTTTGAGTCAGCATTGTTAAATTCGTCTAGTGCAGATTTTTGAGCAGATGTAATTGCGTTTACCTTTGCTTTCATATCAGTCCAATAGTTAACTTCATGCGTTCTATATCCGAACAATCCACCTAAAATTAGAACTGAAAGAATAATGGCAGCAAAGCAAATTACAGTGCCAGTAAACTTAGCGTCTTTCTTTTTAGGAGCTACAGATACCAAGCCTTCAGAGGCATCTAATAAATAAGTTTGAGCGTCAGCAACTACTTGGAATATTTCAGTTCTCATTTCCGAAAACTTATAAAATTCTATATTTGCATAAGGCGTTTCTTCGAATATTTTCTTTGCAAAATCTATACTTTCGTCAGGGCAAACTAGACGAACTGGCTTAGCTAAATAAGGTTGTAAACGACGCAAAAGCCTTCTATAAAACTCTTCATTGCTCAAAGAATTTGGGCAAGCCATTGGTATATACTTATATTCTGGAACGATTTCAGAAGGAGTTGAAGCGTATACAAAAGAGTCTTTTTCGCCAAAGAATATTAGATTTTTTGCAGGTGCATTTCTAGCATTTTCTAGCATTGCAAGAACAGCTAAAGAACTTACGCCCTCAAAAGGTATACCCTCTTTTCTGCAAGCTTCATTGTAGTTAGACACATTTTGAAGCTCTATACCAACGCCCCAAAGTTTGCCAAAGTTTTGAGTACCTAAATCAGTGTCAGGGATTAAACTTGGAGCGATTTCTTCGGAGTCTTGACCAGATTTTTCTGCAATGACACTTGCCAATACATCGTATAATTCGCTTGCAGGCATTAGGTGAGGAGTTGGGTCTTCTAAGACAAAGTCGTTAAGCTCTCTCGACAAAATAACTCTCACAGCACTTGCCCCATTTTCTATACCCCACTTGAGCATATCTTCAGGTATTGCACTGTCGTCCATCTTTTCAGATGACATAAATTTATACGAGCCATTCGGGCGTCTCACACGAGCAGTCCAAAGCTTGCCATCGTGGAAAAGTATTAAATTTTTCTTAGAATATTTTCTCTTTTTCATATTAGAAACTCTCACTTAAACGCAACTCTATAGTATTGTTTGTTGCAGTTATTTTTATATTTTGTAAAGGTGCAAAAATTGGATCAGAAGGACCTCCTATAGCATAAGCCCAAATTTTGCGTGAACCTACTGGCACGCTATCTAGGGCAACTTGAGTTAAAGAGCTTTTGTCTGCATTGAACCTTGCCTTTAGATATGTAGGGTAGGCACTATCCTCGCTAGTGCTTGTTAAATATGAACTATCTACGCTATTGTCAGCGTTAATGTCATAACGTATCCTTAAGCCTTCTTTGTCGGTAGAGCTATTTACCCACAAGCATAGTTCCATTATTTTAGGGATTGGGTAATTTGCTTCATTAGAGTTATCAGCTCCCTCATCAGTTGTTTTAATAGCACAATAAGGCAAGTAGAGGAATACCCTAATTTCATCGTAACCAGAAGTATTTATAGGGGCGCCATTTTTATCGCAAAGCTTTATAGCAACATCTGCATAGGCACTGTTTTCTGGGAATTTATAGCTTAAATCAGAAGCGTAATCTTCATTATAAATACTTCTTATGCCATAAATTTCCGTACCTAATACAATCTCGTCATTAGTGTCATCTATGTAATTTGTCCCAGGAGTACTTTCTGCTGTTGTAAATTGAGTCGCCCACTTATAGCCTGCAGTGCCATAACCATCTACATCATCGCTATAGTGATAAATATCCCAAGGCTTGCCCCAATTATCTGTCATATTCTCAGAGCCACTTAGAGCATAAGGACCTGCCCAGCCTGCCTTGATTGTAACAGAGTCAAAAGGAACGTCAGCTTCATCAGGCTCGTCTGTAGAATCACTTGAATCACTTGTGATATTAGTTAAATCTATATCTATGCTACACTCTTGCTTTTTCATTCTTAGAGCATTTTTGAAAGAATAAGTCAAGCTTGAGTCTGCCTCTAAATCTATGAGTTCTGCTAAGAAAAGTTTTTTGTAAGCGATTAAGGTCTCATAATTACTATTAGTTCTGTCTGTGGCTTGATAGAGGTTATCATCTTTTATACCTACAAGAGTTAGAGGCAATCTGCCCATATCTTGCAAGAAGCGAGGAGTGTCGAAGCCAACTAGGGCGTTTTGGATTAGCTTGCCACGTCTATCAGTTTCGTCGTAGCGATTAGTCTCGCCCATATCGTCGGCACTAATTACAGCAATGGAAACAATGGCAGCTAAGATAGTCATAGATAAGACTAACTCAATTAGCGTCATTGCTTTTCTGTTTTTATTTAAAGTCATATTAGTTTATAAATTCTGGGAAAATCATTAGGACTTCGTCGTCGTAGACCTTTCCTCCAACTTTGTCGTTTGTGTCTAAAGTTGGCTTCATTTGTAGATAAGTTTCGCTTTTGTCATCGTCGTCGAAATCTCCTGAAAAAGTTTGTAGGGTTTTGTTTGCTCCAGTGCATACTATAAATGCGTACTGAGGTAAAAATCTTTTGCCTTCGCCATCGTCTAACTTACCCTTAGGGATAACTATTCTGTAGTAGCCGCCGTAAGGGTCTTGAATAACAGGTATAGATTTGTCGTTACGTGAAGTGTTTGTTGTGCCTTCATTAGAGTCGTAATCAGCGTCGTTTTGCCAGCACTCAGTTGAAGTGAAATCGCCAATTTTTACAGCTTCTCTACCCTCGTGAGTTATATACGCACCTCTCCAGCCAAGATTATTTTTCATATCTCTATCAACAAAAGCTGAGTCGAAGAGTGCTTGATTAGCTGAATTAGTTATACCATAATACTCTAAATTTTTCTCACAAAGCACAGCTACACCAAATCGTGCCATTAGGTGAAAAGTTCCATTTTTATCTAAGTCAGGGAAGTTGTCGTTATAATACTTAACAAAAGCCTTGCGAATGTTGTACATTTCAACTTGAACAGATTGGTCTCTAGTAACTTGTTCCGACGAGCCAAAATTTGTAAGAATTATAGAAACAAAAGCCCCGATGATGACTAGTACTATCATCAATTCTATTAGTGAGAATGCTTTTCTTTCTTTATTCATTTTGTGTATTTACTCAAGGATTAATTGACTCACATTTTGGCGACAAAGTTCCAATTAGCTTTGCCTTAGAGCCATCAGTATAAGCCTTAAATATTGCTATGTAGTATCGAAAATCGTTGATAGGCTCAAACCAAGGGCAAGCCCCAACTTGGGATACACCAATCATTGCTTCGCTCTTGTTGCCATCTTGGTCGTAGTAATAATCCCAATCAGTTGCAGGAGTTATAAAGAGAGGGATAATTATGCCATCTTGCTTTGCTCCATTACCAGTTTCATCCTCATTTTCTTCACCTGTTATAATCAAATCAGACAAAGTGACTGCAGGATCTGAAAATGCAGTAAATGGGTCGTCGTAACTATAATAAGGCAAAGGAATGCCATTTATAGAAATGGGGTCGCCAGTTGTACTTAGAGCAGAAGTATCAGCTAATCCATCAGAGCCAACAGACCAAGAGTTGTACCAATTATTATTTATTACACAAAGACTAAGATTAGTACTACTTGCTACATCTAAGTCAACAAAGGCTACATTTACGCGAGAGCTAGAAGTCAAGCTTGTAGAAAAGCCCCCTGCAGCTAAATAATACATACCTGCTTTACGTAGTGAATTTTTTATCTCTTTTGCTGTGTCATCACTTAATCTAATTCTGCCAGAACCCGCTGCCATATTTAGCCAAGTGTAAGATGGAATGTCGGCAATGCCTGAAGTCGTTCCCATTAATTGAGTGTCGCCTTCTGCGTTAGAGCTAGCTTCAAAGCCAGTGTGTAGCCTTGTAGGATACGCTCCATAGAGGGCGTGAAATTTAGTGAGTTGGCTAAGCGTGCCATAACTAGAAGCGTCGCTTGCAGTTTTTTTCGCCTCGCTTTCCGATACATCAAAACTAGGCAATATGATAGCAGTTAGCGCTCCAATAATCACAATAACTATCATCAGCTCTATCAAAGAAAACGCTCTCTTTTTTTCCTGTATCATATAATATAAATATCAAAGTTAGTTTAATCTAACTTGTCAAGTAAAAAATAATAAAATAACAAATAACGCTTTAAGGAAAACCTTAAAAGCTAAGCTTGCATTTCAACAAAGCCTCCCCAAAGCCCAAGATTTGGATAAGGTTTTAGAAGCTTTGTATATAGTTTATGGCGATTTCAAGTATTTGTTTTTAGATGAGATACAAAACATAAAGGGCTGGAATTTATTTGTCTCTAGGTTGCTTCGTCAAAAAATACATCTTTTAATAACTGGATCGAATGCAAAGTTATTAAGCTCTGAGCTTAGCACTTATTTGACAGGCAGATACAACGCAATAGAGCTATTTCCATTCTCCTTTAAAGAGTATTTAGAGTTTTCAAATATAAATGCAAAAGGCTTGTCTACAAAGGAAATTGCTTTCAAAAAAAGAGCCTTTGAGAAGTATCTCATAGATGGGGGCTTTCCTGAAGTTTTCAACATAAGAGACTCAAAGTCATATATTAAGCAATTGGTTGATAGTATAATTACAGTTGATATAAAAAAGCGTTTTAAAATTCGTTATATAGATGCCTTAGTTAAAATAAAGAATTATATGATAGCTAATTTTGCTAAGGAAACTAACTATAAAGCCTTGGCGAAAAGCTTTGAATTAGGTAGCCAACACACTGCTCAAAACTATGTAAATTATTTAAGGCAAAGTTATTTATTAGTTGGTTTAAATAAATTTTCCTACAAAGCAAAAGAGCGAGTTCGAAAGGAAAAGATGTATTTAATCGACCCATCTTTAGTGAATGGGCAAGAAAACAATTTGAGTTCTGAAAATCTAGGGTGGAAGCTAGAGAACGTAGTCTTTTTAGAGCTACTTAGACGTAAAAAATATGACGATTTCGATATATATTATTATAATAATGCTTATGAAATAGACTTTGTTTTATGCAAGGGAATAAATGCAATAGAGCTTATACAAGTTTCGCTAAATATAGAAGACCCCAAGACTTTCAAAAGAGAAAAATCTGCCTTAGTCAAGGCGTGTAGAGATTTAAAGTGCGACAAACTAAGCCTAATAACATTTGGCGAGAATGAAGTGCATAATATTGACAATCTGCAAATAAGCGAACAAAACGCTATCGACTGGCTACTTAGTTAAAATAATTAACAATAGATGGGAAACAAAAAGGCTCGAAGAAATAAATCCTCGAGCCTTTTGTATTTTTACTTAGAGTGAAAGTTTTAAATATTTTTAAAATCTCAGATTTTATCTAATCTTCATTTTCAACTTTCAATTTTCAATTATAAAAGTGGCTAAGCCACTTTTATATTAAGGGTTCAAAGAACCACCTTCAGGACACATAGTACCTAAAAGCTTAGCCTTAGAGCCATCTGCATATAACTTGAATATACCAATGTAGTAACGGAACTCAGCACCACCTTCTAACCAAGGGCATTGTCCTACTTGTGCAACTTGAATCTTAGAGTCATTTTCGCCACCATTAGCGTCATACCAGTGATCCCAATCTGTTGTAGGAGCCAAGAACAAAGGAACTACAATACCATCACCGCTTTCTCCACCAATCATAGCTGCTGAAGTAATACTAGTTGGCAAAGCTGTTCCGTCTTCATACTCAGTGCGAGGGTCTTCAAACATATAGTAAGGCAAAGGTATGCCATTTATAGTGATAGGAGTTGAAGTAATATCTAATTCTGCATCATTAGCAGTGCCATCATCGTTTATAGCCCAAGCTTCAAACCAATCAGAAGTAATTGCAGAAAGGTAAACAGCCTTAGCTGTTGTCATTGATGTATTTCCCGCTATACCATTAAAAGCTACATAAGCAATGTTAGAATTTGCAGCTTCAATTGGGAACCCTCCACATGCCAATGAAATAATACCCGCTTCTCTTAAAGAATCTCCAAAATCACGATAAGCTGCATTATTAACATTAAAAGATGTTGAACGAGCAGTACTAGAAGCACCGCTAGCCATATTCAATGCAGTAAATGATGGAATTTTAGCGAACACAGAATCCTCAGAAGTACCCATTAACTCTTCAGTTGAAGCGCCACCCTTAGCAGCTTCATAGCCAGTGTGCATTCTTGCTGGATATGCACCATTTAGAGAACGGAACTTTGTTAATTGCGATAAAGTGCCGTAGTTAGAAGCATCGCAGCCTGCGTCTTTTGCTTCTGCTTCAGAAACGTCGAACTGTGGCAATATGATTGCTGTTAATGCACCTATGATAACGATAACTATCATAAGCTCGATTAGTGAGAATGCTTTCTTAGCTCTTCTCAA
>JAWXTY010000015.1:0-43813 GCA_044433115.1 Opitutales bacterium
TCTCTCTCACCCTCTCTCTCGCACCCCCTCTCTCAAAGCCTCTCTCTCGCAAAAAATCGAAAATCCACTATATATAGAGCGAACACAGCCCAATTTTATCTTTTAGCCTTATCATAGATACAGAAAAAGCATTTTTAAGCACAAAAAAACCACGCATAAACAATTCAAAAACAAGAAAAAAGAACTCAAAAAGCCCCCAAAAGCCCCTATATTTAAGAAAAAACACGTCAAAGATATAAAAAAATCAAAGATATTCCAGAAGAAACCGAGCGTATGCCATAAAAAATTAAAATGAAAATCGCCCTCCAAGTCGCATAAAATAAGGGAAAGAATTGACAAGAACAAAAAACTTCAAAAAAATATAAAAAAAGAATTGACATTAAGCGATAAAATGTCATTGTAGAAAGAATAATAAGTGGGGTGGTAGTTCAGTTGGTTAGAATGCCTGCCTGTCACGCAGGAGGTCGCGGGTTCGAGTCCCGTCCATCCCGCCATTTATTATAAATAAAGTCCTAATTGATAATAACTTATTGATTAGGATTTTTTTATGTCTTGAAATATCCCTATCCCCCTAGACTGTGAACATTTTTTTGAGCTTTATCTCTTATCAACTCGATTTAGCCCCTAGACTGTGAACATTTTGGGGCAACTAACATACGTGCAAGTAATGGAAAGTACTTTGATACCTAGATTGTGAACATTTTGGTTCTGTAAATGGTAGAGGTAGAGTGTTCTGTTCGATCTAGCCCCTAGATTGTGAACGAAAGCCAAATAGTCGATATGCTAAAAAGTGCCAAGTTTGATATTTAAAAAGAGATACTAAATTAAATTGCAAAAAACTTGATTGTTAGAAACAAAAGCACTTAAATACGTGTTAATAAAAGATGGGGTAATTTGCCTTAGGAGTACTAGACGCAAAATTAGCTCAAAAAATTAAAAATTAGAACTTATCTATGAATAAACGTATATTATTTACATCTATCCTCCTTTCAACTCTTAGTGTATTCGCTGCAAATGTCCCTGAATTTCGTGGAGAAGGACGCACTGGTATTTATAATGAAACTGGCTTGGCGAAAACTTGGGCAAAAGATGGCCCTGCTTTGCTTTGGAAAAACGCAACTCCAACGACCCTACTTATTGGCGAATTTTCACAGCTTTACCTATATATAAAGACGGCAAAATATTTCTCACAGGAGGTTATAACGCAGGTGCGATTTTAATTGAAGTTCCTGACTCAGGCGAAGCTAAAGTTCTTTGGAAAAACCCAGATTTCGATAACCATCTTGGCGGAACTGTGCTTCTTGACGATGTTGTATATGGGTCAAATTGGGAAAGCAATCAAAAGGGAAATTGGTTGGGAGTAGATTTTGAAACAGGCAAAACTTACTTTAATCAAGAGTGGAAAGGCTTTTCTAAAGGTAGCATAGTTTCGGCAGACGGAATGTTATATGTTTACGAAGAGAAAAGAGGCGAAGTTGCTTTAATTAAACCAAGCAAGGAAAAATTTGATGTTATAAGCTCTTTCACAATTAAAGATGGTAAAGGGGCACATTGGGCACATATAGTGATTGCAGATAAAGTAATGTATATCAAGCGTGGTGAAGTTTTGCTTGCTTACGATATTAAAGAATAAGGTTTAAGCTATAGGCTTAAAGAATAAAACCCTAGAAGTATATTGGCTAAGGCTAATGTTGAAGTGCCTTTAACTGAAAGCGAAATTGTTGAAGAGGCTACTGGTGTTAAGCTTGAAGCTGAAGAAGTGGCTACAATTAAATATAGCAATGTAGCTCAACTACAATCTATCAATATGTTAGGTAGCAAAGATGGCAATAATGGAGTTGCTGGCTATGATTATTGGTCTGTAGGTGCTACTGCAAACTTCGACAAAATCTTGTCTGACAAGGCATTAGTTGGTGCTTCAATAGGGGTACTTACAACAAGGTATCAGGCGACGCAGGCGACGCTTCATACAACTTTACATACGGCGTAGGTAGCGTTCTAAGCGAAATTCAATACGCAGGTAGTTCAGCAGGCAGAGACGCAGCTCTAATGGGCTTGAGCCTAAGCTATGACTTCAGCGAAACTTGCACAGCATATTTCGACTACAACGCATACATATACAAAAGCTTATTTAAAGCCAAGAGGAAATACGTGCATTAAGAAAGACTATCAAAAAAGGCAGCTGGGAAATGCTTCGACAAATAAGCTTTTAAGTATTCTTGGGTAGAGCTTTCGATTAGAGAGTCCTCTTTAGGGTATTTATTATACACTAAGCCAGCAAGCTCTATATTCTTTAGCTTGAACAATTCTAAATTTAGCAAAGTATGATTAATACTACCTAGCCTAGACGACGTAACAAGTATTACTGGCAAAGCGTATTCCAACACATAGTCTAAGCTCAAGTAATCCTCCTTTAAAGGAACCATTATCCCGCCTGCAGACTCTAACAAAACTACATCGTAAAGAGCTTCTAACTTTTCTGTGTTTTTAGCAATGCTCGAAACTTCAACATCTACATTTTCCATTGCACAAGCCAAGTGCGGCGAACTCGGAAACTTCAAAACATAATTACAAGTAGTTCCATCTAAATCCACATCTTGCAGAGGAATACCCATCGCTTGTCTATGAGCTTCAATATCTTCTGAAATTCCTTCACAGCCAGTTTGAATGAGTTTTTGGGTAATTACAGTTTTGCCTTGTGCCTTAAATTTATTAGCCAAAAAGCCAGTTGCAACAGTTTTACCTATATTCGTATCTATGCCTGTAATAAAATATTTCATCTAAATTTTCCTTGCCTTGATATAAATTGCTTCGTAAGTCAAAGGGTAAAGCCCATCTTTTTCTTCGTAGCTTTCGCAGAAATTTTTCAAATCAGCCCTAGCCCACTTTGTCTTAAAAGTTGCGTTTACGCCTGTTGCCTTTATGTGCCTTAAAACATCTATAGGCTCTTTAAAAGTTTTTACAATACTCTCAGTTCTTGCTTCTAAAATTTCAAAACCCAAAGCCTCTAATATACCCACTAACTCGGATTGATTTAAATAATTTAAAGATTTATTTGTAAGCTTTGAAACTTCCTTGAAATTATTTTTCGAAAAAGTGCTAAAACACAAATAGCCTTTAGTATTTAATAAACTATGCAACTTTTTATAAAGCTCTTTTTGATTTTCAACCCACTGAAAACAAGAAGCAGAAAATATAGCATCGTAACTTTCTTGAAAGTCTACAATCATTAAATCGCCTGAGTATATCTTTGCATTTAGCTTAGAAATTTCCAAAGCTTTTTTGCAAAAAACTTCACTTAAATCGTTTATAAAAAACTTAGAATTTGGGAAATTTTTCGCTAAGTTTTTTGTCAAAAACCCAGTGCCAGCCCCCAATTCCAAAATATTTTCAGCTTCTATATCCTTAGCACACAAAGCTAAATTATCTGCTATATACTCTTGAACTTTTGCGTTTTTTTCATAGCTTTGCATCCGTCCTTCAAAGCTATCTTTAATTTCCAAAGACCTGCTTAACACAGACTTAAGCACGCTCTCAATCAACTCTAAATTAAAGTGAGCCCCTTCGACAATTTCAGCATTAGGGAAAACTTTTAGCAAATTTTGAAGTGGAAAAATTTTATCCTGCTTAGATATTATAACCTTATCCCACTTGCCCACATAATAATTATTAGCCCTAAAAGCCTTGCCTAAAAATTCGAGTTGAGACTTCAATCTTTCTGCACCTAAACTCGATAAATATTGACTATGTTCTTGGTAATATTTTCTATTTAAACAAGTTCGCAAAAAGAATTTTTCCTTTGCACTTTCTGTGAAATTTTCTACAGTCGCATCAAATACAGTATTTAATATACCACGCTCATCATCTACAGCAAAGGGCGAGCCATTTATACAAGTAAAACCACTTGCATTTTCAATCTTATCTCTAAAATAATTTGCGACCCACACCCCAAAAGACCAAGCAACTACAGACACGCTTTCATATTCAGGCAATTTTGGAAAATCTAAATTTTCGTAATCACAAAACATAAGCAAATCACTATCTGCTTGCACCTTAAAATCTTGCAAAAGCGACTCATCACTAGCAAATCCACTAAAGAATATCACTAGTTTTTTAAACGCATTTTTCTTGAGCCAAACTTCTCTCATAATTGCCCCAAGCACTCCTTAAAGCTCTTTATAAATTCTTGAATATCGCTTAATTGCATCGCCCCACTTAGAGACAATCTCAACATTGCCCTGCCCTTCGCAACGCTTGGATAGCGTATTGCAGGAGCGTATATATTCTTGTCAATCAGCTTCTTTTGCATATTCATCGCAAGCTCACTCTCGCCCAAGACTATAGAAATTATGTGCATTTCACCATTAGCTTGAGGAATTTCTGCCTTAATTAATTTAGAAAATTCGGCGAGTTTTGCACGCTCTTTTTGCATAGAAAAAAGTTTTTTAAATACAAATTCACTCCACAAAATATTCAAAGGAGCAATAGCAGTTGTAAAAATAAAAGACCTACATTTATTAATAAGCAATTCCTTAAATTCTTTTTTACACAACAAAAAAGCACCCTCAGAAGCTAGAGCCTTTCCAAGCGTTGCCATCACAAAATCAACTTCATCAAGCAAGCCCAATTTAGCACAAAGCCCTAAGCCATCTTCTCCGAAAATACCTATAGAATGAGCTTCATCTACATATAAGTAGCAAGAATACTTTTGTTTTAGCTCTACTAATTTTGCAATGTCGGCAGTGTCTGCGTCCATCGAAAAAAGGGCTTCAGTAACTATAAAAACATTTTCAAAATTCGCTCTATTTTTCTCCAAAATAGCCTCTAAATTTTCATAATCATTATGCTTAAAACGCAACCACTTTGCCTTAGTCAAGCTCAAAGAGTCTATCAAGCTTGCATGCACTTGTTTATCTGCAATTATCAAATCCTTAGCCCCACTTAGAGCAGGCAAAATCCCAGTATTAGCGTGGTAACCACTATTAAAAACAAGACACTCAAGTTCACAATCATCTTGAGTATATTTATTGTAAGTACTTGCAATTAAGCTTTCTAAGGAAGAATATGCCACGTTATTCCCAGCTAACAATCGGGACGCTACGCTAGACATCAAAAAGGTATTTTTAGAACTATTTTCCTCTAAAAACTCTTTTTGCCAATTAATATTATTAGAAATTCCAAGATAATCATTGCTTGCAAAATTCAAAAAATCGCAGCCATCTACGCTAATTCTAGCTCCAGAAACAACGCTATCTTTAAGCGTCCTATAGAGTGATTTTTCTTTTAAATCTTCTAAAATATCTATCGCAAAATTCATAAAAGTTCCCTCACAGTTTTACGCATTGCATTCAACAAAACAGCAAGTTCAGCATCACTAATAATATAAGGAGGCATTGCATAAAGCAACTTTCCAAAAGGGCGAAGCCACACTCCATTTTCAATAAGTATTTTTTGTGCTTTTGCGACATTGATATTCTCTTTCATTTCAACAACAGCAATAGCACCAAGACATCTAGCATCTGCAACATTCGGCTCTTGTTTAAGTTTGGCCAAACCTATTTTAAGTATTTTCGCTACTTGACTTATCCTGTTTAGCGTTTCCTCTTTCATAACTAAATCGAAAGAAGCACAAGCCACAGCACACGCCAATGGATTTGCCATAAAGGTGGGTCCGTGCATAAAAAGCCCAAGCTCAGAATTACTAATTACTTCAGCAATACTATCACTACAAAGCGTTGCCGCAAAGCTCATATATCCACCTGTAATCGCCTTGCCCAAGCACATTATATCTGCACTTATACCTGCGTGTTCACAAGCAAAAAACTTGCCTGTTCTGCAAAAGCCAGTTGCAATTTCATCTAAAATTAAAAGCACAGAAAACTCCTCGCAAAGAGCCTTTAAGTCTCTTAAATACTGAGCGTTATAAAAATACATACCCCCTGCACCTTGCACTATAGGTTCAACTATAAAGCCTGCAATTTCGCTTGCACTTTCCTCAAAAAGCTGACGCACTTTAAGTATATCGCTCTCATCGTAATCGCCATCGAATTTAGACAAAGGTCTATCTACAAAAAAGTTAATAGGCAGCCTGCCAGCGAATATATTGTGCATACCATTTACTGGGTCGCAAACGCTCATCGCATTCCAAGTATCGCCGTGATAGCCTCCTCGAATAGTTGCAAATTTAGTCTTTTTAGTAGTTCCAATACTATAAGCGTATTGCATTGCCAATTTCATCGCAACCTCTATAGAAACCGATCCACTATCGCTATAAAACACCTTAGTCAAGCCAGAGGGAGCAACACTTAAAAGTTTTTCGCCAAGCATTATAGCCTTTTCGTGAGTCAATCCTCCGAACATAACGTGGCTCATTTTGCCAAGCTGTTCTGTCATCGCCAAATTTAGCACAGGGTGATTATAGCCATTTACCACAGCCCACCAAGAGGACATTCCGTCGATAACCTCGCCATATTTAGCCAATTTTAACCTCACCCCATTTGCACTTTCCACAAAATAAGGCTCTAAGCCCCCAGTCATAGAGGCGTAAGGGTGGCAAATATGCTCCCTATCAAAGGCTAAAAGGCTATCAATATTCATAATTCAAACTATCTAAAAGTGCAAAGTCTGTAGCAATATCAGAGCCAACAGTCGTCAACATATCACCCATCAAGACCCCGCTTATACCTCCCTTAAGTGCCTGAGCCTGAACATCTTTTATGCCCATTCTACCTCCTGCAAAACGTATGTGAACGCTTGGGTTTATAATTCTAAATATCGCAAAAGTCCTCAAAATTTCTTCAACTAAAAGAGGAGCATTCCCCTCAAGTGGCGTATTTTTAATAGGCTGAAGTATGTTCAAAGGAATACTGTCGACACCCAAGTCTCGCAAAGTTATCGCAAGCTCTACCCTATGAGCCATCGTCTCGCCCATTCCGATAATTCCTCCACTACAAATTTCCATACCAACAGACTTTGCAGCCTCAATAGAGTCAATTTTATCTTGAGTCGAATGCGTCGTACACAACTCGCTAAAGTAGCTTGGAGCAGACTCTAAATTACAGTGAAACCTCTTCATACCAGCCTCTTTAAGCACCTCAAAATCTGATTTCGACAACAATCCAAAAGAGCCACATAAATACAAATCATCTATCTTCGACATCTCTCTAAATGCCTCAACAAGCTTCTCTAAGTCATTTTTAGACAAACGCTTACCACTAGTTACCAGCGAAAAACGCCCAATGCCCCTATCCTTAGACTTCTTAGCAAACTCCACGCATTTCTCCACAGAAACAAGGGGATAAACATCACAAGTAGTCTTATGAAAAATCGACTGAGCACACCACTTACAATTCTCCGAGCATCGCCCAGACTTAGCATTAAATATAGAGCAAGTGTCAACCTTATTACCCAAAAAATGCTCACGCAAATCATTCGCCAATTTCGACAATTCCTCCAAAGACAAATTTTCACATAAGTCAATCACCTCTTGCTGAGATAGTTTATAGCCTTTTACTATTTTATCGAACATCAAACAAATATACATCACAAATCCCACCCTTTGCAATAAAAAAATATCTTGCGAAAGCTCCCCGAAAATGTTCTATTAATTTACTTAGGGAAATAAAGATGACATTTTTTCAGGTAATAAACAGTTCAAGTAGTGGCAATTGTGCAATCTTACAATGCGATAACCAAACAATTCTAATAGATGCTGGCATAGGTATCACTAAGCTAAAGAAGTACTTAAGCGATATAGCCCTCCGTGTAGAGGACATCGACGCCATATTCATCACTCACGAACATAGCGACCACTGTAGCCTACTCGAACGCCTCGCAAGACACGCCACCCCAAACATATACTGCAACGAAATGACTGCAGAAATGATACTTGCTCGCTACCCAACTTCCTCAGCTATGCAATGGAATATATTCAAAACTGGCGATAAATTTATGCTCGGCAATATCGAAGTTTCTACCATAGCTATCCCACACGACTCAAACGACCCAGTCAGCTACAAATTCTCTCACAATAACAAAAAATGCTGCTGGCTAACTGACCTCGGATACATAAACGAGCCTATAGAAAAATTTATCAAAGACGTAAACCTACTCGTACTAGAATCAAACTACGACGAAGATATGCTCGACGAATCAGAACGTGCATACAACCTCAAAAATCGTATCAGAGGCAGCCACGGACACCTCTCTAATATAGATACCTTCGACATAATAAACAAACTCGACTTTGCCAACACCATCGACCACCTCTACCTCGCCCACATATCCAAAGACTGCAACTCCAAGTCTATCATAAGCAACATAATCACCACCTTACCCCAACTACAACAAAACAAAATACACATAGTCTGCCCACACGCAGGTATGTCCCACTGCTACGAATTATAAGATAGATAGATAGATAGATAGATAGATAGATAGATAGATAGATAGATAGATAGATAGATAGATATTGGGGCTTTGCCCCAATATCTTAGACAAGGGGCAGTCTGCCCCTTAGACCCCTGACTTAGGGCTGATTTCGCCCTAAGAACCCAAACAAGTGAGGCACTTGATACCATTGTTGTGTTGCTCGCTGTTGTATACGTAGGTCTTTGCTTCTTTGTTTATTCTTTTTTGTTGGCGTTTGTTTGTCGCTGTTGCAGTGTGGGCTTTGCTGTACTTGCAAAGCAGTGTTGATTTCTTAAGCACAATTTATATATAAATTGTGCTTAAGAAATCAACTGTGGCACATATTAAAAAATTTATCATCTGTGATTAAAGTTGCTCTAATTGGCTTTCAGCCAAAGTCGTCGCAAATATCTATTCTTTAAAGATTATGCACTAAATTTATTGTATTGTTTTTTGCTTTTATTTAATTACAACAAAAGGAAGAGCGGGCAGCTGACTAGCACCCCTAGAAAACACACTAATCAACAAACGCCAACTAAGCCCAAGCTAAAGTCAAGGCTAGCCTTGTTTCAGGTTTTAAGGACGGGAACTAAGTCCTTAATGGGGTTCTAAGGGGCAACACCCCTTAGCCTTTCTCTTTATTTTTATTATTCTTGGTTGAATAATAGACCTGTGGAGTGGGCTAATCTGGCAATGGATATGGCTAGATTAGAATTAGCAGTAACGTGTTGTTGTCTGGCAGTGGCGAGGAATGACTGAGCTGATAGGAGGTCTGTAAGGGAGTTAACGCCGTTATCGTAGCCAGTTTTTGTGGCTATGTATGACTCATTTGCAGCTTGCATAGCAGCCTTTGCACTTTCGACTTGTTTGATTGCAGATTGGTATGAGTAATAATATGCCCATACATTTGAGACTATTTCTACCATATAGGCTTTTAGCTCTTGAGCTTGTGCATTTTCGGAGGCTTTTTTGCTTATGATTTCGTATTGTCTATTGAAGCCATCGAAAACAGACCAGCTTAGGCTTAGACCGAGTGAGTAGTTATAGTAAGGTGCGTTGATGTAGGGTGAGTCTGTGTAGTCGAGCCATTGTGCTGAGGCAGATAAGCCGATTTTAGGCATATATTCTTTTTCAGCTACTTTTGTGTCAGCTTCAGAGGCTCTTAGCCTTGCGTATGCTGCAAGAATATCCTCACGACGTTTTAGGGCTTGAGCCATAAGAGAGTCGACGCTTTCTTGGGCTTCTTGGCTAGTAGGTATAGAAATATCTTCTGAGATGATTATGTCTGAAGATACTTGTATGGAAAGGACTTTAGCTAAGTTTGCTCTTGCAGTTTCTACTAGACCTGAGTCTTTTTCTACCAAGAAGAGGGCATTTTTTGCATTTGCTAAAGCTCTTAGCATATCTTGTTTGTTGCCTACGCCTTGATCGAGTCTTTCCTTGGCAGATTTGTATGCAGTTTCTGCGTCTTCGAGGTCAGCTATGGAAGCTTTAACAGAGCCCATAGCGTCGTATAGATTAAAGTATGCTTCGTTTACTTGTAGAACTAAGTCTTGGATAGACTGGTTGTAGTCGAAGTTGGCAGCACGCAAAGACTCTTTTGCAGATAGAGATGAGGCTTCACGTTTACCAAAATCGTAGAGTAGCCAATTAAGCTCTAGTGTAGGTCCATAGCCTGTTTCGTAGAAAGATCCAATGGCAGGAGTTGCATAAGTAAGGACTTTCGTTTTGTCTCTATAAGCTTGAACGCTCAAGTCTACAGTGGGCAGGTATTGAGAGTCAACTTTACCTTTTTGGGCTGCATAGATTTTAGCTTGAAACCAATATTGCCTAGTTTGGGTATTGTTTTCGAGAGCTATATCTATGAGGTCTGTAAGAAGTAGAGGCTCTTTGTTTGCAATTTTTTCTGAAGGAGTTTTTGCCTTATTTTCAGATACAATCTTAGATGTTTCTATTTGATTTATATCTATAAATTTTTCAGGCATAGCCTCCTTTGGAGCTTTCCAATATACAGTTGGCTTCTTTGCGACTTGGGAGTCTACAGACATACAGCCAGCAAGAATTAGAGGAGCTAATATTATAGTAATATTTTTAAAATTCATTATATTTCCTTTTTAAGCTTAAATTTTTCCTCTTTCGAAGAATGGAATTTTGTCTAGTACCTTAGATTGGAATTTATCCATCCACAAGTAAACTACAGGAGTTAGATATAGAGTAATTAGCTGAGAGAAAATCAAGCCCCCTACAACTACTACCCCAAGAGGTATACGACTTTCTGCATCTGCTTCGCCCCAACCAAGAGCTATAGGTACCATACCCATAAGAGCTGCGATGGTAGTCATAATAATAGGTCTAAATCTATCCATACAAGCGTGATGTACAGCTTCGGTAGGGCTTTTGCCAAGTTTTTCTTGGGCTATGGCAAAGTCAACTACCATAATACCATTTTTCTTAACAATACCCATCAACATAAAGAGACCTATCGCTGAATATATAGATAATTCCATATCGAAAATCCACAATGAGAACAAGCCCCCTACAACTGCTATAGGCAGAGATATTAGAACTGTGATTGGGTGGATATAACTTTCGTATAAGATACCTAAAATTACGTACATCACAAAGATTGCCACAAATATCATATTTACCAAGCTTGTCATTGTTTCTTGGAAAGATACAGCTTCGCCTTGGAAGCCCTTAGTAACTGTGGAAGGTACGACTTCATCAGCAATACCATTCATCCAAGTCATAACGTCGCCAATAGCTACGCCATCGACTAAGTCGAAGTAGATTGTAACTGAAGGGAAGTTGTCTATGTGATTTATAGTCAAAGGCTTTAGCTCTAACTGAGTGTCGGATATAGACAAAAATGGTATCATAGACGCAAGCTCATAAGCCTCGTTGCCATTAGGCAAGCTATCGCCACTTAGAGTAGTAATAGGGCTACCTCCAGTTAGGATAGAACTAGCGTTAAATTGCAACTTATCTATGTCTGACATAAATGCTCTGTCAGCACCTCTAGCTTCCATTATAGACCAATATTGTTGGAATTGAGTCTTAACAAGATAGTAGTACAACTTGGCATAAGCGTCTTTAAATACATCTGAGTAAGCATTTGGCGTTAAGCCCAACATAGCAGCTTTTTCCTTAAAAGGCTTAAGCGTCAACTGAGGGTTATTCAAGTACATATCGCTATTGATATTCGAGAAATATGTACCTCGACGCTCGCCCATCTTAGCCATCATCGCCCCTGCAGCTTGATAGAGTACATCGGAGTCGAAAGCAGACAGTGCATATGCGTACTTACCACTTTGAGTCGAAGTTGCCCCTGTAGAAATCTTCAATGTAGGTTGTGGAGCAAAAGCACCAATAACGCCTGGCATCATTGTAATTTGTGCATTAATTTGGTCTGCAACGTCTTGTATAGGAGCACGCTCTTTTTTATCCTTTAAAACGATAAAGCCCAAGCCTGTATTTTGATTAAGAAAAGCACTCAAGCCAGAAACTAATACATAATTTTCCACAGCCTCATTGCTCTTAATTATATTAGATATATCATCTTGAAACTCTCCCATTAACTTAGAAGAAGTCTTTGTGTTTGAAATGAATACCCCTTGGATAAAGCCACTGTCGCCTATAGGAAAGAATATTTGTGGCAGTTGCATTGCAAAGAAATACGTTCCATAAAAGCACAAGGCAATTATTGCTAAAGTTAGCACATTTCGCTTTAGCATCCAATATAAAGTTGGCGAATATACAGCCAAAATGCTTTGCTCTAGCCTAAATGCTATCTTTTCGATAAAAGTTTTATCCTCAAAATTCTTAGTACGCTTTTGAAGTATCCTTGAGCACATCATAGGAGTCAAAGTCAAAGAGATAACCCCACTCATAAGCACTGCAATCATAATCGTTACAGAGAACTCCATAAACACACGCCCAGTGATACCACCCATAAATACTAGAGGTATAAACACAGCAGCCAAAGATAGAGTCATACTAATAATAGTAAAAGAAATTTCCTTAGCTGAGGCAAAAGTAGCAAGTCGTGGGCTTTCCCCATAGTCCTCCATACGCCTAACAGTATTTTCCAAGAACACAATGGCATCGTCGACCAAGAAGCCTATAGACATTGTCAAGCCCATCAAGGACAAGTTATTGATAGAAAATCCAAAGACATACATAAATACAAAAGTCATAACCATTGCAAAAGGCATAGCTAGTGTAGGTATCATTGTGTCTCTAACTCTACCTAAGAAGAGGAATATCACAAGTACAACTAAGAAGAATGCTATGATTAGCGTCTCTTTTACGTCTGCAATATTTTCTATAATTAGTATAGACCTATCATAAAATTCTTGAATTAAAATAGAACTTGGCAAAACGCCTCGAAGTTCTTCAACTTTTTCTCTAATGAGTTCAACAGTTGTAACAGCATTGCCATCAGATGTCTTTCTTATAGCCATACCCACAGTGGCATATTCCTTGCCAGGGTTTAGCTCTCTATTCCACAACTCCATATTCAATGTGTCGTATTGTACAGAATTTACAGCCTTTGCAATCTCTCTTAAAAATATAGGAGAACCATCTTTGAAGCCCACAACTAAATTGTCATAGTCCTCAGCTTTTTCCAACTGAGTTTCTGGGAACAATAAGACTTGACTACTAGGTCCATCAATATTGCCCAAGCCTGTCATATTTGTAGATGAAGCTAGGATATTTTTAAGGTCTGTAGTTGTGTAACCTAGATTATAGAGCTTTTCTATATCGACTTCTATACGCACAGAACTTGGCGAACCAAATACGTCTACCTTAGATACACCCTCAACCATATTCACCCTTTGTGCTACTTCAGTGAAAGCATAGTCATACAAAGCTCCACTGTCGTAGTCCTTACTACAGACACTCAAGATGTAAATAGGCAAGTCATTAGGATTATCCTTTGTAAATGAAGGGGGAGCTGGCAAGTCTACAGGCAAGTTGCCTTCTGCTCTTTGAATGGCACTTTGTACGTCAGTTGCTGCGGCATCAATGCTCTTATTCATCGCAAATTGCAAAATCAACTGAGTTGCCCCAAAGGAGTTTCTACTTGTAACAATTTCTATACCTGGAATTTGCATAAATTGTTGCTCTAGTGGAGAAGCAACATTTGCACCCATTATACTTGGGTCTGCACCAGGGTATGAGACATTTACTTGAATAACTGGGTAGTCCACCCCAGGAAGGTCGTTAACTGGCATAGATTTATAGGCAAAAATACCAAATAAAAGTGCAGTTATCGCCAATAAAACAGTCATTACTGGTCTATTTATAAATACAGTAGATATTGACTTATATTGTGATTCGTCTGACATAATTTTTCCTTAAAGGCTTATAATTACTTAGTTGCAGAAGCTGTAGCTTGAGCTTGAGCCATTGCTGCTGCCCTATACTGGTCTAGGATAGGAGCTGTAGACATTATGAACTCTTTCATCTTTTGAGGATCAGCTATAGGCTTTGCATCTGCTCCATAAGGGATACCCTTATCTGTAGCTCTATAAACCCAAGGACCTGCTTGCAATCTCAATTCGCTAACTTGAGTTACAACAAAGTCGCAATCTTTCAAGCCTGACACTTCAGATAGTGTTTTATTTTCGTATAATTGACCCACCTTAACAGGGCATTGCTCTAATATGAACAAGCCATTGCCCAAGCTCTTTGCTGTGTATACAAAAGAACCCAACGCCCCTGTTTGCACAGCAATTTCTGGAACTAAAGTAGCACCTTTAATAGGGTTAAAATCAACTTCTACAGCAACTGCTTGGCTAGGCCAGAACAAAAAGTCAGAATTTTCCAACTCGCCTCTAAGTATAGCAGAACCTGTCTCGTAACGCATTTTATTTAAAACAATAGTAGCCTTAGTCTTACGACTTTTGTCTCGCATATTATCCTCTATATAAGACACAATTATATCAAGGCTATTATTATTTTTTGCCATTATATCCAAAGCCGACTTCAAATATTGGCTAGGAACTACAAAATCCACATAGAGCTTATTTAAGTTTTGTATAGTAGTCAAAACGCTTTGGCTATTTACAACATTACCCAAATTCACATTATACAAGCCAATCTTTCCAGCTATAGGAGACTTAATATCGCACCAATCTAAATTGATTTGTGCTTGCTTTAAACTCGCTTGAGCAGCCGCTACACTAGCTTTATCCATATCAACTTTAGCAACTAAAGCGTCGTATGTTTGCTTATCTACATAGCCATCTTTAACCAAATTCGCATTTCTTTGAGCATCTAAAGTGTCTATCTTTAATTGAGCTATAGTGCGTTGCAACTCTGCATTTGCTGAGTCGACCACTGCTTGGTAAGGACGCTTGTCTATGCTAAATAATACCTGCCCTGCCTTGACATTTTCGCCTTGTTTGAAATTTACTGAAACAATTTGTCCAGAAACTTGAGGAACTACATCTACACTTTCAAAGGCTGTAGTTGTCCCTACTGTAGACAGATAAGAATTAATATCCTTCTTTACTACCTCTGCTAATACTGCAGGAGTAGCTGGCATTACTGGAGCTGGCTTTTCTTCTTTACAAGCTACAAAGAGCAAAGAAAACGCCAATGTTATTATACTTATATTTAGTCTATTCATATTTTTTTATTTCTTAAATTTTTATTTATAAAAAAAAAGAACTTTTATAATCTTAAGGGGGCTTCTAAAAATTGGCAATTAACTATTTTTAAGATTATTTTTAGCGTAATTTTCTTGCGTTTGAGGAGGATAGCAGAGCTATCTGACGAGAAAAGCAAGGAAATTCAAGCAAAAATAGGCTAAAAAGAGCAATTGCAACTTATTTTAGTGCAAAAATAAAATTTTTGCTTCCTAATCAAAATCAATTTTTAGAAGACCCCTTAAAATAAAAATTCTTTTCTTAGTTTATGTATTAGGCTTGGGCTTCTTCCGTGCTTTCCGTGTTTTCCTTTTCAGCTATGGGAGTTTCCTCTTCAGAAACAATTTCGGTTTCCAAAATAACAGGCTCAACTTCAACTGCTACAGGTTCTGTTTCGGCTACTGCAACTTCGGCAACCTCTTCTTCAACTTTAGCGTCGAAAGCAACAGGCTCGTCTTCTACAGTGATTTCTTCTGAACCAGCTTCAGCAAGCTTAGTATTCGCCTTTTGCTTTGGCTTAGGCAAGTATGGGTTAGCTTGCAAGACTGAATTTGAATATTCAACTACATAACCTTCAGTTACCAACCAACGCAATTCACTAGCAATAAGCTCCATCTTCGCCTTAGTTTCTTCGTCAACTTCAGTACCCTTTTCTATAGACAAATACTTATATACAAAGTTCTTTGAAGACAAACCAGTATTTGCCAACAAGTATTCATAAATCGCTTGAGGTTGCTCAGAAAGCCTATCGCCCTCATACAAGAACTTCCTCTTTACAGCAGATACAAAGGCAAAGCCCTTATTACCACGCTTGTAAATTACAAAATTTGTTCTACGCAATCTACCTCTTAAATTATTTGCAGTATCCAAAGAGAACTTAATTTGCTTTTGACGAGCCTTTTCAATGTTCTCCCTAATTCTACCTCTAGGCAACTTTTCGATATTCACACCACTTAGGCGTACGTGATCGTAAGTAAATACCAACTCCTCTGCGAATTTTCCAGATACATAATTTGCTGCAGCTTCATAAGACTCAAAAGTTTCTTCGCCTTCTTTTAGCTTATAAACTTCTTGCTTTGTCATAGAGTCAGCCCAAGCCTTGATTTCGTCTGCATCTCTAGTAGACTCAATGCTTGCTAAGAACTTTTCAAAAGGCATTTTCGCAAACTTTTGGCTATGATAATTTTTCAAGAAAGTATTATATTTATGCCAGTTTGGAGCTCCCAATAAATCGCCATTTAAAGAGCACTTATTCACTGTTTGGAAATTACCCTTAGGTGCTTCTACTTCAATTTCAACCTTTTCAAAAAGTTCTGCAATCTTAGCATCTATAGCATATTTTCTAGCTTCTGCCTCAGTTTCAAAAGGGATATTTTCACTTGTAGCACAATATATAGGAGCAACAGTGCCATCTTCCTTTGGCAAGTTCTTTGCAACTGCAACAAAACGTTCTGGCTTTTCTAAAATAATTTCAGCAATTTCGAACAATTGATATGTCATCTTCAAGTGCTTCATCAAGTCTACTAACTTGTCGAAAGGAGCGTCTTCTGGGTAGAAATTAACTTCCATAGTAGGCTTAAAGATAAACTTCTTCTTATTTGGGTCAAAAGGCTTCCTGCCCTTATTGAACTTATTCTTTTTAAATTCGCCACCTTCAGTTTTTTGGAACTTAGGCTTAAAAGTCCTCTCACCAGAGTCTCTATCCTTTTTAAACTCTCTCGGCTTAAAATTCTTTTTTTGGAAAGAGTCGCCATTTTTATTATAGCGAGGTCTTGACGAGCTATTATTATAAGAAGCCTTGTTTGAAGAAGTTTCAGCAGGAGACCAAGCTGTAGATAGCTCAACTCCGATTAAACCACTTAAATCAACGACGTTTTTGTCTTTATTATTTTCTGACATATTATTATTTTATTTATTAATTAAATTACTTACTTTTTACGATACTTCAACACTTTTTTTGCATTTTTTTCAAATAAGCTTATCGTATAAAGCTAAAAAACTATAAATCTTTAATTGCATCTTGTAAAATATTACAAGCTCTATCCAAAATAGCTCCATTACATTCTAGGCTAGTAAACATACATTCAAAAGCCGAAGGTGCTAAATATAAACCTCTGCTCAAGCAATTATGGAAATATTTTGAGTATAATTTAGAGTCGCTTGCAAGTACATCTTTGCAGTTGAAAATTTCCTTCTCACTGAAAAATACGCTAGTTAAAGATTCTTTGCTATGCACTTGTACTGCGATACCTTTTTCAGCAAAGCTATCAGCAATAACTTTCGCAATCTTTTTTGTATTGCCTCTTAGTGTTTCATAAGGCTTAAGCTCATCTATCAATCTAATCGACGCAATACCTGCTGCCATACACAAAGGGTTACCACTTAGAGTCCCTGCTTGATACACGCTTCCCAAAGGCGATAAGCACTGCATAATCTCAGCTTTACCCCCAAAAGCTCCAACTGGCATACCTCCGCCTATAATCTTACCTAAAGTAGTTAAATCAGCTTGAATGCCTGTCTTTGCCTGAGCTCCTCCTCTGCCAAATCTAAAGCCAGTTATAACCTCGTCAAAAATCAATACTGAGCCATTTGCTGTACACAAAGAACGCAACTTTTCCAAAAATCCTGCCTTAGGCTTTAATAAACCTACATTGGCTGGATATGGTTCAACTATAACGCCTGCAATCTCATCTTTATACTTTGCAAAAGCTTCTTCAACTTGCTCTATATTGTTATATTCAAGCACTATAGTTAAATCAGCTAACGCTTGAGGTATACCTGCACTATCAGGGCTAGAAAAAGTCAATATTCCAGAACCTGCCTTTACCAACAAGCTATCAGTGTGTCCGTGATAGCAACCTTCAAACTTTATAATCTTATCTCTCTTAGTATAGCCTCTTGCCAAGCGTATAGCACTCATAGTCGCCTCTGTGCCAGAATTTACCATTCTAACCATATCTATACTATCTATCCTTGAGCAAATTAATTCAGCCATTTCGACTTCATAAGCATTAGGTGTCCCAAAGCTCGTTCCACTTTCAAGAGCCTCTGCAATCTTTTGCTTTATAGCAGGGTGATTATGCCCAAATAGAGCAGGTCCCCAACTATTTACAAAATCAACTAGCTCCACATCATCTTCAGTATACAAGCAAGCACCTTCGGCTCTCTTTGTAAAAAATGGGCTAGACCCAACAGATTTAAAAGCTCTAACTGGCGAATTTACTCCACCAGGGATTAGCTTTAAGGCTCTTTCGAATAGTTCTCTTGATTTCATAATTTTCCTAAATATCACTCTTATATACTATCGGCACTCTACGCCCTGCCCCAAAGCTAACTTCTGTCAATCTTGGAGTTACTGCAGATTGCCTTCTCTTAAATTCGTTTCGCAAAACCTTTGCAATCACATCTCTTACAACTTCTTCTTTAAAGCCACGCTCTATAATTTGAGAAGCCGACTGCCTTTGCTCTATATATAACTTTAAAACAGCATCTAAAGTATCATAATCAGGCAAAGAGTCTTGGTCTGTTTGATTGGGGCTAAGCTCAGCTGAAGGAGGCTTATCTATAGTATTTTGAGGAACGACTTCCCCATTTCTATTTATATACCTACAAAGCGAATAGACATCTGTTTTATACACATCTGCTATAGGGGCGTAAGAGCCACACATATCGCCATATAAGGTGCAATATCCCACAGCACTTTCGCTCTTATTGCCTGTAGTTAAAAGCATATAAGATAGCTTATTTGAAACGCCCATTAATATAGTTCCTCTAGCCCTTGCTTGCAAATTCTCTTCTGCAACTGAACGAGGTAAATCGCCAAATAATGGCTTCAAAGACTTTTCAAAGCTCTCTACTACATCTGCTATAGCAATGGTATCGAACTTTATACCTAAATTATCAGCTAGTGCCTTTGCGTCGTCTTTACTATGCTCGCTTGAAATTTTGCTAGGTAATGATATGCCCATTACGTTTTCCTTGCCCAAAGCCCCAACTGCAAGAGTTGCCACCAAAGCCGAGTCTATACCTCCACTTAGTCCCAATAGCACCTTAGAAAATCCACTCTTTCTAACAAAGTCTCGAATAGACATCTCTAATGCCTTTTGCAAATCGCCAAACTCATCAAAAGCCCTTGGCTCAACAGAACTTGCCTCATCTAAATCTATAACTCTAAAGTCCTCTTGGAAATTATTCAGCTCCAAGAGCAAATTTCCATTTTCGTCAAATACAGAACTATGCCCATCGAATACAGACTCATCGTTTGAGCCAACTAAGTTACAAAATACAAATTTCGACTTTAATTTCTTCGCAACCTCAGGCAATAACTTTGCCCTATTTTGATAATTTTGCTTAGTCCACAAACTTGCAGAAATATTTAAAAGCACATCAGCTGCCTCAATTAAATCCAAAGGATAAGGCTTTGCATAAGCCTTTGCAGACTCCACAAAGTCCAAAGACCAAATATCTTCGCATATAGTAATTGCAATCTTCTTAGACTTAAACTCTATAAAATTCTCAACTCTCTCGCCCTCTATATAAGTACGCCCCTCGTCGAAAATCCCATAAGTTGGCAACAATACCTTATCTGCTATGCACTTAACTTCGCCATTTTCTAGCCAAAATGCAGAATTGTAAACATAATCATTTAAGTGGCTCTTTCTTATAGACCCAACTATAGCAGGAATAGCTATACGCTTTGCCAAGCTCTCCAATTCTTCCTTTGCCTTTGCCACAAAATCAGCATACAACAAATAATCTCTTGGGCTATATCCACATAGGGAAAGCTCTGGAAATACAGCAAAATCTGCCCCCATCTCCTTGAGCTTTGCACAAGCATTTTCTATCTTCAACGCATTTGCTGAAAAATCGCCAATCTTTGTATTTATCTGCCCTATGCCTATCTTCATAATTAAGCTCTCAATTTTAGAGAATTTCCGTGTGCGTCCAACTTTTCCATTCTAGCAAAAGCGTCTACAACTTCCATAGCCTTCTTTGCAGACTTTTCGTCGTACTTCACATAAGAGCTACGCCTCATAAAGTCTATTGCTTGCAAGCCACTTGAAAACCTGCCTGTCCTACCTGTAGGTAGCGTGTGGCTTGGTCCTGCTGTGAAGTCGCCCAATACTGTAGGGGTATAATCGCCTATCAACATTGCACCTGCTGTCTTTACATTCTTTTCTAAAAATGGCAAGTGCTTTTTGTCAACGTGAAATTCCATATGCTCTGGAGATATATAATTAGCCACTAAAGCAGCGTCTGTCATATTTGTACAATGTATAATATAAGTTGCAATATCTATAATCTTTTCGAGCTTTTCTCTTCTTGATAATAACTTCGCTTGCCTTTCAACTTCCTTTAATACTTTGGCTACTAGTGCCTTAGAAGTTGTAACAAAAAATATCTTTTCCTTACCTGAGCCGTGTTCTGCCTGAGAGAGCAAATCAGCTGCAATAAACTTTGCCTTTGCAGTGGAGTCAGCTAGTACCAAAACTTCGCTTGGCCCTGGTAGCAAGTCGCAACCAACTACACCAAACATCTGCCTCTTTGCCTCTATAACAAAAGCATTACCTGGTCCAAATAGCTTGTCGACTGCCTTTACAGACTCAGTGCCAAGAGACATCGCTGCAATCGCCTGAGCTCCCCCTATCTTATAAATTTCATCTATACCCAACAAAGCAAGAGCTGTCAATAAGTGCGAATTAACCTTGTTATCGCTAGAAACTGGCGTGCATACACAAATTTCAGGACAACCTGCCTGTTTTGCCAAAACTGCTGTCATTACTACACTAGATACCAATGGAACTTGCCCACCTGGTATATACAAACCAACACGCTCTATAGGGTAGAAATTCTCGCCTATTATAGCTCCGTGTCCATTCTTAGCACGCCACTTCTTAGGCATAGTGTGCTTATGAAAAAGCTTTACATTTGCTATAGCTTCCTTGATATATTTCTTATCAGCTGTGCTAACTTCTTTCAACGCAATAGCAATTTCTTCCTTAGAAACTGCAATATTGTTCGCATTTAAACTAGCCTTATCAAATTTCTCTGCATATTCAAATAAGGCAGCGTCGCCTTTAGCTTTTACATTCGCAATAATATCAGAAACAACTTGGCTAATTTCCTTGTTATCTATGCTAACATTTGCAAGCTCTTTTAAGTCTTGCATAAAATTCTTATCTTTAAAGTTTAGTACTTTCATCTTCTTTCTTCTCTTGCTTTTCGTCTATAGGCAATATAAAGGACATAATCAAATAGCTAAATACGCCAAAAAATATAGCCATATCTGCAACATTAAATGCTGGCCAATGATAATCTGCAAAAGGCAAATAGACATCTAAAAAGTCCACCACATGCCCATACATTATTCTATCTAAGAGATTACCTAAAACCCCACCTGCAAATAAGCCCATTGCAACTTGCACTAGCTTAAATCTAAATCCAATTTGATGCCTATACAAATACAAAGCCACCAATGTTATTATTGCAATACTACTTAAAAAGTAGGTCTGCCCAGACATCATTCCCCAAGCTGCACCCTCGTTTGTAACGTGTACTATTCTAAATATTCCATCTATTACATCTACAAAGCTTCTTGCATCGCCATAAGGCAACAATTTTATAATCAATATCTTAGTTATTTGGTCTAAGACTAAAACGAGCAAAGCACCAAGAATGAAATACTTCGAACTTAGTGCCATTTTTGCTTTTAGTGTAGAGTTAGCCTGCATAAAAGAATTATTCGTCTTCCTCGTTATTAAGCTCGTCAGTAATCTCGCCTATGCTTTGTCTAGCACCCAACTTCAACTTTCTAGCCTCATTTTCCTTGGCAATTTGCCCCTCTATAGAGTAGCGTGCGTAAGGAATTGCAACTAATCTATCTGCTGGAATTTCCTTATGTGTAATTTCACAAATACCATAAGTTCCATCTTTAATCCTAGATATAGCTGCCTCAATTTCTTGTACTAAAACTTTATCTTCAGAAAGCATAGTAAAAGCTAAATCACGCTCAAAATTCTCACTGCCAACATCTGCTTGGTGTTGTCCATAAGACGACAAGTCGCCAGAGTCTTCCTTAACTGACTTATTCAATACCTCAGATGACTTCTCATCTACAACTGCCCTATACTTCTTCAACAAAGCAACTAGAGCATCGTAATACTCTCTCCACTTTGCAGGTACATCTTTATCAGGTAACAAGCCACTCATTTCTTGTTCTTGAGGGTTAAAGCCCAAAATGTCCATTATAGAAGCAGCCACCAAAGGTTTTTTAGGAGCAACTGGTATCTTTATAGAAGCCTTACGCTCTTTTTTAGCAGGCTTTTTTGCCTTAACTTCTTGAACTTGTTCAACTTCCTTAGCCTTTTCGCTCTTGATTTCTTCCAAGACAGCCAAAACTTCCTCCACAGTCATATATATAGACGCAGAAGGGCGTATATGCTCTTTTCTTGCAGTCTTTGCTGTAGCTTTCTTATTCTTAGGCAAGTCCTTAAATAGCTCTTTAGTATCAATTAAGTCAACTATGCTAATAGTGCTTGCCTTAGTCTTTTTAGATGCAGGTGTTTTTTTTGCACCTGCTGTTTTTTTAGACTCCGCCTTTTTATTTGTATCAGCCTTTTTCATAATTATAATCTATTAAATTTCTAATTTATTAATATTCAACAAAATAGCACGAAACTATTTTATTGAAGCACATCTTTCGCACAAGCCATCTTCATTGAGAGCATCTACAGTTCTCCAGCATCTACAGCACTTTTGACCCTCTGCAGGGCTTGCTTGTATAGACATAGTCTCAAACTTGCCCTCTAAGATTTTAACCTTAGATACAATAAATAGCTCAGCTAACTTATCGGCATATTCTGCCAAAATCTTAGCGTCATCGCTTTCAGCATTTAGCATTATTTCGATTTCTGCTTCTAAGCTCTTGCCAATCAATTTTTCCTTACGCAATCTTTCAAGCTCTTCGTTTACTAAGTCTCTAATTTCAAAGATACGCTCCATTGCCACATAAGTCTTTTCGTCTAAATACTTATCAGTATCTTCAGGCCAAGAGCATAAATGTATAGAGTCCTCAGAATATTCCTTGCCATTAAACATAGAATAAGCCTCTTCGCAAGTGAAAGCCAATATAGGAGATAATATCTTCAAGAAGCTATTCATTATCAAATATATAGCAGTTTGAGAAGACCTACGTTCCTTAGAGTTCGCTGCAAAAGTATAGAGCCTATCCTTTAATATATCGTGGTAAATCCTAGACATTGTTACCCCACAGAATATATCTATAAGCCTGTAAATCCTATGGAACTCATAAGCCTCATAAGCTGTTTCACAATCCTTAACTAACAAGGCAAGCTTGTGCATAGCCCACTTGTCTATAGTGTCCATATCTGCAACATCTACAGCGTCTTTTGCATAATCAAAGTCATACAAGTTACCCAACTGATACATTATAGTATTTCTAATGCCTCTATAAGCATTAGCTACGTGTTGCAAAATGCCATCTGAAATAGGTATATCGCTTTGGTAGTCCTCAGAGCTTATCCACAAACGAATAATATCTGCACCCCACTTGCCTACATAAGAATCTGCAGTTTGTGGCTTTGCGTCGCTCTTAGAAATCTTCTTTCTGTCCTCGTTTACTATAAATCCGTGCGTAATTACCTTTTTATAAGGAGCTTTGCCCTTAGCAATAGTTGCAGTCCACAAAGAACTTTGGAACCAACCTCTATGTTGGTCAGAGCCTTCTAAGTATAAATCTGCAGGCCAAGACAATTTTGGATTTTTATCTAAGACTACCATATGGCTACTACCAGAGTCTATCCAAACGTCTAGCGTGTCTGTACCCTTCTTTAGCGTGTCTTTAGCACCCCAATTTGCAGGTATTTCAATGCCTTCGAGCAATTCTGTTTCGCTTTGCTCAAACCAAATATTTGTACCAGCTGTTTCAACTTTGTCAGCTAATGCTTCAACTACCTTTGCATCAAGGTGAGCTACGCCATCTGCGTCGTAAAATGCAGGGATTGGCACACCCCAAGAACGCTGACGAGAAATACACCAGTCTGGACGAGCCTCAACTGTAGACCTAATGCGATTTTCGCCCCAAGTTGGTATCCACGCTACATCTGAAATATTATCTACAGCTTGTTGCCTTACACCATTTTCGTCTAAAGACACAAACCACTGATCCATCGCTCTAAATATTACAGGAGTCTTACTTCTCCAACAATGCGGATATTGGTGGCTAATCTTTGCCAACTTCAATAGAGAACCATTTGCCTCTATCTTTTCTAAAACCTTTATATTTGCTTGGCTCTTAGACTTTGTCTCTAATACGCTAATACCAACTAAGTCAGCAGGAACTTGACCATCGTCTATATAACGACCATCGTCGTCTATAGGGCAATATACCTCTAAGCCATTTGCCAAGCCACTTTGATAGTCGTCTAAGCCGTGTCCAGGGGCAATGTGTACGCAACCTGTGCCATTATCTGCAGTCAAATATGTCGCATTAATTATAGGGGAAGCTCTATCTATAAATGGGTGGCGTGTTGCCAAGCCTTCTAAGTCCTTACCCTTTGCAAGAGCCTTAACTGTAGCGTTTTCTAAGCCAACTGCTGCGATAAAGTCGTCTGCACGCAATGAGGCAACCACAAAGTTACCCTTTTCGCTACTTACCAAAGAATAATCAAAGTCTGGGTGAACTGCTATAGCCATATTTGAAGGAAGTGTCCAAGGAGTAGTAGTCCATATAACTGCACTTGCTTCTTCTAAACCCAACTTTTCTAAAGACTTTGCGTCAAACTTAAATGCTACCCAAATTGAGTCGCTCGTATGCTCTTGATATTCAATTTCAGCTTCAGCCAACGCTGTTTTGCAAGGTATAGACCAATATACTGGCTTCTTGCTTCTATATACTAAACCACGTTCAATAAACTTTGCAAAAGTTCTCAATATGCCAGCTTCGTATGCAGGGTTCTTAGTCTTATACTCATCATTCCAATCAGCTAAAACACCCAAACGCTTGAATTGACCACGTTGCTTTTCTATATAACTTTCAGAAAAGGAAGCACACTCTGTCCTCAAATCTGCTAAAGAAAGCATACGCTTTTCGTCTCTTAGCATTTTTGCAACTTTATGTTCTATAGGCAAACCATGGCAGTCCCAACCTGGTAAATATGGAACTTTAAAGCCACGTATAGTTTTGTATTTAACTATGATGTCTTTTAAAATTTTGTTTAGAGCAGTACCTATGTGTACATCGCCATTAGTGAAAGGAGGACCATCGTGCAAGACAAACTTTGGAGCGTCTTTACGGTTTTCTTGTATCTTTTCATACAAATTAATATCTGCCCAATGTTTAATGCGTTGAGGTTCACGTTTAACCAAATCGCCTCTCATAGGGAAGCTAGTTTTTGGTAAGTTCAAAGTATCCTTGTAATCTATCTGTGCCATTTTATTCAATTTAAAAATATTAAGGGCAAATTTTGCCTAAAATCGCCAATCTGTCAACATATTTACCTCCTTATATATAAATAAGTGGCATTTTCTATAAAATATGCAAAAAAATCAGCTAAACTATAAGGACTTAAGGGCTATTGAGAAAAAAACTTTAAAAAAAATCAATTCTACGCTTGACTTTATTTGTTAAACTCGGTTTTATCTATTCTTTTACAAAATTTAAGAAAGCTTTAGACATGAAAGTTGTATCATCAATAAAATCACTAAAAACACGTCATCCAGACTGCAAAGTAGTTCGCAGAAATGGTAAAATATACGTAATTTGCAAATCAAACCCTCGCTTTAAAGCAAAGCAAGGCTAATTTAACAGAGAGTAAAGGCATAGATAAATGAAAAAAGAAGGACATCCAGAATATTATCCAGTTTGTTTCTCTGACGTATCTACAGGTACTAAGTTTTACACAAAATCAACAATGAAGAGCAGACAAACTGAAGTTGTAGACGGCGTAGAATATTTCGTAGTAGTAAGAGACGTAACAGCAGATTCTCACCCAGCATATACAGGTGAAAAGCGTTTCGTAGACACAGCTGGCAGAGTAGAAAAGTTCAACAAGAAGTTCTCTCGCCAACGTGCGAAATAATTTCTCAAAGAAATCATTTTCAAAAAAGCTCCCCTCAAAGGAGCTTTTTTTGTGTCTATACACAAGAGCTAATTCAAAACAAGCCAATCTTTTAATATTTCAAGAAACTGTATTCCGAAAATCTTGTCTTTTATATAGATATGGGAAAGATTAAAATATTATTAATTATGGTGGCGATGGCTCTTTCTGCTTGTTGCAAGAATGAGGAGAAAAAAGCTCCGCAGTTTACGAATGAATATTTCTATAGCGAAGAGGGAGTTGTAATAACAGAAGTAGCAAATGTACACACAGGTGCAGGCGTGCGTCGCTCAGACCCAGATATGAACTAATTTAAACTTTGATTTAACACTCATACATAACTAAAAACCACAGCATTTAAGCTGAACTAAACTAAGAGCAAGACTTTCACCTTTTCTTTAAAACAAAAAAGAAAATGGAAAATTCTTGCTCTTTTTTTGCAAAACCTTCGCCCTAACCTCAAATGCAACTATATAACAAACAACAACTTAGCCCCAAACTTCGCCCTTGAAAAAGTAAAAAATAAAGCTTTACAAGTATTAAGAAACATACTTAAATAAAAATATGAAAAAGCTAATAATTTTATTTGCAATATCTCTAGTAGGCGAGCTATTAACAGTTGTATACATATTTCAAAAGATGTCGAAAGTAGACGAAGCAATGTCTGCAAGTGAATTTGCAAATATGATGACAACGCCTATAATACTATTTGCTGTGTGGGCTGTGCTGTTTTGGCTTACGCTGATAGCTATGACGTACTTGGTAGTCAAAAAAATACTGGACAAAAGAGCATAATTGCACTTTTATTAGATATACAAAACACTCTTTAACCCCTATTAAAATGAAAAAATTCAAAAGCATAATCACAATATTCTTAGCCCTTAGTGCCAGCACTCTAATAGAAGCAAAGGAGCTTTCGCAAAATTTCAAGGATACTAAAGTTCTTGCAGATAAAGGCGAAGCAAAGGCTCAGTGCGAGCTTGCAATACTCTATTTGCGTGGCAAAGAAGTCAGCAAGGACGACAAACTAGCTATAGAATATTTTGAAAAATCTGCAGAACAAGGCTATGCCTCTGCTCAGTGCTACCTTGGAGGTTTTTATATGCGAGGGGCAGCTGGTATGCCCCAAGACGACCAAAAAGCCTTTGAATACCACACTAAAGCCGCTGCACAAAATTACCCTAATGCCCTATATAAACTTGGGCTTCACTATCTCATAAAGGAGCAAAACCACGCTAAGGCTTTTGAGCTATTCGAAAATGCGGCAAATCAAGACCAAAAATTTGCCCAGTACGAATTGGCTAATCTTTATTTACGAGGCAATGGCGTTGAGCAAAATTACGAAAAAGCCTTTGAGTATTTCCAAAAAGCTACAAAGGGAGGTATTCCAGATGTCCTTCTTTCAGACGCTCTATATACTCTTGCTACTTTATATACTGAGGGCAAAGGTGTTGAAAAAGACGACGCCAAAGCCTTTGAATATTATAAGCAAGCTGCAGAAAAGAAATCTAGCTCAAGTGCATTCCACTACACTTTGGGCAAGCTATACATAGAGGGCAAAGGCGTTGAAAAGAATGAAGAAGAGGGCTTAAAGTGGATAAAAAAATCAGCGAGCAAGGGTTATCTTGACGCTAAGGAGTTTTTAAAGAAATAAAGACGCTGTCAATATTCTTTAAGCTCACGCCGACAAGATGGGATTTTATCAAAATACCATCAATGAAAACCTGCCTTATCCCTATTTAGAGTCTTTTGCTTTTGCTTCAGCCTTTGCTTTGGCTTTTGCTTCAGCTTCAGCTTTGGCTTTTGCTTTTCTAAAAGCGTCGGCTTTCATATTGTGCGAATAATCTATACGATTTTCGACGGGAACACCTTGCTCGTGCGAGCGAACTTTTGCCCCTACAATATTTGTGTCGCCGAGTTCTGCTCTGGCAATTTCTGCCTGTTTTAAAAGTCGTTCAACAACTTCAGGGTGCTCCTTTGCAACATTCTTAGTTTCAGAAATGTCATTATCTAAGTCGTAAAGCTCGATTTCCTTTATTTCTTCAATATGCTTTGCCCACCAACCCATATGATTTGGACTAGCCTCTCTTGGCAAAACTAACTTATACTGCTTATCCCTAATTGCAAATAGAGTTGTATAACCATAATAATAGAAATATTCGTGAGGAGACGCCTTCGTTTCGCCACTAGCAAAAGGCATAATATCCAAGCCATCTATATCTAAATCTTCTGGCAATTTAGCCCCTGCAAGCTTCGCAAAAGTTGGCAAAATGTCCATAGAAAATATCATCTCATTAGAGCTTTGCCCAGCTGGAATTTTGCCCTTAAATTCCATAATCATAGGTATCCTATGACCACCTTCCCAAGACTTTCCCTTAGACGACCTCAATGGATATGCACTGCCACAAGAGCCTCCCTTTTCAAAGGTAGGCGTAATCCAAGGTCCATTGTCCGACAAGAATACAATAAAGGTATTTTCATCTAAGCCCTCTTCTTTCAAGGTCTTACGAATTTCACCCATAGACCAATCCAACTCCATAACTACATCTGAATATAAATCTACGCCAGATTTGCCCTTAAACTTATCGCTTACACCCAAAGATACGTGAGGCATATTGTGCGACAAGAACAAGAAGAAAGGCTTATCCTTATTCTCCTTTATGAACTCGATAGATTTTTCAGTATATATAGTAGTAATTTGGTTCATCTTGTCTTGGTCTATTTGCTCCAAATTCTCCCTGCCCTCAGACAAATACACAGGGTTTTTCTCTGTAACGACAAGGCTTGTGCCATTGTGAGAAAGCGTGCCAAAAAAGGAGTCAAAACCTTGGTCGAGTGGGTGGTTCTTATCCTTATGCCCCAAGTGCCATTTTCCAACAAGGGCAGTTGTGTAGCCAGCTCCTTTGAGAATTTCTGCCAAAGTAAGCTCCTTTGAATGAAGTTCTGTATGTAGATATTTTTTATTCTTAGGCTCGCCTATACGTATAGGGTACGACGCTGTCATAAGCGACGCCCTGCTTGGACCACAAAAAGGAGCACCAACATAAGCTGAAGTATAATATATACCACTTTCAGCCATCTTATCTAAATTCGGCGTTTTTATATTCTTAGAATTAAATATGCCTACGTCGTTATAGCCTAAATCGTCTACTAAAAAAATAATAAAATTTGGCTTCTTCTCAGCAAAGACACACTGCGACACAAAAATCGCTAAACATAAAACTATAATCTTCTTCATATAAAAATCGACTATAGACATACTATACCTACAAGTCAATTAAAAAGTATTTACAAAGATGAAATCGCCAAGTTTGCAAGGTGTATGCCAAAGGCTGCTGTAACTGATGGCGAGCTTCCTATGACTTTTCTTTGCCCTGCACTTGCAGACATTAAGTGGCTAGACTCGCTTGCCTGCTCGTCTGAAAATACGCATTGAAAAGTTTTGCCTTTTAAGTCTCGCTTTTTTAGTTGCTTACGCATTTTTGAGGCAAGGGGGCAATTTGTAGTTTTAAAAATACTTGCAGTCTTTATCTTCGACAAATCTGTCCTTCTAGCAGCTCCCATTGAAGCTACAAATTTTATATCATTATTCAATGCAAATTCGGCAATATCGCACTTGGAACTCAAGGTATCAATAGCGTCTACAATCAAGTCGACCTTATCTAAAAAGAGTTCTGCTAAGTTGTCTTTATCTACAAAAGCATTCACGCAAGTAATTTTTGCAGAAGAATTTATATCCAAAACTCGCCCCTTTGCTATATCGCATTTATTCAAGCCTATAGTGCTTTCAAGGGCGTATAATTGTCTATTGATATTCGAAGCTTCCACCTTGTCGAAATCTATCAAAATTAAGTTTTCAACTCCAAATCTCGCCAAAATTTCCACAGTATAAGAGCCCACTGCCCCCAATCCAACTACAGCAATTCTCGCCTTAGAAATCTTTTCTCTAAAACCCTCAGGATATAAAATATCTGTTCTTTCGTGCTTGTTCATAATCTATAAAATCGCCTAAAATTTTCGTCTATCGCAACTTCTACATATTCCTTAGAAAGCCCCTTTAGCCTTGCAATCTCATTTATACAAAATTGCAAATCGCTCTCTTTTGGAAATAAATCTGTCTCTATCAAAATATTTTCTATGCTCAATTTATCTATTAGAGCCAATGCTTTTTTCACAGCAAAAGACTTCTTTGAAAAAGAAAAAAATGACTCCTTTAAATATAATTTTCTATCAGGCAAAAAGTTTGCAAAATGGAAAAGTATATCTTTTGCCCTGCCCTCAAAATCCTCATCTAAAATATCTAAGGTGTCTTTGGTAGCCCCAACACTATGTATAGTAACAGGCAAAGAATATTTTTTAGCCAAGCCCAACTGTGCCTTAAATTTCTCTTTTTGAACTTCCTTTAAAGCTATATCTTGCTTTAAATAATCCAAGCCAATTTCGCCAAGAGCCTTTGCATTTTTCAAAAAAATCTCGAGATTTTCAAAGCTCTCATTTACATACCAAGGGTGCAAGCCAAAAGCTTTTAGTTCGCAATCAAAATCGTCTAAAAGCTTCCAATCTGCATAATTTACAGCATAGGCACAAAAGCCAAGCTTCGAGCTTAAAGGAAAATCCTCAAAGCACTCCCAGTGGCAATGGCAATGTGCGTCAGTCATCTATTTTGCTGAAGCAAAGGTATTTGCAATTAATTCCTCGTCTTGGCAATATGCTGTAAAAGAGTCGCCTATATCTCGCATAAGCACAAAACGCAAAGCAGAATTTATCGCCTTTTTATCCTTACGCATAGCAGAAATTAGAGCGTCAATTTCTATAGAAGAGTCTATCTTTAAGTTTAAATTATACTTATCTAAAAGCTTCAAAAGTTCCTCTTCATTTGCATTGTCAAAATAGCCCAAAGACTTCGACATACGCATAGCCAAAATCAAGCCTATAGCCACGCCCTCGCCGTGCAGATAAGTTCCATAGCCTGCACAATTTTCGACTGCGTGTCCGAAAGTATGCCCCAAGTTTAGCAATGCTCTACCATTTTCCTTAGAGCGTTCAAATTCATCTGCACTAACAACTTCTGCTTTTATTGCACAACACTTGTGTATGATTTTTGACATTTCTGGCGAAGTTGCCAAAAGAGTTTCGCCCTCTAAAAGTTGGTAGTAAAATTCCTTATCACAAATCATTGCATACTTAATAACTTCAGCCATTCCAGCAGAAAATTCACGTGGGGCTAAGGTCTCTAAAAAGCTAGTATCTATAAAAACTTTCTTAGGCTGATGAAATGCTCCAACGAGATTTTTGCCTGCCTTGATATTAATCCCAGTTTTGCCCCCAACAGATGAGTCTACCATAGAAAGTAGAGTCGTTGGCACTTGGTAAAAGTCTATACCACGCATATAAATACTTGCTACAAAGCCAACTAAGTCGCCTATAACGCCTCCGCCTATAGCGAACAACGCACCATTTCTATCCATAGAAAACTCTGCTAAGAGCTGGCATAAATCGGCAGCCATATTGAAGTTTTTAGTACCTTCGCCTGCAGGCAAAATAACAATTTCGCCAAAATCTGCAAAGGCACTCAATTTTTCCGACTGAGCCTTTTCTACATTTTCATCGCTTACAAATACTATCTTTTTGCCTGCTTGAGCTAGTTCTTCAACAGTCTTTAAAGCTTCCTCGTAAGCCTTATTTGAGATTACTATATCGTATGATTTTTTTTCTAAATTTACTCTTAAGTTTTCCATATACTATTCCAATCCAAACACGCCCTTAGCGTATGCTTCTACGTTAAATTTTTGTAAATCCTCCACAGCTTCGCCTAGTCCCACATAAAATATAGGCAACGCCAACTCCTTATATATACCAGCTAATGCACCCCCTCTGGAAGTCCCATCAAGCTTAGTAACTATAATACCATCTAAAGGAAATATCTTATTAAACGCCTTAGCTTGCTCTATGCTATTCGAGCCAAGTGAGCCGTCGGCAACCATTATGCTATAGTGAGGAGCATTTTCATCACACTTTGCAATAACTCGCCTAAACTTTTCAAGCTCCTTCATCAAATTTTCTTTATTGTGAAGTCTGCCAGCTGTGTCTAATATTAAATACTTTGCACCTCTAGCCTTTGCAGCTTGCCAAGCGTCGAAGGCAACGGCAGCTGAGTCTGCTCCGTGGTGGCTTTCGACTAATTCTATATTTAAACGCTCTGCCCAAAGTTTAATTTGCTCGTTTGCAGCTGCCCTAAAAGTGTCGCAAGCACCCATAATAACCTTACCATCTTTGCTCAACAAATTCGCAAGCTTAGCACAAGTAGTAGTCTTTCCTGAACCATTTACGCCAACAAGGCTAATAACTGTGGGCAAGTTTCCCCCCTTTGCTTCTATATTAGCTTGAGAGTCTTTCAAAATATCACAAAGGCAATCTACCCCAATTTGAGCTGCTTGCTTACCTTGCAATTCTTTATTTTTAGAATACGCCTTTTTAATTTCAGAGACAATTTTTTCAGAAGTTTCATATCCAAAATCAGCCCCATACAAGCTCTCTTCAATAAGCTCAATATCTTTCGCATCTATCTTTTTTTCGAAAATAGAAGTTATGAGGCTCAACGCCCCCATTGTTGTCTTTTTGAGCGACTCTTTAAACTTTTTAAATATAGAAAACATCTCGCCTTTTAATTAAATGTCTTTTTTATTAACGCTACGCAAAGGTCTATTTAACTTCAAAGAAAGATTGTCGAGCAAGCCATTTATAAACCTCTTAGACTCTTCACTTGAAAATTCCTTAGTCAAATTTATCGCCTCGTTTATAGTTACTACAGGAGGAATATCGTCTCTATAAAGTAATTCAAATACAGCTAAACGCAATATAGCCAACTCAACTTTTGCAATTCTATCAATGCTCCAGTTTTTCGCATTTTCTTCTATAGTATTATCAACACTTTCTGCATTAGTAAAAGCACCGACAACCAATTCTCTAGCAAAAGAAAAATAACCAGACTTTAAGCCCAACTCTTCTTCGTTTTTCAAGATAAATTCATTTAGAGTATTTTCAAAACTACCCTCAGGGTTCATATCTCTCATATAGATATATTGCATAGCAACACTTCTGTTTAAGTGTCTGCCCATTCCACTCTTTGAATTTTGAATATCTGTTTTCTTTTCTTTATTTTCTGACATATCTAAACCTTATAAATTTTCCATCGTATGTGCCATATCTATAGCAACTTCTGCAAATTCAACACCCCTTGCGATAGAGCCTATAGTGCGAGCTTGAGCTCTTGCTAAATCTGGAGTAACAATCACGCCATTGATGATAGGTACACGCCTTTTTACTGCAATTTCTTGAAATGCAAAGGCAGTAGAACTTGCTATAGTTTCGTGGTGCATAGTGTCGCCTTGAATAACAACACCAAGTGCAATAATTGCGTCGTAATCGCCATTTTTAGCAAGCTCGCTTGCAACTACAGGCAACTCGTTTGCCCCTGCAACTCTCACTAATTTTACATTAGCTTCGTCTACAGAATTTTCAGCAAAAACCTTATTTACATCTGCAACCAAAGCGTCTACCAAACTTTCGTTATAACGAGAAGCCACAACTGCAAATTTATATTTGCTTGCATCAATTTTTTCTATACTAGCCTTATCTAAACTCATAAATATTCCTCTTAAATTTTCTCTTGTGATACTATTTCTATACCAAAACCATCTGGAGTGTAATGCACCCCTAAGTTACGAGTAAGTAGCTTAATCTTCTTTAGCCCCAACTCCTTTAAAATCTGCGAACCAAGCCCATATTCAATTTTATTAGGCAAAATAGGCTTTGCCCTTGCAATGTCTACGCCCCAATTATCCAAGCTTATGCAAACTAAAACTCCTCGCTTTTCGCTTGCAATCATTTCCATAGCTTTCGTAAATGACTCACTCAAATTTCCAGAATTAACTTCATTAAATAATTCTGCAAAAATATTTTGAGCGTGTACTCTAACTAGCGTGCCATCTTCGCTCAAATCTCCCATACTTAGAGCATAGTGGATTTTTGCGTCGCTCTTAGATTTAAAGCCAAAGAAGTCAAATTCGCCAAATTTTGTTTGAACTTTGCTCTCGAAAATTCTATCTAAAATTCTGTCGTGCTTAAGCCTATATTCAATAAGGCTCGCAACAGTAATCATCTTTAAATCGTGCTTTTGCTTAAAGGAAATTAAGTCCTTGACCCTCGACATAGTGCCATCGTCGTTAGTAATCTCGCATATAACGCCAACTTCAGGCAAGTTTGCCAATCTACACAAATCGACTGCAGCTTCAGTATGCCCTGCTCTTTCGAGTACGCCACCAGCTCTCGACCTCAATGGGTTTAAATGCCCTGGGCTAACAAAGTCAGCAGCACTAGAATTTACATCGGCAATCAACTTAATAGTCCTAGCTCTATCAGCAGAGCTAACACCTGTACTAATCCCCTCGGCTGCGTCTATAGTTACAGTAAAAGCAGTTCCTTTTTTGTCTCTATTTACCTTTACCATATCTTCTACGCCTATAGAAGAAAGCTTCGCACTAGTTGTAGGAATACAAATTAAGCCTCTGCAATTTTTAATCATAAAATTAACAGTAGCTGGCGTAATTTTGTCGGCAGCCATAATTATATCGCCTTCGTTTTCCCTATCTTCATCGTCAGTAACGATAATCATCTTGCCTTCGGCGATGTCCTTAATTGCGTCTTCTACGCTGTCAAAAATTGAGTCTTTCATTATTGTGGTCTAGTCAACTTTTTAATATCTACTTGCCCTAATCTCTTATATTGCCCCTCAGGGATATTTCTCAATCTATAAGTACCTATTTGGAAGCGTTTAAGCTCTTTAACAAAGTAGCCAACAACTTCAAACATACGCCTAATTTCTCTCTTTCTGCCTTGGTGTAGCCAAATTTCTAAGCGAGCAGTAGGGGCTTGATCGTCGCTACTTGGGCGTAGAGGTATAATTTTTGTAGCCTTTAGCTTTTCGCCTTCGCACATAACTCCACGCTCTAGCACAGAGATTAACTTTTCGTCTAAAACCCTATTAAGCGTAACATTATACTTTTTCATAACAGAAAAAGATGGGTGCATAACCCTATTAGCCAAGTCGCCATCGTTCGTTAAAATCAATAGACCCTTAGAATTTTTGTCTAATCTACCACAGCAAAACAAGCTCATCTTGTTATAAGGCATAGGCAACAAGTCGAATACAGTCTGTGCGTGAAAAGGGTCGCTATTACTACATAAGTAGCCCTTAGGTTTATTAAACGCCAAGACAACTTTTTCGTCGTCTGAAAGGAAAATCTTCTTGCCAGATACAGTAACCGTATCGTTCTTTTCATCTACGTCTTGCCCAATTTCAGCAAGCACTCCATTTACACGAACCAAGCCATCTAAAATTCTATTTTCTGCTTCTCTTCGAGAGCAAACTCCACATTGGGATATGTATTTTTGTATTCTCATAATTATCTACTTACTATTATCTACTTATTATTAAGGGGAGTTCTAAAAATTTTGCAATAATAAAAAAAAGCTTGAGAATTATAAAAATTAAGAAATTATCTATTTACTGTGAAATATTTAAACAATTTATACAAAAGCCTAAGCAAATTTGGCATAGACTACTTTATCATAGCCCTGCTTCTCGCTATAACTTGTGCCTTCTTCGCCCCAGATTTAGGACGAAGCAAAGAGGGCTTATCCCTATCTCAAGTGTCTAATTATCTACTAGTTCTGATATTTTTCTTCTATGGGCTTAAACTAGATATAAGCACTATCAAAAAAAGTCTATCAAACTTCAAGCTTCATTTACTAGTACAAATTTCCACTTTCATAATCTTCCCCGCCCTATTTTTTATATACAAATATTTATTCGGAAATTTTTATAGCGAAAGCCTAGAAATTGGCATTCTATTCCTATGTGCATTGCCCTCCACTGTCTCCTCTTCTGTAGTAATGGTATCAATCGCTAAGGGCAATATCCCTGCTGCAATCTTCAACGCAAGCATATCAGGTATACTCGGAGTCCTCCTCACTCCCCTAATTCTTAGCCTCAGCGTCGAAGCAAAACAAGACCTATCCGAACTCCTAAACATATTCATCTCCCTAATCTTTCAAATAATCCTACCTGTAATTTTAGGCGTATCCCTAAATAAATACCTCTTCAACTTCGCAAAAAAACACTCCACCTTCTTCAAACTCTACGACCAATGCGTCATTGTTATGATTGTCTACTCCTCTTTTTGCGACTCATTCTATATGGATATGTTCGCCGAAATCTCCCTCACAACCCTACTATCTCTAATAATAACCCTACTCCTCCTCCTCTTCACTGTCTACTACATAATTAAACTCATAGCAAGACTCTTGCATTTCTCAAAACAAGACACAATAACCGCCACTTTTTGTGGCTCAAAAAAATCCCTAGCACACGGCGTCGTTATGTCTAAAGTAATCGCAAGCTCACCAGCACTAATCGCAACTATGCTCCTACCAATTATGATCTTCCACGCCCTACAACTTATCGTAATCTCCATCATCGCCAAAAAAATCGGCAGAGAGGGATAAGATTTAGATTAGGGGCTTTGCCCCTAAAACCCCATTAAGGGCTTAGTTCCCGCCCTTAAAACCTGAAACAAGGCTAGCCTTGAGCCATAGTTTTTGTTGGCGTTTGTATATCAGTGCATTTGCCATTGGGTCTTGGTTGCTTGCCCAGCTGCCCTTTTGTTGAATTAAATTAATTTTGAAAAAATTAATTTAATTCAACAAAAATCCCTCCTCCTCGAAAGAGAAGTATCTCTTTCGAATTAATTACAATCTATTTAAGATTTTAGGCTTTGCACTTGAAGGTGCAAAGTTTTTTGTATCTTTATTTCAATGTGAGAATTTTTTATTTGTGATTTATCTTTAACCCAAAGATATTTGCGACGACTTTGACTGAAAGTCAATTAGAGCAACTTTAACCACTGATGTTAAATTTTTTAATATGTGCCACAGTTTGTTTCTTAAGTGCAATTTATATATAAATTGTGCTTAAGAAACAAACACTGCTTTGCTTTTCATAGCAAAGCCCACACTGCAACAGCGACAGAAAAACGCCAACAAACCCCAAATAGCAAGCAAAGCTTGCGACGTGCAGGGCGACGCCTTGCTTCAGGGGTGCAGGGGGCTGAACAAGCCACCTGCCTCAGGTTTTTTAGGGCAGAGTATGCCCTAAATGGGGTTATAGGGGTAAAACCCCTTAGTGCGCAAAAAGCTTTGTGAAGTCTTGTAATATTGTCATTAGAAGGCTATGAGCGTCTGAATTATTTTCTATGAAGATAGCGATGGCTAGGTTTTTTTCGTAGAAGTTGGCGATGAGGAGGGTGTCATTGCTTTTTGCTCCGAGGATTGCGAGTTTTTGGGTATTTAGTTCTGAGAAGAGCCAAGTGTTTTGATGTTTGCCTCTTTTTATTTCGCTTTTGTTTATTGCAGAAAAGCTTTTTAGTTCCTTTGACAGGTATTCTGTTAAGTCTATTATATTCAAAGAGTAGCTTAGGTTTAGGGGATTGGGCTTAATTAATTTTATAGAGGGAAATTCTGAAGCTAATTCGCTTTTGATTAAGTTGTCAAAAGAGTCAAGTAGGGCATTTTCTTTTTTGGATTGGCTGTAGCTAAGTGCGTAGATTGCTCCCAAGTTGCTCAAAGCTGAGTAATCATATTCAGCCCCAGAAATGAGGGTGGGGTTCATTTGCCACAAAAAGTCGAAATATTCGTAGTCTTGGGCATCTTTTGGGTATAGTTTATCGTGGCTACTTGCGATTGAGGCAGTAGAAGAAATCAAGTCTGAGAAAGTGATTTTCTTTGAGTTATACTTAAAAATCTTGGCGTAAGTTCTTATGTCATCGCTTCTATTAAACTTGCCTTGTTTTTCGAGTTTATGGGCTAAGTAATTTGTAATAGCATTCGAGGCTGTCCCTAAATTTACAAGTTTTTCAGCGTCGTCGCAGCCTATTATGCGTCTTTCATTTTCGCCGACATAGACAAAAAATCCACTTAGCGACTTAGCCCTAAGCTTTGCCTTAAATTGACTAGAAAATATATCTAAAGCCTCAGGCTTAATATCTTTAGCAAAGAGACTTATAGCAAAAAACATCAAGAATAAGGCAAACAACTTTTTCATAAAATAAATACCAGAAAATCAGTCTAGGGGGTATCTAAAAATTGGCAATTAGCTATTTTTAGATACCCCCCTCTAGTTTAAATCGCTTTATGCTCTTAATTGCAGTTTGCTCGTAATACCAATCTTCGCAAGAACTAGGAACTTCTATAGCCTCAATAACTTCGTCGAAATCGTAAGGGCGAGCCTTAACTTTAGGTATTAAATCTGTGCAGTCCAAGGTGAAATCCAAGGCTTCTTCAAGCTCAATAGGCTCAATAAACTTAGTAGCATCTAGCTTTAGTTGTTCACAAATTGCCTGAGCCAATTCAAATTGAGATATGCAATGCCTTGTCGCAAATTGATGAATACCAGTAACTGAAGCCCTTTCGCAAAGTTCTATAACTAGGTCTGCTATATTTTTTGCAGAGGCACACATACGCTTATCATTTGTAGCAAAGCTTTGTTTTACGCCACTTTTAGCCTCCAGTAAAAATTTCTCGTCAAAGCTAGAATTTCCCTCAAGGCTCTTACCCAAAATTTGAGGAACACGCAAAACTACACTACATTTTGCTCCAGCCTTTAATACTTTTTTCTCAGCCATTAGCTTAGTATGCCCATACAAATTATAAGGCGAAGGAATGTCTGTATATAAAATAGGAGAAGTTCTGCCATCGAAAATCATATCGCTAGAAATGTGTATAAATCTTGAACTTAGGTGAAATGCAAGCTGAGCAAGCTTTTCTGGCATATCAACATTTATAGCTTTTACAAAGTCTATATTGTCGTCATTAATATCGCTAGAGGCGACATCAGAGCAGTTCAAAATAGCGTCAGGAAAGACATCTAAGACTATACGCTCGAGGGAGTTTAAATCGCTAATATCCAAGCTTAGCTTTTCGAGTTTTGCTCTATTAGGCAAAGAGTCGGGGGCGTTAAGCATAATCACGCTATGCCCCCTATTCAAAGCTTCTTGCACAACATTATATGCAATAGCCCCATTGACATTTGTACAGATGATTTTCATTTATTATAGAAGTTCTTAAAGTTCCACTAACCAAATATTTCTAAAAGAAACGTCGTGTTGGTGGTTTTGTAGTTGAAGTTCAACTTTTTCTGGGTGTTTAAAACTAGTATCTTTCTTTTGCTTAGCATTAGTAGGAGTAGGAACTTCTACATTATCTTGAACAAGCACGCCATTTAGGTATACAGTAAAGCGAGGCAATGCAAGGATTTTGCCATCTGCATCATACTTAACTGGAGTAAATTCTATATCATAACTTTGCCAAGCGTCTGGTTCGAGAGCTGAATTTACAGCTGGTGGATATATACTATATACAGAGCCTACGTCGTAATAATTACATTCAGCAGTGCCAAAAGAGTCTAAGATTTGTATTTCATAAGGACCAAATTTTACGCCAGAGTTACCACGCTTTTGTTGTTTTTCTTCATTATAAACTGCAGGAGTTTTAAATTCAAAGTGTAATTTTGAAGCCCCAAAAGCTTCCTTAGTATTTATAGTGCCAGACTTTGACGCATTATCTATAGTAGCAACTCCATCTTTAATAATCCAATTAATATCTCTCTTGCCCATAACCCAATGCTTTGACAAATCTTTGCCATCAAAAAGAATTACAGCATTTGCAGGAGCTTTTTCTCCCATAGTTTTAGATACATAATTAAATCTAACTAAGCCAAGCTTTTCAGAATTAAGTTCGCCATTAATTTCAGTAGCAGAAATGTTAGCCATTAGCTTGTCGCCCTTAGCTTCGATTACGCCATCTTTAGCCTTTAGAGACGCAACTTCGCAAAGCATATCGCCCTTTTTCTTGATTACATCAGTGTAAAGCCTTAGCCTGTAAGTATCGTCGAAAGACCTAAACACTTCGCCAAAAACCTCTTTATCGCCTGCTTTACCTGCATAAAATCCTGCAAAATTATCCTTTTGCGCAAAGGCAGAAATACCTGCCATAAAAATCGTAAATGTAGTGAGTAACTTTTTCATATAGATCTTAAAGTAAATCTCTAAAAAATAATAAATGCAAGCATAAAAAAATACTCTTGCTCTAATTAAATTGTTATGCTCTAATTTAAAAATAATGAAAATAGAAGACTCAATTAGACCTTTGATTTTAAAACAACCTGTGTATTTAGCAGGAAAACCTATAGAATACGTTGCAAGAGAATTTGGTTTAGATCCAGATAATATCCTCAAGATGGCGTCTAACGAAAACCCTCTAGGTTCTTCACCTAAGGCTATAGAAGCAATAAATTCTGACTTGCTAAATACTCTTAATTACTACCCTGATGGCTCGCATTACGATTTGTCTATCAAGCTTGCACAAAAGCTTGGCTTGGATAAAGAGCAGATAGTTTGTGGCAATGGCTCAAATGAGATATTAGAGACTATAGCTAAGGTATTTTTAGAAGAAGGCAAAAATTCTGTATTTGGAACGCACTCTTTTATAGTATACAAAATAGCAACTCAGCTAGTTGGGGCAGAATGTAAAGAAGTTGAAATGCCTAATTTGAGATACGATTTCGACTTGCTATTTAATGCTATAGACGAGAATACAAGAGTTGTTTTCCTTGCCTCTCCCAACAATCCTACAGGCACTTTAACAAGCCAAGAGGAGTTGGATAGCTTTATAGCAAAGTTGCCAGAAGGTGTAATTTTAGTGCTAGACTGTGCATATACTGAGTTCCAAGACGAGCCACTAGACATTATTAAGCACATAAAGGCAGGTAAAAATGTAATTTGCACTCAAACATTTTCTAAGATATATGGGCTTGCAGGCTTGAGAGTAGGTTATGCTTATACAACAAAGGAAATTGCAAAATACCTTGAAGTTGCTCGCCAACCTTTCAATACAAATAGCATTGCCCAAAAGGCTGCCATTGCTGCTATAGACGACGCTGACTTTGTTGCAAAGAGCAAGGCTGTAAACGACGAAGGTATGAAGTTCTTGGCTAATTTCTTTGAAGAAATGAACTTGGAATACATAGCTGAAGGTGGAAATTTTGTTATGGTAAAGCTTAATAATGCCCTAGAAATTTTCGACTCTATGCAAAAGTTAGGTATAATTTTACGCCCTAATGTGGGATATGGCTTGCCAGATTGGCTACGTATTACTATAGGCAAGCCTGAGCAAAATGCTCGCTTGGTGCAAGAGTTGAGGAAATTATTATAAGACTCTAATGGATAATCACCTGATATTGATACTATCGCTTAGTGGAGCTTTTGTAATTTGCATAATTGCATTTTTAATGAGTATGCTACGCTTTGCCTTAGCTAAAGTAAAATTCGACACAAATAACAGAAAAGAGCCAAGCAAGATCGAAAAGTTCATACTCGAACGCTCTCGCTTAGCTGCTATAGTTACAAGTATGTCGATGAAGCTGGCTGTTGGCTTTTTAATGCTATTTATATATTTAGCTATAACTTCAGGGCTCGAAATGGCTGAAATAGAGCTGAGCTTTAGTTTGAGAATGACATTATTTATAGTATCTGCAATCTTCGCAATATTTTTGCAATACGCACTAATTGTCATACCTTCAACACACTTAGGAAATGTAAAGGCAGACAAAGTTTTAAAAAGATTGTCGAAGCCCTTTGTATTTATAATGGCTGTATTTATTCCATTGGAATTTTTTGGAAGAAAGTTGTCTTGCTTGATATATGGCAAGAAAATCGAGGACGAACTCGACTCTTTTGACTACATAGATGTAGACGTAAAACTTAGAGCTGAGGAAAACGACGCCTCTGAACTTAGTGCCATAGAAGAGACTATAGTAAAAAACACTATGAAATTGCCAGATTTAGATATATCTGACATTATGATACCAAGAAATCAAGTTTGTTACCTTAGCCTTGAGGACGATTTTGAGGAAAATTTATCCAAGATAAAAAGCCTTGGGCATACTCGTTTTCCCCTCTGCGAAAGCGACTTAGACAAGTGCATAGGCACTATACACCTAAGAGACATTCTTGCTCTAAACAACTTTACGTCCAACGACGACTTAATTGCAATCAAGAAAGACTTGCTACGCATAGGCGAAACAGAAATATCTTCAAGTGCCTTCAAAAAGTTTAGAGACAACAAGACTCACATCGCCCTCGTGGAAAATGAGTTTGGAGGAACTATGGGGCTTTTGACTCTCGATTGCCTGCTTGAAATTATCGTTGGCGACATTCAAGACGAGTTCGATACGCCAGAAGACGCTTTGATACGCAAAGTCGACGAAAATGTATACAGCGTATTAGGCTTAACTCCTCTACACGAGCTATCTGACGTGCTAGATATTGATATGGAGTCAGAATATGCTTCAACTATGGGTGGCTTAATTACTCATATATTAGGGCGTTTCCCAGTTAAAGGCGAAGTTTTGAGCGTGCCTGATACTAATATAAATATTATAGTAGACCAAGTCGAAAGAACTAAGGTAGTCTCTTGCGTAGTAAAAGTGGTGCAAAAAGAAGAGTAATTATTTTAGGGAGTCTATATAAGTCCAAAAGTGGTCTGTTTGCTCAATCATAGTTTCCTCTTTATAAGGAAGCTTGAACCTAAATACAAAATCTGCAAGGGTGTGCTGATTTAGGAGGTAATGGGCAAATATAGTGCCATCATTTAGCTCGAAGTAAATGCGATAATCGCCTGCACGAAGTCTATAGAACTCTTTACCAGAACGCTTAAATTTGCCAAATATGCCAGTTTTATCCTTGGATAACTTATCTATATCTATAGAGCCAAGCATATCTATTAGCTCTAATTGTTCGATTTTGTCGAGCTTATTTAAAGCCCCCATTGCTTGATTACTGAAATTTACTTGATACATAAGAAAGATTAAAGATATTTTAGGTGAGTTCTAAAAATTAGCACTTAGCTATTTTTTAGATTATTTTGAGGTTAATTTTTTATGTTTTTAAGGAGGATAACAGCGTTATCTAACGCAAAAACAGAGAAAATTAGACCAAAATAAGCAAAAAAGAGCAAGTGTATTTTTCTCAATCTATTTAAAAACTAATTTTTAGAACTCACCTTTCAAAAAAAATACAAACTTTTTTTGAAACCTTTAAGCAAAATCTTTGTTATACATATATGAAAGCGAATAAAACTTTTAATACCCCAACAAATTAAAAACACGAAATAGAGAAATTAAATATTATGAAAATAAAGAAGATTTTAACAATCCTTATGTCAGTTATGGCTACAGTGTCTTTGTATTCACAAGACACTTTTGACTTCTTAGAAGAAACTACAACTACTACAACTTCTACTACAGATTACTCTCAATCTGCAACCCAAAGCTCTTCTTCTAGCCAACAAGGCGGACAAATGCAAAGCAATAGAGGCGGCAGAGGCGGCGAAGGTGGTCAAATGCAAGGTGGCAGAGGTCAAGGTGGTCGTGGTCAAGGCGGCGAAGGTGGTCGTGGTCAAGGCGGCGAAGGTGGTCGTGGTCAAGGCGGCGAAGGTGGTCGTGGTCAAGGCGGTCGT
>JAWXTY010000016.1:0-42949 GCA_044433115.1 Opitutales bacterium
AAAGAGAGATACAATAATAAAGCTTTCCGAAAGATACGAGGGTAAATATTCTGGCAATCTATTAAGACTTTTAGACCAATGCTTAGCAGTAGACGAAGAAGAACGCCCACAAAGTGTAGATGAATGTTTTAATGCTTTGAAAAAACAAAGTGCATTAAAATCTATACAAAGCGAAGATAGTGTGCAGGCAATAAAAGTACCTAAAGTGCCAAAATTAGGTGGTGAAATTAAATCAAATAAAAAAAATATATGGGCTAAAGGTCTTTTAATATCAATAATTTTTCTTATAATTATGGGGGTAGTGTACGCTTTATATCCAATTAAAGATTATGATGCCTTGCACCAAGAAGCAAAAATAGCTTATGATAGTAAAGATTACGCAAGGGCTATAGAATTATCAGTAGAGGCTGTGAGAAAAGACTACGCTTGGGCTCAAAATTTACTGGCTTTGTGTTATTATAGAGGCAATGGCGTAACACAAAATTACACAGAAGCACTAAGATGGTGGAAAAAATCGGCAGAGCAAGGATACGCATTCGCACAGTGTAGCTTAGGCGATTGTTATGAAAGAGGCAATGGCGTAACACAAAATTACACAGAAGCTGTAAAGTGGTATAGGAAATCAGCAGAGCAAGGAAACGCATACGCTGAACAAGCGTTAAAGAGGCTGGGGGATTAGCGTTTGTGGGGGTTGTAGGAAATTGGAAAAATAAACAAAGATTTTAGAAAAATAAGATTATGGAAGAATATTCTAGTACATTGAAGGTAGGCACTATACTTGTAGGTAAGTATAGGGTTGATAAATTGTTGGGTGAAGGTGGTTTTGGGGCTTTTTGGGGCTGTTTATAAGGCTTATGATATGGGGCTAGATAGGTATGTGGCTTTAAAAGAGTGTTTGCCTTGTGATTTTGCAGCTCGTAGTTCTGACAACACTACAGTTAGGGCAAAGACTCAAGCTAGCGTAGAGGATTTTGAGTGGGCTAAGACTCGTTTTATAGAAGAGGCAAGGACTTTAGCGAAGTTTAGGAATGTAAATTTATTGTCGTCAAATAATATATTTCAAGCAAATGGCACAGTTTATATGGACTCCGATTTCATTGAAGGGATAAACTTAGAAGATATTTATGTAGATAATAAAATATGCGAAGAAGCTGAAGTTTTGAACGTATTTAAGGGCATATTAAATGGGCTAAAAGAAGTGCATAGTGCAGGTTTAATGCACAGAGATATAAAGCCTGCAAATATCATAATTAGGAGTTCCGACACTCAGCCAGTGTTGATAGACTTTGGTAGTGCCAGAATGGCAGTAAGCTCAAAGACAAAGCCACTGACTGCGATGGTTACCCAAGGATATGCACCTTTAGAGCAGTATTACGAAGATGGCAACCAAGGAGCGTGGACGGATATTTACGCCTTAGCTGGTGTTTGCTATAAAATGATTACAGGCGAAAAACCCCCAGAGGCAGTTGCTAGAATAAAGAGAGATACAATAATAAAGCTTTCCGAAAGATACGAGGGTAAATATTCTGGCAATCTATTAAGACTTTTAGACCAATGCTTAGCAGTAGACGAAGAAGAACGCCCACAAAGTGTAGACGAATGTCTTGCTATTTTTGATAAATCTTTTTCTTTCTATTCGCATAAGAAAGTCGAAGAGGACAAGTCCCTTAAAGAACCTACTTTAAAGAAAGAAGAAGCTTGCGAGCGTATCCCTACGGATGAAGCAAAGGATAAAATTACAGATAAAGATAGTTCAATCCCTTGTGAAAAAGTGAATGTTTATACCCCTGTTTTTTCTATAAGAGGTAGAGCTTCGAGAACAACATATTTGCTTCAATCTTCGATTTTGCTTTTTCTTGTATGGTTTTTTTATTCTTTAAGAGAAGAATCCGAATTATTAGGACTCTTTTTTATACTAAGCCTCGGCTTAGCTTCTTTTTATGGCATATTCTTGACCATAAGGCGATTTCATGATATGGGATGGAATCCTTGGAGCTTGTTGGTCTTCTGTATCCCTTATCTAACAATTTTGATGATATTTTTTGCTTTTCTTGTAGAAGGCGATTTAACTGCTAATAAATATGGAACTGAGCCTGATGTAATTTGAAAAAAATTTAAAATAAATAATAACTAGAATCGAATAACTAGAATCGAATAAATAAATATGAAGAAATCAACTATAACAGATGAAAAATTAGGACTTTCAATAAATAATTCATTTTTTTTGAAAGAAATCGAAATAGAAAAAGATAATGGCACTAATCATGCTAATGAAAAAAAAGAACCAGAAGAGCCAGAGTCTCCTATGTCTACTATAAAAGGAATATTGTCTCTTGTAGGTTTTATTGCTTTTATTGTTTATATCGTTTATATGTTTTTGTATGGTGGTGCTGTAAATGAAGTTAAGGATTGCGATTTGTTTAGTCGATATGGAGAAAAAAGAACTGTAGGTGAAATAACTAATTCTAATGAGCGAAGAGGTATTATCTATTCGCCTACTTGGGATAGAGAAAGTATTAGTAACGGTAGTGGTTCAATGGTAGTGCTTAGTTATTTTACATATAATACTTTGAATAAATTAAAACAGACTAAAAATGAAAATATAGAAGAGATAGCAGCTATTTATACTGCTCTATCGCTTTGTTTTAGAAATTCAGGTGGCAGGTATGCGTCTATTATAGAATTTAAATATGCAAGAGAGTCCTTTACTGAAGAATCTTTAAAACAATATCATAAAGATTGTAAAAAATTAGGCTTAACTCCACTGAATTTAGAGTCTTATGTAGGTAGATCTTCAAATCTAAATGAACTTTTATCTGTTGGTGTTCTAAGTCGTTTCTTAGGTAGAAATTTAATACAAGATGCGATGCGTTATTTATAGTAAATGAATTTATTTTAACAATTTTTAAGGATTTTTATGGAAGAAGAATATTCAACAACATTAAAGTGTGGGTCTGTATTAGCAGGTAAATATAGGGTTGATAAATTGTTGGGTGAAGGTGGCTTTGGGGCTGTTTATAAGGCTTATGATACTGCTTTGGATAGATATGTTGCTTTAAAGGAATGTTTGCCTTGCGATTTTGCAGCTCGTAGTTCAGACAACACAACAGTTAGGGCAAAGACTCAAGCTAGCGTAGAGGATTTTGAGTGGGCAAAGACTCGATTTGTAGAAGAGGCAAGAACTTTAGCTAAGTTTAAAAGTACTAATTTGCTTTCAGCTAATAATGTATTTCAAGCAAATGGCACTGTTTATATGGACTCAGATTTTATCGAAGGTAAAAACTTAGAAGATATTTTAGCAACTATTAATGTTTGTCCTGAAAAAGATGTCTTACATATATTTAAGGGTATATTAAATGGCTTAAAAGAAGTGCATATCTTGGGCTTAATGCACAGAGATATAAAGCCTGCAAATATCATAATTAGGAGTTCCGATAAAGAGCCAGTGTTGATAGACTTTGGTAGTGCCAGAATGGCAGTTACATCTAAAACAAAGCCATTGACTGCAATGGTTACTCAAGGATATGCACCTTTAGAACAATATTACGAAGATGGCAACCAAGGAGCTTGGACAGACATTTACGCCTTAGCTGGTGTGTGTTACAAAATGATTACAGGCGAAAAGCCCCCAGAGGCAGTTGCCCGAGTAAGTAAAGATAATATAACCAAGCTTGCAGAGGTGTATAAGGGTAAATATTCTGACAATCTTCTAAAGGTTTTGGATAATTGTTTGTTAATGGAAGAAGCAAAACGCCCTCAAAGTGTAGATGAAATCTTTGCAAATTTAAATGGTGATTTTAATTCATTCTCAAAAGAAATTATTGTAGATAAAAAATTTAATTTAGATTCAGAAAAAGCTCTTATTGATCTTGCTAAACAAGGCGATGCGATTGCTCAAAATAATTTAGGAGATGCTTATTACGATGGCGATGAAATTTCTAAAAGTTATGATAAGGCTGTTTCTTGGTACGCTCAATCGGCAGAGTTGGGAAATGCAGATGCTCAAAATAGCTTAGCAATTTGTTATTATTTCGGCAATGGCGTATCTAGAGTTTTAGAAAAAGCTGCATCTTTCTTTGAAAAATCTGCAGAGCAGGGCAATGCAGACGCTCAATATAATATTGGAGTTTGTTATTATCGTGGTATTGGTGTTGCAAGAAACTATGCAAAGGCAATTTCTTGGTTTGAAAAATCGGCAGAGCAAGGAAACTCTGACGCTCAAAATAATTTAGGTCTTTGCTATTATATGGGTAATGGAATTGTTAAAGATTATTTTAAAGCAGTTTATTGCTATAAAAAAGCAGCCCAACAAAATAATATTGATGCTCAAAATAATCTAGGTCTTTGCTATTATCTCGGGCATGGGGTTGATAAAGATTATAAAGAAGCAGCCTTTTGCTTTGATAAAGCTGCATATGAAGGATATGTAAATGCTATATACAATCTAGGTATTTGCTTTTTTGGAGGTAGAGGTGTCGTAAAAGATGAGGCAACCGCAGTATTGCTTTTTGATAAAGCTGCAACGCAAGGCGATGTAAATTCGATGAATAATTTAGGCCTTTGCTTTGAATATGGATATGGTGTAGAAGAAGATCATACTAAGGCTATTCAATGGTATGAAAAAGCTATAGAAAATGGAAGTCCGATTGCGGAGAAAAGACTAAAGGAACTAAATGAACGAAACAAACAAGCGGATACTTGTTGCTTTTTTGGTTGTGTTGTTGTATTGCTAATAATAGTAGCAATTATTGTAGGGTTTTGTACAGATTGGACTTTTTCTTTTTAAGATATTTATATGAATTTAAACAAAAATAAGAAAACAAGAAATGAAAATAATAATGAAAATAAATAAAATAATTTCAATTATAGGTATTTTTAGTGCCTTTGCATTTAATAGCTTGAATGCAGATGTTACTGATATTACCTATTCTAATAATAAAGAGAATGCAGAGGTGCTTTTAAAACTTAGGACTACTAATCCTACTAAAAAAATATCTGTGTTGTCGGCAACTGTTGGCGATAAAGAGATAGATAAAGTTAAAAATATAAAATGGGAGGATTTTAGCAACTATGGTTACGCTAATTACATCTTCTTAGTCGATACGAGTAGGAATAATACAACCTTTTTTCAACGCAGAGACGATTCTATTGCTGGATTTGCTAAAAATATTGAGTTCTTAATGAGTTCGGCAAGGGATAGACAACGTTTTGCTCTTTATGAATATTCTAGCATTATTAAAAGGATTGTATCTATGCCTGCAAGTTCTGTTAAGATAAATAATGCTCTTAAAAATCTTGCAACATCTAACTCAACTTCAGCTGTACTTTACCAAGCTGTAGATTCTGCAATATCTCAATTAAAAACAAATAACACAGATATTAGGTCTGCTATAGTCTTATTTGGTACAGGTAGAACTCACGATATTGCATCAACTATAGAGAGAAATATCAAAAATGCTAAAGACAATAAAGTTTTGATATTTACTGTGGCTAAATCTGAAAGCGATGATGAAAAAGAATACCTTCAACGCTACCAAAATTTGTCAGATTCAACAGGTGGCAAATCTTTCATTAATCCTGTTTCAAATGCTAATTTACTTGATATTTATAATATAACTCAATCTGGTGGCAAATTCACAATTAAAATACCTACAGATGTTGATTATTCTAAAAAGTTAGAATTAAAATTAGATGTGGAAGAAGAAGGTAAAAGATCAACGAAAATTATTACTGTAAATATAGCAGATTTAGAAGTTATACCTGAGCCTATAGCTCAAGAAGAAGTAAAGCCAAAGCCTGTAGATTTTGGTACTATATTTGAGGATTTAAATTCTAGTTTAGAAAAATCTAAGCAATCTGCATTAACACAAGCAAAAGAAAATGCTAAAAAAAGTTTAGATGCAGTAAAGAAGGATATAAGTGATTTAGGCGAAAATCTTTCAGCTGAAGATGTAAAAGGATTTATAGTAAAATTTGAAAAAAACATCATTACAATCTCAGAGGAATCTCAAAATGTAAATAATATTTATACTGATTTAAATAAAGAAATAGACACATTTAGCGAAAAAATTACAGAGCTAGAAGCCTTAGAAATGTCTGATGAAGATAAGGAAAAATTAGCAAAGGCAAAAGCTAAGTTAGAAGAGTTGAAATCTGATAGAGAGGTTATAAATACTAATATAATTACTGAAATTGATAAGTATAAAGAAGAAGCACAATCTGCATTTTCAAAGGCTCAATCTAAGTTATTTAAAGGTGCTGAATTGATTTTAGCTAAGCTAGATGAAGTGTCTAAAAGCATAGCAAAAGTAGAAGAGCATATAGAAAAAGCTTCAGATAAAGTTTCTTCTATAAGGCAAAGTGATACTATTGCAGACTTAGAAGCCATTGGCACTGCAGTAAATACTGAAAAGGCAAAGGCACAAGAAGCTCTAGCCAAGGCAAAATCTGAATTAGAAGCTCAAGAAAAAGCAAAGAGCCAAGCAGAAGAAAAATTAGCTGTTTTGGCTGAAAAGGCTCAAAGCGATGAAGAAAAAGCTGAAGTTGAAAAACAAAAGAAAGCCTTAAAAGATATAGCAGAAAAAATAGCTAACTTGAAAAATTCTATAGAAGCTAAGGCGAAAGATATAGAAGGCTTTGATGCTTTATCTGAAAAAGTTAAAAGCGAGATAGAAGCTAAAAATCTTGAAGCAGATGCTTTGAAAAAGGCTCAAGAAGAGAAGAAAATTATTATAATTGTATCTATAGTTGCTGGTCTTCTTGTAATTTTTATTTTAGCTTTTGTATTGATACTTAAAAAGAAAAAGGCTGATAGACTAAGATTGGAAATAGAAGAGGCAAAAGAGGCTGAACGTCAAGCTGAAAGAATGCGTCAAGAAGAGAGAATAATGCAACTTCAAGAAGAAAAAGAAGCTCAAATGGCTAGAGCTGAACAAGACTTACAAGCAGCTTCTTCAAAGAAAACAACTATACAGAAACGTTTTGGTACACTAAGAATTATTGGGGCTACAAATGAGTCTTATCCTATTAGCAAAGAATCAATAAGGCTAGGCAGAGATGATAATAATGATATAGTTATTTCAAACGATTCTGTTTCAAGAAATCATATTGAACTTACTTTGAAAAGTAATATATTTTATGTAATAGATTTAGGCACTTCAAATGGTACTTTTGTAAATGGAAAAAGAATGGTACAAGCTGCTTTGAAATCTGGAGATATTATAGAATTAGGTTCTGAAGTTAAGATAGAAATTACTTATTAAAATGAAGGTTTTAACTGTAGGTATAGATAGTATGTGCGACATTTGTCTCGCACATCTATCCGATTCTGGAATAAGTAGATTTCATTTAGATATTACTTTATCTAAAAATGGTAGGGTTTATTTGTTGACAGATAGAGCCTCTACAAATGGCACTTTTTCAAGAGATGATTTGGGACAATGGGAAAGAATATCTCAACAAATCGTCTCTGAATCTACTTCTATAAAGTTAGCTAAATATGAGACAACTTTGGGTGCTTTAATGGCGTCATCTTCTATAAAGTATGACAATAAATCGAATACGGTTGTCTCTAAAAAAGTATTTTTAGGAGAGGCAATTGCTCAAGGTAAAGTGCCTTATAGAAACCCAGAAACAGGAGAAATAATGATGTGAACTCTTCTAATTTTCAACGAATGATAGCTTGGGGCATAGCTTTTGTGGTTTGTATTATATTTATATTGCTTTTGAATATATTATTACCAGAAGGTGAAATTGCTAAGTTTTTGATAGATAAATCAGGCGATGAACTTGCTTTGTTTACTATACAAAATTTTATGTGGCTTGGCTTTTTTATCGCCTGTGCAGAGCTTTGTTTGAGATATGTGGAATTATCAGCAGACGAAGGCTCGCTAAGGCTTGCGTTATTGCCTGAAGACGAAGAGAGCATTATGAACAATGATAGCTTAGTTTTTTATTACAAAAAGAATAAGACAAAAAGCTATAGAGTATCTCGCATAATAAATTTGATTATAATGCAGTTTCAGTCATCAAAGTCCATATCTATGTCTAGCGATGTTTTAAAGACTTCCTTAGAGATAGAAAGTAACGAAATTGATTTAAAATATACAATTTTAAGATACATACTTTGGGCTATTCCTTCTTTAGGTTTCGTTGGAACAGTCTATGGCATCGCATTAGCGTTAAACTTGGCGAAGTCTATGAAACCTGATGATCCAGAAATGCTACCTAGTGTCATAGGTGGATTAAGCGTAGCTTTTTATACAACATTATTATCACTTTTGATGTCTTGTTTGCTCGTTTTGCTTATGAATATAATTCAGGCAAAGGAGGAACGTACTTTGAATGAAGAGGGTAGATATTGTATAAAAAACCTCATAAATAGATTATATGTAAAAACTAAATAAATTTAATAATTAAAAGAAAGAAAAATATGTCAGATAATAAAACAAGATTGATAGGAAGAACTCAACACGTGAATATTCCTTCTAATGATAATAATAAAACTATGCCTATATCTTTAGATGGCAAAGGCTTTAATGATAACAATAAGACTGTTCCTGTATCTATAGATGGGCAAGGTCTTGGTGCTAACATACCTTTTGATTCAGGGAATAATTTTAATGGAACTCCTAATATTGCAGGTACAAGAATTTTGGGAGACATAGCTTATGTAGATCCAAATGAAGCAAAAAATGATGGAAAGACAAAACTTGTTCGCCCAAGAAGAACTCCTAGTGTAGATATTGAATCAAGTAATTTAGCTAATACTCCAGTTGTTGAAGATGATTATAGTGAAGTTGTTGGTTGGGTAACTATAGTAAGTGGTTATGGTAGAGGTAGAAGTTTTGAGTTAAAGCACGGCTATAGTTTTGTAGGCAAAGATGCGTCTCAAGAAGTTTGTTTGAATTTTGGAGATGAGTCTATTTCTAAGGAAAAGCATATTAAGTTTTTGTATGACGATCAAGACAGATGCTTTTATGTAACAGCTGGTGAATCTAGGAATTTAGGTCGTATAAACGGCAAGCTTTTTGATGGGCTAACTCCTATAAAGAATTATGATAAAATTAAAATAGGTAATACTGAATTATTATTCATAGCTCTTTGTGGTGAAGAATTTAGTTGGTAAAATTATGTTTTTTGAAAAAAATATAGATTTTGCAAGCGACGAAATTCAAGGCGAAAGGCAAAGGCAAGAAGATTTCTGTGCCTTTGCCTTGTTGGACGAAACTAAGTCTTTGTATAAGGGCTTAGTTGCAATCCTTGCAGATGGAATGGGTGGGCATCAAGCAGGCGATGAGGCAAGTAAAATTGCTGTGAATGCTTCTTGTAACTATTTTTTGCAATCTCAGTTTGATTTAGCAAAGAGCCTAGAATATTCAGTACGTTATGCAAATGAGCAAATAGGTGCTTTTTCGATAAATAATGCTAAAGATGGTTGTGGATCTACTATTATTTATGCTTATATAAATGAAGATAAAACTTCTTTATATTGGGTGAGTGTAGGCGATAGTTTGCTCTATTTGTATAGGGCAGGTAAAATACAAAGGCTCAATGCAGACCATTCTTTATACCCAGAGCTGAAGCTTCAACTAGAACAAGGGCTTATAACAGAACAAGAACTCTTGGAAAATTCGCATATATTGAGGTCTGCACTAGATGGCAATAGGCTTGAATTGATAGATCTAAGTACATCTGGCTATGCCCTTGAAAGTGGAGATGTTATAATCTTAGCAAGCGATGGTATTGAAACTATAGAAGAAAACGAGATAGAAGATTTTATACAAGAGAGAGATTTGCTTTCAGCAAAGGGCATAGCTGATGGCTTGATAAACCTAGTAGAAGAGAAGAAGAAATTTGGACAAGACAATACTAGCGTAATGGTAGTTAAGATATAGATTATGAAAACACCTCTAGCATTAAATACTATAATAGATAAGCGATACAATGTTCTAAAAGTACTGGGGGCAGGTGGTTTTGGCATTGCATATTTGTGTCAAGATTTAAGTTTAAATGTTCAAGTAGTATTAAAAGAATGTTTTCCTGAGCCACAGCAGGTTGGATTGATTAGGCAAGGTAGCGAAATATTTGCTTTGTCGCAGAAAGATTTAGAGAGTTTTGATTATTTTAAAAATTCTGCGATAAAAGAAGCTAAGCGAATATCTGCAATTAATCACTCTCATATAGTCCAGATAAAAGATTCTATATTAACAAATGGCACAGTTTATATAGTGATGGATTTTGTTGAGGGAAAAGGCTTAGATGAGATTATTAAAGAAAGGCAATTTAATATTGATTTTGTTTTTAATTTATTGACTTCTTTGTTGCAGGCTTTAGATGCTTTGCACTCTAAGAATATATTTCATAAAGATTTAAAGCCTGAAAATATTATAATAAGAAAGAATAATAGCCCTGTAATAATAGACTTTGGGGCAGCTAGGAGTGCAACGGAGCTTAAACAAAGTAAGACTGAGATTTATTCTGATTTCTATTCTGCACCAGAACTGAGATATGCAGATATGACTGTAGATGGGCGTTGTGATATTTTTTCGTTGGGCGTTATAATACACGAAGTTATTACAGGTAAAGTACCTTCTTTAAATGCAAATAACAAAGGCAAAGGCTTATTAAGGGGGAGTGCTTATGAAAAAACTTATAATAAGAACTTTTTGGCATCTATAGATACAGCTAGGTCTGCTAGTGCTACAGATAGGTTTTCTAGTGCGAGAGCTTGGGTAGATTATCTAAAGAAAGTTAAGGTGGATAGAAATATTAATAATTCTACGCCTGAATATGAAGCTAGAGCAAAGACTAAAGAGAAGATTGAATTAAAGCAAAGGAACGATGCAGAGCAATCTCAAGAGGACTTTGAGCTTGATGCAGAATTTAGTTTATCTGAAGACAATTCTACAAAATTAGCTATCTATGTAGTGCTTTTTATTATAGCTATTATATTTATTTTTACTTTAGATTTCGAAATGAATAATAAGCTGAAAGCTGTAGCTGTATTTTTTATTGTAGCTGTAGGTATAGTGCCTTTATTTAGGGCTTCAAGAATTAAATCAAAAGAAGCGTTGAGTTTATATTTTGCTCAAGGCACAGAGGAGTTTGACTTTGATTTGCATTTAGACGCAGAGCCACTTGTATTTGGTAGGGGAGAAAATGCAGATATACAGCTATCTAGTGTAGATAAATATATGTGTGTATCAAGAGAGCATTTTACTATATATTACAAAGAGGGTGAGATTCTTATAAATAATTTAAAAGGCGAAGAAAACCCAATGCGTATAAATGGGCATATGGTGGTAGGTGAGCTAAGTATATCTACCGGAGTTGGTAGTATTTTTGAAATAGGGAATTTAACATTTAGATTAAAGGCAAGAGAATAAGATTATGCAAGAGTATTCAAGTACATTAAAGGTAGGCACTATACTTGTTGGCAAGTATAGGGTTGATAAGTTGCTTGGCGAAGGTGGCTTTGGGGCTGTTTATAAGGCTTATGATATGGGGCTAGATAGGTATGTTGCTTTAAAAGAGTGTTTGCCTTGTGATTTTGCTACTCGTAGTTCAGACAACACAACAGTTAGGGCAAAGACTCAAGCTAGCGTAGAGGATTTTGAGTGGGCTAAGACTCGTTTTATAGAAGAAGCAAGGACTTTAGCTAAGTTTAAAAGCAATAATTTATTATCTGCAAATAATATATTTCAAGCAAATGGCACAGTTTATATGGACTCCGATTTCATTGAAGGGAAAAACGTAGAAGACGCTTTAGCTGGTAATAGGGTATGTGAAGAAGCTGAAGTTTTGCATATATTTAAGGGCATATTAAATGGCTTAAAAGAAGTGCATAGCGAAGGATTAATGCACAGAGATATAAAACCTGCAAATATCATAATTAGGGTTTCTGATGTACAGCCAGTGTTGATAGACTTTGGTAGTGCCAGAATGGCAGTAAGCTCTAAGACAAAGCCATTGACTGCGATGGTTACTCAAGGCTATGCACCTTTAGAGCAGTATTACGAAGATGGCAACCAAGGAGCGTGGACAGATATATACGCCCTTGCAGGTGTCTGTTATAAGATGATTACAGGCGAAAAACCCCCAGAGGCAGTAGCAAGGGTGCGTAGAGACAATATAATCAAGCTAGCCGAAAACTACAAAGGCAAATATAGCGATAATTTATTAAACCTTTTAGATCAATGTTTATTAGTTGAAGAAGAAAAACGTCCACAAAGTGTCGATGAATGTTTTGCTATATTGCGTAAAGTGGCACTTGTTTCTTCTATAGATGAAAATTCTAAGAAATTAGATCCTAAGGAAGAAAATATTACAGAAGAAATCAAGAAAGATGAAGAACCTAAGAAATTTTTATCTATGAAGAAGCTGAAAAGTATGATCCTTTTAGGTATACTTGGCTTTTGTTTGTCACTTATTATTTTAATTCCTATTCCTGTTTTTGTAAAATTTACATGGGACGGCATTTTTTCATTGTGTATTTTTTCCTATCTTGCATGTGTTTTGCCTCAACTAATTGGAGCTATTTTTGTAGATGAAAAATTTAGATATAAATTAAAATTTTTGATCTTCTATATTGCATTGTTTTTCCTTTCCTATTATGTTTATTATAATTTCATAGCAGACAGAGGTGGGTTTATAGATCTTAGTGAAATAGAGTCTGTTTTCGGGGCATTATTGTATACTTTTGTTATTGGGATTCTATTTGTGATATGGATGCAAAAAAATTTCTTAGATCCTTTTTCTTATGTTTTTACAGCGATATTTGCCATTTTATTTATGGTTATAAGTTTCTTTATTATAGGAGGTGTAGAGATGGATAATGGGTATATACATTTTATATTAATTATTGCATTCTTTGTTTTTCCAACTTTTTCTATATACATAGGAGAATATGGAGCAAGAAAGCTTGGATTATTTATTCAGAAGATCTTTTTGAAATTAAAAAAAACAATAAAAATTTAAATAAATAAAAATATGATTAAAAAAGAAAATATTGGAAAAAGGGATGTGCAGCAAGATTCACATTTTGGGGCAGAAAAAAATGGCGTGTCTTTCGCTATGGTTGCTGATGGGCTAGGGGGTATGCAAGGGGGCGAAATCGCTTCTGGCTGCATTAGAGATTTAGCTAGAAAAATGTTCGCTAGTACTTCTTTGTCGCACAAAAATGCAGAAAAATTCTTATTAGAGCTAAAGGATAGGTCTCAAGAGGCTATTAGAGAAAAATCTATAGAACTTGGCATAGACGCTCGTTCTACCATTACTGCTGTACTCACTATAGAAACGAAGGCGTATATATTACACTCTGGCGATAGTAGAATTTATCACTTCAATAAAAATAAATTTAAATATAGAACTAAAGACCACTCGCTCGTCCAAATTCTTGTAGATAGAGGTAAAGCCAAAGAAGAAGATATGGGTACTCACCCCGACCAAGGTAAGTTGTATAATTGTCTTGGTGGCGAATCTGGACATGATGCAGATTTTGATGTAGTCGATATTCAAAAAGACGATTGGTTCTTGCTTTGTACTGATGGTTTTTGGGAGCATTTAAGTAGGATAGAGCTTGCGAGCTTATACCCAGAAAATGAAAGCCATGCAAGCGATTTACTCTTAGAAGCTGTGAAAAATGGTGGGCAAGAGTGTGATAATGTAACTTTTATTGCCCTATACCCTAAATTTCCACTTTATATGCAGCTTAAATCTTGGTTTAATGTTAATAATCAAAAAATCTTAATTTCAGTACTATTAACATTAATTCTTGTGCTTTCGCTTATTCTTATGGGGAAAATCATCAATAACTATATTGACAACACTCAAGAAGATGAAGTTGTTGTCTTAACTTCATCAAGCACACCTTCTCCTACAGCCTTACCAGAGATGCAATCTGAGCCTAAAGAGCAAAGCCAAGAAGCTTCGATTAATTCAAATAAAGAAGAGCTAAAGCCTATTCTAAAACCAAAACAATCAAATATCGAAAAAAAATCTGATAGCCAATTTGTGCCTTCTGAAAAATCAAAAAAACCAGAATACCAAAAACCAAAGCTTAAAGGTTCTATAAAACAAGAGATTAAAGAAGTACAACAAACAGAAATAAAAAAGCCAGAAAACACTCCAGCGATGATAATAAATGAAGATGGAAAGTTTGAAGCTATAAATGATAAAATGGAAGATGAACCTTCTCAAATTGTTGACGCAAAGAAAGATAAAGAATAGCTTTTATGGCAAAAAAAAGAGGAGAGATTAGCGTATTTTCGATGTCGGCAATAGATTTGTTTTGTTCGGCATTAGGGGCTTTTATGATTATAGCAATAATTGTAATGCCTTCTTATTCTAAAAAAGCACCACCTCAAGAGCTGACACAAGAGCAAGCTGAAGAAATCCAAGAAAATATACAAGAGCTACAAAAACAGATCGAAAATCTCGAAGTTAAAAACATAAAATCTCAAATGCAAGTTGACAAAAAGAAACTTGAGAATGCTCAAATAACAGCCCAAGTCGACGAATTAGACTCTCAGGTCGAAGCAGTTGCTAAAGCTTTAAATGGCACATTTTTAATAGTTGTTGCTTCTTGGGAGACTAAAGGATTTTTAGAAAACTCTGATGATATTGATATGTATGTAGTAGACCCCAAAAAGAATAAATATAACTACATAAATAAACGCTACCCTAATATTGATGCAGAATTAGCTGAAGATGCAAAAAATGCTATAGGTATAGAAGTTTGGGAAACTTCTAGTGCAATGGCTGGTACTTACGAAGTTTACTTTATCGCCTTTCAAAAAAGAATATCTCAAGATACTACCGTAAAACTAAGAATTTACACTAAAGATGGAAAGTTGGATTTAGAAGATGCAATAGTAGGAGATAGAAGGTATTCTAATACTTATTATATAACAATGGACGAATTTGGTAAGGCTTCTGTAGAGGTAAAAAATATTCAAATGCAATTACGTTCAGCAGCTCCAAAATCTTAATATGAAGAAGAAAAATAAAGAGATTAGCGTATTTTCGATGTCAGCAATAGATTTGTTTTGTTCGGCTCTTGGGGCTTTTATGGTTATAGCTCTAATTGCTATGCCTTATTATATGAAACAAAATCAGACAACTCCTTCAACATTGCAAGAAGAATTAGATGCTCTTAAAGAGAAACTTCAGCAAGAGCAAGCCCTAGAAGACTCTTTGGCACAAAGTCAAAAAAGTTTAGAGCAATCTATAGTTCAAAAAGAAAAAGAAATCGAAACTAAAGCACGACAACTTGAAGAACTAGAAAAGCAACTCGACGAAACTTTTCTAATTGTTCTATGCTCTTGGACTGCCGACGTTGACATAGATTTATATATAGAAGACCCAGAACATAGAGGCTATTCTTTCTTTAAAAAGAGACACGCCAATGCTATCGCTTCTCTTGCAGAAGACTCAACTAAAGCAGGTATAGAAATCTTTGAAACTTCTAAGGCAATTAAAGGCTCTTACGAATTACATTTAGTTGCTTTTACTCCAAATGCCAATGCCGAAGTGTCTATGCGTGTATATTGCAAAAACGGCAAAATTCCTTTGCAAAGCTTTAAATTTAATGGGCAAAGAAAGCACTCCTTTACTTATAAAATAGATGTTTTAGAAAAAGGAGACGTAGAAACTTCCATATATGAAAAGCCTCGAAATATTACAAAAGATAGAAATGGGTATGTAAATATAACTCCACCTTGGAATTGATAAAAATGAAAACGATATATAAAATATTTTTATACTTAATATTAACTCTTAGCTTTAGTGCAAATTTGCTTGCAGCCTATAAGCCTACTCAGACCGAAGAAAGCGTAGTACGTATTGTTGCTTCTAGTGGCGGACATGGCACAGGTTTCTTTATAAATAAAGATGGTTATATTGTTACAAATGCACACGTCTTAGCAAATGGAGAAAGCTTTGATGATAGCTTTGTTGTAGTGCAAAACTATAAGAAAAAAACTTATATGTATAAAGCAAAGTTAGTTGGGACTCCTTCTATAGAAAAGGACTTCGCTATACTAAAAGTAAATGCAAATACAGCCCTTCCTTTGTATATGGCTAGATTTGAGCCTGAAAAAAATTCAACTGTTTTTGCTATAGGATTTTCTGGTTATAATGACGATCCGTCTGAAATGTCAAAATTTATCTTTAAGGCTTTGAAAATTAGTCTTTCTAGTGAAAATAAAGTTTTGTTAGATTCCTTGGAGACCAAAAAAGAAGAAATTAAAAAGATACTTAATGCCTTGATAGACGAAGTTGAGCAATTAAAGTTGGCTGAAAATTCAAGGGAAAATGAAGAAAAAATACGAGAGAAAACAGAGGCTTTTAATAATAAATTTAAAGAATATAAAAGTATAGAGTCTGAAATAGAAGAAATTTACCTTGTAGAAATTAAGAGAAGGATTGAGTCTATGGAGGATTTAACTATTTTAAGTCCTGAGTTTTATAGCTTTGCAGAGCCTTCTATACAAGAAGGTCATATAGAAAAAATTACAAATTCAACAGTCTGGGGCTTAAATAGAAATGCTAAAGTAAAAATAATTCAACATAATGCACCTATTCGAGGAGGAAATAGTGGAGGTCCTTTATTAAATGCTAAAGGTGAGTTTATAGGAGTCAATACTATAGCTCAAACTTCAGATGGCGAAGGCAGAAATTTTTCGCAGCTTGCTTCTTCTTCTCATTATGATGAGTTGGTTGCTTATTTGGGGCAAAATGGTTTAAGTATAGCATCTGCATCTCTTATTTCTACAATGGATATTCTTTATATTGTTTTGCTTGTTTTAGTTGTTTGCTTAGTTGCTGTGTTGCTTAAGAAAAAGCCTAAAAATACTTCAAAGAGAAAGAAAGCTATTTATTCTTCTAGTGGGCTTAAATCTTCTTATGAGCAAGCAGAGTCATCTGTAGCATTAATAAAGTTAGAGTTCGTAGATGAAAATTCTAAAACACACAAATTTTCAATAGATGAAAAATATTTAAGAGAATCGAATAATTATATTATACTGGGCAGAAGCAAAGACTTTTGTGATGTTTATATAGACAACGCAAGCCTCTCAAAGCAACACTTAGGACTTAGATATACTTCAGGAAAAATATATATTACAGACAGAAATTCCTTAAATGCAGTTTTTGTAGATGGACAAAAAATACCACCTTTTAGATCTTTAAAAATAAACAATCAAAGCAATATAAAAATAGGCAAGCTAAATGGAAAGATACTGTGTATATGAAAATATAAAACTTATTTTATTAGATAGTCGTAGGCTTCTTTGACTCTTATGAACTCTTCTTGGGCTAGTTTTATGACTGTATTTGGGACATTTTTCGCCTGCAAAGTGTCAGGGTGAAGATCTCTAGCTTTTGCCTTAAATGCCTTTTTAATTTCTTCTTTTGTTGCATTTGCATTTAAGCCGAGAACGAGAAGGGCTTCTCTTCTAGTCATTGAATTATAATTGTTTGCAGAAGTATTGCTTTGACTATTTCTTTGATAATTACCTTGAGTACTGTTTGAAAAGTTAGATCTAAAGTAATCGAGTAAGCCTAAATATTCCGATATTCTCGAAAGCAAAATTTCTTCATTTTCGGAAAAATGCCCATCGCTTAGTGCAACTTGAACAAGCAAATTTATATAGTTTGCTTTGCGATTTGTATCTCGCATAAAATCAGGGTGATTCTGCATATATGCAGATAAAGCGTCAAGTAAATCCACGTCATTGCTCTTTGCATTTCTAAAGATATTTATAAGCTTTAGACGCTCTTCTTTAGACAGATTTAGCTCCTTAAAAAGACTTTCCACTTGAGCGATTTCTTCTTCTGAAACCCTGCCATCAATGCTTGCAACTTTAGCCATAGAAAGCACTAAAAACTCTATAATTTCTTCTCTCGTAGCTTGAGAAGAAACATCTTTTATAGCCTTGCCTACATAATGAGCAACTGTTGCCCCAATTATAGCCCCAAAAGGTCCTCCAAGCCAAAATCCTGCAATCGCACCCCAAATTTTTCCTGTCATAATTCCTTTTAAATTTTTAATGTAAATTGTTTAGTATCGATTTGTTTAAATATTTTTCGAAAGCACAATAGCGTCTATCGTTATTATTCCTAGCACTATTACTTAAGTTTGCATAGGCTTTATATTCACTAGAATTAAAAAATTTCTCAAAATCAAAGCTTGCTGTTTGATTTAGGATTGTAAAATTGCCCGCAAAGCTCATCGACTTGAGCTTCAACCGCAGATAAAATCAACTTTAAAGATAATTGATTAACTGCAAAATGTAGCTCTTGAGGTTGAAGATGTAGAAAATTTACCACTTTTAGGTACTCTTAGTACTACTTCCTTTGAGAAGGCTGTCGCTAAGTAGTACCTTTTTTTATTTGTAATTTTAGCTTACTTTATGTTGTTTTTTACGAAAGTGGCGATTAGTTTGTGTCCTGCTGTAGTTAGGTGGACGTCGTCGTAGAATAGGTAGTCGGCTGGGTTTGAGCTTAGGGATTTATCTGTTTTTGCGGCGTTTAGGCTATCTATCATTGGGTCTGTGATATTATTTATATCATATTGTTTTGGATTTGCTAGAATGTCGTTAAGAAGAGCGTATATATCAACTTCCATAAAATTAACATCTTGATATTTTACTCTAAGTTCTCTTATAGCCTCTTTTAGAACTTTGTTGAAAGATTGCGAATATTCTGTTGCTTGCTCTTTTGTCATAGAATTTTCCTCAGCATTTTTATTATAACGAGGGGTAGCTCCTATATTTGGTAAATTTAAAACTACAATATTTTTAGCATCACGTTCGATTAGCAATTCTAAATTCTTTTTCATTTCATTAGCTGCAATTTCGCCTTCTTTTTCAAATCTACTAATAACTTTAGTTCTAAAAGAAAAGAAGAGATTGTTTGCTCCGCCCCAAGTTAAAATTAAGTCATCTGCCTTAAAATTAGTCTTGTATCTATCAAAACCAATATCTGTATTTTTTACTGAGTTTTCGTTTATAAATCTCACATCACCAACAATTTGCTCGTGTATGCTTGGCACGACAAGTTCAGTTATGCCATGGGCTGTCATAGCTCCTCCGTGTGCAAAATTTGTGTCGCCAGTTTCTATGAAATCGCCCTCTTTATATTTAGTAGATTTTGTGGGAGTTTTAATACTCAACATAGGGGCTAAATATTCATTCCAAACTATGCCATTTGACCATCTGCCTTCGCAATTATAATCTTCTTCGTTAGGGTTATTGCCTGCGTCAGAAAGAGAGTCTCCAAAAATGAAAATTCTGGAATAATTAGGCTTTGTAGGTAAATTGCACAATAAAATAGTTATAGCAATTAAAAGTGCTAAGATTGATAGTATTTTTAGTTTCATAATATAAGTTTTTTAGTTTTTGTTGAAAGTTATTCTTTGTAAAATATGTCTTGGCTGTTGCGTTTTAGTTCGGCTATATCTAAGCCATAGCCATATACAAATTTATCTTCTATATCAAAGCATTTAAAGTCGGCTTTGATGTCTTGGGCTTTGTTTTTGTCGAGAAGTACACAGCTTTTGCAAGACTTAACTTCGTTTTTAAGTAGTTCTTCTATAACAGTTTTTAGGCTAAGCCCACTGTCTAAAATGTCGTCTACAAGTAATATATCCTTGCCTTTTAGAGACTTAAAGTCGCCCCTTAGTTCGACTGAGCCACTTGAATATGTGTTCATTCCATAAGATGAAGCTCTAATGGAAACTATCTCGCACTCGATGCTCTCGAGCTTGCGTAGTAAATCTACTACAAAAAATATAGCACCTTCAGCAAGCCAGACTACTGTTAGGGTATTAATATTACTTTTCTTGCAGTGTGTGAGAATGTCCAGAGCAAGCCTTTCGACTTGCTCTGCAATTTTCTCTTTAGATATAAGCTTAATTTCGCTCATTTATTTTGCTTTAGTCTTTGTAGCTCTTTGCTTGAAAGTTAAAGTTTCGCCATTTGAGCTTATAGTTAATTTGCCATTGCCATCTTGGATAGAGCCATCTAAAATAGCTTCGGCAAGTTTGTCTTCTAACTCACGTTCTATAGTACGCTTTAATACCCTTGCTCCATACTTTTCATCGTAGGCTTTCTCTACTAAAAAGTCTTGAGCTTTCTTGTCTGCAACTATAGCTATATCTCTATCTTGCAAGCGTTTAGCTAAATCTGCAATTTCAAGATTAACTATTTGCTTTAAGTCCTCTTTAGTCAAAGATCTAAATAAAACTATGTCGCTAATTCTATTTATAAACTCAGGTTTAAAGGTGCGTTTCATTTCGTCTAAAACCTTTTCCTTAGTTTTTTGATAGTCAGCTTCAGAGTCTAATTCAACGTCAAATCCCATCGAAGTATTCTTTTGAAGTATGTGAGCTCCCACGTTACTTGTAAGAATAATTATAGTATTTCTAAAGTCTACATTTCTGCCAAGGCTATCAGTTAGTCTGCCTTCTTCGAGAACTTGTAGTAATATTTGTACTACATCAGGGTGAGCCTTTTCGATTTCGTCAAAGAGGATTACGCTGTAAGGCTTGCGGCGAACTTGTTCAGTGAGTTGTCCACCTTCTTCGTGTCCCACATATCCAGGGGGTGAGCCTATCAAGCGAGATACAGAGAATTTTTCCATATATTCTGACATATCTATTTGTATGATAGAGTCGGCTTTGCCAAACATTTCTTCGGCAAGTACTTTTGCTAAATAAGTTTTGCCAACGCCAGTTGCCCCCATAAATAGGAATGAGCCTATAGGTCTCTTAGGGTTTTTAAGCGATGCTCTCGACCTCCTTAAAGCCTTGGATATAGCAGAAGTTGCCTCAGCTTGCCCTATGACTTTTTCTCTTAGGATAGCCTCTAAGTTTAGCAATTTTTTAGTGTCGCTCTCAGCCATTTTAGATAGAGGAACTCCTGTCCACGCAGATACAACTTCGAGTATATCTTCTTCGTCTACAGTTAAAACTACTTCTTCTAAAGATTTTCTCCAAGCAGTAATTGCGTCATTTCTTTGAGCGATTAATGCTTTTTCTAAATCTCTAAATTTTGCAGCGTCTTCAAAGCTTTGTTCCTTGATAGCAAGCTCTTTAGACTTTGTAGTTTCCTCAATTTTCTTAGAAATATCCTCAATAGAGCTAGGTCTTTGCATACCCTTAATTCTAGCTTTCGAGCCTGCTTCGTCTATAATATCTATAGCTTTGTCGGGAAGTTGCCTGCTAGTTATGTATCTATCAGACATCTTTACAGCGAGTTCTAAAGCCTTTGGAGTGTACTTGCAGTGGTGGTGCTTTTCATAATTTTCCTTAAGCCCATCTAAGATTTTGATTGTGTCGTCTACGCTAGGGGCGTCGACTGTTACGCTTTGGAAACGTCTATCTAAAGCTGCGTCTTTTTCGATAAATCTTCTATACTCGTTTAGGGTAGTTGCCCCAATGCACTGTAGCGTGCCTCTAGCCAATGCAGGCTTAAACATATTCGAAGCGTCCATCGACCCACCTTCAGCAGAGCCAGAGCCTACGATAGTGTGTAGCTCGTCTATAAACAAAATAACGTCTTTTTGCTTTTCGACTTCTTCTATAATATTCTTTACACGCTCTTCAAATTGCCCTCTATACTTTGTGCCAGCGAGCATAGCAGACATATCTAGGGCTATAACTCGCTTGCCTTGCAATATTTCAGGAACTAAGCCTCCTGCAATCTCTTGAGCTAAGCCCTCAACTATAGCAGTTTTGCCTACTCCTGCTTCGCCTATTAAAACGGGGTTATTCTTTGTTCTTCTACATAAGATTTGTATGACACGCATAATCTCTTTAGCTCTGCCTATAACAGGGTCAAGTGCCTTAGTCTTAGCAATTTCGGTCAAGTCTCTTCCATAAGAGGCAAGGGCAGAAGTCTTTTGCTCAGATTGCTCTTGCATAGGATTTTGCGAAGGAGCGTCTCCTATAAAATTAGGGTCTAGCTCAGCAAGTATAGCCTTTTGGCAGTCTTGAATGTCTACCCCTAATTGTATCAAAATTTTAGCAGCGATATTGTCAGCGTCTCTAAGGATACCAAGCAAGATATGTTCAGTACCTATATAATTATGCTTAAGCTTATTCGCCTCAATGCCTGCAAATGCTATAACTTTTTTAAGTTTAGGCGTTTGAGGAATATCATCTGGCGACTTTGCCTCTTTGTTGACAACGCCAGACTCTTCTATAATTTGTTTTTTAACAGAGTCGAAGTTTAGCCCCATCTTCTTTAAGATAGTTACTGCAACTCCTTGGTTCATTTCTATTAATCCTAAAAGTACGTGTTCTGTACCTATAAAATTATGCCCAAAATTGAGGGCTTGTTTTTTTGCTAATGCAAATAATTGCAATGCTCTTGGTGTAAAATATGGCATATAATTATTTCCTTTAAAAATTGTTTTGATTAAGTTGGTTTAGCCTGAAGTTTCAGTCCAACGCTGTTCTCTTATTAGAGTGATTTTTACTACTCCTAAATTGTCGTAAGCCTCGCTAATTTTATATCTAATTTTAGCTGCTAAGTTTGCAGCTTCAACTTCGCTAATTTCTTCTGGTTTTAAAATGACACGCATCTCTTTGCCAGATTGTATTACGTAGGCGTCGGCGACACCCTCAAAAGAATAGGCAATTCGCTCTAATAACTTAACTCGTTTAAAATAAGAGTCAGTTGCTTGTACCCTTGCTCCTGGTCTAGCACTTGAAACTGAATCTGCAATCTTAACTATTGCTGCATAAAGGCTTGTAGCTTGAGTCTCGTTGTGGTGCGAGGCAACTGCGTTTACAATTCGTGTGTCTTCACCACAAGTTTCAAGTAGAGCAGCTGCTGCCTTTGCGTGAGAAAGCGTGCCTATATCTGTCATAACCTTAGCTATATCGTGCAAGAGTGTAGCTCTTATTGCTATTCTTGGGCTTAAATTAAGTTCATTTGCAAGCTTACCAGCGAGTATTGCAGCTTCTATAGAATGGTCTAAAGAATTTTGGTTAAGCGATTGATGAAAGTGTAATTTTCCCAAGAGTTCCACTATTGCTCTATCAACATTAGACACACCTAATAGGGCTAAAGTTTCATTTCCTTTTTGCTTAGCAATTTTTTCTACTTCTTTTTTTGCTATGCTACTTTGCTCTTCTATAGTACTAGGGTTTACCCTGCCATCTTTGAGCAAGTTCTCGAGAGTAATCCTTGCAATCTCTTTTTTAACTGGGTCAAAGGACGATACTGTTACGCAATCTGGCGTGTCGTCTACTATCAAATTCGCACTTGTAGCATTTTCAAAAGCACGTATATTTCTGCCATCTTTGCCTATGAGTTTGCCCTTTGTGGCTTCGTCGGAAATCTTTACTATAGAGCAAGTTGCACTTTGACATTCACGAGTAGCTAAGCTTTGCATAGTATTTAATAATATAGCTCTAGCTTCTTCTTCGATTTTTGTAGCTCTTTTAGAGAAGTAATTTTCGGCATAAAATGCTAAATTTTCTTCGGCTTTTTCAGCTAAAACTTTTTTTGCCTCAGCTTGAATTTCCTCTTGGCTAAGCGTAGTTAAGCCCTCTAGCTTTTTAGTATACTCTTCAAGTTTTCGCTCACAAATATCGGCTTTAGTAGTATATTTTTCTCTTTCTTCTTCGTATCTGTTTTTTTCGTTTTGAGACTCTTGAGCCAAGAGCGTCGCCCTACTTAGCTCGTCTTTAGCAGCTAAGGACTTTTCTTTCGAAGTTGAAATTAGGTCTTGATATTCCTTTTCAATATCTTTTCTTTGATTTTGAAGTTTCTTTTCGAGTTTTTTAATTTTTGCATTTAATATAGACTTATCCTTTTCGCTAGCCTCATTTAAGTCTTTTTTAGTACTTGCGATTAAGTTCTTTTTGCTTTTTTGAAAATAGACACAAAGATAGAGCAGTATTGCTATGTACAATACAGTTGTAAAAATATGCGTAATTATTGAACTTGTAGTCATAAATTAAGACCAGTTATCTATTAGCCACTTAGGAGTTTTTACATACCTAATTATTCCCTTTAAGCCCTTTATGTCGTTAGTCAAGGCTTGGTCTGGGGTAGGCACTCCGTGGAATACTACCATCTTAGCCCCTGCAGGAACAGTAGGCTCAAAGAAATAATTTAGAGGGAACTTCTTCATACAAGTATGCTTAAAGCTAGGCATCCACTCTCTTTTCCAGAATTTAAGCGTACCTTGCTTTTCGAGCATAGAGCAGACATAGGCTTGTTCGTGTCTGAAATTTGCACGAATTTCTTCCATATTATCCAAGAAGTTTTGCAAGATGTCGTGGTGTAGCTTTGCGTTAAATCTATATATGCTAGTTAGCCCCTTGCCTTGCTTTACAGAAGGTCGCCAATGCTCGACTAAAATTGTGTCGCCTTCCACTGTGAAGTATTCGTCGATATTGCCAACGATAACAGTGTCTAAATCTAAGAAAAGCACTCTGCCTTCAAGATTTTCGTCTTTGCCAAACAAGCATAGCTTACGCCAGCCTCTCTCGTTATCATTAGGGATATTTATGACAGGTAAATCTCTAATTTCCACTTGAGGCAAAATTCCCCCCGCGTCATCAGTATAACAAATAAATTTAAAATTTAGCGTACAATTTCTAGCAGACATATTATATAGGCGATTTACATATTCGCAGCCATATTTTTTGCCCCACTTCATACAGACTATAGTATATTTTTCCATTAAGCTTTATTGCATACTAAAATAATTAAAAGGGCAAGATTTTTATTTTTATCTTGAAAGTATGAAAATTTTAGGCAGTATTGAATTTTATGAAGAAATACTTATCTATAATAATCTTGTCCTTAGTGGCAATGAGTCTTAATTTGCTTGGGGCAGAAAAAATTAAAATATCCTGCGTTGGCGATAGCATTACCTTCGGAGCTAGGATAAATGCCCCAGAAGATAGATACCCTCAGCAACTAGATGTTATGCTTGGCGATGGCTACCAAGTTGTAAATTTTGGAGTCAGTGGGGCAACTCTATTATCTAAGGGCAATAAGCCTTATACTAAGTTACAAGCCTACAAGGACGCTCTTGCACTAAATCCTAATATAGTTATAATTAAGCTAGGTACAAACGACTCAAAGATGCAAAATTGGGATAAGGTTTCGGAATTTGAAGGCGACTTAAATGCTCTAATTGAGTCATTTGCGAAATTGGACACAAAGCCAACTATATATCTATGTACTCCTTGCCCTGCGTTTCTTGTAGGCGATAAAATCAGCGAAGATAGAATTGTTAAGCTAATTCCTATTATAGAAAAAATTGCAAAGGAACGCTCTCTTAAAGTTATAGACTTGCACTCAAAGCTTGCAGGTAAATCAGAATTGTTCCCAGACAAAATTCACCCTAACGAAGCAGGGGCAAAGCTAATGGCTGAAATTATTAAAGCCGAAATCTTGGCAAAATAATTTATGAAAAAGTTCATCATTGCCTTATTTATTCTAACTCTAAGCCTAAGTGTCTTTAGCCAAGAGAAGATTAAAGTAGCCTGCGTTGGCGATAGCATTACCTATGGATATGGCATTGCCAATCCTGCAGATAGATACCCCAATCAGCTTGCAAATATGCTTGGGCAAAATTATTTGATAGGCAATTTTGGAGTCAGTGGTGCAACTCTTCTCAGCGATGGCACTTACCCTTACATAAAGCTTAAGGCGTATTTTGCTGCCCTCGAATTTAAGCCTAATATAGTTATAATTAAGTTAGGCACAAACGACACTAAAAACGAAAATTGGGAGAAAATACTCGATTTTGAAGGCGACTTAAATAAGCTTGTCGCCTCCTTTGAAAATCTCGATACAAAGCCAACTATATATCTATGCACCTCTTGCCCAATTTTTGGCAGTGGCGTAAATCTTGGAGATAAAAGAGTGTCTCGCTTAATACCTGTAATCAAGAAAGTTGCAAAAGAACATTCGCTTAAAATTATAGACATACGCTCCATATTTGAAGGCAAACCAGAGCTTGTTCCAGATAGAGTTCACCCCAACGAAGCAGGAGCAAAGCTAATCGCTGAAGCCGTTAAAAACGCTATTTTAGCTGAATAGTTTTAGATGCTGGCGAGAGGGTAGGGCGACTATGTTGCAAGCGTAGAGATTTTTTTGTCAGGGGCTTGTTCAGCCCTCGACACCCCCGAACAAAGCAGTGCTTTGAGCCATAGTTTGGGCTGGTTGGCGTGTGTTAATCAGAGCCTTGCCTTTAGGGTGCTAGTCGACTGCCCGTCTTTCCTTTTGTTGATTTAAATTAATGCAAGCATTAAAGATAAATCAACAAAAGCCCTATCCATTGAAAAATAAGGATATTTTTCAAATTGATTACATTTTTATTTAAGATTTTAGGCTTTGCACTTGAGGGTGCAAAGAGGGGAGGGGGCTTTTAGTTATTTTTATATGCGAATAAAGTCTTCTTAATGTTTAGTGATTTTTTAATTTGTTACGTAAACAATCTTATTTTTAGAGTTTTTTAAACACAAGAAAGCCCCTACGATTTGTAGAGGCTTTCTTTGTTTAAATTAGCTTTAGATTTTACTTCTTTTTCCAGTCAATCTTAGCTTTGCGATTTTCTAGGTCGAGCCATACGTCAGCGTATTTGAACTTTCTAGTAAATACCCAGCCATCTCTCTTGTAATCACCCAAAGGTTCGCCAAGTGGCTTGCTATATTCAGGGTAATCTACCATATTTCCATGAGCTGTGCGATAACCCCAAGAATATACGAAATAAGCATATTCACCAGCACCAATCAAGAAGCAAGATAGAGGGAAAGTTATATCTTCTTTGATATGCTTATCTATAGTTTCCATAGAAACATTTTCTCTCTCAGTTGTTCTTCTATAACTATATCTAGGCCAGCCCTTTACCATCATAACTTTCTTGTTCTTAGCAGCTAAGCGTAGTTGCTCGATTTGAGCTAAGGCACTTTCTTTTGTAGTTCCCTTTAGGTAGAAATTACAGAAATTTTCAATCATACCACCATCAGCTAAGTTCGCAACATCGCCTTCGAAAGCTCTTCCACCTTCGTTCATATTGTTAAATATCAATATCTTATCATTGCCAAGTTGCCTTGCCAAGTCTTCTGCCATAATTGCAACACCATCTTGAACTTTCTTTAACTTTTCAGCCCCTAAGATTTTTGTATGTTGCTTTTCATCTCTATAAAAGTGAGGTATAGCATCAATAAACACGCCGTCCATATTGCCTTCTTTAACAGCCTCTACTGGTATAGATACCCACCATTTTCTAAATTCTGCATTACTAGAGTCGTAAGTTTCTTGATAACCACGAACTAAAACGTCCTTAGATCCAGTTAACTTCCACTCTGGGTGATACCCCTCAGCTAGAATTTGATGACCAAAATAGTTCTTGCCACCATCTATATTAGAATTCCAGTAGAACAAAAGCTTAGCCTTAGGGTTCTTTTCCTTAATCGCCTTAGTCGCTACAAATGCCCCCTTACGTGCATCTTTAAAAGCAGATACCCCTTGATGCTTTTCTATACAAAATATAGGGAATTTCGAAACGAAATCAACTTGTTCTGGGCTAAATCCACCCTTAGCACTAAAGTGCAAGCCCACAGGAACAGTGTCCCAAGAAAACTCAGGGTAAGAATTTTTGTTTAGTTTAATATCTTTCTTTTGTGCATTCATTGAAAATACACAAAACATTAGGGTTAATGTACAGAGAATTTTTTTCATAAAGCACTAGCCTAAGCAAATCTAAAAATAATTCAAGCACAATCTCAAACTTCCTCAAATTCTTAGGCTTTGCACTTGAGGGTGCAAAGAGGGGAGAGGGCTTGGCTTTTGTGCAAAAAAGAACGTTCCTTGAAAAAGAAACGCTCTTAAATTTTTTGTGAGGAGGGAATTTTCCTTTAGGAAAATTCGTCTGTTGCTAAGCTTGAGTACACACAAGGAGAAACGAAGTTTCCGACAAGGGGCTTGCTCTTGTCTTGCCTTCCTTAGAGGACTTTAGCTGTGATGATTTTTTGTTCAGCTACAGGTTTGTCCATAAAGCCTGTTTGGCAATTTTCGATTTTTTCTACAACGTCGTAGCCTTCAACAACTTCGCCGAAGATAGTGTGGTTGCCATTTAGCCAAGGAGTTTCAGCTGTTGTAATGAAAAATTGGCTGCCATTTGTGTTAGGACCAGCATTTGCCATAGCCAACAAGCCTTTTTTATTGAAACGCAAGCCATTTGAAACTTCGTCTTTAAAAGGCTTGCCCCAAAGTGAGTTGCCGCCTCTGCCAGTGCCAGTTGGGTCGCCACCTTGTATCATAAATTCTTTAATTACTCTATGGAAGATAATTCCATCGTAGTAAGATTTATTGATTAAGCCAACAAAATTTTCGCAAGCCTTAGGAGACTCTTCTTCGAATAATTTTATTTTAATATCGCCTATATTAGTATTTAATAGTACTTGTGTCATAAATTTATTTCATTGGGTTATCGCATTTATTGCAATTTTGGCAATCTACAATAATTTCTAGTGCAGATTTGCCAGGAGGGATAAATGGTAATACGTGTTCGTCAGCTGGAGTGATTATTTCCAATAAGTAAGGTTCTGGGCTAGCCAACATTTCTGCTATTGCCTCAGCTAGGTCTTCCTTTTTAACAATTCTCTTAGCTTGCCAGCCATATCCTTGAGCAATACCAACATAGTTAGGGTAAATAGCGTCTAGGTTATGAGGACCTGCCAAATTGCTTCTATCCTTAGATAGAACAGTGTTACCACGAACGCCACCATAGAGCATATCTTCCCACTGCATAACCATACCTAAGAATTGGTTATTCATAAGCATAACTTTAACAGGGATATTTTCTATTTTAGCAGTAGCCATTTCTTGGATATTCATTTGGAAAGAGCCATCGCCATCTATGTCTACAACTTGACGCTCAGGGCAAGCTACCTTAGCACCTATAGCACTAGGTAAGCCAAAGCCCATAGTACCAGCACCTAAAGAGCTAATTAATTGTCTTGGTTTGTTTACTATAAAGTTTTGAGGAGTCCACATTTGGTGTTGACCAACGCCTGTGCATAAAATTACATCGCCTTTAGAAACTTCGTCTAGGGTACGAACGGCTTGGGCAACAGTGATGCAATCTTCTCTAGTTCTTGAAGTGAAAGGATATGGGTGTTCTTGCTTCCAAGCTTTAATTTGCTCTATCCAAGCAGAATTATCCTTAGCTTTATATCCCTCTTTAGTTAATTCTATTAAGCGACTTAGGGCATATTTAAGCTCACTATGTATAGGGAGTATGCTCTTTACGTTCTTGTCGTGTTCAGAAGCGTCTATATCAATATGAACAATCTTAGCCTTTGGGGCAAATTTAGAAATCAAGCCAGTAATTCTATCAGAAAATCTGCAACCTATAGCGATTAGCAAGTCGGAATTACAAACTGCAGTGTTGCCTGCATAAGTTCCGTGCATACCCATCCAATATAAATTTTTATCTTCCTTAGGGTCAGCAACGCCAACGCCCATTAGGGTAGTAGCTATAGGCAAGTTAGTGATTTTAGAGAACTCGTTTAGTTCTTTGTCAGCTTGAGCATTGATAACGCCACCACCTGCAGCAATTACAGGACATTCGCTATTTTTAATTAGTTCAAGGAGTTTTAAAAGTTCCAAATCGCTAGCCTTTGGAGTTTCTTCTAGCCCAGGTAAATCCATTTCTGTGTCGAAATTAGGAACAGACATAGATTGTTGAACGTCTTTTGGAATATCAATTACAACAGGACCAGGTCTGCCAGACTTTGCCAAGAAGAATGCTTCTTTGAATACTCTAGGCAAGTCCTTTTCGTCTAAAACTAAGTAGCTATGTTTAACTACAGGGAGAGTCATACCAAAAACGTCAGTTTCTTGGAATGCACTTTTGCCAATAAAATGTTGGAAAACTTGACCAGTAATAGCCACCATTGGGATACTATCTAAGAAGGCGTCAGCAATAGTAGTTAACATATTCATTGCTCCTGGACCACTTGTTGCCATACACACTCCCACCTTGCCTGTAGACCTTGCATAGCCTTGAGCCATAAAACCGCAACCTTGTTCGTGTCTTGGTAGGATAACCTTAATCTTTTCTGAGCGAGTTAAGGCGTTGTGTAGGTCTATAGACGACCCACCTGGGTATGCAAACATAACATCTACGCCCTCTTTTTCTAGGCATTTAACTATTATATCTGCACCTTTCATAGGCTTGTTTTCTTTTGATACTAATGTACTCATATTTTTGAATTTTATCCTTTTAATCTAAATTATCTGTCTAATCTAAACTTATTATTAAATCTTTCAAGCATTTTTTTTCTGCATTTGCACTTGAACTGTTTTGGCTTTTTCCTTGTGGATTTTTTTGTTTTGCATATTTCTCTTTTTTAGAGATGCAGCTTGTTGTATTCTAGCAAGCTCACGCATATCTACTGCAATGTCGTCTGTTTCAAATATTTCAGAACCAATCAAGTGTTCAAATATATCTTCGAGGGTAACAACTCCAGTAAAAGAGCCAAATTCGTCTATAACTATAGCAAGCCTGCCGTGATTTTTAACTAATTCCTTGAGGGTAGCTAAGGCACTGCCATTTTCTGGCACAAAGTGAGGGCTTGTGGTAAAGTCGGCTACAGTTTTTGTATCCATATCCTTAGCTTTTGCCAAAAGTAGCTCTCTACGTTTAACTATACCAACTACATTATCGCTATGTTCGTCGTAAACAGGCATTCTTGAAAAGGCTAAGTCCTCTTGCTCTTTGAATACTTCAGATATAGACTTAGACTTTTCTAGGCTAACTACCACTGTACGAGGTGTCATAATCTCAGATATAGATACGTCGTCAAGGCTAAGAGCGTTTGAAATCAAGTCTTTTTCTTGAACACTAATTAATCCATCTTTAGCAACTTTTTCAGCCAAGAGCCTAATTTCAGAGTCGCTTGCAGTAGTATTATTATCTTTGCGAGTGAACAAGCGAAGCATCATATATAGCGATTTTGATATAGGCTTCATCAATATACAAACGATATAAAGGGGGCGTATAATCCAAGGTTGTAGAGCTTTTCTATATAGTATACCTAAGTTTTTTGGGAAAATTTCAGAGAAAATCAATATACCCACAGTCATAATCATAGGAAATACGTAGGCATAAGCCCCATCTTCTGGAAAGATTTTTGAATATAGCATACCTGCCATAGTTGCCCCAAAGGTATTTGCTATAGTATTTAGCGACAATATCGCAGAGCTTGTTTCGCCTATATTAGCTAAAAAGCCCTCTAAAATCTCACCTTTTCTCTTATTTGAGTTTTTAATAGCCTCAATTTCAGCAGGGGTAGTGCTAAGAATTATAGCTTCTAGCATAGAGCAATATGCTGAAACAAGTAGGGTAAGTGCGACTGTCAATATGAAATATGATAACATAAAGAAATATATACTTTCATATATTTAAGCAATTCTCAATGTTTTTTTGAGCTTAGAGGGTATTTTTTATATAAAAGCTAGTAGGAGTGTCGACTTTTTTGAAATCTTTGAGATTTCCTTGGAATAAAATTCTACCTCCATTTTCGCCCCCAGACTCGCCTAATTCTAATATATAATCTGCCATTGCAATCAAATCCGTGTGGTGTTCTATCACTATTAGAGTGTTGCCTGCGTCTCTAAGTTTAAACATAAGTCTAGCTAATTTTTCTATATCGTCGAAGTGCAAGCCTGTTGTAGGCTCGTCTAATATATATAAATTTTTGCCCCTTTGACGTTTAGATAGCTCAAGCGACAACTTTATTCTTTGAGCTTCGCCTCCAGATAGAGTATTTGATGCTTGCCCTAATTTTAAGTATCCTAAGCCTACCTCTTCAAGGGTACATAGAGTCCTTGCAATTTTCTCGTGGCTACGGAAAAATTGGCAAGCTTCAGTTATGCTTAAATCGAGCAATTCTGCAATATTTAGCCCCTTGTATCGCACTTGGAGCGTCTCTCTATTATATCTATTGCCCAAGCAGTTTGGACATTTTACATAAACTTGCCCTAAAAACTGCATATCCAAAGCTATTTGTCCATCGCCAGAGCAGTGTTCGCACCTGCCACCTTTTACGTTAAAGCTAAAGCGTCCTGCCTTGTAGCCCCTAGCTTTCGACATAGTTGTACTTGAGTATAAGTTTCTAAACTCGTCGAAAATCTTTGTATAAGTAGCAGGATTTGAGCGTGGACTTTTGCCTATGGGAGATTGGTCTACAACTATGCACTTGTCGAAGCTATCTAGCCCATCTATACTACTGTGCTTGCCTGCAATTTCCTTTGCCCTATTTAGTTTAAAGAGTGCGTGCTTTGCCAATATGTCGTTTACTAGCGTGCTTTTGCCACTGCCAGATACGCCACAAACTATATTGAAAGCTCCTATTGCAAATTTCGCTGTGATATTTTTTAGATTATGCTCTTTAGCCCCTTTTACAGTTATAAAGTCCTTTTTTATATTAAAGTCTGTACTCGGTTTTAACAACTTTCTTTTGCCAGATAGATACAAGCCTGTTAGCGACTTTTTGCTTTTTTCGCACTCCTTTGGCGTACCTTCAAATATAATTTGTCCACCTGCTTGCCCAGCAAGAGGGCCTAGTTCCACTATGTGGTCAGCCTGCCTAATTGCATATTCATCGTGTTCTACAACAACGAGGGTGTTGCCTAAGTCTCTAAGATTTTTAAGGGAATTAATAAGGGCAATATTGTCAGAGGGGTGCAAGCCTATACTCGGTTCATCTAGTACATAAGTTACGCCAGTTAGCCCCATACCAAATTGAGTTGCAAGCCTTACCCTTTGCTCTTCGCCCCCTGATAGAGTCGAAAATTCTCTATTTAAGCTAAGGTAGGATAGTGCCGTCTCGTTTAAAAAATTTAGCCTACTTTCTATAGCCTTTATAGCTTCTAAAATATCCTTATACTTATCTTTGTCTAAGTTCTTTATGAAATTTAGTGCGTCTAATACAGATAGAGCCATAAATTTATCATAAGACATATCTTCAATAAACACGCTTCTTGCTCTCTTAGACAACCTTGAGCCTCCACATTGAGGACACTTGCTCGACACTTGGCAAAGCATAAGCCTCATACGCATATTGTCGCTAGAAGTATGTATAATAAAATGCTCAAGCATAGCAATTACCCCCTCAAAGCATCGCATAACAGGCTTGACATTACCCCCTCGATTTCTAATTGCCAATATCCTATTTTCATCGCCATACATCAAAAAGTCCTTATGCTCTTTGTCTAAGTCCTTCCAAGGTGTATTTAAATCAAAGCCAACTTGAGCTGAAAGTTGCCTCAATAGCGAATTGTTACGCATAATCAAGCTTTTGCCCCCTATTCTTAGAGCCTTGATTGCTCCATTTTTTAGAGTCAAATTTTCGTCAGGCACAATGAGTTCTGGCAAGAATTTCATAACTTTACCTATGCCGTGGCAGTGCGGGCAAGCTCCTTCTGGGTGATTGTGCGAAAATAGCCTTGAGCTAATCTCGTTATATCGAGTAAAGCAATTTTGGCAAGCAAGCTTGTTGCTCAAATTCATTTCGCTAAAGTCATCGCCATCTTCATATAAGATTATAGCTGAGGCATTGCCCTCTTTAAATGCAAGTTCCATCGAGTCTGCAATTCTGCTCATCTCTTCTTTTTCCACAACGAGCCTATCAATGACTATGTCTATGTCAACTTCGCCACGCTTTGGGTATTCGCATTCGTCAATCTCGTATATCTTGCCATTTATACGCACTCTTTGCCAGCCTCCTTGAGCTAATTCTGCTACCATCTGCTTAGCTTGGGGAGCTTTGCAACTTAGCTTATTTGCAAGTATATAAATGCGTTTGCCCTCTAGTTCTAAAATTTTTTCTACACACTCGTCAGTAGTTTGTTCTTTGATTTCACCTTCGCAAAGTGGGCAAATTTGCTTGCCAGCTACTGACCAAATAATTCTTGCATAGTCTGCAATTTCAGTAGAAGTTGCAACAGTGCTTCTAGGCGAAGTGTTCACTGGGTTCTGCTCTATAGCAATCACAGGCGATATACCTTTTATGTAGTCTACATCAGGCTTGTCGACTTGTTCTAGTATCCTACGAGAATTTGCAGACAAACTTTCCATATACATTCTATATCCTTGAGCATAGAGCGTATCAAAAGCAAGCGACGATTTCCCAGAGCCTGAAATTCCAGTAAATACTGTAAACTTATCTCTAGGAATTTTTAGGCTAACTTCCTTTAAGTTATGTTCTCTTGCTTTGCTTATTTCTATATATTTGTATTGCATTGTTGGAAAAATTTCTAAAAATTGTTTATTATGTTTAGTGAAAGTCAAAAAAAAATAATATCAAGTGCCATTACTTGCTTGTGTATAGTTGTAATACTCTTCTTTATAGTAGGAGCATTTAAGCTATTTGGCGATTTTGTGTCGCATTTCTCTACAGTGATTTATCCTTTAGTTTTGGCAGGGGTATTCTCTATTATGCTTAAGCCTATAGTAGATTTCTTAAATGACAATCTAAAAATTCCGAGAACTTTTGGCATAATTCTTATATATATTTTATTGTGCTCTATTTTCACTTTGTTATTTATATTCATAGTTCCTGAATTAGTTTCGCAAACAGTGGGATTTCTTAAATCTTTGCCTGAAATTCTTAAATCTATGTCAGAAAAATTCTTTGAGCATTTCCCTAATCTAAAAGATGTCTTAGGCTCTAAAGTTACAGCATTGCAAGAAGAGGGGCTTTCAGACGATATGCTTAAAAAGGCTATTTCTACTATATCGGCAACTTTTGCAACTTTATTTAAAGCCACAGGCTCTATAGTTGGCTTTTGCTCTATACTCGCAGCCTTTGCTGTAGTTCCTATCTATCTATTTTATATGCTTGAAGCTAAGGGAAATATTTCAAAAGATTTTGACGAAAATACAAAATGGCTAAACCCAAAACATAGCAAAGACCTTAAATTTCTCATAACTCAATTCATAGGCATACTAAGCGAATTTTTTAGAGGACAAATGCTAATTGCCATTGCAATGGGCGTGCTTTTTGGTATAGGTTTTAGCCTATGTGGAGTTAAGTTTGGCTTGCTCATAGGTCTCATTATGGGATTGATGAACATCGTTCCTTACTTAGGCTCTATACTTGGGTCTATAACAGTGCTATCTGTCGCTTTCTTCCAAGTAGATGGAGGTTTAAACTTAGTTTTGTTCGCCTTAGCTGTCATTATTATAGTTCAATTAATTGAGTCTTATTATCTCACTCCTACAATTATGAATAAAAAAACAGGCTTGCACGCTGGTGTAATTATGTTCTCTATCTTCTTTTGGGGAGTCGCCCTAAATGGTATTATAGGTATGATTTTAGCTATTCCTCTAAGTGCATTTATAGTTGTATTTTGGCGTTTGCTTATAACTAAATATCTAAGCAAAAACTCCCCTGAAACTATAGACGAAACTTCTACAGAAATCCAATAATGAAATTTTTACATCTAATATTATTAGCCCTAATCGCAAGCCTAACTGCTTGTACCTCCGACCTTCGAGACGACGCTGGCGACACTCCCATAGGCTCAGTATTCACTGGCGAAACTCGCTCTACAGGCGAGTACTTCAAAAAGGTATCTGAGCAAAACCGAAATTCTACCCAAAGTGCTTGGCAACCCAAGACAGATGGCAGATTTTAATATGGATAACTCAACTACAGATATTTCTCCTAAGTGCTTTTTCGATTTTGATAAAGCCTCTCTTGAAGCGTACCTATTATCTATAAACTCTCAAAAGTTTAGGGCAAAGCAAATATTCGACTATGTATATACAAAATTCATTTTCGACTTTTCTAAAATGTCATCTTTGCCAACTGCCCTTAGGCAAAAATTGGCTCAAGACTTATATTTCACCTCAGCAAAACTCGTAGCCAACAAAAAGTCTAAAGAAGATGCAGGCAAATTCCTATTCGAACTTAATGATGGCTACTTTATCGAGTCTGTAATATTGACTGCCCCAACTGAAAATAATGAGGAAAAAAAGACAATTTGCGTAAGCACCCAAGTCGGCTGTGCCCAATCTTGCAGATTTTGTGCTTCCACACTAAATGGCTTTAAACGTAATTTATCCTACCAAGAAATACTCACCCAATTCATAACTTTCTCTAAGGAAAATCAAGGCTTTGACTTTGAAAATGTCGTAGTTATGGGTATGGGCGAACCTATGGCTAATGCAGACAACCTCCTTAAGGCTCTCTCTATTATAAATAAGGATTTCTCTTTTGGAGCAAGGCGTATAACAGTTTCCTCTTGTGGCTTGGCAAACAAAATCGAAGAAATGGCAAAGCTAGACTTCCCCTATCGCCTTGCAATAAGCCTACACGCTACAAATGACGAAATTCGTAATCAAATAATGCCTGTAAATAAACGCTTCCCCCTAGATACCCTCCTAAAATCTCTCGAAATTTTTTCCAAAACAAGTAAGCGTATGATAGGCTTAGAGTACATTCTCATAGACAATATGAATAACTCTATCCAAGACGCAAAAGCCCTTGCCAAAATTGCTAAAAAACTTAAAGCCCACGTAAACCTTATCCCCTACAACACTGTCGAAGGCTTAGACTGGCAACGCCCCCCTACAAAAAATTCCCAAAAATTCCTAGATGTCCTAAAATCTATGAACATCTCAGCCACTCTCCGACGTGAAAAAGGCTCAGATATAGACGCCGCCTGTGGTCAATTAGCTTTAAAAAAGAATAAGGGGGCGTAATATCACCCCTTATACTCCGTTTCGAGATTTTTTTGGACTCTCACGTACGCAAGTACGCTTCGACCCCCAAAAAATCTCGAATACTTGTCTAAGGGGCAATCTTACGCCCCCTCAAAAATTTTGCTTACGCAAATTTTTGGTCTGCATTGAGCGTTCTGAGACTCTCACGTACGCAAGTACGCTTCGACCTCCAAAAAATCTCGAATACTTGTCTAAGGGGCAATCTTACGCCCCCTCAAAAATTTTGCTTACGCAAATTTTTGGTCTGGTATTGAGTGCGTTGGCTGGCTTTGGGTGGGGTAGGGCTTTTGGGCTTGTTGATTTTTTTTGTTATTTTTATCTTAAACTTGTCTATATCTTAGGTAGGTTGGCTTTTTATCTGGCAATCTTTAGGCTTATACAAAGTTTTTTGGAAAATTAATGCTTGCAATTTGGGGTGAAATTATCAAAGATGAAAAGAAATAAAATGAATTTGGTGAAATCTACAGTATCTGAAAGCATAAATTCTGGCTCTATAGCTAGAGTTGATAGCGATATTGACATTATCTCTAGGGTTAAAGAAGGCGATATGCAAGCTTTCGATACCCTTGTAAATAAATATAGAGAAAGACTCTTTTCTGTAGTCTATGGCATCACTTCCAACAGAGAAGACGCTATGGATATTACTCAAGATGTATTCATCAAAGCTTTCAAAAGCTTAGCTGGCTTTAAAAATAATAGCTCATTTTATACTTGGATTTACAGAATTGCTGTAAATATGTCTATTAATTTTGTTAAAAAAAATCGCTTCCGCCGCTTCTTTAGTTTCGAAAAAATTAACGAAGAAATTGCCCCTGCTGAAATTATTGACGCTCTCGTCGAAAAAAAGGGAGCAAGAAATTCTATTTTATTAAACGAATTAAAAGAAAAATTGAACGAAGCTCTACAAAACTTGTCTATAGAACATAGAACAGTTGTTATTTTACACGAAGTAGAAGGGCTTAGCCATTCTGAAATAGCTGAAATCGTAGGAACAAAAGAAGCTACTGTCAGAAGTCGTCTCTTCTATGCTAAGCAACAACTGCAAGCAATGCTCAAAAATTATATTAAATAAGTTATGCACAACGATAAAAATAAGTTCACACTAGAAGATATGCTTTCTTTGAAGAAAGCTGAAAAACCTTCTGCAGCACAGTGGGAGGATTTTAATGCACAACTAAAAAGTAAGATGCTTAAAGCTATGGTCGATGAAGAACCAAAATCTCGCTTTTTCCTTTCCCCTTGGACTTTTGCCAAACTAAGTGCTATCGCTTTGCCTGCTATTGCTATTATGATGACTTTCGTTATAACTCCTAGTAGTATAGAAAATTTATCTTTGCAAAGCCCTATTGAGCTTGTGCAAATTCCTGAGCTTGAAACAGCATATTATTCTGATAGTTATTTTACTACTTCTTCAGCAGATACTCAATATTCGCAAAATATTATTCAAGGACTTGGCGATATGACTTATGCTACTAGCGACATTTTAGATGTTAAAAGCCTCAGTTTCTAATAAAACTTTTGGCGAAAATCTCTTAATCTAAATTTAAAAATCTAAAAAATGGCAGACCTATCGCTATCTCAAAGTATGCAATTAAAGCAATCTTTGGCTTTAAGTCAAAGAATGTTAAATAGTCTTGATATATTGCAATATACTGCCTTGGATTTAAAAAATCTCGTTCGTGAAAAATTGAACTCAAACCCTCTCATAGAAGAAGTTCAAGTTGAAGTTCCTGCTCAAAAAAAAGAAGAATACGAAAGTTCTTACGACAATTTTAAGAGCTACAATAATTATTCAAACACTCTAGCTGACGCAAATACTTACGACTTTATCGTAAACTCCATTGAGGACAAAACCACTCTACGTGAAGAACTCATTAGGCAAGCTAGTCTTGATTGTGATGATATTGAAGTACTTAAGGCATTTGTAGCAGAGTGTGAGTGCTTAGATGAACGTGGCTTTCTAGCTGAAAATGATTTATATCTACTAGAAAATGAATTTGACAAAGATATTCTAGCTAAGGCTCTTGAATTATTGCAATCTATGGAGCCTGCTGGTATTGGTGCAAAGGATTTGCGAGACTGCTTTTTGATACAATTACTTAGAATGGATCAAGAATACAGCCTTGCATACGAAATTTTAGATGACCAATATGAGTTATTTACAAAGCGTAAGGTTCAAGAAATTTCAAAAAATTGCAACGTTAGTGTAGCCCAAGTTGAAGGTGCTATACTCCTCATTTCAAAGCTCGACACTGCCCCTGCAAGAAGTTATTACAACGAGTCGTCGAACTATGTCTGGGCAGACGCAAGGATATTTAGAGATAAATATGGAAAATTAGCCTGCGAGCTTACTAATAATCACATACCCCAAATTAGGATTAACGACAGTTATAGGCAAATGATTGCTGAAAATAAATTCTCTAAAGAGGATAAATCTTATATAAAAGAGAAGATGACTGAGGCAAAATCCTTGATGGGAGCTATAGAGGACAGGCAAAGCACTTTACTTAGAATTACTAATTTTATCATAGAAAAGCAAGAGGCGTTTTTCTCTGGAGGCGAGCTAAAACCTATGACTATGGCAGAAGTAGCCCAAGCTCTCGAGCTTCACCCATCTACTATTAGCAGGGCTTTAGCTGGAAAAAATGTAGAGACAGCAAAGGGGCTTAAGGATTATAAGTCATTCTTTTCTAACGCTATAGAAACTAAGGGCGGCAGCGAGTCGCTCTCTAGTGATAGCATTAAAGAAGCTATACAAAGAATAGTTGACTCCGAAAATACGAGAAAACCATATTCTGACAGTCAAATTAGTGAGATGCTTGCAAAGGACAATATGAATATAGCAAGGCGTACAGTTGCAAAGTATAGGGAAGAGTTATTAATTCCATCAAAAACTTTAAGAAAGAGATTTAACTAATGTTAAGACTAATTGCAGACAGCATTTCAGATTGCATAAAAATTGGAATTTACAAGGGAAATGAGAAGCTTTTTTCTGTAGAAAAACAAGGAATGGCTCTTGAAAATTTCTTTGATTTATTGAGTGAAGCTTGCTCTAAAGCGAATGTAGAAATTGGCGAAATTCAAGAGCTAATTTTTTGCGAAGGCACAGGTTCTGTATTGGGAATACGCTGTGCGAGTGTTTCCTTTTTTAGCATAGCAAATTTAAGTGGAGCAAAGGTTTTTACTTATAATATTTTCGATATAGCTCGCTATTTGTGCTTTAAGAAAAATGTAGAAAAAGCTCAAATTATATGCGACTCTAAAAAGGGATTTTACAATTTATTAGAGCTTGATAGTTCAAAAAATACAAATCCTTTAGAGCTTAGCTATGAGGATTTTGAGAAAATCAAAGGCGAAAATATTTTCTATCTTAAGCAAAGAGCTAAACAAGTTGTAAAAGAAGAATTTACTGAACTTAGTTATACTATAGATGACATTTTTGACGCTATAAATTCAAATGAAAAAACATTTTTAGTTGAAGCTATTGAAGTTAAAGATGCCCTACTTTTATCTAAACGAGAATTTGTAAAATGGAATTTGCAAGCAGATATTTAAGAAGCTCAGTGCAGATAGATTTATGTGCCTTAGAACGCAATTTAAAAAGGATAAAAGACTTTTTAATAAATGAAAAAAAATACATAGCTTTCGTTGCAGCAGACGCTTTTGGAGTTGGTCTAAGTGCTGCCGTTGCAAGGCTTATGGAAAGTGGCGTAGATGCCTTTGCTGTAACAAATTTAAGCGAGGCTTTGCAAGTTAGGCAAGTTGGCTTGGGCTGGCAGATTATAGTTATGACTTCCTCTATTTTGGGCGAAGAAAATTTGTATTTTGAAAATAATATCACAGCAAATTTAGCTACACTCGAAGAGGCAAAACGCTTTGAAGAGATAGGCAAAACGCTAAATAAACGCCTTAGTGTCAATATGCGATTACCTCTTTTAAAGCCGAGTATTCCAGATAGAAATGAGGCGAAAAAGCTCTTTGGTTTTCTTATAAATGAAGCCAAGTTTTTGGATTTAAATTCCTTATGTGCAGTAGGAACTGGCAGTGGCACTAAAGAGAAAAATTTAGAGCTAGACTTAGAATTTTTAGAAGAAATTTCAATAGCGTGCCAAGAGAAATCTATAGAAATGTCGCTACATCATAGCGATATATTTGAATATAAAAACTTGCCTAAAAATATGACTAGTTCAATTAGAATTGGCTTAGTTTTATTTGGAGTTTGCCCTGAAAATAATTCTATATTAAACGCCTTTAAGCCAGAGCAAGTTATAAGTTTTAAGACTGCAATTAGTCAAATTAAAGAACTTCCTAAGGGCTATAATATTGGTTACAACAATAGCTATCAGCTTAAAAAAGACGCAAAGGTTGCCTTGATTTCAGCTGGATATGCAGATGGGCTAAGTCGCAAAATTCAAGATAAATATAAGGTGCTTTTAAGGGGTAAATACGTCTCTATAATGGGTATAGTTTCTATGGATCAAGCCTGTATAGATGTCAGTGATATTGAGGAAGTTAAGGAGGGCGACGAAGTGGTACTTATAGGTAAATCTGGCAAGGAGGAAATACGTATTGAAGACTATTGCGACTCGATGGCTATCGTTGCAGGTCAAGCCCTATCTTCCATCACAAAACGTGTGCCTCGCTACTACAAGACTTTAGAGTACTAGTTTTACAGAAAGAATATGCTTGCTCTTTTTAGTATTTCTATGATATAAGTATATTTCAATTATATAAATATTATTTCAATTGTATATATTATGCCAATACTAAATAGCTTATCAATAAGACTTCAAAATCACCCTAAAAGAGTTATCTTTACTGAAGGGGCTGATTTGCGTATAATCAAGGCGGCTCGCCAATTTGCTACTAGAAAGTTGGGGGCTCCCATTTTAATTGGCGATAAAGAAGAAATTAAGCTAATTGCTGCCGACAACGAAATTAGGCTAGATGGCATTGCACTAATAGACCCTAAGGCTTATTCTGATACACCAGAGCTAGCTAAGGCTCTAAATTCTATAAGGCGATTTAATAAGAAAATTTCCGACGCTCCTGCTGAAGACTTCTTGAAAAATCCCATAGCTTTTGCCTCTATGATGCTTCTTACTAATAGGGCAGATGCAATGTTATCTGGAGTTAGCACATCTGCATCTAGCACGCTACGCCCTATTATGCAATTAATCCCTATGCAAAAGGGCTTAAAGAACATTTCTTCGATGGTTATTTTAGATACAAATAACCCAGCTATAGGCATTTCAGGCAGTTTGTTTATGACTGACTGTGGCGTTATCCCTGAACCTACTGGCGAGCAACTTTGTGATATTGCCTACACAACTTCAGTCTTGGCTAAGCACCTAAGTAGCAATACCATCAAGGTAGCATTTTTAAGTCATACATCTAAGGCTTTAAATACAAAACTACCTAGCGTAAACAAAATGAAGCTTGCCACTTCTTTACTTCACGACAAAGTTCAACGTGAAAATTTAGACTTTGAAGTAGATGGCGAAATGCAAATCGACGTTGCTCTAAATCCTCAATTTGCAGAATATAAGGGCGTTCAATCTTCAGTCGCAGGCAGTGCTAATGTACTGATTTTCCCTGAGCTAAATTCAGGCACAATGGCAATACGTTTAGCTATGTTGACAAATCCAAATATGCACTATTATGGACACATATTGACAGGCTTGCAAAAACCAGTTGCCGAAATCCCACGTATCGCAACTGTAGAAGACATCTACGGCACAGCCGTAATCGTCGCAGCACAAGCAGTCGACCGCAAGTACCTCTTTCCCGAGGCGTAATATTTGGGGCGTAATATCACCCCTTATACTCCGTTTTGGAAATTTTTTGGACTCTTACGTATAAATATACGCTGCGATCCCAAAAAATTTCCAAAGCCTCGTCTAAGGGGCAATCTTACGCCCCAAACAAAAAATCTCACTCTTCGATGTGAGATTTTTTGCGTGCAAATCGAAAGCGTTTTTATACTCCGTTTTGAGATTTTTTTGGACTCTCACGTATTAATATACGCTGCGATCCCAAAAAATTTCCAAAGCCTCGTCTAAGGGGTAATCTTACGCCCCAAACAAAAAATCTCACTCTAGCGATGTGAGATTTTTTGCGTGCAAATCGAAAGCGTTTTTATACTCCGTTTTGGAAATGTTTTGGACTCTTACGT
>JAWXTY010000017.1:0-42109 GCA_044433115.1 Opitutales bacterium
AAAAGTTGGAAAAACTCAAAACGAAGACTCTTCTACAAAGGAAGAAACTTCAGGCGACTCTAAGGATAAATCTGACAACGCTGATGACACGAAAGATGACTCTAAAGAAAATTCGCCAGAGGGGAAAGCAGAAAATAATTATAATTGGGATTACAAAAATCCATCAGGTTCTGTTTGCGTAAAAAAAGATGAAAATACCTCTATTTCAAATTTTGAGATTATAAAAGATGCAAATGGTGAAAGCAAAACAGTTCTATTTGGTGATTCAGACAAAACAAATGCTCAAAATATAGACTCTAATTCTATTGACGATGTTAAGTTTACTTCGGATCCTGAAAAGGGTATTATGATAAATAGGACTTTCGATGCAACAGGAGAAGCTGGTCTTTACGCCTCAACAACTATAAAAATGGAAGGTTTTACGCCTAATAAACCTGCCACTCTTTTATTTACGGCGAAATGTAGTTGTATGAAAAATGGAGAGTCGTACAAAGAAGAAGTTACTGTCGCTTATGATATGATTGCAGATGACAAAGGCAGAATAGTCGCAGAAAGAGTCCATATTCTTAATACTTTAGAGCAAAGCGATATTTCTTTAAGTGATGTAAATATTGAACTTGAGTCTTCGTATTTGACTGGGTCTGTTGCAGATAATGGGCTAGTAAATACTGCATATACAGGTAAAGAAAATTCCTATCAAAGTGATAATAATGAAATAGTAAGTGCTGCAGATAAAGGAAATCCGAATAAGGATAAAACTATGCTGTTTTTCTCAATGACTCAACATGCCAGAATAGGAAGCTATGATAGAAATAAGAATATACAATCTTATGATAAAAACAATGGAGGTGCTATAGAGACTTATTTAAATGAAGAAGAACCAACACCTATTTTTAAGTCAAAAATATATATAAAGAAATAAGTACTAAAAAATATTGCAAAGGAAATTCTCTAAAAAGGAATTTCCTTTTTTATAGGCTGTCGAAATCTATCTCTTTGTCGTTTTCGTAAAAACGCATATCACGAGTCCACATTTTTTCTGAAATTTCCATCATCGTCAAATACATAAAAGCACTCATCTTTGCCCCAGCCTTGATAGTACATAGATAATTCTAAAGCACGTTTGGGGTCTTGTAATGCAATCTTTTCAAAAGCACCAAGCTCTTCTTTTGTAGCCACACTTTCCATAGCCTTTATAGCAAATGCCTTATCAATTTCTTCCTGCACAGCTTCGAAATTGCTCCCATTGCCACTTTGCACAGATGCAGAAAGGCTCTCGCTTGCCCAGATATTTGAGCAAAGTGCAACAAAGAAGTAAACTAGAAGTCTTTTAATCATAAGTATATTATCGCACGCAAAAGCCAAGTTGGCAAGGATTTTGTTAAAGGGGGGTTTAGTTAAAGGGGGGTAAAGTGGGGTATAAAAAAGGACTCTCTAAATTGCTTAGAAAAAGTCCTTTGAAATTGTGTATTGCTAGTTTATATTATTAGGGGATTTCTATTAAAAAGCAATTTTTAGAAGTTCCCTTTAAGCTTTCTTTGCTTTTTTTGTTCTTAAGCGTTTTGCCTTTATGTATTTAACTACTTTGAAAAATCTTGGCAAGTACTTAATTGGCGAATAAAATGCGTAGGCAATAAACAATATACTAAAGCTGTATTCCTTGAAGTATAATGCCATTATCACGCAGGCTATTATGAATATAAACGTCCTTAGCTTTGCATTTACGTCCCAGTTTATATATTTAAATGTAGGATAAGGTATGCCACTTATCATAAACCAAGATGTCAATAAAACTAGAGGAACTAAGCATATAGAATATGTACCTAAATTCGAGCTTAGCATTGTCAAAGATATTGATACTACCACCCCAGCCGCTGCAGGAGCTGGCAAGCCAACAAAGTCGCCCTTAGAATACTTTTCGTGTCCCTTTATATATGGACAAGTCAATACGTTAAATCTCGATAATCTCACGCAGGCACACAACAAGTATATAAAACTTACAAAAAAGCCAATGCTACCCATATAACCTTGCATAAATTGAGGTAGCTCGTCGAGAGGGTTTAGTATCAACAACATAGTCAACAATGCAGGGGCTACCCCAAATGACACTGTGTCTGCTATAGAGTCGAACTGCATTCCGAACATAGAGGACTTTCCTGTCGCTCTTGCTACCCTACCATCGAATATATCGCTAAATACAGCCAAGATTATGCACAACAAGGCAAGCAAGAAGTATGAAGTACTTACATCTTGGGTAGCTGGAAATAGCATCTTGCAAAATTTGTGCATAGCAGAGTCGTCTACTGCATTGTATCTTGCCATTATGCACAAGACCATCGACGAAAAGCCAAAAAATAAATTTCCTGCTGTAAAAAAATTCGGCAAGAGATATATTTTCCCTGCCTGATGTACGTTCTGCCAAAGTTCTTCTTTATCTTTCATAATATTCTATTGTTATACTTTTAAGGAAAACATAATTAATTAAAAGAGCAAGAGTATTTTTTATTGAGAGCCTTCCATTATCTCAACTAATCTGTCTATAGCCCCCATTATATGCGTGCAAGGTATGCTAATTAAATCGGAATTTATTGGGTATATATTATTATTTAAAACTGCTGGCGTTTTGCTCCAAATCGAGTCTGCTTTATATATCTTAAGCTGATTTTCAAAATCCTCATCGCTCTTTGACTCTATAATAAGTACTTCAGGCGAAGTAGCCAATATATGCTCTTTTTGAGGAACTGCCCAAGAATTAGTCGAATTTGCCATTATGTTATCTGCCCCAACAAGCTCCAAAATTTCAGATACATAAGAGCCTTTCCCTGCTGCCATTTGCCCAAACATAACTATAGTTCTCTTCTTATTTAAAGACTTTGCCTTTTGCTTCGCTTGCTCTATTTTTGCATTAATTTTAGTTATTAGAGCATTTGCATTTTCTTGTTTTTGGAAAACTTCGCCTAAAATTGCTATATTCTTTAATATATTTTCTAGCCCATCTGAGTGCAAACTTAGGCGAGAAATCTTAAAAACATCTAATTTTGAAGTCAAAACATCGTTTTTTGAGTCTGTTAAAATGAATAAATCAGGTTTTAGATATGCAATCTTTTCAAAATCTGGATCTAAAAAGCCTCCAATCTTGATTTTTTTTGTAGCTTCGTCAGGAAATCTGCAAAAACGAGAGTTTGCAAGGATATTATCACCTGCTCCTATTGCAAAAATGAGTTCTGTAGTGCTTGGACTAATGCAGGCTATACGCTCTGGCACTTGATTAATACTCACTTTATCGCCCCTTGCGTCGATAATTTCCCAAGCTGCAAAAAGCCCCCTTGCAGAGAGTAAAAATAGCAAAAATATCTTAAATAATTTCATAATATAGAAGCTAAAATTAGGCTAAAATAAAAAAATTGCAATATTTTTTAAAAAAAAGCTTGCAATTAAAATGAGAATGATGCACTATAGGGTTTTTAATTTAAGTAAAGGGCGATTAACTCAGTTGGTTAGAGTGTCTGTCTTACACACAGAATGTCACAGGTTCGAGTCCTGTATCGCCCATATTATTTCTTCCAAAAAGAATGAAACACACTATATCCGCTCTTGTTGAAAACAAATTTGGCGTACTCGCTAGGGTTGCGGGTATGTTCAGTGGTCGTGGCTTTAATATCGAGACTCTTAATGTAGGTCCGATGCCTTGCGGAAAATATTCCCGCATTACTGTAACTCTCAGTGGTACAGAAGATACTATTAAACAATGTATCGGGCAATTATCAAAGCTTATTAATGTAATCGAAGTCAAGGACTTCTCTGAATTGGGCTCTTTTGTATCCCGAGAACTTGTAATTGCAAGGGTTCAATGTACTAAAGAAACTAGAGGTCAGCTAATTGAAATTGCAGACCTATTTAGAAGTAAGGTAATTGACGTTTACAATGATTCTCTCGTTATAGAATGCACTGGTAATCCTACAAAGATTGCTGCATTTTTATCTATGATAGAAAGCTATGGCATTATTGAAATGGCAAGAACAGGTAATGTATCGCTCGAGCGTGGAATTAACCTCGCAAAGAAATAAATATTTTTTAACACAAAACACAAGAAAGATTAAAACAATGCCAGCAAAGGTATATACAACTAAAGACGCAGATTTAAAAATCTTAGAAGATAAAACATTAGCAGTGATTGGTTACGGTTCTCAAGGACACGCCCACGCTCTAAACTTAAAAGAAAGCGGAGCAAATGTAATTATAGGTTTGTACCCTGAAAGTAAGTCTGCTGAAGTTGCTAGACAACAAGGTTTTGAAGTTTACCCTACAGCTGAAGCAGTTGCAAAAGCTGATGTTATTATGATAGCTGTTCCAGATATGAAGCAAGCTGAAATCTACAAAAAGGACATCGAGCCTTCTTTGACTAAGGGTAAGACTATCGTATTTATTCACGGTTTAGCTATCCACGCTGGTTTCATCAAGCCTCAAACTGGAGTTAACGTAATAATGGTTGCTCCTAAGGGACCTGGACACGAAGTTAGAATACAATATCAAGAAGGCAAGGGTGTTCCTGCATTAATCGCAGTTCACCAAGGCAACAAGGCAGCTTGCAAGAAGATTGCATTGGCTTGGGCAGCTGGTATTGGTTCAATTAGAGCTGGCGTTTTAGAAACAACTTTCAAGGAAGAAACTGAAACTGACTTATTCGGCGAACAAGCTGTACTTTGCGGTGGTGCTTCTGAATTGGTAAGAGCTGGTTTTGAAACTTTAGTTGAAGCTGGTTACAAGCCTGAGATGGCTTACTTCGAGTGCTTACACGAATTGAAATTGATTGTAGACTTGATGGTTGAAAGTGGTATTTCTGGTATGCGTTTCTCTATCTCTGAAACTGCTAAGTATGGCGATATTACTCGTGGACCTAGAGTTATTACAGCTGAAACTAAGAAGAATATGAAGAAGATTTTGAAAGAAATCCAATCTGGTAAGTTCGCAAGAGAATGGGCTAAGGAATACAAGGCAGGTTTGCCTAACTACAATGCTCTTTTAGAAGCTGGCGAAAAGCACCCAATCGAAAAGACTGGTCAACGTTTACGTTCTCTAATGCCTTGGGTTGCTAAGAAGAACATCAAGGGCGTACAAGCTGCTTACTCTTCTAAGTAAGATACTTATTTGATATAATAAGGGCGTGAGTTTTAATGACTTACGCCCTTATTGTGTATATTTGACCAAGACAAATTATGAAAAAATATAGAATAGCAACAAGGAACAGCCCTCTCGCATTAAAGCAGGCAGAAATGGCTATAGAATACCTCTCTCAAAGAATGGAGGGGGCGAGCTTTGAGGTCTTGGAATACAAGACTACAGGCGATAGAAGGCAAGATTGGTCTTTAGAGAAAATGGGAGGCACTGGACTTTTTACCAAAGAACTCCAAGAGGCATTGCTTTCTGGCGAAGCTGATATTGCAGTTCACAGTGCAAAGGATTTAGCAACTTTAGAGCCTGAGGGCTTGTGCTTGAGTGCATTTTTGCCAAGAGACGCAGCTCTCGATGTATTTGTAGGTAAAGACTTGCCATTGCACAGTTGCATTGCTACTGGTAGTCCAAGGAGAAGGGCTCAGTTAAAGAAGATGTTCCCCAATGCTGTTTGGACAGAAATTAGAGGTAGCGTGCATACAAGGTTGAAGAAGATTTCGAACGCCGACTCTAATATAGATGCCACTATATTGTCGTCTGCAGGGCTTTTGAGGTTGGGTATAGATAACTTTGAGGGTTTGAAGTTTAGACCTATTAAGGTTCATTGTTGTGTGCCAGCTGTAGCACAAGGTATTATCGCTCTTGAGACTAGACTTGAGCTTAAAGATGAGCTTGCACAATACACAGACCCAGAGGCGACTCAAGCATTTTTGCTAGAGAAGAGATTTTTAGAGTGCCTCGGAGGTGGTTGCCAAGTTGCTTATGCAGCTCACTTTGATGGCGAAACTTTCCATAGCTTCCACGAGAAGTCGGACTATCAAAAATATACGTTTAAATCTTCAAATCTCAAAGAACGTTTATTTGAGATAGAAGAAATTGCAAAAAAACTCATAGATTAGATAAAATATACTTTACCAAAAGAGAAAATTCTATAGAGTTTTTATTTGTATGAAAAAAATTATATTACTATCAAGTTATCTGCTTTTGGCTGCTTCATTTTCTTATGCACAAAAGACAGAAGGGGTTTGGCAAGAAGGGAAATTCTCAAAAAAAGCTGTTCCAGATGCAAAGATGGAGCTTTTAACTGAGGCGGAGCCAGACACAACTAAGGGCTTTGTGCCTTTATTTAACCAAACAGGCGACGATGCTCAAGTATTAGGTGGAACTGCAAAGTTTGAATGGGTAGATGGCGAGCTAGTTGGAACAAGTACATTAGATAGCCCAAGAAATTCTTGGTACTGCACTAAAAAGGATTATAAGGGCAATATGATTATTACTTTTTACTGGAAGTGGGGCAATGATATTCAAGGTAATTCTGGTATGATGTTGCGTGCTGGTATAAATAAGAGACAGTGGCTAGATGGCATACAAGTTGAGATTGAGCAAGACCCAAATCGTGGCTGGACTGCAGGTATTTATGGCGAAGGCGTGTTTAAGTGGCAATATTCTTTGTCGAGAGAAGAACACGACGCTGCAAGAAAAGCAGGAGCAAATTTATACGAGTGGAACAAGATGACAGTTATGTATAAAGATGGCTATGTTAAGACTTGGTCAAACGGCGTACCTTGTGCTAACTTAAAGTGGAACACAGACTTAGACACTGAAAGACGCCAACTTAACGACACAGATGTAATTGGTTTCCAAGTTCACTTCAACAAAAAAATCGAAGGCTCTCAAATCAAATTCAAAGACATAATGATTAAAGAACTCTAAAGAGCAAAGGCAATCAATAGAAAAAGGAATAAGTTTTATGCTTATTCCTTTTTTTTGGTGTGCCGAGTATGGCAATTAGCTAAGAGGCGAAAGTCCTTAATGGAGGTTAGGGGCAAACTGCCCTTGCCTAAAATCTTTCTTAAATTTTACTAAGAAAAGATATAACGTCTTCGAATTTTTTGGCGTTATTGCTGTCTGCTTCGACTAGGGATTTATGGGCTTCTAGCATAGCAGGCTTAGAAGAGGGGAGGGAGTCTAGGAAATTAGAGGGTTGAGCTTTTTCTTGGGGTTTTGTTTCTATTTTAGTAATTTTGTCGATGCCGAGGTTTTGGACAACTTCGAGGTTACGTTCTTCGAGGTTAGTTAAAGATACGCAATCGAAAGAGCCATTTATCGCCTTAAGTTTTATAGCGAGCTTGGCTATAATACCTAAAAATGTACTGTCTAGTCCAGTACATTCTTTAAGGTCGATGATTACATTTTTATATTTTGCTCTAATAATAGTGTCAAAAAATTCAGACACGCCCATACAGTTAAGGTAGCTAGCTCTGCCTTTGATGACGAGCTGAGCTTCCTTATCTTGGGTGTGGACTAAATATTTTGTACTATCTTGAGCCATTTTGTGTAATTATAATTATTAAGCTGATTATTAAGCTAATATTTTGTCTAATACGTAAGGAAGGATACCGCCTGCTTGGTAGTATTCGATTTCCATAGGAGTATCTATACGTAAAAGTATGTCGACGTATTCAACACTTTCGTCAGCTCTTTCTATTTTAAGTTTAGCAGGGGCAGCAACTTCGATACCATTTGCTAACTCTATAGAGAACTTTTCTGTGCCATTTAGTGCTAGAGTATCTGCGTCAACGTCTCCTATAAATTCAAAAGGAAGGATACCCATACCAACTAGGTTGCTTCTGTGTATTCTTTCGTAAGATTTTGCAATAACAGCTCTAACTCCCAACATAGAAGTACCTTTAGCAGCCCAGTCTCTTGAGCTACCCATACCATAGTCTCTGCCAGAGAAGATTATTAAGCCTTCGTCTTTGCTTGCGTATGATTGAGCTGCGTCGTAGATTAGAACGTCGTCGCCAGTGCCGTACATTTTAGTGTAGCCACCTTCACGTGGGGCAACGATTTTGTTTTTAATTCTAATATTTGCAAAAGTGCCACGAGACATAATTCTATCGTTGCCTCTTCTTGAGCCATAAGTATTGAAGTCTTTAACAGCTAAGCCCTTTTCACCCAAGAATTTAGCAGCTGCACTATCGAGAGATATAGCCCCTGCAGGAGAGATGTGGTCAGTTGTTACGCTATCGCCGAATATCGCCAATGCACGCAAAGAGCCAAGTGTACGTTTCGCAGGGTCTGGCTTTTCAAAGAAAGGAGCTTCTTGAATGTAAGTACTATCTAAGTTCCAGTCGAATACAGGAGAGTTTTGGCACTCAACTTCTTGCCATTGCTTAGGTCCTAGCATATTTGAATATTGAGCCTTGAAGAACTCAGATTTTAGCCCCTTGTTCATCGCTTCTTGGATTTCAGCGTCAGTAGGCATAATATCCTTTAAGTACACTGCTTTACCACATTTTGTAGTTCCTATAGCTTCCTTTTCAAAATCTATATTTACTTTGCCAGCCAATGCAAATGCTACTACAAATGGAGGCGACATTAAGTAATTTGACTTAATTAGAGCGTGAACTCTCGCTTCAAAGTTTCTATTGCCAGAAAGAACACTAGCACAAACAAGGTTTTTGTCTTTAACAACCTTAGTGATTTCTTCGTCTATAGGACCAGAGTTACCAATACAAGTTGCACAGCCATATCCAGCTAAATTGAAACCAAGCTTGTCAAAATATTCTTGTAGACCTGCTTCTTTTAGGTAATCGCTAACAACTCTTGAACCAGGCGCTAGAGTAGTTTTAACGTATGCAGGAACTTCTAAGCCAAACTCGCAAGCCTTTTTCGCCAACAAGCCTGCACTTATTAATACAGAAGGGTTAGATGTATTTGTGCAACTGGTAATTGCTGCAATTAAGATAGAGCCATCGCCAATTTCGCCCTTAGCTGTAGCAGTTTTTTCTGAAGTAGCTTCAGGGAAAGACTCTGCAAATGCAGCCTTTGCTTGGAATAAATCTATTTTATCTTGAGGGCGTTTTGGACCCGAAATTGATGGGCTTATTTCGCTCAAATCTACTTCTAATAAAGTAGTATATTCGCAATCTTGAGCCTTAGGCATACCATATAAGCCTTGAGCCTTGTAGTAATCTTTAGCCAATTCAACTAACTTTTCGTCTCTGCCAGTTAGCTTCATATAGTCCATAGTTTGCTCGTCTATAGGGAAGTAGCCCATAGTTGCACCATATTCAGGAGCCATATTTGCAACAGTTGCCCTATCTGCAAGAGATAGATTTTTAGCCCCCTCGCCAATATATTCAACAAATTTACCCACTACCTTTTGTTCTCTCAAAAGCTTAGTCATATGTAAAGCTAAGTCTGTTGCGTTTGTGCCTTCTGGAAGTTTACCCTTTAGGTTTACGCCCACAACTTCAGGTACTTTGAAATATATAGGTTGACCAAGCATACCAGCTTCAGCCTCAATACCACCTACGCCCCAAGCGACAACGCCCAAGCCATTAATCATAGTAGTGTGTGAGTCTGTGCCAACTAGAGTGTCTGGATATAAAATATTTTTGCCATTTTCTTCTTTTTCAAATACTAGCTTTGCCAAATATTCCAAATTAACTTGGTGGCAAATACCTATAGAAGGAGCTACCACTGAAAATGTATTAAATGCTTGCTGACCCCACTTTAAAAACTCGTAACGCTCTTGATTTCTTGAAAATTCCATATCCAAGTTTTTAGTATAAGAGTCAGATTTTCCAAAAGCGTCCATTTGAACAGAGTGGTCTATAACCAAGTCTACAGGTACTAATGGTTCAACCAACTCAGGGTTCTTGCCTCTACGCTTTGCCTCAGACCTCATTGCAGCTAAGTCCACAACTAGAGGCACACCAGTTAAGTCTTGCAAGATAATTCTTGAAACCACAAAAGGAATTTCAAAGTCGCCAGTGTCTTTTGCATTATAGCTAGCCAAGTTATGCACGTCCTGCTCGCTTGCTAAACCATTGAAATACGCCCTTAGCACACTTTCTAAGACAACCCTAATTGAAACAGGTAATCTATGTAAATTAGGATAAATCTCTCCTAGCTTTGCCAAGCTGTATACAAAAGAGCTTTTGCCCGCATTCTCAGTTTTTAGTTCTACTAAACAATCCTTAATATTACTCATAATCTTTGCCTTTTGGAGCTATGTAAAAATTAGCTCGTCCTTTTATTCTAAGTCTCAAAAGTAGGGTAAAAACCCTATTTATAAGTCAAATATAGAAAATTTATGCCGAAATTCCAAGAAAATATTTAAATTATTGCAAAAAAATGTTGAAAAATTGTCATATCTCAAAATAATACTAGCTTAATTATATTATTGGCGACTTTAAAAAATTAGTTTCTAAAAAGATAAGAAAGAACACACTTGCTCTTTTTTGCCTATTTTATTCTAATTTCTTCTGTTTTCTCCTTAGATAACGCTGTTATCCTCCTTGAAAACATAAAAAATTATCTTTAAAATAATCTAAAAAATAGCTAAGTGCTAATTTTTTAAAATCACCTTATTAAATATGTAGCTACAAAAAGAAAAGCTACACTACAACTTGGATTATTTAACCTAGGAATAAAAAAATGTCAGGACATAGTAAATGGGCAACAACTAAACGCCACAAGGCAGCAATAGATTCAAAAAGAGGCAAAATATTTAGCGTTTTGAGTAAGGATATTACTCTTTCAGCTAGAGATGGCGGCGGCGACTTGAACTTTAACCCACGTTTAAGAACTCTCGTAGCAAAGGCTAAGGCAAGCAATATGCCAGCTGATAATATTGATAGAGCTATCAAAAAGGGTACAGGTGAAATCCCTGGCGTGGTTTACGAACAACTTCTGTATGAAGGTTATTCTGTTGGTGGCGTTGGTATTATCGTAGAAGTTACTACTGAAAATAAAAATCGCTCTGCTGGTGAAGTTAGATCTGCTTTCACTAAATGTGGTGGCTCTCTAGCTACTCAAGGTGCTTTGCAATTCAATTTCAATAAGCAAGGTCAATTCATTATCTCTGCTGAAGATACTACTGAAGACCAACTAATGGAAATCACTTTAGAAGCTAATGCTGAAGATATTAAAAACAATGGCGACCACTTTGAAGTTCTTTGTGGCATTGCTGATTATGACAATATGTCTAAGGTTTTAGAAGACGCTGGTATTAAATGTGCCGACTCTAACTTAGCTTGGATACCAAGTACTCTAGTTGAAGTTACTGACAAAGACGTAGCTAAAAAGGTTATGAAACTAGTAGACCTTCTTGAGTCTTTAGACGACGTTCAAGAAGTATATTCTAACTACGATATAGACGACGCTCTTTTAGAAGGTTAATTATGGGAAAAACTTTATTTGAAAAAGTTTGGCAAAAGCACGCTGTTAAAGAATTAGCAGATGGCTCTACCCAACTATTTATAGGAACTCACCTCCTACACGAGGTTACTAGCCCTCAAGCATTTGGTATGCTTCGCTCTTTAGGCTTAAAGGTGCGTTATCCAAATCGCTCTTTTGCAACAGTAGACCACATTATCCCTACAACTGACACAGCTGAACCTTATTCAGATAAGTTCGCATACGAAATGTTAGAGCATATCAGAAAGAATTGTGCCGATAATGGAATTAAGTTCTTTGACGTAAATGGTGGGCAAGGCGTAATCCACATCGTTATGCCAGAACAAGGTATCATTCACCCTGGTATGACTGTTGCTTGTGGAGATAGCCACACTGCAACTCACGGAGCTTTTGGGGCTGTTGCCTTTGGTATAGGCACAAGCCAAGTTCGTAATGTTCTTGCTACTCAAACTTTGTCTTTCAAAAAACTTAAGGTTAGACGTATTGAAGTTAATGGCAAGCTCAGCGATGGCGTTTATGCAAAGGACGTAGCTCTATATATTATTAGAAAGCTCGGCGTAAATGGTGGTATAGGCTATGCTTACGAATTTGCAGGCGAGGTATTCGACGATATGGATATGGAAGGCAGAATGACTGTTTGTAATATGGCTATCGAAGGTGGGGCAAGAGTTGGATACATAAACCCAGACCAAAAAACTTTCGACTACCTAAAGGGCAGACCTTATGCTCCGAAATCTGAAGATTGGGACAAAAACGTTCAAGAGTGGAAGGCAATCGCCTCTGACGCTGACGCAGTTTATGACGACCTAATTAAGTACGACGCAAAGGATATACTCCCTACTCTAACTTGGGGCGTAAACCCTTCTCAAGCAATTTTCATAAACGAAAATATCCCTAATCCTGAAGATATTTCTGACCCAGTAGAAAAGAAAGAAGCTCTCGAAGCCCTCTCTTATATGAAGTTAGAAGCAGGAAGCCCTATAGAAAAAACTCCTATCAATGTTGCTTTCATAGGCTCTTGCACTAATGGCAGAATTAGCGACTTCGAAGAAGCTGCAAAATACCTTAAAGGCAAAAAAGTTGCACCTAATGTTAGAGCATTAGCTGTCCCTGGCTCTCAAATCGTAAAAGAAATTGCAGAGGCAAAAGGCTTAGACAAGATATTTATCGAAGCTGGCTTCGAATGGAGAAACGCAGGTTGCTCTATGTGCTTGGCAATGAATGCAGACAAACTTAAAGGCGACGAACTTTGTGCTTCTAGCTCAAACAGAAACTTTAAAGGCAGACAAGGTAGCCCAACTGGCAGAACTGTACTTATGAGCCCTAGAATGGTAGCGTCTTCTGCTATAGCCGGCTTCATCACTTATGGGGCGTAATATTGCCCTTGATGCTCCGTTTTGAGGATTTTTGAGACTCTCACGTACAATAAGTACGCTTCGACCCTCAAAAATCCTCAAATACTCGCCTGAAGGGCAATCTTAGGCCCCATCAAAAATTTTGCTTTCGCAAATTTTTGGTCGGAAAAACTGATTGTGTTTTGGGCAGTTTACTTTAGGGATTTTTTGGACTCTCACGTACAATAAGTACGCTTCGACCCTCAAAAATTCTCAAATACTCGCCTGAAGGGCAATCTTAGGCCCCATCAAAAATTTTGCTATAGGCAAATTTTTGCTTGGGAAAGCTGATTGCGTTTTGGGTGATTAAAGAAATTTAAAAATAAAAGGATAAAATATGCCAACTTATGATTATCACTGTTCTAGCTGTAATGAGACTATGGAAATTTTCCATTCTATGACTCAGCCCGACGAAACTATATGCCCTAAGTGCAAAAAACCAACGCTTAAAAAAGCAGTTGGCAATGGCTCTGGCGTTATATTTCACGGAAGTGGCTACTACTGCACAGATTATAAGAAAAAATCTGCAGGCACAAAAGCTAAAAAATAAGGGGCTTAAAATTGCCCTTGATGCTCCGTTTCGGGATTTTTTTGAACTCTCACGTACAATAAGTACGCTTCGACCCCAAAAAAATCCTAAATACTCGCCTGAAGGGCAATTTTAAGCCCCTTCAAAAATTTGCTAAGGCAAATTTTTTAGTAGTCTTTAAGAATTATTGTCTACTTAAGGCTTTAAAAAGCTCCACCCTTTGCACCCTCAAGTGCAAAGCCTAAAATTTTAAATAAAAAAATGTAATTAACTTGAAAAATATCCTTATTTTTCAATGGATGGGGATTTTGTTGATTTATCTTTAATGCTTGCATTAATTTAAATCAACAAAATGAAGAGTGGGCAACCGACTAGCACCCCTAAGAAAACACTCTAATATACAAACGCCAACAAAAACTATGGTATCAAGTGCCTCACTTGTTTCAGGTTTTAAGGGCTGAAACCAAGCCCTTAATGGGGTTTGGGGCAAAGCCCCAATATCTCTAAATCTTTCTTGATCTTTTATTATTTTTTGCGTCTATTTCGGTTTTGTAGGATTTTGCGTAGTTTGGGTCTATCCTCTTCGCTGACTATGTAGCCGCAGCAGTTTAGAGACCCGCATTTGCATTTGTGGTCTAGGAAGTGTTCTAGGGCGTAGCCGTAGTTAAAGAGAAGTTCTTCGCCTGCTTTTATATCCTTTGTGGCATAGAAAAATATTTGATTACCCTCTTGTACTGACTCGCAATTTGTCTGGCAGGAGTGATTTATATACTTTGCGTCGTTATAATCGAATTTGCCATCTATAAAAGTTTCTTCGTCGAGTTCGAATATATAAACAGAGCCATCTTTGGTGATTTCGGCTTGTGCTTCGTATTCCAAGCCACGCTTGTTTGCTTCGTCCTTGCCGAGTGTTTCGCCAAGATATTCCATAATTTGCGTGCCTTTTTTTATGGGGCATTTTGCAAATACGCCATTTCCGTGAATTTCCGACTTCTTTATTATATAGAGCTTTTCGTCCATTTTATTTAGGGAATTTTGAGCTTCTAACTTCATCTGCATAGGCAGAAAATGCGTCTATAACTGTGTCTTTTAAATTTGCATATTGCTTTGAGAAGCTTGGATATTTGCCTCCTAAGCCCAATATATCTGTGCATACTAAAACCTGCCCATCGCAGTCAAGACCAGAGCCTATTCCTATTAATGGAATATTTATATTTTCTCTAATTAGGCTTGCAACATCGCTATCACAAAGCTCTAGCACTATGCAAAATACGCCAGCTTTTTCAAGGGCTTTCGCTTGGGATATTAGAATTTCAGCCTCATTTAGGGTCTTGCCTGCTTTTTTGTATGAGCCTAATTTTAGTATCTGCTGAGGCTCTAAGCCAATGTGTCCGACTATGGCAATTCCTGCGTCGCTAAGTTTTGCTATCTTCTCTAAAATATCAGGAGTTGCTCCCTCAATCTTTACTGCACTTGCCCCACCTTCTTGTATCAACGCCCTTGCAGAGTCTAAAAGCCTGTCGAAGCTATAGTGAGCTAAGCCAAAGGGCATATCGCTGACAACTAAAGCCTTTGTGTTCGCCCTTGCGACTGCCTTTGTGTGGTGTAGCATAGCGTTTAAATCTACGGCAACTGTGCTGTCGTGTCCCAAAAATGTATTGCCTACTGAGTCGCCTACAAGAATTATATCTACGTTTGCTGCGTCAGCAAGGCTTGCAAAAAGTGCGTCGTATGCTGTAATCATCACGACTTTTTCTTTGTTCTTTTTGCTTATTATGTCTTTTGTAGTAATTTTTTTCATATTAGTTTTTATTTTAAAAATGAGTTTATAAAGCTGTCTGCTGCACCCTTTGCAGAATTTCCAAGAAGCTCGCCTGCATTTGTTTCTACAGCTTCGAGCGTTCCAAAAATTAGAAAAGGCTTGGTTTTGTGTAGCTTTTCTTTAGTGAGATATTTTTCGTAAATATTTGCCTTTTTGAATAAATCTGAAATATCGGCATTTTGAGTGTAGGCAGAAATTGCCACCTTTAAGTCCTGCTCATTGATAGGCAAGCCACTTTGATAGGCTATCCTGCCTAAGCCTATAATAGAGATTTCTCTGTTGTCTATTCTGAGATTTTCTAGTTTTATGTCGAGCGAGCTATCTCTGATTATGCTTGCAGAAAAGTTAGAGTATTCAAAATTCTTAAATGTCTCTAATAGCGTATTCGCCGCATTTAGCTCCTTTGCTTTTTTACCTAAAAATCCCCCTGCAATATTTATCAAAGATGACGCCATATCGGCAGCTGCCCCCATTGAGCTGTTAGGGTCTATAATGCTTATTGTGCCTCTTCCTATATTGTTTAGGCTTGCTTTGCCTTGTATATTTTCAACTAAGAGCTTCGCATCTTTAGCCTTGGAATTTAGATTTAAGTCTATCGCCAAAGTTCCATTTATCATAGAATATCCACTGTTGGCATTGTAGCTTAACCTGCTTGCGTCAATTTTAGGAATATTTATACTAAACTCTTTTAGCTCGTAAGGCTCTGCTTGTTTTTTGTCGAAAATTAGGGAAGATTTAACATTGCCCTTTTCTGAGCTTGCGAGGGTAAATTGAGTTTTTTCTATACTTACTGAGTCCTCATCTAAAAGTATATTGGAGTTTAACTTTGTGATAATTTTTGCCCCAGATAACTCTATGTCAGTAAGTTTGAGTTGCAATCTTAGGTCATAGCCAATATCCCAAAATGCTTTTGTGTTTGTGGTAATTTCTTTTGTGGTTGTCTTGATGGGCAATGGGCTAGACTTTGCATTTGTTGCCTTTTGGGCGAACTGCATAGCCCTTTCTTTACGCTCTTGTACACTAGGTTTTGCGTCTGTTTGTTTCTTGTATGTATTAGAAATACTTGGGGTTGTTATCTCTTCTAAATGAACTGATTTGCTTGTAGCTTTTGCAAGAAAAATCAAATCATCTAAAATTAGATTTATAGATTTAAGCTCGGCATTTATCTTGTTTCCACTAAGCTTTGACTTGAGGCTATAATCGCTCTTTCCCTGTGGGCTAGTTATATTTAATAGCCCTGTAAAGTTTTTTTCTGGAGTGGATAAATCAATTTTAGTGTCGAGGTCTATAATTGGAATGTAGCCATTTTCGCTCTTGAGTTTTAGATTAGTTATCTTAGTTCTAGTGCTGAAAATATTGTCCTTAAAATCTAAATCAATTTTGGCAAAGGCACTTTGAATATTGTTATAATTTTCGAGTATACCAACCTTCATTAGGGCAGGTATGTATAGGGAAATTTTGGTGTTCGCCTTTTCTAATTCTCCTCTATTTGTCTCTACATTTATATAGCTAGTTAAGATTTCTGTTCCCTTATATTCAAGCTTGAATTTGTCTATATAAGTCTTTGTTTTGTCGCCTGTTTTCTTGTAATCGAAAGAGGCACTTGGCGTTATTCCAGAAAAAATCTCTTGATTATTGTAGCTATAATTCCAATTTTCTAGGATTGCAAGTCCCTTTATATTAAGTTCTTCTGGGCTTTTAATTATGTCGACTTCGCCAGATATAGAAGTTGCGTCTATATCTTTTACATAAGCTTTTAGGGTGCTAAAAGGTAGCGAGTTTGCAATGAGCTTTGCCTTGAAGTTTTTGTTTTGTAGCTCGTAATTTTTTAGAATTAGCTTTTCGCTTAGCTTAGCTTGCAAAAGGGTGAAATCGCCATTGTGCATATTTAGCTTTAAGTTATCAATTTCTAGTTTTTCGCCAATTTTTTCTATGTCGAGATTTAGGTCTAAGGTAGAATTTTTAACTTTTTCTAAATTATCTATATGCACTTGAGCTGTACTTAGAAAAATCATAACGCTTCCAGTAGCTGAAATACTTGCAATGCTCTTTTCTTCGCTACTTTTTAGAGAAACTTTTGCCTTTATTTCTTCATCTTTAGTCCTTATTAAACGCAAGTCTAAATCTGCAAGAAAATTCTTGTTTAGGTCTATGCTAGAATGTAGTTTAGCTCCTGTAAAAACATCACGAATTAGTATAGCTTCGTTCTTGAGTATTTCTAGTGCTTTAAAATAAATTTCTTCTTTTGAGTCTATTATTAAAGCCTTATTTTCTGCGTCTAAAGATAGGCTTAAGTGGGCGTTTATCTTGTTGTCGCTAAAGTCGTAGTCCGACAAATAGCTACGCAAAATGTCGTAGGGGATATTGTCTATATAGAGGCTTGCAAAGTTTTTAAGATTTTCACTATCAGCAAGTTGATTGTTTTCAATCTCTAGGGGCTTTTCTAGCTTTAGTTGTGCTAGGATTTCGCCTTCTTTGAACAAATCGGCATCTAAGTTTTTAATGCTAAGGCTATTGCTATCCTTTTTTAGTTCGGCGTTTAGCTTTAAATTAGAGTTGCTTAAAAAGTTTAATTCTTCTATGGGGCAAATTAAATTGCCTGAGCTTGCGTCGACTCTTAGTATTGCATCTACTTCTTCAAAAAAGTTCTTTGATTTTATGTCTACAAAGCTATCTATGTCGAGAGCAAAGGCTGAACTTTTTTGAAATATTTTAGCTAAATCTTCTTTGGAAATTTTGCAAGAACTTAAAATACTTAAATCCTTGAAATCTTGGCTGTATTCCAATTTTAACTTTAGCAATTCTTGCCTATTAGAGCTTGCAAGAAGTTCTAAATTTCTGATATTTTCGCTTGCCTTAACTTGACTAATTAGCTTTAGGTCTTGGTTAAGGAGACCTTCTGAGGCTATGATTTCTAGCCTTAAATTGCTAAGGTCTTTAGGGCTTTTTAGTTTTAGGTCTTGGGCGTTTAATTCTAGCTTTGCAAGCTTTTCTGTTTTATTTTCTAAGGAAATTTGAGCTTTTATGTTTTTGATATTTATATTAAAAGGCTTTTTTGTATTCTTCTTGATTTCCTCTTTAGGAGCTTCTAGCTTAGGGCTTTGCGTGTCGCCTTTTTGCTCGATTTGTGCTACTGTAGGAGCTTGATTATTTTCTTCTGGCACAAAAGCTTCTGCAAATCTTTTTCTAGGTTTTTCTTTTTTTGCTATATCTATTTTTGCATTTTCAATTTGAATATCTTCTATATTTATTTCATTGAAAAGCAGGCTAAAGAGGCTTGAATATTGAATAGAAACGAGGGGGGCTTCTATGTCAAAGTTGTCGTTTGTGATTTTAAGATTAGTTATATTTGCAGAGCTTAAATTTGCCTTAAAGCTATCTACTTTAACGTTTTCGCCAAAATTTTCGCTCAAAGTTTTTTGTATAAATTCATTCTGCACCTCCTCATTTGTTAAATAAAAGTATGCAGCAGAAAGGCTAATCGCACTGAGGGCGAATAGGCATAGGCTAATTTTCAAAATAGTTTTCATTTTATAATTTTCTCAAAAGTATTTTTTCTATGTATAGATAAATAATTAAATTTTCACGCAAGCCATAAAATTCTTCTTGATAATTTTCGCTATCAAAGTTGTCTTTTAGTTCTGGGTTGTCTGTTACTATAACTTGGGCATTTTTTAATTTTGCAATATCATTATAGCTTATATTTTTGTATTTAATCAAGTAATAAGGTATAGGAAAGGGCGAATTTTTCATATCAAAGCTTATGCTTGCCTCGGGATTTTGTGTTTTAATTTGCTCTATGCGACTTAAAAAATTCTTTAAATCGCCCACTGTATGCACGTAAATAAAGGGGTTTCTAGGATCCATTGCAAAGCGTTGAGTAGCTAGTATGCTAGAGCTTGTCTTTGCGTATAGAGTTAAGGCTAAGGCTATGAAGCTTAAGCACTTAATTGCTTTGTTCTTGTGCAAAATTCCCACAGAAAATGCGTAGCCAAAAAGTACGCACATAGGCATAATTAAAGATAGCAAAAGCCAAGGTGTTTTGTATGAAATTAGTGAAAGGATTGAAAAATATATCACACAAAAGCTAGATATATAATTGATAATTTTTTCTCTTTTTATATATCCAATCAATGCTCCAAGTAGGGCAAATATCGTTATTGCAAACTCGCCAAAATATACGCCTTGCGACTTTTGAAAGAACAATATTTTTGTGTAGTATAAAAATTCCTTAGAGTGAATTTCGCTCTGAGATTTTTCAAAAAAGTGCAAGTAAGAAGCAATTCCATCTACAATTCCCTTAGGGTTTGTGCCAAAAGAGGAGTAGAGTGTTATGTATACTAAAAGGGCAAGAGCAAAGCTAATTCCTGCTTTTTTTGCAAGGCTGTAATTTAGTTTTAATTTGCTTTTATACGCTAAAATTATGCTTGGAATTAATAGGGCAAAAAGCACAATGACAAAAGTTTCTTTGCTAGATTGAGCCAAGCCACAAGCTAGCCCAAGTGCTATAAAATCGCCAAGCTTTTGCCTTGTTATTGCCAAATAAAGGTAGCTCATTGCTAAGAAAACAAAGAGGCAAAAAAAGATTTCTTGCACAAAGTATAAAGAATACAATATGCTCAGTGCCGAAACGCTCCAGCCTGCTATTGCAATGCTTATGCAGGCAAAATTTACTTGGCTCTTTAGTGCAAAAAATGCAAGTATGCTAAGCAAAAATATAGGCAAAAGAGTCTTTCTTAAAGAAGAAATTTCGTGGTTTGGGCTTCTAAAAAGGCTCTCAGTTTTCTTTATAAAATATGCCCAATAATACAAAATGCCCCCATGAGCTCCTTCTGGGCTATATTTGTAAGAATTTGTTTGATAGAGCTTTATGTAGCAAAGAGCTTGTTCGCCCTCGTCTGCGTGAGCTACTCTACGCTCGCTACAGTCCAACCTCAATTCTACAGCAAAGATAGAAATTGCAAGTATTAAAAAAACTGCAAATGCCTTATACATTTGAGTTTTTGTCGAAAGCCTCTTTCATAATATTAAAGAAATGAGCAGGAGGCTTCATTGGTAGGTTTTTTTCATTTACAAAAACGTGTACAGTCTCGCCTGTACAAAGTGTGGTGTCGCCACGCTTGACTTCGTAATTAATAATAATTTTAACAGAAGGGCGTGTAGCAATTCTTGCAAAGACTTTAAGTTCGTCGTCGAATACAGCAGGTTGAGCGTACTTAAGTTTAGCTTCAATCACAGGCAAGTGGATTTTTGCCTGCGATAATTCTTTGTAGCTAAGCCCCAAGCTGCCAACGAGTTCCAGTCTAGCCACTTCAAACCACTTCAAGTAGTTTGCGTGATAGACTACCCCCATTGCGTCTGTTTCGCTAAAACGAACTTTTATCTTTGCAGAACTTTCTATCATAAGTATTCCCTATACTTCGCAAGCAAAGACTTCTTCTAAAGTTTGAGCTCGTCTAATTTGCCTTATGCTAGAGTCGTCTTCAATCATATATTCGGCTATAGCAGGATAAGAATTGTAGTTTTTGCAACTCATAGAGCTACAATATGCTCCACAGCCTTCAATTACGCAAACATCGCCAATCTTAGCCTTTGCCAACTTACGTGGCTTTAAGCCCTCTGGGTCGCCAGCAGCAGGAGTCAAAATATCGCCACTTTCGCAACAATGCCCAACTACTATATAATCTTGCTCGCAATCGCACTCTTCTTTTTGTACTATAACTATAGGGTGCTGTGCTCCATATATAGATGGGCGAAGCAAGTCCGTCATACCAGTATTTAGCTTAATAAATTTGTAGCCCTCAGTACCTGTATCGCACATATCTTGAACTTTGGCTACCACGCTTGCAGTGTTGGCAAGCAAAAATGTACCAGGCTCTATCTCAAAGTGTAACTTTCTGCCAGTCTCTTTAGCAAAATCTGCAATAGCCTCAGAAATAGGCTGAGCTATAACTTGTAAATCTGTAGAAACTTCGTCAGCCATTCTACCAACTTTATAGCCCCCACCCATATTCAAAACTTCAACGTCCTTGAATATCCTTACATTATCCAAGCTCATCTGTGCCACCTTTTGCCAAACTACAGGGTCAGAACCAGAACCAATATGAGTGTGTATCCTTATAATCTTTAAATTATACTTCTCGCAAATCTCTTGAGCTTGAGGTATATAATCTTTCCATATACCAAAAGAGGAAGCAACTCCACCAACATTAGTTCTATTAGTTCCTCCAGAACCTAAGCCTGGGTTAATTCTTAGCCCAAGCCTAGTGTTAGGTAGCAACTTGCCAAAAGTTTTCAACTGATGAAGAGAACAAGCATTGAACTTAACTCCCATATTGTACAATTCAACGATGTCATCTGGTATCTGCTGCGAAGATATAGATATATGCGAAGGCTCAATACCTGCATATATAGCTCTGCGTGCCTCATAGCCACTAGAAGCATCTATATGCAATCCCATAGAATTAAATAACTGCAATATAGCCTTGTTCGAACTTGCCTTCATTGCATACCTCACAGTAATCCCAAAAGCATTAGGAAATGCCAACGCCTTCCTCGCTTGCTCCATTAACCTATCCTTACTATATACATAACAAGGTAAAGCATAATTATTGGCAATATCCAATGCCATCTCTCTACTCAAAAAATTTAACTTTTCCATTATCCCTACATAATTACAACTTTATCCCCAAAAAACAAGCCAAATTTTTATTAGAAAGGCTTTAGGTAAGGGGCAGTTGATGTGTACCCTGCAAGCCTGTACTGTTTTCAGGGTACACATCAGGCAGAATGCCACTTGTTTGAAAATTTTTTATAAATTATTTATTGCCTTTTCTAGGATTGAGTAAGTTAGGATGTTGGGGAGGATTATTGGGTTTTGGGAGTTTTTGTGGTAGAGGAGGTATAGGGGGACTCCGATTGAGCCGAATTTTTCGAGTTCTTGGGCGATGATTGGGTTGCGTTTAGTCCAGTCTATGCGTAGGAGCTTTATGTTATGTTTTGCAAAGAGTTCTTTTGTAGCTTGGGTGTCTAGGACAAGTTTTTTGTTAGATTGGCAAGTTACGCACCAAGAGGCAGTAAAGTCTACAAAAACTGTTTCGCCATTGGCTCTAAGTTGGGCTAGTTTATCGAGGGCTTGGGTGGCTTCGTCGTTGGAGTTGAGGCTTGTTGGGGCTTCTTGGGCTTTATCTATAGAGGCGATTTTGGCTGTGTATATAGATAGGGCAATGAGGAGTATAGAAACAATGCAGGCAGAGTATCTGCATAGCTTAGAGAAGTGTGGGGCTTGCCATTTTCCGTATATGAATAGGGCTAGAGATAGCAGTAGTACGCTAAATAGTAGGAGGGTCGCTGAATCTGGGTTAGTTTGTTTTATGAATACCCAAAATAGCCATATACAAGTTGCGTATAGCAGAAATGCGAGAAATTCTTTAAAAGTGTTTAGCCAATTTCCTGATTTTGGGAGGAATTTGTGTAGGGCAGGAATGAGGGTAAGGAGCAGATATGGAAATGCCATACCCAAGCCAAGGCAGGTGAATATGCTAATTAGCCTAACTATGTCGAAGTCTTCAATGAGGACAGCCCCTACTGCAGTTGCCATATATGGAGCTGTACATGGGCTTGCAACTAGTACAGCGAGTACGCCAGATAAGAAGCTTTTTATATATTCGTTATGATTTTTATTTGAGTTATTTCCCAAATTACCAAGGCTTGCACCCACTTCAAATAAGCCAGAAAATGATAGGGCTATTGCAAAGAATAGGAGTATCATAAGGGCGACAAATATTGGTTCTTGGAGTTGGAAACCCCAGCCGTAGTGAATACCCATAGCTTTAAATATTATCAATAAGCCAGCTAGGGCGAGGAAACTGAGGACTATACCAAGGCTGTAGCTTAGAGCAGATAGGATTGCTTTGGATTTTTCGCCAGAAGCACCCTTTATAAAGCTTAGGACTTTTATACCAATTATGGGAAATACGCAGGGCATTAAATTTAAAATCATACCCCCTAAGAACGCCATTAATGCGAGTAGGAATATGCTTTGCTTTTTGCTTTGCTCTATGCTTTGCTCTTTTAGTTCCACGCTTTGTTTTAGGGATACTTCCCCCACATCACAAGAGTCGGAACATTCGAGCCAAGAGATATTTGCAATAATTTCATTGAGGGTTTTCGCCTTGTCGTTTATGTATATGTCAAAAGTGGCTGTGGCGTGATTAGAGTAGCCAGTGGACTTCATATCGGCATATACAAATTCTTTAGGCTCAGACCAAGTGGAACTTTTTAGCTCAAAGCCTTGAGGTAGCTCTAAATTAAGCTCTGTGGGCAATCCCATTTCCTGCTCATAATTTGCATAAATGTGCATATCTTCAGGTATGGCAAAATCCACCTTTAAAGTGATGCTAGAATTTAGTTTAGGCGAACCTTCAATACTTAGACTTGGCACTACTTTTGCTGCTGCGAAAAGCTGGCAGAAGCTTAAGATTATAAAAAGAATTGTTACAGATATAATGTTTTTCATATTATTTTAGATTTTAACTGTATTATAGATTGACAAATAGTCAAATAATTACGATTATTACATTGCGATTATTAAAATATAATCGATTAAAATATTAATTTCTTCACTTAAAATTTCATGGCAGATTTCTTAAAAAATATGTGGTCTAACGATGTGGGTATAGACTTAGGTACAGCAAACACACTTGTATTCGCAAAAAATAGGGGCATTATTTGTAGTGAACCGAGCGTTGTGGCTGTTTACAACAAATCAAAGAAGGTCTTGGCTGTAGGCGATAAAGCGAAGAGTATGTTGGGGCGTACCCCTGGCAATATCACAGCTATACGCCCTATGAAAGATGGCGTTATTGCTGACTTTGAAATCACAGAACAGATGCTTAGATATTTTATAAATAAGGCATCGAACTCTATGCGTTTGGTAGCTCCAAGGGTAGTAGTGGCTGTTCCTTCTGGTATCACAGAAGTTGAAAGGCGTGCTGTAAAAGACTCAGCTATAATTGCTGGAGCAAAATCTGTATATTTAGTGCAAGAGCCACTTGCAGCTGCAATGGGCATAGATTTACCTATAAGCGAACCTCCAGCGACTATGGTTGTTGACATAGGCGGTGGTACTACTGAAGTTGCTGTTATTTCATTATCTGGTATAGTTTACACAAAGAGTGTTCGCATAGGTGGAGATAAGATTGATGACGCTATAATTCAATATATGAAAAAGGCGTATAACTTATTGATAGGCGAAAGAACTGCAGAAGAAATTAAAATACGCATAGGTTCAGCTTATCCTTTAGAGGAGGAATTGAAGATGGAAGTTAAAGGTAGAGACTCTCAAATTGGCTTGCCTAAGACTTTGATAATTACTTCTGAAGAAATTAGAGAGGCTTTGTCTGAAAAGGTAAGTGCTATAGTTGATGTAATTAAGGAAGCTTTAGAGCATTGTCCTCCAGAACACGCTGCTGACTTGATGGATAGAGGGATTGCCCTTGCAGGAGGCGGAGCTTTGATACGTGGTTTAACAAGAAGAATTAGCGAAACAACTGGGCTAACTTGCTTTGTTGGCGAAGACCCACTTAATGCAGTTGTAAATGGAACAGGCAGAATTTTAGAACACTTTAACTGGTGGACTAATGATAACGATTAAAATTTGTAGGAATTGCTAAGCACACGTACAAAGACTTTAAGGGATTTGGCAATATTTATTGCTGTGGTGCTTTTGTGTTTAGTTGCTCCTCACTTTTTGAGGACAACAGCTAGCGATATTTTTGGAGAGTTTACTGCCCCCATCGACTCTGTTCCTTCTCAAGTTAGCGATTTAGTTAGCTATTGGGACATACACTCCGAGTCGAAAAGAGAGCTAATCGAAGCTGGCAGGGACTTGGCTAGATTGAATGCGTCTTATACAAATTTAGTTAGCGAGAACGAATTTTTAAAAGATAAGGTCTCACGCTACGAGGCTCTTTTGAACTTGCCTTCTACTGTTAAGTTTAACTCAGTTGTAGCAAGGGTAGTGCGTAGAGATATTAGTGCTTGGTGGCAAAATATAGTAATAAGGCGAGGTTCTTTAGACTCTATAAGGGTAGGAGACGCTGTAATTTCTAAATATGGAGTTGTAGGCAGAGTTGTCAAAACTACTTTGAATACGAGCGTGGTCGAATTGGTCTCTAGCCCAAGTTTTAGAATGGCAGCATATTTTGAAGGCACAAAGACTCCTGTGATATATAATGGGGTGCAATCTAAGGCATTTTCTAGTTATAAGGGCTTTGTAAGTTACGTTCCAAGTATTTATAATGCTAGTTATTCAAAGCCATTGCGTTTGTTTACTTCTGCATTGGCAGGGACATTTCCTGAGGGAATTTATATAGGCGAAGTTAGCTCTTTGGATATAGATAGTGATGCGATTTTCAAGATGGGGGCAGTGAGTTTACCTAAAGAGCTTTACGATTTACGTGAGGTTGTAGTTTTAGTTCCTTTAAGCGAAGACAGACAAAATGATTAAGGTTTTTGATATTAGACCCTTTGTTATGCTCTTGATAAATTTTGTGATGATATTTGTCTTGTACTCTCTTAATGACTTGTTGAGCTTTAGTGGGATATATTTGATAGTGCCAGTGCTATTTTTGGTAGTTCCTGCAGTTTATTTGAATACTGCAAAGGCGATGTTTGTGATATGTGCGACAGCCCTTGCGATGGAGTCGCTATTGCCAGTGAGGGCTTTTTCTATTTTAGTTATTTGGCTTTTAGCTGGATTTTTTTTGAGGACTCAACGCTTTAGATTTGTGAGAATGGGCTTTGCTGAGATATTTTTATTATTGGCAATATTGAATACCTTAATGATATTTAGCTATGGGATATTTTTCTTTAGTTCTAATATGGATTTTTTAGCTTATGCTTTTAAAATTTTTAACGACGCCTTTTTTTCTGTGCTATTTTTGATTTATACTTCTTCGTATGTAATATTTTTGCATAGGGCAATTTTCAATGTATTGGGCTTGGAATTGAGCGTAGAAAAGGCGTATTTATGCTAAATAAAGTTAAAGTAGAGCGACATATACACACGAATTGGCGTATAGTTTTCTTTGTGCCAATCTTTTTGCTTATGTTTTTGATATTGCTTGGCTCTTTGGCGTATAGGCAATTATTCTCTTATGATACTTTTATGCAAAAGTCTGATATGCAGATTTTAAGGCGAATTATTAAACCAGGGGCAAGGGGCGATATTTTAGATAGAGAAGGCAATGTGCTTGTTTCTAATAGACCAAGATTTTCGGTAGTGGTATACTTCAATGAAATACGCTTGGAGTTTAGGCGTAAGTTTATAGAGTTGAAAAAAGAGGCAAAGGAAATCCCTAATTCACCATTGGCTAAGATGAAGCTTGACGACTTTATTATACATACAAGGAAAGTTGTGCTAGAGGAATATATGGCTAAAATTAATAATATTTTAGGCACGAATTACCAACTCAATGTAAAAGAATTTAGCAAGCACTTTACTGAAAAAATGTTTTTGCCTTATCCTATTATAGAAGATTTAACTGACGAGCAATACACTATACTTGCTGAGAAATTGCCAGTTGACAGCCCTGTTCAGGTTTATTGCGACTCAGTTCGAAGCTACCCAAATGGCAGCGTTGCCGCCCACATTTTAGGATATATAAGAAAAGAGGATAAGGCTGATACTACTGGTATTGATGGTGAGGATTTGAGGACTTATTTCTTTGAGGGGAAAGTTGGTAGAACTGGCGTTGAAAGATTTTTCGATGAGACTTTAAAGGGGGTAAATGGAATGCAAATTTGGGTAGTTGACCCACAGGGTTTTCAGTACGACTTGGTACAGGAAATTAGCCCTAAAAAGGGGCAGAGCCTTTCTTTATCTTTAGACTTAGATATGCAAAAGACAGCCGAAAAGGCTTTTGGCACAAGAAGGGGGGCATTGGTGGCTATGGATATTTACACTGGCGAAGTTTTGGCTATGGTATCAAAGCCTGACTATGACTTAAACGATCTTTCGCCTTCTATACCTCCGAGTGTTTTTAATGAAATTGAAAAAAATGGAGCTTGGCTAAATAGGGCTATGCAAGCGTCGTATCCCCCAGGTTCTACCTTCAAGTTGGTTAGCACAATTGCAGCTATGCGAGCTGAGACTTTAGACCCACACGAATGTGTAAATTGCAAAGGCTTTGTGATGGTAGGAAATAGAAAATTCCCTTGTAATAGCAGGTGGGGACACGGCGAAGTCGACTTAGAAAAGGCTATATCTAAAAGCTGTAATGTCTATTTTTACGAAAAGGGCGAGGAAGCTTCTATAGAATTTATAAGCGATACAGCACGTATATTTGGGCTAGACGAAAAGACTGAAGTTAATCTACCTTTTGAAAACGCAAAGGTGCTTGTTCCAGATAGACAATATAAAAAAGATAACTTTCTTGGCTCTTGGACTATGGGAGACACTGCAAATACTTCTATAGGGCAGGGCTATCTCTTGCAAACGCCACTGCAAATGGCTTGCTTTATATCTAGCTTAGCTAGAAAAGAAACGAGGACAAAACCTTCTATAACTAGAGAGATTTTGGGGGCGACCGACGCTACATATCATAACGCAAAGCCACTTCCTATTAGCGACGAGAACTATAAGGTTATAGTTGAAGCAATGAAAAAGACTGTTACAGAAGGTACAGGCAAGTCTGCAAGAAGTGATATAGTAGAAATAGCTGCAAAGACAGGTACGGCTCAATTTAAAGTTGCAGGAAAACCAGTGAACTTGGCTTGGATTATAGCTTTTGCTCCTGCTGATAAACCAGAAATTGCAATGGCAGTGATGGTAGAGGGCGACTCTGTAGGCGACGTAAGTGGAGGATTAACTACAGGTCCTATAGCTAAGGAGGTCTTTGAAAGCTACTTTATAAAGAAACCTAAGGCAACTTGGAAATGATAAACAAACTTAGAAGCATTGTAAAAACTAGCAAGGTTCTTTCGGACAAAGAGTCCTTGTTTAATGCGTCTTATGATAATACTCGCTTTTCTTTCTTGCCCGAAGTTGTTGTAAAAATCAAAGAAGAAGACGATATTGCAAGCGTGCTGAAATTTGCCTATGCAAACGATATAGCCATCACCCCAAGAGGTGCAGGAACAGGTTGCTGTGGGGGTGCTTTGCCTATAAAGGGAGGAATGGTTTTAGACTTTGGCGAATATGATAAAATTTCTATAGACCCACTTTCTAAGGTAGCAAATGTGCAAGCTGGGGCAATTACTGCAAATGTCAATAAGAGAGCTAATGAATGTGGGCTATTTTACCCACCAGACCCATCTTCTGACAAATACTCAACTATAGGGGGCAACATCGCTTGTAACGCAGGGGGCTTGAGGGCTTGTAAATACTTTACCACAAGGGATTATTTACTTAGTGCCACAGCATTTTTGGCAAATGGGGAGCGACTCGAATTATCCTTAGACTTGAAGAAATGTGCCATAGGCTATAACTTACGAGACTTGCTTGTAGGCTCTGAAGGCACGCTTGCAGTTATTTCAAGAGTGTCATTGCGATTGCTAGATTTACCTAAATTTCGCTTAGCTTGCCTTGGAACTTTTAAAACTCAAGACGAGGCTTTTGACTCAATTAATGAAATTTTAAAATCACACTTAAAGCCATCTATATTTGAATTTATGGACGCTCAAAGCTACTATGCTGGGCAAAAATATATGGGAAAATCTGATTGTAATAGCGAAACTTGCTCTGTTTTGCTGGAATTTGATGGCAATGATAAGAGGGATATAGATGGCTCTTTTGAGGAGTTGAAAGCTCTTGATTGTGGGCAGAATTTTGTATTTGCCAAAGATGAAAACGAGAGCCAAGCCTTGTGGCAACTTCGAAAAATTTGTAGCCAAGCTTCTTATTTATATGCAGATACAAAGCTAAATCAAGATATAGTTTTGCCCTTTGATAGAGCCAAAGATTTCTTTATAGAATTTAAGGCAAAGTGCAAGCAAGGGGGATTTTATAGCCCAACTTTCGGACACTGTGGCGATGGTAATTATCATATACATATAATGTATGACTCGAAAAATTCAAGCCAAGAACAGAGGGCTAAGGCTCTTATGAGTAGTATTATAGAGAGGGTTGTGGAACTTGGAGGAGCGATTTCTGGCGAACACGCAATAGGGCTTTCTAAGCTCAAATATATGCACTTGCAACACTCAAAGGCAACTTTGAGCCTAATGAAGTCTATTAAAAACACCCTAGACCCCAAAGATATACTCAACTCCCAAAAAGTTCTCGGCAACTTCGACCTCTACCAACACACCCCCCTAAAATCCCTCAAAACCCCTTGGGATAAGTAAAAAAGGCGAAGCCCTATTTTCGAACCTGTCCTGTGCCTGTGATTTTATATTTGTAGGTGCAGAGTTCTTTGAGACCCATAGGTCCTCTGGCGTGGAGTCTGTCGGTGCTGATACCGATTTCTGCCCCTAAGCCGAACTCGTAGCCATCTGTAAATCTAGTTGAGGCGTTCCAATATACGCAAGAGCTATCTATTTGATTTAGGAAAGCTTGGGCATTTTCTACATTTTCTGTAACAATACTATCGCTGTGCGATGAGCTATGCTCGTTTACAAAACTTAGGGCTTCTTCAAAAGAGTCAACGACTTTTATAGAGATGATATAGTCAGTATATTCTGTGTAGAAGTCCTCTTGAGTTGCGTCAGTTGTAGCAAAGCCTTTGTCGTTTAGAATTGTTTTAGAGATTTCGTCGCAACGCATTTCTACATTAGAAGCCACAAAGCCTTGGGCAACTAAAGGCAAGAAGTCTTGGGTTATATCTTTGTGTAGAACCAAGTTTTCGATGGCATTGCATACGCCAGCTCTTTGGCATTTTGCGTTTAGGGCAATGTCTTTTGCCATTTCTAAAGAAGCCTCTTTGTCTATATATAAATTACAAAGTCCTTTGTAGTGCTTAATTACAGGTATGTTTGAATTTTCGCATACGAAGCGTATCAAGCCTTCGCCACCACGAGGGATAATGCAGTGTACGTAGTCGTTTAGCTTTAGTAGCTCGTTTAGGGCTTTTCTGTCTGTAGTAGGTATTAGCTGTATTGCGTATTCAGTTACGCCACAAAGCCTTAGGGCTTCGGCGATGATTTTTGCAAAAATAGTATTCGTATAAAAAGCCTCTTTGCCCCCTCTAAGTATTGAAACATTGCCACTTTTTAGGCAAAGAACAGCACAGTCTATAGTAACATTTGGGCGACTTTCGTAGATGATACCTACAACACCTATAGCTACAGATACCTTTTGTATAGTCATTCCATTTGGGTGCGTTTGCTCGCTTAAAATTTCGCCAACTGGGTCAGGTAGTTGGGCAACTTCCTTTACGCCTTGGGCGATTTTTTCTATAGAAGAAGCACTTAGAGTGAGCCTATCTATCATAGCCATAGTCAAGCCTGCAGTCTTTGCATTTTCTATGTCTATAGCATTTTGAGCTAGGATTTCGCCTTGCTTTTCTATGAGAACTTGGGCGATTTTTGCCAAGACTTCGTTTTTCTTTTCGCTAGAGAGATTTGCAACTTCATAAGAAGCCTCTTTAGCCTTCTTCGCCATATCTAATATTGAAAATTCTGACATAGTTTTTATAAATTTGAAATTTTAATTAGCTTTTCCACTCTATTTTCGACTTCTTGCATACCAAGCTTTTCGAGTTGCCTACAAGAGAAATCTTCCACAGTCATTGAGGCAGTCGCACTTGCATAATACATTGCTCTTTTCATAGTCTCAAAATCAGTGTTGCCCTTCGACGCTATGTATCCAAGCATTGCACCTGCATAAGAGTCGCCAGCTCCAGTTGGGTCTTTTAGCTCTAGCACTGGGTAGGAAGGGGCAATGAACATATCGTCTTTACTAAATAGAACAGAGCCGTGTTCGCCCTTTTTAATTAGTACGCTCTTTGCTCCCATTTCCACAATCTTCTTTGCTGCAATGAAGATATTTTCTTCGCCAGTTAAAAGCTCAGACTCAGAGTCATTAAGGATAAATAAGTCTACCTTAGGCATAACATTTAGCAAGTCAGGCTTTGCGATATTTATCCACAAGTCCATTGTATCTAGGATTACAAATTCAGGGGAATTTAGTTGCTCTAAGCAAGAATTTTGCAATGCAGGCGATATATTTGCGAGCAATACATACTTAGAAGCCTTTAGACTATCTGGCAAAATTGGATTGAAATGCTCGAATACATTTAGCTGCACTTCGAGAGTCTCACGCCTATTGAAATTGTCGAGATACTTGCCACTCCAAAAAAAGGTGTCGCCTGAATTATCCACTTGCAAGGCACTTAGGTCTATGTCTCTACTTTTTAGCAAATTCATATCCTTTTCATTAAAGTCTTTACCTACAACGCCAAGCATCGCAGCTTGAGTGAAATAGGAACAAGCCAAGCTTGCATAGCTTGCAGAACCTCCTAAAATGTTATCTTCTTTTGCGTAGCGAGTTTCGATATTATCATACGCCACTGAACCTAAAACTAATACTTTTTCTTTCATTATCTCTATTGTGGGGGCTTTAAAAAATTGGTTTTTTATAGGAAGCAAAAATTTCATTTTTGCATTAAAATAAGCTATAATTGCTCTTTTTTATTTATTTTTGCTTGAATTTCCTTGTTTTTACGTTAAATAATTGCATTATTCGCCTTGAAAAACAAGAAAATTACGCTAAAAATAAACTAAAAAATAACTAATTGCCAATTTTTAAAAGCTCCCAATAAACTATACATTTCATAAAAATAGAAAAGCAAAAAATACACTTGCCCTTTAGTTTAGGATTTAATAGCGTTATTTTCTATGCAAGGTTCAGGTAAAAAAGGCAAATTATTGCGTCTATTAAAGTTAAACAAACGTTTGGCTGACGAAGTTTTGGAATTTCAAACTATCTTCAATTCTCTTGAAGAGTCTGTAATTGTATTCAATAAAGAGGGCAAAATCTCTTTTGCAAACAACTCTAGCAAAAAGCTACTTGGCATACCTGAAATATACGAAAATTACCCCCTATATAAACTCATTCCAAGCCTTGAGCTTGATATAGAAAATTTCCAAGGGCGAGTTCTAAGACGTGAATTTCAAGTTAGCTACCCTGAAGATAGATACTTAAAGTCATATTTACTCAGCTTTAAGCAAAGCGAGGCTACCTTCGAATACGAGAAGCTTTGGGTTATAATACTTAGCGACACAACTAAGGAAAGAATTGTGGCTGAAGAACTTATAGAAAACGAAAAAATCAATTCCATACTCGATTTAGCCTCAGGTATTGCCCACGAAATAGGTAACCCCCTAAACTCTATGAGTATACACTTGCAACTAGTCAAGCGTAGTTTAGCGAAGATAGACGACGAAAAGTTGCGAGGGCAAATAGAAAATTCTATAGAGATTTGCAAGAGCGAAACGAAGCGTCTCGATGGCATTGTTAAAAATTTCCTAAAGGCTATACGCCCCCAAAAGGCTATATTAGTAGAAATGAACGCAATTAGCCCACTAATGGAAGTCTTGAAAACTTTGGAAATTCAACTTTCAAAACAAGAAATTTCTATAAACATTCAAAGCGAAAATATCCCCCCTGCAATCTTGGGCGACTTTACTTTGTTGCAACAGCTCTACTTTAATATAATTAAAAACGCTATCGAGGCAATAGGCTCAAAGGGTAATATAGATATTAAAATTACTAGCGACGACGAATTTTTAAATCTTGCCTTTATCGACAATGGCTGTGGTATGTCGCAAGAGAATATTAGTAGGATTTTCGAGCCTTACTACACAAATAAAGAAGAGGGTAATGGCTTAGGTATGATGCTGATAGAGAATATAGTTAAGTCCCACAATGGCAAAATTGCCCTCGAGAGCCAAGAGGGAATCGGCACTATGTTAACTATATCCCTTCGCCGCAGCTCCCCAGTCCTCAAACGCCTAGCTTAGTTTATTTTTATTTAGCTTTTGCGTCTTGTTAATGCTTTTTCAAGAGCCAAGCCTATTTTATCCAATTTCTTTTGAATTTTGGGTGTAACATCTATTTTTATTAAGCTTTCTTTTGGCATTTTCTTTAAATTAAAAAGTTTTTTGGCGTTTTGGGAGAAGATGGCTTTGTGGAATTTTGTGGGGATATTTCTTTGGGCTTCTTCTTTGAGTTGATTGAAATCTGCTTTGAGGGATATTTTGGGGTAGAGAGCTAAAGAGTAATCTGTGCCAAAGCATAGATTTTTGAGTTGATTGAAATCGAGATTTGCCCAGTCGCTTTCTTTATATAATAGGGGAAAGGCAGCACAATCGAGATATATGTTTTCAGCAAAATCGCTCGCTCTAAATGCTCTACCTCCTGCAAGGTGTGAGAAGATGAACTTTTGTTTTGGGAACTTTTTGGCAAGGGCAAATAGTGCCTCATTATCTGTAATTATCTTGCCCTTATAGTCCTTTCCAAGCTCGTCGCTAAGGTGTATACATATAGGAAGCTCCTCAGCTTGGCAGATTTTGACTATCTCGCAAAAGCCATCGCTTAGAAAGTCAAAGCCTTGCACTTTATCGCATAATTCGCCAACTGCTACAAAGCCTAAGCCCCTTGCTTGCTTTAGAAATGCTATGCTTTCTTCTACAAATTTAGGGCATATAGTTGCCATAGGCAAAATTCTATCAGGGTAAGACTTTGCGAAGTCGAGAGCAGTTTTGTTGAAATATTCGCAGGCTTCGACGCTTTGATAATACGCCCCGTTTATCACAGCCTTGTCTATATTTGCCCTATCCATTTGAGCAATAAATTCTTCTTTGCTAACTAAGTCTTGCAGGCTCTTTTTCTTTTGTGGAAAGAGCAAATCAAGCCAATAAGTCTCGCCAAAATCCCTTAGAACTTGCTCTAAATTATCTCTTGGAAAGTAATGCGTGTGTATGTCTATAATCTCGCTAGGCATATATAAAAAAGCACAAGGCTTAGAGCTATTCTATACCAAGCAAAAGGAGCTAAGCCCCACTTGGACAAGAAGTATACGAAAAATTTAACGCATATAAGAGCAAATATGAAAGATACTAAAATTCCCCAAATTGCACTTTGCAAAGAAATTGCATCTAGCATAGCCTCATAGTCAGTTAAAATCTTAAAGGAACTCGCTGCCCCAAGGGTAATTAGCCCAAGCAAAAAGCTAAATTGAGCTGCCCCCTTAGGGTTTAGCCCTATGACATAGCCCCCTAAAATAGTCATCATAGACCTACTTGCCCCAGGGATAAGGGCAAAGCATTGCAAAAAGCCCACAATCAAGCTTTGCTTTATGCTAAGTTTAGAAAGGCTTATATCTGCCTTTTGCTTTGCCTCTTTTTCGTATTTAGCCCTTACAAATAGCATAAGCAAGCCTCCGACAAACAAGCTGATTGCCACAGGCAAAACGCCAAAGAAGAAGCTTTCTATGAGCTTATATAGGCTTAGCCCAATGACTGCCGCAGGCAAAAAGGCTACAAATATATTTCTAGCTAAATAAAGCCCATCTTTGTCTTTGCCAAGCACTCCTAAAATTATGCTCTTTAGGCTTTTCCAGTATAGGAAAATTACAGCAAAAATCGCCCCTATCTGTATTACAACTGCATAAATATCTGCAGAAGCCTTTAGCTTTTCGTCATCATTTAGCCCCAAAGCCTCATTTGCCAATATTAAATGCCCAGTCGAGGACACTGGCAAATACTCAGTAAGCCCCTCAACTATACCCAAAACAGTTGCGTCGTAAGTATCTATTTGAAGTTTTGGCTCGCTCTTTTCGCCAGCAAAAGCACTTAGGCTTAGGCAACAAAAGATAAGTATCGCTAGGATTTTTTTCATAACACACTTGCCTAATAAATTTTTCTTGCGTCTAAGGCACTTTTTATAGTTGAAGAATCTGCAAATAGCAATGCACTACCACTAGGCAAGCCAAAGCCTATTCTTGTTAAATTCACTTGAGAGCCATCTACTATGCACTCTTGTATATAGTGGCAAGTCGCTTCTGCCTCTATATCATTAGACAAAGCAAGGATTAGCTCGCTAATTTCCCCAGAGTCGACTAGAGCCTTGAGCTTTTCCATTTTTAAATTTTCAGGGCTAATACGTTTCATAGGCGAAAGTTTGCCCCCTAATACAAAATATCTGCCCTTGAACGCTCCAGATTTTTCTATAGACATCAAGTCCAAGACGCTTTCTACCACGCATATAGAGTGTTGCTCTCTCGAAGAGTCTGCACAGATATTGCAAAGTTCTCCACGCTTTGCCATTGCTCCACAAAATTCGCACTCGCCAATAGCCACTTGAGCCTTAGCGAGGCAATCTTGCAAGTCTTTAGCCAAACTTGGCTCTTCTAAAACCAAGTTTAGGGCTATACGCTCAGCTGCCTTGGGTCCAAGAGAGGGTAGCTTGCGTAGAATTTTCTTTAGATTGTCAAATTCCTGACTCACCTTAGAATAGTCCAGGTAGGCTAAAACCTCCTGTTACTGTAGACATTTTTTCGTCGCTTAGAGCCTTTGCCTTTACTGCCGCCTCATTGATAGCTGACAATATAGTAGACTCTACAGTTGCAGCGTCTTCCTTTAAAAATTCAGGATCTAACTTCAAGCTTTTCAAAGCTCCGTGTCCATTTACATTAACTACAACAGCTCCGCCGCCACTAGAAACTTCAACAATTTCTGTTTCTAAGCCCGATTGAACTTCTTCCATAACTTTTTGCATCTTTTGTGCTTGCTTTAATAGTTTTCCTACTCCTGCCATTTTATTTCTTTCTTTTATTTATGGTGGTTTCTAAAAATTAGCACTTAGCTATTTTTTAGATTATTTTGAGGTTGATTTTTTATGTTTTTAAGGAGGATAATGAATTATCTAACGCAAAAACAGAGAAAATCAAAGCAAAATAGGCAAAAAAGAGCAAGTGTATTTTTCTTATTCTATTTTAAAACTAATTATTAGAAGCCACCTTATGTTTAATTATTAGAAGCGTCATATCATCTGCATAAGAATATGTTGCTCCACAAAATTTTTGTACGTCTAGTAATATATCAGTATTTATGTCTATAGCACTCTTTTGAGCGAAACGCTTTATAGACTTTTCTAGGCGATTAGACCCAAACTCTTCCTTATTTGCATTTAAGGACTCAGTTATACCATCTGTATACATAACCAAAACAGAGTCTTTGCCAAAAGGGAAAATAGTGTCTTCTATTACCATATCAAATATTTCAGGGTCTACCATTCCCACTGCCATTCCTGCTGAATTTATCTTCATAGATGGGCTTTCGCTCGTGTATTTAGCACAAAGGAGGGCTTGTTCGTGTCCTGCTCTTGCCATAGTAATTTCGCCTTTATTTATGTCTAAAATTGCATAAATCATAGTTATGAACATATCCTCACGCAAGATTGGGGCAATCTCTCTATTTAGAGCCTTTAGTGCTTCTGCTGGAGTTTCGTAATTCTTGGCAATACTCTTGAGTTTTGTTTGAACTATAGCCATCACCATTGCTGCAGATACTCCCTTGCCAGATACGTCTGCAATAACTATACCCAATTTTGACTTTGGCAATTCTATAAAGTCGTAAAAGTCGCCCCCTATAGATTGCTGAGGCACATAACGCACTGCAAACTCATAATCTTCAAGTACTGGCATTTGCTGAGGCAATAGATATTTTTGCACGCCCCCTGCAAGCTTTAAATCGAATGTAAGCTTGTTACGCTCCACAAATTGGTCGACTGCATTTGCGTTAGAAATTGCAATTCCTGCTTGCTCTGCAAGAGTTTTAAGTATGCTAACTTCCATCTCGCCAAATAAATTTTCGCCCATAGGATTTAGTACTACCATAACAGCAATGACTTCGCCATCTACTCTTATAGGCATATATATTGCACTAGTGATATTTAAAGAAGGGTCGTCGCTCTTAATTATGCGAGGGTCTTTAGTTGCGTCGCTAATTAATATAGATTTACCTTCTGAGCCAACTTCGCCAACTAGTCCTTCGTTTGCGTCTAAAATCTCGCCTTCGTAGATTTTTTCCATACGCTCAGCCTTAGTACTTTCGTCGCCTTTTAGCTTTGAGCTTCTCTTTTGAGGGGGAAACAAGCCTTGAGTTCCAGCTGACATCCAAGTTCCACTTGCTTGTTTTAGATATATACAAGAGCTTTGTGCGTTTACGCTAGTTGCTGACAAATGTATAGCCTTTTTACAAATTTCTAGCAGGCTCACTCCCCCTTGAAATTCTAGGGCAAATCGACGCATAACGTTGACTATGAGTACTTTGTCCTCACGCAATTCGTCATTTTCTCTAAGCAAGTCTTGCCACTGACGCCTTACAATAAAGTAGTGAGGCACAATAAACAGCACAAAAAATACAGATAGAAATATGCAAATAAAAGTTATCATTCTTAAAAATAATTACTCGATTAAAGCAAAACAACTTCCAAAGTGCAAGTGTATTTTTTGGGAGGCTTCTAAAAATTGCTTCTAATTAGGACACAAAACTTTGTCTCATAGTGGGCAAAGTGGGACATTGCGTGGCACACAGTGGGACATTTTGTCTCAGTATATTGTGCAAAAAGTGGGACACTGAAATTGGGCATAAGTTTAATTTATTGATTATGAGTATGTTGTGATTGGTTCTAAAAACAGGCATAGAAAATGCTTAAGAGAGTGTATGAGTAAAATTTTAGGAATAGACTTAGGAACAACAAATTCTTGTATGGCAGTTATGGAAGGCGGTCAATCGCAAGTAATCCCAAACAGAGAAGGTGCTAGAACTACACCTTCTGTAGTTGCATTTACAAAGACAGGCGAGAGGTTAGTTGGTCAAGCAGCAAAAAGACAAGCTGTAACTAACCCTCATAACACAATATTTTCTGCTAAGAGATTAATTGGTAGAAAATTTAGCGAAATCAAAGAAGAGGCAAAAACTTTACCTTATAAAGTGGTAGAAGGTTCTAATGAAGCTGTATTGATTGAGTGCGAAGTATCTGGTAAGACAGAGCGTTTTAGCCCAGAGCAAATTTCAGCATTCATCTTGCAACAAATGAAAGCAGACGCAGAAACTTACTTAGGCGAAAAAATCACTAAGGCAGTAATCACTGTACCTGCATACTTCAACGACTCTCAACGTCAAGCTACAAAAGACGCAGGCACTATCGCAGGCTTAGATGTAGAACGTATCGTAAATGAGCCAACTGCAGCAGCTCTAGCTTATGGCTTAGATAAGAATAACGACGAAACTATTACTGTATATGACTTAGGTGGTGGTACATTCGACGTATCTATGCTAGAAATTGGCGATGGCGTATTTGAAGTTAAAGCGACCAATGGCGACACTTACTTAGGTGGCGACAACTGGGACGAAGCTATCATTAACTTCTTGGTAGAAGATTTCAAAAAGGACAATGGCATAGACTTACGTTCTGACCCTATGGCTCTTCAACGTTTAAAGGAAGAAGCTGAAAAGGCGAAGATTGCACTATCTACAGCTCAACAAACTGATATCAACTTGCCATTTATCACTGCAGACGCAAGTGGTCCAAAGCACTTGAATATAGTATTAACTAGAGCGAAGTTAGAGCAAATCACTGAAGATTTAATTAACAGGACTATGATTCCTTTCGAAGCTTGCTTGAAAGACGCAGACTTATCTAAGGGCGACATTAATGAGTTGGTACTTGTTGGTGGTATGACACGTATGCCTAAGGTAGTTGAAATTGCTGAAAAGTTGGCTGGCAAAGCTCCTCACCAAGGTGTAAACCCTGATGAAGTTGTAGCTCGTGGTGCTGCAATCCAAGGTGGCGTATTGCAAGGCGACGTTAGAGATGTATTACTTCTAGACGTAACTCCTCTAACTCTATCTATAGAGACTGCAGGTGGCGTATCTACTCCTATGATAGATAGAAACACTACTATCCCTGCCAAGAAGAGCCAAGTTTTCTCTACTTACGCAGACAATCAAACAGCTGTAGATATTAGAGTTCTTCAAGGTGAAAGACCACTAGCTAAGGACAATAAGCTAATTGGTAATTTCCGTTTAGATGGCATTGCTCCAGCTCCTCGTGGTTTACCTCAAATCGAAGTTACTTTCGACATCAATGCAAATGGTATCCTTGAAATATCTGCAAAGGATAAAGGTACTGGCAAAGAGCAAAAGGTTACAATTTCAAATTCTAGTGGCTTGAGCAAAGACGAAGTTGAAAAACTACGTAAAGAAGCTGAACTTCACGCAGAAGAAGATAATAAGCAAAAGGAAATGATTGAGTCTAAGAACCAATTAGACAATATCGTTTACCAAATCGAAAAGCAATTAACTGAAGCTGGCGACAAAGTTCCTGCAGAAATCAAAGAAAAGATTGAAGCTGAAACAAAGGAAGCTAAGGATTTACTTGCAAAGGCAGACGCTACTGCAGATGAGTATAAGGCTAAGTTGGAGTCTCTAACAAAGATGATACAAGAGCAAGCACAACACTTATATCCTCAAGCTGAAGCTGGCGAAAACCCTCAAGCTCAAGCAGAAGCCGACGCAAAGAAAGACGCTCCTGTAGACGCCGACTTCGAAGTTGTAGACGAGGACAAGGCTGACAAGTAGTCTTATTTTCAACAAGGGTGCTTATAAAATTGGTTTAGCTATTTTTAAAAGCCCCTTGGGGCAAAAGAATAGAAATTTAAACAATAATTCATACAATAATTTTAATATAGAAAGAAACAATATGGAAAACATAAATATAAAACCTCTCGGCGATCGTGTTTTAGTAAAACAAGTCGAAGAAAAAGAACAAATTAAAGGTGGCATCATTATCCCTGACGCTGCTAAAGAAAAGTCTCAAGAAGCAATCGTTGTTGCTTTAGGCTCTGGTAAAACAGAAGATGGAAAGGCTATAGAATTTGAAGTTGCTTTAGGCGACAAAGTTTTAATCTCTAAGTATGGTGGCACTCAAGTTAAGTCTGGCGACACTGAATATACTCTTTTGCGTCAAGACGACATCTTGGCTGTAATCGCATAATTAATTTTTTAATATAAAGGAATAAACAAAATGGCAAAACAAATATTATTTGATGAAGCAGCAAGAAAAAAAGTGCTAAAGGGTGTTGAAACTTTGGCAAGAGCTGTAAAAGTTACATTAGGACCTAAGGGCAGAAACGTTCTTATCGACAAGAAATTCGGCTCTCCTACAGTTACTAAGGACGGCGTTACTGTTGCTAAGGAAATTGAACTAGAAGACGCATACGAAAATATGGGTGCTCAAATGGTTAGAGAAGTTGCTTCTAAGACTTCTGATAACGCAGGCGATGGCACTACTACTGCTACAGTTTTAGCTGAAGCTATCTATAGAGAAGGTTTGCGTAATGTTGCTGCAGGCTCTAACCCAATCTTTTTAAAGAGAGGTATAGACAAGGCTGTTACAGTTGCTACTGAAGAATTGGCAAAGAATTCTAAGCCTGTTCAAGACAGAGAAGAAATTCGCCAAGTTGCTACAGTATCTGCTAACTGGGATATGGAAATTGGCAATATAATTGCTGAAGCTATGGACAAAGTTGGTAAAGACGGCACTATCACTGTTGACGACGCAAAGTCTATCGACACTTACTTAGACGTAGTTGAAGGTATGCAATTCGATAAGGGTTACCTATCTCCATATTTCATTACAAATCCAGAAACTATGGAATGCTTCCTTCAAGACGCATACGTTCTAATTAACGAAAAGAAAATTTCTAACCTTTCTGACCTACTTCCTGTATTGCAACTTATCGCAAAAACTGGCAAGCCTTTAATCATTATCGCAGAAGACATCGAAGGCGAAGCATTAGCTGCCCTAGTTGTAAATAAATTGCGTGGTAACTTAAACGTATGTGCTGTTAAAGCTCCTGGTTTTGGCGACAGACGTAAGGCTATGATTGAAGACATCGCAGTTCTAACAGGTGGCAGATGTATCACTGAAGACTTGGGTATTAAGCTAGAAAATATTGAGCTTGCTGACTTAGGTACTGCTAAGAGAATTACTGTTACTAAGGATAGCACTGTAATCGTTGAAGGCGGCGGTAACCAAGCTGATATTCAATCTCGTGTTAAAATTTTACGTCGTCAAATCGAAGAGTCTTCTTCTGATTACGATAGAGAAAAAATGCAAGAACGCTTGGCTAAATTAGCTGGTGGCGTTGCTGTAATTAACGTAGGCGCTGCTACTGAACCTGAAATGAAGGAAAAGAAAATGCGTGTAGAAGACGCTCTTCACGCAACTAGAGCTGCTGTTGAAGAAGGTATCTCTGCAGGCGGTAGCGTTGCCCTCCTAAGAACTGCTTTCGCTATCGACGCTATGGAATTAGAAGGCGACGAAGCTGTAGGTGCTCAAATCGTACGTAGAGCTATCGAAGCTCCTTTACGCCAATTATGCACAAACGCAGGCGAAGAAGGTGCATTGGTTGTTAAAGAAGTTCTAAAGAGCGAAGGTTCTATAGGCTATAACGTTGCTACAGGCGAATTTGAAGACCTAATTAAGGCTGGCGTTGTTGACCCAACTAAGGTTACTCGTGAAGCCCTACAAAATGCAGCTTCAGTGGCTTCTCTATTGTTGACTACTGAATGTATGATTACTGACAAGCCAGAAGAAAAACCAGCTGCTCCAATGCCAGCAGGTATGGACGGCATGTATTAGGATTGAGATATCACGGTTTATACTCCGTTTTGGGATTTTTCGAGACTCTCACGTATAAATATAACATCGACCCTCAAAAAATCCCAAATACTCGTCTAAACCGCAATCTCTCAACCCTAAACAAAAACAACTCTCACTCTAGCGATGTGAGAGTTTTTTTGTGTACATTGCGAAGGTTTTTTATACTCCGTTTTTGGATTTTCTCAGACTCTCACGTATAAATATAACATCGACCCTCAAAAAATCCCAAATACTCGTCTAAACCGCAATCTCTCAACCCTAAACAAAAACAACTCTCACTCTAGCGATGTGAGAGTTTTTTTGTG